>CAZUJU010000022.1:0-53011 GCA_964620675.1 uncultured Thiotrichales bacterium | reverse complement strand
AGTTGCCGTAGGACCTCGCCGCCCATCAAGTCGCCGCAATGAACGATCAGATCGGAGCCGAACGCCATGCGCTCGACGCGGGGATCGAGGTATCGATGCGTATCGGAAAGGATGCAGACCTTGAGCGAGTCCGATGCCCATTCGACGGAGAATATATTCACTTGCGATCGCCTGTTTGGCCGATTTCGGCGCTTCTTTCGTAACTAACTATCGTCACAAGGACGCCGCCGCGGAGGATGACTGCCGCTCCGAGCGGGTCGCCGGGAGACGTGGTGAAGCCGTCCCTCGGGACCTTAAGGGCAAAGCCCTCTTGTGAGCCGGCGATCAGCTGTTGTTCCAGCCGTTCCTCAACAGCTTAGCGCCGCGCGCGGCGTGCCTACCTGGTTCAACGCTCAGCGATCCGCCGCGATACTGCATAATCTTCCCGTGGGGTGGTCATGTTACCAAACAGATTCTGGTGCAAGAAGCAGCGTGCTGGACCGAAGTGGCTTCTCGGTGCTGAGTCCGGCGACGGAACCTTCCAAGTCCAATGAGCGCGTTGTGAATTAACGACAGAGCAATGCAAAACGATGCATCGATACGGCCAATTTATCCCTACCCGTTTGGGATAGATGGAGCGGGATCAAAATTCCTCTTGGTGGATATTGGCCGGGTTTAGGGCCAGATATTTGGTTTATGACTTCACCTGCCGCCCTTATTCGGCTAAATTCCGTGCGGTTTTTCCCTCGAGGGCGAACACGCAGCGCGCCCTTTCATCACACCGCCAACACGCGGGATATCCTGTTATAGGAGGATTTAATGATCAAGCCACATGGGTCAGATACCCTGAATCCACTGTTCGTCTACGATTCCGAGGAACACCACGCACTTAGCCACGAGGCCGAGAGCTTGCCTTCGCTGATGTTGAACTCGGCCGCGGCGGCGAATGCCGTGATGCTGGGTGCCGGCTACTTCAACCCCTTGACAGGCTATATGAATCTGGCCGACGCGATCAGCGTGGCCGAGAATCTAAAGACGACCGACGGCCTGTTCTGGCCGACGCCGGTCCTGAACATGACCAACGACATCGACGCCGTGAAGGGCAAGAAGCGTCTTGCACTGCGCGACCCGAACCTGGAAGGGCACCCCGTGCTGGCGGTGATGGATGTTGCTGACGTCGAGGAGGTCTCCGACGCGGAGCTGAATCTGATGGCGGAAAACATCTATGGCACGCTGGACAGCGAGCATCCCGGCGTCGCCACCTTCATGAGCAATGGTCGTTACGCGGTCTCGGGCAAGATCAAGGTCCTGAACTTCTCGTATTTCCAGCAGGACTTCCCGGATACCTTTCGCACCGCGGTCGAGATCCGCAACGAGATCCAGGAGCGCGGCTGGAAAAAGGTCGTCGCGTTTCAGACCCGTAACCCGATGCACCGCGCCCACGAGGAGCTGTGCCACATGGCGATGGATCGACTGGAGGCCGATGGTCTGGTCATCCACATGCTGCTTGGCAAGCTGAAGAAGGGCGATATCCCTGCGCCGGTACGCGATGCCTGCATCCGCAAGATGGTCGAGCTGTACTTCAAGCCGAACAGCGCGATGGTGACCGGATACGGGTTTGACATGCTCTATGCCGGTCCGCGTGAGGCCGTGTTGCATGCGGTGTTCCGTCAGAACATGGGTGCTACGCACTTCATCATCGGCCGCGACCATGCCGGGGTGGGGGATTACTACGGTCCGTTCGACGCGCAGACCATCTTCGAAACCAAGGTGCCGAAAGACGCCCTGCAGATTCAGATGTTCATGGCCGACAACACCGCCTGGTCGAAGAAACTCGGACGCGTGGTCATGATGCGCGAGGCCCCGGGCCACACCAAGGAGGACTTCATCGCGCTGTCCGGTACCAAGGTTCGCGAGATGCTCGGTCGCGGCGAAGCGCCGCCGCCGGAATTCTCACGCCCCGAAGTGGCCAAGATCCTGATGGACTACTATCAGAGCATCGACGGCTAGTCCGGCGTCGACGATCGTCGTAAAAAAGGCCCGCTTCTAGCGGGCCTTTTTTACGGGTGGAACACGGAGCAGGTGTTCATAAGATCAGACTGTTCGTCAACTGACTATCGATTCCCTTACTCCAGCCAATCTCACGAAGGGAGAAAAGCGATAAAACATCGGCTTATCGGATGTCCCGATATTCCAGGCCCTGCCATCCGCCCCGAGCATCGCAATCGATCGTCGGTTTAACCCCTGGACGAGCGCGATCCATCGCGCGCGTCCACGGCGGTCCAACGGTAGGCCGAGCGTGAACCCCACCAGCCGCGAGACGAATCCGCCGGGAGCGATTTTGGACAGCATCGCTGCCCGAAGGGCGGACCCCTGGGCCGGGTGACTCAACCGCAGCGGCTCGGCTTACAGTAGGGAAGGGCTAAATCTGAGTCACCTTGCAAACACCCTCAGCGCGGATTTTCGCCTCGACTGCGCGTTCCGGGTCCGCATAAAGTTTTCGACCGGCGCCAGAAATAACGTAACTCAGCCTTGATGGCATTGAGTTGCTTGCAGCGGACAAGTCGGTGCGCCTAGCCGAAAATCGTCAGCGGATGATCTTGAAAATATGTAGAATAAATAACAAAAAAGTAGCAACATATACAGAATGAATTGGCTGCTGCTTATTCTCACCCTGCCTACGGAAAATGCCTCTGCCCGGATGCGGGCTTGGCGCGCGCTCAAAGCCTGCGGCGCAGCGGTGTTGCGCGATGGAGTCTATCTGCTGCCGTCGGCCGAGGCGCATCGGGCAAACTTGACGGCCATCGCCGGGGATGTCGTGACTTCGGGCGGCGCGACCTGGTTGCTCGTTGCCAGCGGCGAGAACTATACCGGCCTGTTCGACCGTACGCCGGAATATCAGCTACTGGCGGCCGATATCGGTGTCAGCCGAGCCGAAATTGATAAGTCCTCGCCTGTCGATCTGGCGCGGTTGGCGAAAAAATTGCGCAAGACGTTGGACGCTATTCGCGCCATCGACTTCTTTCCCGGCCAAGCCCTGGCGCAAACCGCAGCCTTGCTGGATGAGTTCGATGACGCCCTGCGCGCGCGTTTGTCGCCGGACGAGCCGACTGCGCGCAGCGCCGCCATCGTCCTGCGCGACCCGGACCGGTATAAAGGCCGTTTGTGGGCGACCCGAAAGCGGCCTTGGGTGGACCGGCTTGCCTCGGCTTGGCTGATTCGCCGCTTCATCGACACTGAGGCCCGATTCCGCTGGCTGGACAAGCCGGCCGACTGTCCGAAAAAGGCGCTCGGATTCGACTTCGATGGGGCCGAGTTCAGCCACGTCGGCGAACGTGTCACTTTCGAGACGCTGCTGGCCAGTTTCGGCCTGGAAACCGATGCGGGCCTGAATCGTCTCGCCCGCATCGTCCACTATCTTGATGTTGGCGGGTTGCCGGCACCCGAGGCGGCTGGCCTCGAAACTCTGCTGGCAGGTATGCGCGCCGCTATCGCCGACGACGACAAATTGCTGGAGGCGGCCTCCGGCGCCCTGGATTTTTTCTACGCATCACTCAAAGAGTTCAAATGAGCGTCACGCAACACCCCGCCGCACCCACCCTGGCCGAGGCCTTCCCCTTCTGGCTTAAGCTTGGCTTCATCAGCTTTGGCGGCCCGGCCGGGCAAATCGCCATCATGCATCAGGAACTGGTCGAGAGACGCCGCTGGATCTCCGAGCATCGCTTCCTGCATGCACTCAACTACTGCATGCTGTTGCCGGGGCCGGAGGCGATCCAGCTCGCCATCTACATCGCCTGGCTGATGCACGGCATCTCCGGGGCCGTGGTGGCTGGGTTGATGTTCTTCCTGCCCGCCTTCGTGCTGCTGTCCTCGCTGGCGGCGGTTTATCTGGCCTGGGGCGACGTGCCTTTGGTGGCCGGCATCTTCTACGGCATCAAACCGGCGGTGGTGGCGGTGGTGCTGTTCGCCGCCTGGCGTATCGGCTCGAAGGCGATCAGGAACGAGGTGCTGCTCAGCATCGCCGTGCTGGCTTTCATCGGCATTTTCTTTTTCAAGATCGGTTTTCCCTGGATCGTGCTCGCGGCAGGCATCGCCGGCGCCATCGGCGGCAAGCTGGCGCCGGCGAAGTTCCGGGGTGGCGGCGGTCATGGCGCATCCAACAAGGAATACGGTCCGGCCCTGATCGACGACGACACGCCGCCGCCGGCGCACGCCACGTTTTCCTGGCGCAAGCTCACGCTCATGATCGTCGCCTTTACGACGATCTGGGCTGCGGCCATGCTGGCCATAGGCGGTCAGCCGACCCTGGCCGACATGGGAAAGTTCTTTACCCAGGCCGCCTTCCTCACCATCGGCGGCGCCTACGCCGTGCTGCCCTACGTCTACCAGGGCGCGGTGGAGCATCACACCTGGCTGACCGGCGCCCAGATGATGGACGGCCTGGCCCTGGGCGAAACCACGCCGGGGCCGCTGATCATGGTGGTGACCTGGGTCGGCTACCTGGGCGGGGTCGCCAAGGAAGTCACCGGCAATCCGATCGCCGCTGGTCTGGCCGGCGCCACGGTGGCGACCTTCTTCACCTTCCTGCCATCCTTCCTGTTCATCCTGGCCGGCGGGCCGATGGTCGAATCAACCCGAGGCGACATCAAGTTCACCGCGCCGCTCACCGCCATCACCGCCGCCGTCGTCGGCGTCATCGTCAACCTGGGGGTGTTCTTCGCCTGGCACACCTTCTGGCCCAAAGCCACCGACGCGACTCCCTTTATCGAGCCGTTCGAATGGCTGCCGGTAGTGGTCGCCATCGCCGCCTTCATCGCCCTGTGGAAATACAAGGCGGATGTCATGAAGGTCATCGGCGCCTGCGCCGCCATTGGCCTCGCCTATACCCTGATCGTTTGAACAGTAAAAAATTTCTCCGCAATCACGCTAGGAAGACCCATGGAACGCACCATCAAACCCGATACCCTGAAAACCGAACTAGCCGGCAAGCTGATCCTCGACGTGCGTCGCGCCGCCGACCGGGACGCCGCGCCCGAGCATTTGCCCGGCGCCCAATGGCATAACCCGGAACAACTGGTCGAGTGGGCCGACGGCCTGGCCAAAGATCAGGATATCGTCCTCTACTGCGCGCGCGGCGGCAGCGTTTCCAACAGCGTGGTCGATGCTCTGCAAGCGAAGGGACTCAAGGCCCGCTTCATAGAAGGCGGCATTGAGGGTTGGAAGGCCGCCGGCGGCGAAGTCGTGCGTTGACTGTAGGCGCGTGCACTTTCGCGCCAACCCTATTCCTTGTGAGGGAAGCGCTGTCGGCACTTATTTGCTCGCGCACGCGCGCAAAAATAGAGCAGGTTTGCGCGGTTAGGGCGATTTCGCGTAACGGGTCCGCACGTAGTTTTCGACCAGGGCCTGGAATTCCGCCGCGATGTTGTCGCCCTTTAAGGTCACATCCTTTTCACCGTCGATATACACCGGGGCGACCGGCCGCTCACCGGTGCCGGGTAGGCTGATGCCGATATTGGCGTGCTTGCTTTCGCCGGGGCCATTGACCACACAGCCCATGACCGCGACCGTCATTTTCTCGACCCCGGGAAAGGTCTCACGCCAGGCCGGCATCGAATGTCTTAGATAACTCTGAATATCTTCCGCAAGTCTCTGAAAGTAATCAGAGCTTGTCCGGCCACAGCCGGGGCATGCGATCACCATCGGAGTGAACGAGCGCAGGCCCATCGTTTGCAGGATTTCCTGGGCGACGATGACCTCCTGCGTGCGCGAGCCACCGGGCTCCGGGGTTAGCGAGATTCGGATGGTGTCGCCGATACCTCGCTGCAGCAGCACTGCGAGCGCTGCGGTCGACGCCACGATGCCTTTGCTGCCCATGCCGGCTTCGGTCAGGCCGAGGTGCAAGGCGTAGTCGCAGCGCGCCGCGAGATCGGTGTAGACGCGAATCAGATCCTGCACCCCGCTCATTTTGCACGACAGGATAATACGATCGCGTGGCAAGCCGAGTTCGACGGCGCGTTCGGCGCTCGATAGCGCCGATTCGATCAAGGCCTCGTGAGTCACTTCGGTCAGTGATTTCGGCGCCGCGAGTTGAGCATTGGCATCGAGTAGCCGCGCCAGCAGGTCCTGATCGAGAGAACCCCAGTTCACACCGATCCGCACCGGCTTGTCGAACCGGCAAGCGAACTCGATCATCTGCGCGAATTGTTCGTCGCGCTTACTTCCACGCCCGACGTTGCCGGGATTGATACGGAACTTGGCGAGCGCTGCGGCACAGTCGGGATGCGCGGCCAGCAAGCGGTGACCGTTGAAGTGAAAATCGCCCACCAGCGGTACGTCGAGGTTTTGCCGCAGCAGGCGCTCGCGAATCCGTGGCACTGCGGCGGCGGCGGCTTCATTGTTGACCGTGATGCGAACCAGTTCGGAACCGGCGCGGGCCAGTTCCGCAATCTGGGTTGAGGTTTGGTCGACGTCGGCGGTGTCGGTGTTGGTCATCGACTGAACAACGATCGGGGCGTCGCCGCCGAGGCGAACGTGGCCGATATACAGGGATCGCGAGTGGCGTCGTGGAGGGGTTTGCGCTGCTGAAGTCATGCCTGGTCGCCCAGCGGTGGTGGAGTCCCGAAGTATATCACCCGCACCGGAGGCGTCGGATAACGCCTTTGATTGTAGGCGGTGTGTTGGGTGCCATCGTTTGCGTTTAGACTGCCTATGCCGAGTTGAGGTCGAGTACGAGTGCAGTATGACTTTGGAGGTTTTTCAGGACAGTTTTGAGGTCGGCACCCGTGGCCGCGCCACCTACGCCATCACCGATGCGGTTCAACGCATTGTCGCGGCTGCGGCGATTCGGGTAGGGTTGGCGCAGGTGTTTGTCCATCATACCAGCGCCTCGCTGATGCTGTGCGAGAACGCCGATCCAGACGTTCGGCACGATCTTGAGACCTTCATGGGCGATTTCGTGCCGGATGGCGACGCGCGTTTTCGGCATCGGGATGAAGGACCGGACGACATGCCGGCGCATGTCCGCAGCCTTCTGACCGGGTCTGGTCTCGCGCTACCGATCACCGACGGCCGCTGCGCCCTGGGCACCTGGCAGGGGATCTATCTGTGGGAGCATCGTCACCACCCGCACCAACGGCGAATCACGGTGACGGTTCTCGGTGCGCGTTGACGTCGCCTTGAAGGCTGGCGCGAGGATGCCCGCGCTCCCGCCCGCTACGGCTTCTCCTGCGTGCGCCTGCGCATCGGTTATTATTCGTTGCTTGTCGGCGGTCGCGGAATAGCCCCATGTTGCTGGATATACGTTGCGTCACGTTCGATCTCGATGACACCTTGTGGGCGATCGCACCGACGATCCAGAACGCCGAGGCCCGATTCTATCAGTGGCTTGCAGAACACTATCCGCATATCACGCAACGCAAATCGCAGGCGGATCTATTTTCGCACCGGCTTGCGTTCATGCGCGAAAATCAAGCCTTGCGCCATGATTTGACGCGGCTGCGCAAGGCCTGGCTCAGACGCCTGGCGAGCGCGACAGAAACCGTGGATTTTCGGGTCGAGGAAGGGTTTCAGGTCTACTGGGAGGCGCGTAATGAGGTTCAGCTTTACGACCAGGTCGAGCAGACTCTGACGCAACTCGGCGCCCATTACACCATCGGCGCGATCACCAACGGCAACGCCAGTGTCGAGCGGATCGGAATCGCACATCTCTTTGATTTTGTGATTACTTCAGAACAGGCCGGGGTGGCGAAGCCGGATCGGTCGATTTTTGAAGCGGCCGCTCGTCGCGCCGAGGTTGCGCTACCGGAGCTGCTCCACGTCGGCGACGACGCCGTGCACGATGTTGCCGGGGCCCTCGCCGCCGGCGCACGCGCGGTCTGGGTCACTCGGGATCCGGGCGCGTGGCGTGGCAGTCCGCAACCACAACTCGTGATCGAGCATGTGCGCGAACTGGTCGATCATCTGCCCGCCGTCGCGGTTTCGGGCAACAGCTTGACGAAATAAGGCCAGACGTTATCTAGCAAGCGCGGCTGCGCCGCAGCGGTCGGGTGGATGCCGTCGGCCTGCATCAGCGCGGGGTCGGTCGCGACATCCTTGAGGAAAAATGGAACCAGTGCGATGTCATGCTGTTTGGCGAGTCGCGGGTAGAGCGCGGCAAACGCGTCGCTGTACGCCGGTCCGTAGTTCGGCGGTATGCGCATGCCGAGCAGCAATATCCGGGCGCCGTGCTCATGACTGAGCTCGATCATGCGGGCGAGATTTTGCTCGATCTGTCGGACCGGCGTTGCCCGCAGGCCATCGTTTCCACCGAGTTCGAGAATGACCCATGCGGGGCGATGAGTCGCCAGCGCGGCCGGCAGACGCGTGAGTCCGCCCTGGGTCGTTTCGCCACTGATGCTGGCGTTGACCACGACGATGTCCCGCGCTGCGACCCGGGCTTGCAGCAATGCGACCCAGCCGTCGTCGCGGCCAAAGCCGTAGGCGGCACTGAGGCTGTCGCCCCAAACCAGGACCGTGGGCGAATCCGCCTGATCGGCCAGTGCCCAGACCGGGAGCCAGAGCAAGCATACCCCAAGGAGTACCCGTACAAGTTTCTTCATCGTGATGACTTTGCAACAATCCTCGACCATGACGAACTTAAGCCAAGCTGCTGCGGGCAGCAAATTTCCGGTGCTCACCGCGTACCAACTGACTTACGCTGTCGAGTTGCCGGACCGAAGTCGGCTGACTCTGCTGGATCGGGTCGACCTGACCGTTGAGGCCGGTCGCGCGATCGCGGTCATGGGTGAGTCCGGATCGGGGAAAACCACCTTGCTGAGTCAACTGGCTGGCTTTGAACGCCCAACCGGTGGTGAGGTCACGTTGTTCGGGGCGCCGCTTGCGGGTCTGGGCGAGGACGCGCGCGCGCGGCTTCGGGTCGCGCAAGTCGGGTTTGTGTTCCAGTCGTTCCATCTGCTACGGGGGATGACGGCGCTGGAAAACGTCGCGCTGCCGCTGGAGCTGGGTGCAATACCGGGGTCGATCACGGCGCGCGCGCGTGAGGCTTTGGCGCAGGTCGGCCTGGCGCACCGGTTCGGGCACTATCCGTCCCAGCTCTCGGGGGGTGAGCAGCAGCGGGTCGCGTTGGCGCGTGCGTTCGTCACCGCGCCGCGCCTGTTGTTCGCCGATGAACCGACCGGCAATCTCGATGCGGCGACGGGTGGCAAGATCATGGATCTCATGTTTGCGCTACGCGATGCCAGCAACACGACGCTGGTGGTGGTGACCCACGATCCGCGGCTGGCGCAGCGGTGCGATCAGCGCTATCTGCTCCAAGGTGGGCGGTTGGTGCGGGTCGAATGAACTTCGGTTCGCTCCTCCGTATCGCTTGGCGCGATCTGCGCCTCGCGCCGATTCGGGTGTGGTTGCTTGCGGTCATGCTGGCGATGGCTTCGTTGACGGCGGTGAATGTGTTTACCGATCGGCTGATCGAGGGGATCGAACAGCAAGCGGCAACCTTGCTCGGGGCCGATCTGGTGCTCGAAAGTCGGCGGGTTCCGGGGGCGGATTATGAGCGTTTGGCCGCTGAATCGGGGGTGACGACGGCCGGTGTGGTGATGTTCCCGAGCGTGGTGTTGCATGACGATACAACGCTGTTGGTTCAGGTCAAGGCCGTGAGTGAGGCCTATCCACTGCGCGGTGAGCTGGAGATTCGCGAGTCGGTGATGGGGCCGTTGCAGCGCGTCGGTTCCGGCCCCGCGCGTGGCGAGGCCTGGGTGGATGCGGCGGTGCTGCAACGAACCGGGTTGACGCTCGGCGCCCGCATTTCGCTGGGGCGATCCGAGTTTGTGCTGGCACGGATCGTTGATTTCGAGCCCGACGGCGGGGCCGATGTGTTGCAGTTTGCGCCGCGTGTCATGGTCACGCTGGATGACCTGCCGGCGACGGATCTGGTCGGGCCAGCGAGTCGCGTCACCTATCGCTTGATGTTTGCCGGCGGCTCGGATGCGGTACGTGCACTGAACAGCGTGATCGAGCCGCGCCTGACGCCGGCGGAAAAGTTGGTTACGCCCGGCGAGGCTCGCAAGGAGTTGAGTGCGCCGCTCGACAACGTTCAGAAGTACTTAGGGCTCGCGGGTTTGCTGACGGCCGCGTTCGCGGGTGTCGCGATGTTTCTCGCGATGCGGCTTTTTGTGCGCGAACAGGCGGCCGCCGCCGCGGTGCTGCGGGCGTTGGGTGGTAGTCGGCATCAGTTGCTGGCGCGTTATGGAATTCAGGTGCTCGGTTATGGCTTGGTCGCGTGCGCGGTCGGGGCCGCCTTGGGTTTCGCGGTACAGGCGGTGTTGGCGAGCTTGGTAAGCGCGGTCGCCGAGCTGCCGTTTTCCGGGTCGCATATGCGGCCGTTGGGCTTGTCGGTCCTCTGGATGCTGGCGTTGCTGGTGCTATTTTCGGGGCCGCAGGTCTGGCAATTGATCAATACGCCACCCGCCCGGGCGTTGCGCAACGAGTATCGCGATGGGGATCAGCGCAGCCTGCGCTGGATCGCAGTAGGGCTTCCTCTGCTGGCGATACTTATCGTCGCGCAAACCGGCGATTGGCGCCTCAGCCTGGTGGGCGTCGGGGTCATTGCTGGGCTTCTGTTGGGGTTGTGGCTGGTTGCGGCCGGATTGATCGCAGCCTTGCGCTCGGCGCCGGAAAATCGGCGTTGGCGCTGGCTGACCCATCAGCCGCGCCGGGTGCAGGTGTTGGCGGTCACGCTGGGTGCGGTGCTGACGCTCGGGTTGCTGTTGACCCAGGTCAAAGATCAGTTGCTTGAGGCGTGGGAACAGCAGATTCCCGCTTCGGCGCCGAATCACTTCTTAATTAACATTCAGCCTGACGAGGCAGCTGCGTTGACGGCGTTTATGCACGCCGAAGGTCAAACGTCGGTCACGCTCTATCCAATGGTGCGGGGGCGATTGATCGCGCTTAACGGACGCGAAGTGGCGCCCGACCAATACGATAATCCACGCGCTCAACGTCTGGTCGACCGTGAATTCAACCTCTCGGCGACGGCTCATCTTCCCGACGACAATCAGATCATTGCCGGCGAATGGTTCGTGCCTGGGCAAACCTCTGGTCTATCGGTCGAGGCCGGCATCGCGAAAACGCTGGGGCTCTCACTCGGGGATGAGCTAACCTTCGATGTTGGCGGGAACAAGGTCACCGAGGTGATCGAGAGTTTGCGTACGGTACGTTGGGAGAGCGTCAGACCAAACTTTTTCGTGTTTCTCACGCCGTGGCGATTGGAGCAGTTGCCGCGCACGCTCATCACGAGTCTCCATGTCGCGCCAGAGGAAGTGACGCTCATTGCGCGTACGGTCCAGAATTTCCCGGCGGTGACGGTGCTCGATGTGCGCGCGATCCTCGATCAGATCCGTCGCGTTCTCGAACTGGCGTCACGGGTCTTGCTTCTGGTCTTCGCGTTGGTCCTGGGCGTCGCACTGTCGGTATTGCTGACCTTGCTGTTGACGCAGCGCGAGGAGCGGGTGCGGGAGATCGCTCTGCTCAAGGCCCTTGGGGCCACGTCGCAACAACTGCGGGTGCGTTTGTTACAGGAGTTTCTGGCGCTCGGGACCGTCGCCGGAGCGGTCGCCGGCTTGCTCGCCGAGTTAGCGACCGCGGTTCTTACGCGCAGACTGTTTGACGCCGAGCACGCCTTCCAGTGGGCGTCGCTAGGTGCCGGTATCGGTGGCGCTTGGGTGCTGCTGGGTGTCGGCGGAATGCTCGTGTTTCAGGGTTTATTACGAACATCGCCGCTTGCGTTATTCCGTAAGGGTTGAGCGCATCAATCGCCGTTATTCGAGATGTTCCAGCTTGCCATCCGACGTAAAGCAAAACACGACGTCGCGGCGCGGCAATTCCGATTCGCGACGCGGCAACTGAACCAGCGTAAAGCAAACGTCGTCGATGTGGTCAAAGTAATTCACCATCTGGCCTTCGTCATTCTGTCCTAGAAAACTGACGGAGCCCGAGGCGTAAACTGCGACCACCCGCAGCCGGGATTGCGCGTATTCAAAGTAATGCTTGAAGTTGATCCCGACCTCGTAATCCTTGCCGATAAACTTCTCAAAGCTCTTGATGTGGGCTTTCACCTCTTGATACCGCAGAAACGCTTGCTTGTTAAATGCGAGTTCGGTCATCACCGACGCTTCTTCGATGATGGTGGGATCGAGGTCGCTGTCGTTGTCGGTATCCAGGGTCTCGCCATCACCGGTATGGGTGAATGCAACAGGGGTTTCGAGGGTTACCGAATCCTGGTCGTAGTCGTGCCCGTCCTTGGACTCGGAGGCACGCAAATGGGCCGCGACCGCCGCCAGCGCGATTTGCCGGTCCTGTCCGACATAGAGATCCATTACGGTGGTGGGTGCGTAATCATCCTGGTCGTTCGGATCCTTACGCCGATTGGCGTCAGGTCGCTCCGGGCGAGTTTTGTTGGCATTAATAGCCATTGCGGTGATCCTCAATTCAAATCCCCGGAAGTTTTACACTTGAACGGTAGTGCGGCGCAACCGTGTCGCTGTTTGCGCACTCGGTAATTTGATCGAGTTGGCAGCGTGCGCAAAGCAACGCGGGAACCGCGCGCGATGAGCAGCGATTCCGTCGATCATTGACGGCGACGTCGCGATGCCGCGCCGGTTGGCAGATGAAGGTGGTGGGGTTGGCGGATTCCTGCCGGGGTATCCGGCAAAAAACCGTCATGCGTTTGAACTGCGTCAAGTGGGTTACCGACCGAAGGTGGAAAACTCGGGCTTTCGCGCGCATCGGGCTGGCACTGGATTTGCTTAGTTGAGTTAAATGGTCCGCTCTATTCATCAACCGCAACTTGTCGCACCGATTCAATCAAGGTAATGGAAACTATGCCAAGAATATTAGCAGTCGATGATTCTTCATCCATGCGCCAAATGGTGACGTTTACGCTTAAGCGTGCGGGCTTTGATGTGCTACAGGCGGTCGACGGTGTCGATGCGCTGGGCGTTGCTCAGAAAGAGCAAGTCGATCTTGTTTTGACCGACATCAATATGCCGAACATGGATGGATTTCAGTTGATTCGTGAGCTTCGCGCTATGTCAAGTTATCGCTACACGCCTATCCTGACCCTGACGACTGAATCGACGCCCGAGAAAAAGGCGATCGGACGTGAAGCGGGCGCAACCGGCTGGATCGTAAAGCCGTTCGATCCGGAGCGGCTGGTCGCGACAATTCACCAAGTCATCGGATAGTCAATCGATTGCGACTCAGCAAACGCCAGGCGGGAATTCGCCAAGTTACGGAGCAACTGGTATGTCGATGGATCTCTCAGAGTTTTTAGGCGCGTTCTTCGAAGAATGTCACGACGGCTTGACAATCATGGAAACGGAGCTGTTGAACCTTGACGTAGGCGCCGCCGATCTTGAGCAGATCAACACGATCTTTCGCGCTGCGCATTCGATCAAGGGCGGAAGCGCGACTTTCGGCTTTAAGGAGATTGCAGGGTTTACGCATGTGATGGAAACCCTGCTCGATGAGATGCGATCGCAAAAGCGCTCCGTGACGGTACCCACGGTCGACCTGCTGCTGGAGTCTGTCGATTGCCTGCGCGAGATGATTCAAGCCACCCAGGCCAATGACGCGTTGGACAAGGATCGCGTGGGATCCATGCAGCAACGGCTTAAGGCGATGCTGGACTCGGATCCACGAGCCGCGCAGATCGCACCGACCGCGAAGGAAGTGGTCGCTGAACCGCCGGTGTCGACGCCTGGCGAACCGAGCCCACGTAGCGGTTGGTCCATTCAGTTTCTGCCGCATGAGAACATGCTCAAGACCGGTAATGATCCGGTTCGGATCATGCGTGGTTTGGCGGAGCTCGGTGAATGTAAGGTCGAGTGCGATACCAGTCGTCTACCGCGACTATCCGATCTTGAGCCGGAAGCCATCTTTCTCGGCTGGAATATCGAGCTCTACGGTGAGGTGCCGAGGACCCAAATCGACGATCTGTTTGCCTGGGTAGAAGGCGACTGCGATCTCGCAATCAACCCGCTGGCTTCGGCTGCGGTCGAACCGGCGCAGGCCGCGGTGCCCGCGACGATGGTACAGGCGCCAACGTTACCGGCGAGGTCTACGCCCGCGCCACCGGCAGTATCCGTGGTCACGTCGACGCTGGTACCCGACAAGGTCGGAGCAGCGGCGGTGAAAGCGGTCGATCTCACGGATGCCGCGGCGCCGGCCGCACCGCCGAAGCCCGCCGCACCGCGCGATGCCAAGCCACCCAATCCCGAAGCCAGTTCGATTCGCGTCAGCATTGACAAGGTGGACGCCTTGATCAACCTGGTGGGTGAACTTGTCATCAATCAATCCATGCTGCACGAGTTCACCGACAATTTTGATGAATCACAGCTCAAGAAGCTCCGCGATGGGCTGAACCAGCTCACGCGAAACTTGCGTGAATTGCAGGAGACCGCGATGCGGATCCGGATGTTACCGATCAGCCACTCGTTCAATCGGTTTCCGCGGTTGGTGCGCGATCTCAGTCAGAAACTCGGCAAGAAGATCGAATTGAAAATCTCCGGCGAAGGGACCGAGCTCGATAAGACGGTACTTGAGAAAATCGGCGATCCCTTGGTGCATCTGGTGCGCAACTCACTGGACCACGGTATCGAGATGCCCGACCGCCGCGTGGCGGCTGGTAAACCGGAGACCGGCGTGATCCATCTCAACGCTTACCACGAAGGCGGAAATATCGTCATTGAGGTTACCGACGACGGTGCCGGCATGAACAAGGATCGTATCCTGAGTAAGGCGATCGAGCGTGGCATCGTCAATCCGGATCAGGCGATGACCGATGACGAAATCTACAATCTGATTTTCCAACCGGGATTCTCAACCGCCGATCAAGTGACGGATGTCTCGGGACGTGGCGTCGGAATGGACGTGGTGCGCAGCAATATCTATGAGCTGGGTGGACAGATCTTCATAACCTCCGAAATGGGGAAGGGCAGCACGCTCAGTATTCGATTGCCGCTGACACTGGCGATTCTTGACGGCCAATTGGTGCGAATCGGTAAAGTAGTCTATGTCATACAGTTGGTCTCGATCAGTGAATCCATACAGATCAAGACCGAGAGTATCAAGCGCGTCAGCAATCAGATCGAACTGTATCGGCTCCGAGACGAATACATACCGATCATTCGCCTTGGCGATCTGTTTGGCATTGAGCCGCACGCGAAGCGCCTTGAGGATGGCCTTCTGGTTGTTGTACAGGTCGATCGGCGTCGCGTGGGCTTGTTTGTCGATGAATTGCTCGGTCAACAACAGGTCGTGATCAAGAGTCTGGAGACGAACTTTCGGAAGATTGAAGGGCTCTCGGGTGCCACAATTCTTGGTGACGGCACCGTGGCAGTCATCCTCGATGTATCGGCATTGGCGCGGAGCCACCTTTATGGTGCGCTGCGATACGCGCCGGCGCCCGCGCTGTCCGCGGCTTGAGGCGTACGCCAAACGCGATTACTCGTGCCGATAGTGGAAAATGAAAGCAGTAGCGGTGCCATTGCGACGACTGCACGGTGATTTGAAAATCGAGAACGTTTTACGTTCATTAGATAATTATTTTGCAGATTGATAGGAGTGAAATGAATGAACGCTGCGGTAGCAATCGATAACGACGGCAAGGCGCCAACTTCCGCGCAAGGCAGTCAATATCTCACTTTTCTGTTGGCGGGTGAGGAGTACGGAATCAATATCCTGAACGTTCAGGAGATCAAGGGTTGGATGCCCACGACACAAATTCCCAATACCCCGCGGCATGTGCTTGGCGTTATCAATTTGCGTGGTGCGGTGGTTCCGATCGTCGATTTGCGCAAGCGGTTTGCGTTTGAGCATGTGGAGTACGGTCCGACAACAGTGGTCATTTTCGTCAAGATCGACGGGCAGCGGAAGACGATTGGTATGGTCGTGGATGCGGTTTCAGAGGTCTACAATATTCCGGAGTCTACGATTGAGCCGCCGCCGGAAATGGGCGCGAAGCTCAATATTGAGTTTATCAATGGACTCGCAACGGTCGAGAACAAGATGGTGATTTTGATTGACGTGCAAAAACTAGTGGAAGCGAACCTCTAAACCCGTGTCGTAACAACTAAGCCACCCTACGCTGGAAAGTCAGGTCATGGCATCGCTCGGCGCGCAGCGCGACCAATATTCCCTGGTGATAGACGGCTTGATGACTGAATCTCGACTTTTCACGTCGAGTCTCGCCGAAAACCTGATGGTGATTACGGCATTGCGTTCGTTTGTCGCCGAGGCCGAGCGCCTGACTCAGGATTTTCCGCCCTCTGAAGCAGAGCTAGCGGCTTTTCGAGCCGAGCTAGATGCCTATTATCGCGAGCATGGATACCTCGATCATTCTTCATCAAGCTTAGCGGTCGCGCCGCCAAGCGATGTCTTCGGCGTCATTGCGCAGTATTACATGCTGGTGCGCAATCCCAAACCGCAGGGGGCCAAGCATGAGATGGTCGAGTTTAGTGATCTCGAATCCTATGGCTCGATGCATGTTGAGTATCATCCGAATCTGCGACATCACATCGCGCGTCACGGCTACACCGATCTAATACTCGTCGATAACGGCGAACGAATCGTTTACTCCGTACGCAAGGATGTCGACTTAGGTGCGAATCTCCGTGTGGGATACCTGAGCGAGACCGGTTTAGGCAAAGCGGTCGCGGCAGCGGCTACCGCTGAATCATCGGACCGCGTCTCGGTTACGGATTTCGAGTTCTATGCCCCGTCGAGAGGCGAAGCGGTTGCATTCATGGCGGCGCCGGTCATTGACGGCTTCGGGCGACGACTGGGGGTGGTCGCATTGCAGATGAGGCCGGAACTGGTGGCGAAATCGCTCGCGGGAGGCATGCGGATCATGGCGTCCGGCGACTTATATGTCGTTGGAGCCGACGGCGTTCTGAGATCGCCCTTGCGGCGAAGCGGCGGAGCTGAGGTGCTCAAAACTCGGGTGGAGAATGCTGCGGTTGTGCGCGCCTTGAGCGGCGAAACCGGTACCGCCGTATTTGTTGATGAAGGAGGGGTTGCGCGTCGTTCGGCCTTTGGACCGCTGCCGCTGACGGGATTGAACTGGGCTTTGATCGCCGCGGCGGACGAGGATGAGGCGCTAGCCATGGTCGCTCATCTGCGCTTGACCGGTATTGCGATGATGCTTGTCACCTTGTTGATCGTGACGTTCATGGCATGGCTGCAAGCCCGTAGCGTGCGCAAGCAATTGGGTGGAGAACCGAGCGAATTCGTAGCGATGGCCGAGCGAATGGCAGATGGCGTGTTCGACACCCCCGTAGACGAGCTAACGGCGGATGGAGTCGGCGCAGCGTGTACGCTGTCGAACATGAAGCAACGCCTATCGGAGACGATCGCAAATATTCGCTTAGCGGCCGCGAATGTCGAGTCGGGCGCGCGCGAAATTGCGAATGGTAACGCGATGCTCAGTCAACGAACCGAGGACCAAGCGAGTCATTTGCAGATTACCGCAGGCAGCATGAACGAGATGACCACGACGGTTCAATTGAATACGGGCCACGCGAATCGCGCTAGCGCACTCGCGGCCGATGCCCGGCGAGAGGTCGAACGCGGCGTCGACGCAGTTGGTAAGACGGTCCGAGCGATGTCGGAGATCAATCACTCCAGTCGGGAAATTACGGAAATTACGTCGGTCATTGATGAAATTGCTTTCCAGACGAATTTGTTGGCCTTGAACGCGGCGGTTGAAGCGGCCCGCGCCGGGGAGCAGGGCAAAGGCTTTGCCGTCGTTGCGACGGAAGTTCGCACCCTGGCGCAACGGAGCGCCGCTGCGGCGCAGGAAATAAAGGCGCTGATCGAATCCAGCGCGGAGAAAGTAGCGACGGGTTCCCGTCTGGTGGATGCGGCGGGCACTACGTTGGAAGCGATTCTGGAGGCGGTGAACAAAGTCAACGAAATCGTTTCCGAAATCTCGCAAGCCGGCGACGCACAGCTTGGCGGAATTGAAAGCGTCAACCGCTCTGTGATGGAAATGGATGAAATGACGCAGCAGAATGCGGCGTTAGTGGAACAAGTTGCGGCCGCGAGCGAGGCGATGGGCATTCAGGCGCAGAAACTCAGTCGTTTACTCGGGTTTTTCCAGTTGAGCGCGGTCCAGCAGTTCTCCGAATCCAGCGCGCACCCAAGCGCCACGCAAACGCAAGAATCGCGCGTGGCCATACGGGCCGGGCGCACTGCGGGACGGGCAACTTCAGCTTTGCCGCCAGAAAGACCGCAAGACTATGCGGGACACGAACGTCGCTCGGCGGTGCGTCCCTGGAGGCAACAAGCTAAAGAAAATCCGATTGTCGCCGATAACCCTCGGGTATCCGGCGGAGAATGGACAGAATTCTGAGGCGCGTAGGAATTAGCGCAACGGCTACATCTTCCAACTTGAAAAGGTGGTACGGGTTTCTCAAGTGGGTACACGGACGTAGTCGAAATCGGAAATTTTAACAGGATAAGTGAGCAATGGCGAAGACGTGCATTACGCTTGAGGCGACGGCAAATATCCAACAGGTCGCGACCGTGCTGACGGAGATTCGTGGCCTCGTGGCAAAAGGGCAGATTCAGTTGGAAATCGACGCTACACAGACTCAGCGAATCGATACCGCGATGATCCAACTCTTGTGTGCGCTTGCGATCGAACTCAAGGCGCTGGGGGGTAAGTTGGACCTTACGCTGAGCGATGCGGTGAACCGCAATATTCAATTGATCGGACTCGCGCCGCTCATGGAGTGTGCGTAGGCGGGAGATTCGGCGTGCTGACCGATGCATCCGTGGTGTCGTTGACACCTCGGGCAATGACTCGAAGAACGATAATAGGGAATCGATGCAATGGTAGATCGAAAAGGCGACACGGCGCATGCCCATTGCAGGGAGACGATTCGTGCGCTGCTTACAATCTCGGCGCTACAGGTTGAGCTTGCCTTGTCCGAAGGCGGCGGACAGATCGAAAAACTCGGTGAGTTGGTCATGAAGCACCTCGATGTCGCATCGCGACTTGGATCGGATCGAGAAGCGGCACTGTGCCCGGCGAGTACGTCGGCGCAGTCTTCAATCGAGAACGCATTGAAGTACCTCCAATTCTACGACCGTCTGTCGCAGCGACTGATGCATGTTGCTAGCGGATTAAGATTGATGGGCGATCACTTGGAAGGCGCTGGTACGGAACCCTACGAGATCGATTGCCGGGAAATTCTCCGCAAGATCCACGATTCTTACGTACTGGAGGATGAGAAGCGGATCTTTTCGCGAGTCTTGAGCAAGGATGACTTGATCTCCGCGCATATACCCGACCAATTGCCAAGTCGCGTATCGACAACCTCACCGATCGAGCTGTTCTGAAGGGATTTTGCATGAGTGCCAGAGAGTTTGCGTACACCGACGATGATTTCCAGCGCATTCGCGAGTTTGTGTACTCGCAAACCGGCATTTCGCTCTCTGAAGGTAAGCGAGAGATGGTCTACAGTCGCCTATCGCGTCGCTTGCGCCAGTTGGGCATGCGAAGCTTCTCCGAATATCGCGGCTATTTCGAGCGGGATCGCGGGGAAATCGAGCACTTGACCAATGCAATAACGACGAACCTCACGGCGTTTTTCAGGGAACAACACCATTTCGATTATCTTGGGAAGCAATTATTGCCGATTCTGTTAAAGCGCAATGCCGGTACGCGTCGACTACGCTTCTGGTCTGCGGGCTGCTCGACCGGTGAGGAGGTCTATTCGATTGCGCTGACCGTCAAGGCTCACCTCGCGAGTGCCGACAATTGGGACGTTAAGATTCTGGCTACGGATCTGGATTCGAACGTACTTGAGACTGCGAGTCATGGCATTTATCCAATCGATCGTATAGAGCGACTGCCGGCAGACTGGATCCGGATGGGGTTCCTCAAAGGGAGCGGAGCTAATCAGGGGAATATCAAGGTCACAGAAGAACTCCGCGGCATGGTTGAGTTCCGTCAGCTCAACCTGATCAAAGACTGGCCGGCGCTGGGCGAATTCGACGTGATTTTCTGTCGCAATGTCGTCATTTATTTCGATAAGGCGACGCAGATGAAGCTCTTCGATCGGTTCGCCAACGCGCTCACTGAGGGCGGACATCTGTTCATTGGGCATTCGGAGACGCTTTCGAACCTGACGGATAGATATTCATCCCTCGGCAAGACGATATACCAAAAAATTCGATAGGGGTACCGGGAGTGACACGGGCAGTTTCAGGATTTGAAACCGTGAGAAAACATTGGGATTCTCAGTTCAGTCTCAATGTTGCTAAGGTTCTCCCTGGCGAGTATTACGTAAGTAGTCATGACGAAATGATTACCACCGTGCTCGGGTCCTGCGTCGCCGCATGTATACGGGACAAGCAGGGTAATATCGGGGGGATGAACCATTTTCTGCTTCCGCTGGGCGATCAAGCGAGTGGTGGAGGTTGGGAAACGACAAGTGTCAACGCCTCGATGCGCTACGGAAACTTCGCCATGGAACATTTGATCAATGGAATTCTTCGCAGCGGCGTGAAACGCCAAAGCCTGGAGATCAAACTCTTTGGCGGAGCCAGTGTGATGCAAATGACGACGAGTGAAGTTGGGCGACGGAATATCGATTTTGTTCTGAGCTTTCTACGTGAAGAGGGGTTGCCAGTTCATTCGCAGGATCTCGGTGGTACGCTACCCCGGAAGATCATGTATCACCCGTTGACGGGGCAGGCGTTGGTTAAAAAGCTAAGTTCTGAAGCGCAATCGATCGCTGCATCCGAACGTAGTTACCTGCAGCGAGTTCGGGTGACTCCGGTTGCGGGCGATATTGAGTTGTTTTAGCGAGCTGTTGGAAGGAATAGGAATCAATGGACGAGCAAGGAGTCGTAAGAGGATCTCGTGCGAGGCCGGTTAAGGTGCTAATCGTGGACGATTCGCCGCTGATGCGAATGATGTTGACGGATATGCTACAAGGCGATTCCGAGATTGAAGTCGTTGGGACGGCCAACGACGCTTTCATGGCGCGAGAGAAAATCAAAGCGCTCAACCCAGACGTGATAACGTTGGACGTTGAAATGCCGAAAATGGACGGCATACAGTTTTTGCGCAACCTGATGCGGCTGCGTCCCATGCCGGTCGTTATGGTGTCATCGCTAACGCAGAAGGGTGCCGAGGTCACGTTGGAGGCGCTGCAACTGGGCGCGGTGGATTTCGTCAGCAAGCCGCTGACTGATCTGGCGCAAACGTTTTCGAATTATGCCGATGAGCTGATTATGAAAGTCAAGGCGGCGCGCGGTGCGAAGGTGCGAGCCCATGATGTCCCCGCAAGCTTGGGCAGAGTGGCGGAAAGCCATGAACCGGGTACCGCGACAGTGACGCGGGGATTGTTGAGTGCCCGAAATTCCGTGATAGCGATCGGCGCCTCGACGGGCGGAACCGAAGCAATTAAGGAGGTGTTGCTGGCGCTGTCTGCCGATGCACCCGGCGTCGTGGTGGCGCAACATATCCCCGAGCAATTCAGTCACTCGTTTGCGCGGCGTCTTGATTCGATCTGTCAGCAAACAGTTACCGAAGCGGAAGACGGCGCACCGATTTTTCCGGGTCATGTGTATATTGCGCGCGGCGGTAAACACCTGCGCGTCGAGCGGCGTGGCGGGCGCTTGCTTTGCCAGATTGATGAAAGTGAGCCGGTTAATCGGCATCGACCGTCGGTATGCGTGCTTTTCGACTCGGTTGCTCGCACGATGGGTGCCAATGCGCTGGGGGTAATACTCACGGGTATGGGCGACGATGGGGCCGAGGGCATCAAGCGGATGCGCCAGGCTGGGGCGTTGACGATTGCACAAGACGAAGCCTCGAGCGTTGTTTGGGGCATGCCGGGGCAGGCGGTCAAGCGCGGCGGAATCGATGAGGTTCTCCCACTCGATCGGATTGGAAGCCGGATCAACAAAGCCATGGCCTAAGCGTGAAATTTCTCCAAAATAGCGACGAGTCTTCCAGAAGGGCTTGAGACTAATATGGATAATACGAGAAACTAGACTAGGAGATCGTAACGATGCAAATTCTGATTGTAGATGATAGTCCGATCATGCGCATGATCGTCAAAAAGACGATTAAGGAGGCCGGGTTTTCTGGACTCAAGATCGCTGAGGCGAGCAATGGGGAGGAAGGATTGAAAAAGGTGAGTGAGGTCAAGCCGGCGCTGATCCTTTCGGATTGGAACATGCCGGTCATGACCGGCATCGATTTCCTGCGCAAACTCAAGGATGGGGGAAGCAATACGCCGTTTGGTTTCGTAACCACGGAGGCAACGTCGGAAATGCGGCAGATTGCGAAGGAGGCGGGTGCGCGGTTTATTATCGCAAAGCCTTTCACCGCGCAGTCGTTTTCCGATGCACTTATGCCATTTGTACACTGAACAGCTGACCACGATACCAGCTTTACTTGGTTGGCGGGGCAAGATTTGTCGACAATAACAAAAATGGGGAAGAGGAAATATGTCGTATAACTATCTGGTTCCTACGGAAGCGGAGATTTCGTCGATGCTCGGTATGCTGTATGGAGACGGGCTACGGGTAGACCGCAGTGAAAAGGCGATCGAGAATCCCGCCAAATCCATCTTCGCATCATATATCGATGAGAGTGGAAGAACTGTGGCGGCGGCCCAATGCGATTTGGAATTTGCCGCTTACTCGGCCGCGGCGTTGTCAATGATCCCGGTCGATGTCGCCAAGGAAGCGGTGCGCGACAAAGAGCTCACGTCGATGATGCGGGATAATCTCAACGAATTGATGAATATTTGCTCGCGGTTTCTCATGAGTGACGAAACGCCTCACCTGCGATTCGACAAAGTCTATGCGAGTTTGTCTGATTCTCCGAATAGTCTGCGTTATTTGCTCGACAATGCGCAGGCCATTCGGCATTTCGATGCCATGATTCCGAAGTACGGCAAAGGGAAGCTGAGCTTCATCGCGAGCTAATCTGGCGTAAGCGGATCAGTGCCTGGATTATGAGGGCGTCGCCTCCACGTGGAGGTGGCGTGATCAATTCCTTTCGCAAACGACGTGGAATGGTATACTCTCGCCTGCCTGCATCGGTCCCTTCGCGACGATACGCTGCAAACCCCGCCAGGTCCGGAAGGAAGCAACGGTAGCGGCGGATTCGGGCGCCGGAGTGTGGCTGGTGCAGGTCTTTGTTTTCAAGCGCCGACCTCGTATCCCGCAAGACGTTCGCAACATCATGAGTTACCAGGTTCTTGCCCGTAAGTGGCGGCCAAGTCGATTTCAGGACGTTGTTGGACAGGAGCACGTGCTTCGCGCGCTGGTCAATGCGCTCGATCAACAGCGCCTCCACCACGCTTACTTGTTTACCGGAACCCGCGGCGTCGGAAAGACGACCCTGGCGCGGATACTTGCGCGCTGCCTCAATTGTGACATCGGTGTCTCGTCTCAGCCCTGCGGGGTTTGCCCGGCCTGCTGTGCAATCGGCGAAGGGCGATTCGTCGATCTGATCGAGGTCGATGCCGCCTCGCGAACCAAGGTCGATGATACGCGGGAACTGCTCGACAACGTTCAGTACGCGCCAACGCATGCCCGCTACAAGGTCTATCTGATAGACGAAGTCCACATGCTGTCGTCGCACAGTTTCAATGCTTTGCTTAAGACGCTTGAGGAACCGCCGCCGCACGTCAAGTTCCTGTTGGCGACGACGGACCCGCAGAAACTGCCGATCACGGTGCTGTCGCGATGCCTTCAGTTCAATCTTAAGCGTGTCCCTGAGGAACAGATTAGTGCGCATCTTGAGCATGTGCTGACGGACGAGGCCGTCAGCTACGATTCACGCGGGCTGTTGCGGTTAGCGCGGGCCGCCGAAGGCAGTCTGCGAGATGCGCTGAGTTTGCTTGATCAGGCGATTGCGTTCGGTGGTGGTTCGGTCGCGCTCGATGCAGTCGAGGCGATGCTGGGACATATCTCGCAGGATCACTTGCACAGCTTGCTCGGTCTGGTGGCGCAACAGGATGCCGAATCCCTGATGCAGCGTGTCGCCGAACTCGCGGCCTTGGCGCCGGATTACGACACGGTACTTGCCGATCTGATCACGTTACTGCATGACCTCGCATTGGCGCAGGTGATCCCGGGCGCGTTGTCGTCGCACGATGGCGACGCACCACAAATCACCGCACTCGCGGCTCAACTTGGTGCCGAGGATTTGCAGCTTTTCTACGAGATCGCGCTTAAGGCGCGGCGTGAACTGGAGGTTGTACCGGATCCACGCCAAGCGCTGGAGATGGCGTTATTGCGGATGTTGTTGTTCAAGCCCGCCAAAGCCGGGGCATCGAACCCACCGGGGCGCGCGAAGCTCCCGTCGAGCGCGAAACCTTCCTTGGCGGGGCGCCCGTCGGCGGGTTCGACGGCGGGCGCCCCGCAGGCTACGACCGACGCTGTGAAGGCAGTAGTTAGGCCGGCGGCGATCGCCGCAACCATTGCCCCGCATTCCCTAGGCAGCGATTGGGAGGCGGTGCTTGAGCAATGCGACATGAACCGGATGGTGAAGTTGCTCGCCAGCCACTGCACGCTGCGCCATCGCGAACCGGGCCTGTTACAGTTGCAGATGTCACGCAAGCATGAGCAGTTGCACAGCGAGGCGACGCTGCAAAAACTCGCCCAGGCACTCTCCAATTACTTCGGCGAGGCGACCCGGGTCCGCGTCGATTTTGTGGACGAGATGACGGAATCGCCGGCCGAAAAATTGCGCCGCGTGGCGACCGAGCGCCAGCTTGCGGCCGAAGATTCGATCGCGCGCGACCCCATAGTCGAGTCCTTCAAGGATACTTTCGGCGCGGTAGTTGTGCCGGGCACGATCAGACCACTTGAACATTAACCGAACTCACGAGGAATGAGCCCATGAAAGGCGGAATCGGGAACATTATGAAGCAGGCGCAGAAGATGCAGGAGACCATGCTCAAGGCTCAGGAGGAGCTTGCGCTGATGGAGGTCACCGGGCAATCCGGCGGTGGCATGGTCAGCGTTACGATGAATGGCCGCCACGAGGTCAAGCGCGTCGTGATCGATCCGAGCCTGATGGCGGATGACAAGGATATGCTCGAAGATCTGGTCGCGGCCGCATGCAACGACGCGGTGCAACGGGTCGACGCGGCAAGCAAGGAAAAAATGTCGAATATCACGGCGATGCTGCCGCCGGGTTTGAACCTGCCGTTCTAAGCGCTCCGCCGCGGGTCGATTTAATAACAACGCTAGACCACATGTTGGAGTCGCGAATGTCGCCGCGAACGCCGCTCTTGCAGCGCTTGATCGAGGCCCTGCGTTGCTTGCCCGGAGTGGGCCCAAAGAGCGCCCAGCGCATGGCTTTTTACCTGCTCCAACGCGATCGCGCCGGTGCTGCGCGGCTCGCTTCGGTGGTGCGTGAAGCGCTTGATAAGCTGCATCGCTGCGCACGCTGCCAGACCCTGACCGAGGATGAACTCTGCGAGATCTGTCGCAACCCGGCCCGCAGCGACGAGTTGCTCTGCGTGGTCGAAAATGCGTCGGATGTACTCGCGATTGAGTCAACGGCAGCATTCCGCGGTCGTTATTTCATTCTCCACGGTCGGCTTTCCCCGCTGGATGGCATCGGTCCCGCCGAGCTGGGTCTGGATCGACTTGAGCAGCGCTTCGCCGCGGGCGGGATTCAGGAGCTGATCCTGGCGACCAATCCGACCGTTGAGGGCGAAGTGACTGCACACTATCTCGGTGAGATGGCCCATCGCCACGGAATCCGAACGTCGCGGATTGCCCAGGGGGTGCCGGTGGGCGGAGAGCTGGAATATGTCGATAGTCAGACCCTGACCCAAGCGTTCGAAGGTCGCAAGACTTACTGATGCGGCCGGGTGTAAGGTAAGGCAACGTAAACGCAACCCGTATCAAATCCCATGACCGACTGCATTTTTTGCCGGATCGCGCAAGGCGAGATCCCTGCGGACATCATTCATCAGGACGAGCATGCGCTGGTTTTTCGCGATCTGCGTCCCCAGGCGCCACAGCATTTATTGGCAATTCCGCGCAAGCACATCGCGACGCTCGAAGCGCTGACCGAGGCCGATACGGTGATTGTGGGCAGCCTGTTTCAAGTCGCCAAAGCGGCGGCGGAAAAAGTGGGCATTGCCGCGTCGGGATACCGCACAGTGCTGAACAATGGTCGCGATGCCGGTCAGGAAGTCATGCATCTGCACTTGCACATACTAGGGGGGAGACGCTTAACGTGGCCGCCCGGATAAGGTCGACGCCGCAAGTTTCACCGCGCCCCACACGCGCGCGTCGTCAGAATTGTGCTCGCGTTTCCACCTCGGCCGCCGCGAGCAGGGCCAGATAGCTGGCGTAGCGCCGCCGACTGAGCGAGCCGGATTCCACCGCCGCCCGAACTGCGCAGTTGGGTTCGCTGCGGTGCAGGCAATTGTGGAAGCGACAATCGCCCGCCAAGCGCGCGAATTCTATAAAACCGCGCTGGACATCCGCCGGTGGGGGCGGGGCCGGGGTGAAATCTCTGACCCCGGGTGAGTCGATCAATGCCCCGCCGCCCGCCAGGTGATAGAGCTGCGACATGCTGGTGGTGTGCTGGCCGAATCCGGTGAGCTCGGACACTTCTGCGGTACGGGCTGCCGCTTGCGGAAGGAGCAGATTGGTCAGCGTCGATTTACCGGTACCGGATTGTCCGATCAGCACGTTGATCTTGTCGCGCAACTCGTCGCGAACCCATTGATGGGTGTCGGGGCGATGTTTCGAGGTCTCGCGGATGCGGTAGCCCATTTGTCGGTACGCGGACAGCGCTTCAGCATCGTCCTGTGACAGAGTCAGGTCGCATTTGTTCAGCAGAATCAGCACCTCGGCGTCGATACGTCGAGCGGTGAGCAAGACGCCATCGACGAGCGTCCAGTCCGGTGTTGGGATGGGCGCGATGCAGAGGACGATCTGGTCGATGTTGGCCGCCAGGGTTCGGCGGGTACCTCGAAAATAGACACGTTCGAGTGCGTTGCGGCGGTCCCGGATTGCGCTGATGGCGCAATCGCCGCCGGTTTCGGCGCGCCATTGGATGTGGTCGCCGCACACCGCGTGGTCGAACCGGCGCCTCAGCGTCGCACGGAAGCTCTCGCCGTTCGCGGTTTCGACGCGCACGACGGAACCGAAGCGGGCAACAACCAAGCCGTCGCCGCGGGTTGCATCCTCGCCCGCCTTGCGGCTCGGCATGCGGTCAATCACTGCGCGGGGAATTTGTAGTGCGCCTGATTGAGGTAGGCGGTAACGCTCAGGATATCGTCGTCGAACCATTTGGTTTGAAGATTGGCATCGCACCGCCGAACCTGGGTTTCGAGCGCCTCGTACGAGGTCACCTTGCGGTCGCTGCGCGTGTACAGTACCGAACCATCCCCGCCCGTCATGCGTACATGGCAGCTGATGCATTTGGCGTTATGCAGGGTTTCGCCCTTTTGCAAATCGGCGGCGTTGACCGCGGGCAAACTCGCCAACAGGGCGATCGCGGCAAGATGGTAACGGCTTGAATTCATTTCTATAACTCCTTAGATCTCAAAGGGATCGTGGCAACGTTGACCCCGAGCTGGCGGATGCGTTCGATGGCTGGGGGGTGGGAATCATAAAACGCCGAATGCAGTCGATCCGGCGTCAAGGTCGAGGCGTTATCGCGATATAACCGGACCAAAGCCAGCGCGAGTTCACGCGGATCGCTATGGGTAGCGGCGTAGTGATCGGCCTCAAACTCATGCCGCCGCGACCAGCGCGCAAACAGCGGTTGGAAGAAATACATGAAAACCGGTGCCACCAGGACGAACAGCAGGAGTGCGAGATCAACGCTTGGCGTTCGTACACCCAGTCCGGCGAAAAACGCCGGTTGCGGCATGAGCCAGGCGAGCACCGCGAAGAACAGCAAACCGGACGCCGCGCTCACCGTGAGACCCTTCAGGATGTGGCGATGCTTGAAGTGACCCAGCTCGTGCGCGAGTACCGCCAGGATCTGCGGTTGGCTGAGCGAGTTGAGCAAGGTATCGAAAAACACGATGCGCTTGTGTTTGCCCAACCCGGTAAAGTAGGCGTTGCCGTGGCTGGAGCGGCGTGACCCGTCCATCACATACACCCCCTTGCTCGTGAAGCCGCTGCGTGTAAGCAGCGCTTCGATGGCGTCTTTCAGTGTCGCATCCTGCAGTGGCGAGAAGCGATTGAACAGCGGCGCGATGACGGTCGGGAACAGCCACGACAGCAGCAAACTGAACCCGAACCAGAGTGCCCAGGCGTAAAGCCACCACGCCTCTCCGGTGCCGAGCATCACCCATAACACCGCGGCGACGAGGGGCGCGCCGATTACGGCCGCGACGACCGCACCTTTCAGGGTGTCTTGGATGAATAGCGATCCGGTTATGCGATTGAAACCGAACCGGTTTTCGATGACGAAGGTGTGGTACAGGCTGAACGGAAGCTCGAGCGACCACGTAACGATTCCAACCAGGAATACCGTTCCAACGCCGAGCGCGATTGGGGCGGAGGTCCAGCCGGACATCCACGCATGCGCCGACTGCAGGCCACCGCCCAAAGTCCACGCCAAGAGTACCGCCGCATTGAACAGCGTGGTCCAGCGCCTTAAACGGGCTTTGGCGAGCGTGTAATCCGCCGCCTTTTGATGTGCCGCGAGGCTGATCTGCGCCGCGAACGGCTCGGGAACCCGCTCGCGATGCGCGCTCACCGCGATGATCTGGCGCTGGTTCAGCCACAGCCGAACCAAGACCGACAAACCAAGCGCCAGCAAAAAAAGATGGGTAACGAGATCAGCAGTCATGGGGCAGAGCGGCGGTTTCGGGGTAGGGTCTCGGGGCTAATGATAGCCGGGAGTCGACCTGCCAGCCAAAAGCACCTTTATCGCCGAACGTATTCAGTGGCGACCGTCGGCCATGAAAAGTGGTCACCGCACGCCTTAGCAACCCGGTTCGCGTACCGTAGGGTGTTTGAACCGTCCCTTACGGCCACAGTCGCGTTGGAAGAGGGCGCTGCGTTCGGCGGCAACGCGCGCCTTGGCCCGCCGGGGTCGCCCTTTGTCGAGAGCGGCTGCTTCCGGGTACTGATCGAGTCCGCGCGGTGCCGCGCGATTGTGCGGAATGCGGCGCAATCGATGCTAGACTTCCCGCCCCATCCCTATTTCCGGGTGCCCCGCCATGCCGAGCAACGCCGAAAACCTGATCTGGATCGATCTCGAAATGACCGGGCTTGACCCGGCGCGTGACCGCATCATCGAAATCGCGACCCTGGTCACCGATTCACAGCTCAAGCTGCTCGCCGAAGGTCCGGTATTCGCGATTCAGCAGCCTGAGTCGGCGTTGGCGGAAATGGATGACTGGAATCGCAAGACCCATGGCGAATCGGGTTTGATCGAGCGCGTTCGCGCCAGCCGGGTCGACGAGGCCGAGGCCGAGACCGCGACCCTGGCGTTCCTCAAAGCCTGGGTTCCGGAACAGACATCGCCGATGTGCGGCAACAGTATTTGCCAGGACCGGCGCTTCCTCGCGCGCGGTATGCCGCGGTTGGAGGCGTTTTTCCATTACCGCAATCTTGATGTCAGCACGCTCAAGGAACTCGCCAACCGGTGGGCGCCGGAGATCGCCAAGGGCTTCAGCAAGCACTCAAAGCACCAGGCGCTCGACGATATCCGGGCATCCATCGACGAACTGCGCTACTACCGCGCGCATCTGTTGCAGCCATTGTCCGGGCTCTGAGTCCGGCGCTACCGGGATTCCCCGCGCGGCCGGCTCGATCACGGGCGCTGAGAACCGACCGGCACTTTACCTTCACGCAACAACGCATCGATCACCGCGATCGCCTCCGGGTCGTCCCAGGCGATCGCACTGTTCACCGAGTAGCGAATCCTGCGCTCGCGATCGAGCAGGAATGACGATGGAAAGGCGAACACCTTCCAGGCGGACGCGGTGGCGCCGAGACTGTCGAGCAAGACCGGAAACGCGACGTGAATCTGTTCCTGAAAGCGCCGGATCTCCTCGGCCGGCTCGCGAAAATTGATCGATAGAATCCGAAACTGTGCCGGATCGTAGCGCTGGGCGAGGCGATTCATCGACGGGATTTCCTCGACGCAGGGTGGGCACCAACTGGCCCAGAAATTAACCAGCAGGATCTCGCTCTCGGCGTCCGCCAGCCGCCATTGTTTACCGGCCAGATCGGGCAGGTCGTAATCCGGGGCGGGGGTGGGCGTCGACCATCGCACCAGGCCGCGATTGGCGTTGGAAGTCGTCGCGCTGCCGCGTGGTGTGAGCGGCAACGCGGTCGGGGGTTTAGGCGTGGCCTGCAACAAGCCCTGAGCCTGCGCGAGATGGGCCGGCAGGCGCTCGATCCAGTGTTTCTCGGTCGCGGTACTGGGTTCGTCGTCGCGATGCAGGAAATACCAGTCGCGAACGCCCGCCTGGACCCAGGCATAGGCCGCACTGCCGCCTTCCCCGAGTGCCTTCAATACGTGGGGGAGGTGTCCGAGCATCTGACCCTCGGCGGGTTGAAATAGAAACACCGGGTAGTTCGTTGTCGCGACGATCGGTTCGAGTTCACCCTCTTCGCCAGCGACCGGCGTATAGGCGTGCAGGCTGGGAAAGAACAGAATCGCGCCGTCGACGCGGGGATCTGGCGGCGCCGTCGACTGCCACGCGTGCAGACCCTTTAGGGCCGGAATCGCCATTTGACCCGCCGCCACCAGCGCAACCTGACGTTCGGATTGCGCCAACGCATGGCGCAATAGCGCGGCCACATGTTCGCCATCGAGCGCTCGAACCGTGTCCTGAGTACGGGTCAGGAACAGTGATTCAAGCAGATCGACGACCCAAACCTCGACCCCCTCGCGTTGCAAGCGCGCCAGTGTGCGCTGGAAGTCCGGGCGTTCCCCGCTGCGATACGCCTCCGTCAACCAGATCAGCAGGCGTTTGCCCGCGGCGGGAAATGCAGAAACCGTCAGGCGTTCGCCCGCGACACTCGCAAGCTCGAATGAGGAGACCACGGGCGCCGCGACGCTGGCGACGGGCGTCGCCAGGCACCCACTTATCAAGACCACGAACCAGAGGGTTCGCTTATACTTCCACAGTCCGAACCGTAATTTTGCGAACACAGGGTCCATGAATTTACAGAAGGCGTTGATCATGACAGGTATCTTGTTGGTCGCGGTCGGAGTGCTCTGGCCGTGGCTCGGCAAACTGCCGCTCGGGCGGTTACCGGGCGATATCCTAGTCGATCGGCCCGGGTTCAAGTTCTTTTTCCCGCTGACAACGATGATTATTGTCAGTGCGGTGGTGTCGTTGCTGCTCTGGCTGTTCCGCCGGTGAGGCGAGGCGGCCAAGTAAAATCCATCCGGTGACCCACCCATGAATCACGCGTCAGACCTACTTGGCCGGCCCGCAGTCGCGGCGATCGCCGATTTGCTGGAGCGCCAGTTTACGATCGCGGCCACGCAGATTGAGGCGATGCGGACCGCCAATGATCCTGACGCGCTGCACGATTTTCGGGTCGCGTTGCGGCGTTTGCGCAGTATCGCCGAGAGCTATCCCGCTTACGGTAAACGCTTGATCGGGCGCAAGCGCCTACGGCGCCTGCGTAAACTCGCGCGCGCTACCAACGCGGCGCGCGATGCCGAGGTGCGGCTGCATTGGCTCGAACAGAGTGTCGCGGCGTTGCCGCAAGGTCCCGGTTTGAACACCGGGTGCGATACCCTGCACGATACTTACGCGGTTGACTATCACGCTCACTTCGACGCGTTGCGTAAACCCCTGCAGCAGCGCTTTGCCCGCCTGCACCGGCGCGCGCTCAAGCGTTTGAACCGGTGCCGCGCGGCGCCCGCGCCATCATTTGCGCACGTCATCGATGTGGCCTGCGCCGGGTTGTCGGAACCGTGGCTGGAGGGTCTGACGCAGTTGCGTCAGACCCGCGATCCGGCCGATCTACATCGCGTACGCATCCTCACCAAGCGCCTGCGTTACCTGGTCGAACCGGTGGCCGCGGAGCTGCCGCAGGTGGCGCCGTTATTGCGGCATTGCAAATATTTGCAGGACGCGCTCGGCGACCTGCACGACCTGCACCTGCGTGCGGACGACCTGCTGCAAAAGAGCGAACGATCCGGTTCACGAATCTTTCACCGCATGCTGAGCGAAATCCTGTGCGAGGGCATGCCACTTGAGCGTCTCGAAACTGCGGCGGTGCGTCCGTCGATCAAAGGGGTGCTGCTGCTGGCTCAGCACCTTGCGGGACAGATCGAATCGCGCTACGCGGCGCTCGCTGAACGCCCGATCGACGGAGCGGTCGAACGGGTGCGACGGGACCTCGACCAACTCCGGGCAGCGCTCGGAGCAATCTCGACGGCACACGCCCCGGGTCCGATCGTTGCAGCCCACGAGGTGGCGTTCACGGCTGATGTCACCACGCCCACGGAGACAACCAGTGGTTTCGATCCGGCGCCGGGCGAAACGGCTGAGGACGACAGGCCGAGCGATGTTCCGACGCGGGATTAGTCCGCATCGCGCCAGGTGGCGCGGCGGGGAATATGCGGTTGCCCGGCAGGCTGCACGGCCCTCGGCGGATGTGTCGCGCGTCGAAAAGACTTGGTACCGTCTCGCCTAATCCGGCGTGCCGAACATTCAACCTAGAATCCTCGGTTGGACGTGCACCCGGAAGGTGAAGCCAAATTCGCCACCGCTTTTTCGCGAATACAGCACGTTACGTTCGCCAATGAGCGGTCAACCGAGGAATCTCGGTTCAAAGCGAGGACACCGCCCCGGAGGGTAAATGCCGCGCTGGGGCGGGCGGATGGATTCCCCCCTTTCGCGGCAGGGCTGCCGCGCGCGCTCGAAGCGCGTTCCGAGTCACCCCTAAGGAGCGGGTTCGACCGGTCGCTGGCGGTTGGTTCGCGGTAGAATCGGCGCCGAGCATTTTTCTCCGAGTCCGGGTCTGGGTTGCATGTCAAAGCCGGTGAATTTCCAAGCCTTTTCCCGTCGCTATCTGCGCTTTCTTTCGGCCGGGCGGCGACTGGAGCTGTTTCCGCCGTTTTGGTTGATGGGCGTTAAGGTCGTCGAGATGGCTGACGATTGGAGCCGGGTACGGCTGCATTTGCCGCTTAACTGGCGGTCGCGCAATCTGGGCGGAGCGATGTTTGGTGGGTTCCAGGCGTCGCTGGCGGATCCGATCGCGGCGCTGGCCTGCGCTCGGCGCTTTCCCGAGTACGACGTCTGGACCCGCAAGTTGACGCTGGATTTTCGCCGTCCGGGGTTGGGTGATCTCGAACTGCGGTTCGAGTTTCCGGTGGGGATCGAAACTGCGATTGGTGAAGAATTGCGGCTACACCAACGCAGCGACCCTCGCTTTGAGTACGGCTTTTTTCTGGCGGACGGAACCCAGTGCACCGCGATCCACAGCACCGTCGCGATTCGCGAGCGTGGCTACGGGCGGCGTTACGGGGTCGGTTCAGCGAGTTGAAGTCGGCGGGCCATTGGCCCACCCGCAACCCCGCGTGGCTAGGCTTCCCATTTCTCCAGCACCAGCGCGGCATTGGTGCCGCCGAAGCCGAAGCTGTTGGAAAGCACCCGGCGCAGGTTTACGTGGTCGCGGCGTTCGAGTGCGATGGGTATCCCGGTGGCGACCGGGTCAAGCTCGTCGATATTCGCCGAGGCGGCGATGAAGCCGTGCTGCTGCATCAATAGGCAATAGATCGCCTCCTGCACGCCCGCAGCGCCGAGGGAATGCCCTGACAGCGACTTGGTTGAGCTGATCGGCGGAATCTCCGCGCCAAAGGTTGCGCGGATCGCGTTGAGCTCCGCAACATCGCCCACCGGGGTGCTCGTGCCATGGGTATTGATGTAGTCGATTGGACCGTCGAGGCTCGCGATGGCCTGACGCATACAGCGCTGCGCGCCTTCGCCGGAGGGTGCGACCATGTCGTAGCCGTCGGAGGTGGCACCGTAACCCACCACCTCGGCGTAGATACGGGCGCCGCGGGCGCGGGCGTGTTCGAGTTCTTCCAGCACGACCATGCCGCCGCCGCCCGCGATCACGAAGCCATCGCGCTTGGCATCATAGGCGCGTGAGGCCTGCTCCGGCGTTTCATTGTATTGTGACGAAAGGGCGCCCATAGCATCGAACAGCGAACTCAAGGCCCAGTGCACCTCCTCGCCACCGCCAGCAAACACGATGTCTTGCTTGCCAAACTGAATTTGTTCTACGCCCACGCCGATGCAATGTGCGCTGGTCGCGCAGGCCGAGGAGATCGAGAAATTGACGCCCTTGATTTCGAACGGTGTGGCCAGACACGCGGAAACGGTGCTGCCCATGGTCTGCGTAACGCGATAAGGTCCCACCCGGCGCACGCCTTTGCTGCGCAGGATGTCCGCCGATTCGACCTGGCTCGATGCGGCCGCACCACCGGAGCCGGCGATGATCCCGGTGCGCGGGTTTGAGACATCCTCAGGTGCGAGCCCGGCATCCCCGATTGCTTGTTGCATGGCGAGGTAGGCATAGGCCGCGGCGTGGCCCATGAAGCGGAGTTGTTTGCGATCGATGTGTGCTGCGAGATCGATTTTGGGCACGCCGGCGATCTGGCTGCGCATCCCCAAGTCTTTGTAGTCCTGCTGGAAACTGATGCCAGAACGGCCATGACGCAATGAATCGGTAACGCCGTCCTGGTCATTGCCGAGGCAGGAGATGATGCCAATTCCCGTGATGACTACCCGTCGCATGTCGCTGACTCTCCGCTGTTTGCTGCTGCTGTTCTAAAAATCCGCGGTCGAAGTGAAAAGCCCCACCTTCAGATCGCTGGCGGTGTAGATCTCGCGGCCGTCGACCATAACCCTGCCGTCGGCGATACCCATTACCAGGCGACGCTGGATGACACGTTTAAGATCAAGGTGATACGTGACTTTTTTTGCGCTCGGCAACACTTGCCCGAAGAACTTGACCTCACCGGCGCCCAAGGCGCGTCCGCGGCCGGGGCTGCCGAGCCAGGCGAGGTAGAATCCGATCAGCTGCCACAGTGCATCAAGCCCGAGACATCCCGGCATGACCGGATCGCCCTCGAAGTGGCAGGCAAAAAACCAGAGCTCGGGATGGATGTCGAGTTCGGCGATGATCTCACCCTTTTCGTAGCGCCCGCCGTGGTCGGTGATCCGGGTGATGCGATCCATCATCAACATGTTAGGCAGCGGCAACTGGGCGTTGCCGGGACCGAACATATCGCCCTTGCCGCAGCGGATAAGTTCTTCTCGGGAAAAGGATTCTGGTCGGGTCATGCAGTCGGTTCCAAGGCGCTGTCGCGGAATCCACGCACTTTAGTACATTTGCGCTAAAAACTCACGGTTCCCGGCACCCCGTTTCAACCCACTAAACGCGGCGCCGGGGCGTGATTGGCGTTACCATATTGACCTTTCATGATTCAGTCAGTTGAGGAGCGTGTGATGCAGATCGCGAGTGGAAGAGTCGTTACCTTGGATTACGTGCTAAAGAATGAAGCCGGTCAGGAATTGGAGCGTAGTACCGGTGAAACCCCGTACGTTTATCTGCATGGCGGTGATGACATCATTCCCGGCCTGGAAAAGGCCCTCGAAGGTCGTGCCGTGGGCGACGCGCTGGAAATCGTCGTAATCCCCGAAGAGGGTTACGGAGAGTACGATGACACCCTGATTCAAGTTGTGCCGCGGGAAATGTTCGGCGATGCCGAGATCAATGTCGGCATGATGTTTCATGCGGAGACCGCCTATGGCCACCAGGTCGTGGTGGTGCGTGAGGTCGTCGACGACAGCATCACGGTCGACGGCAATCACCCGATGGCGGGTGCGACCTTGTATTTCGATGTCAGCGTGCAAGACGTGCGCGACGCAACGCCGGAAGAACTGAACCATGGCCACGCCCATGGCCACGGCGAATGTGCCCAGGAACACCATGAATGCGGTAGCGGCCACGATCACTGAGGACGGACGACGGGCTCACCTAACTTTCATGGCGAGGACACCGCCCCGGAGGATGAAAGCCGCTCCGGGCCGGCCAGGCGGGAGGCGCCGTGAAGCCATCCCTGGCGGCTCGGCGGTTACCTCCCTGCGTCCGACGCGCCCGCCTGACCGGCCCGGAGCGCCACCCCTGAGAATTGGGGATTTCACGTGAAGCGTGACCTTACACCTCGGTACAATCCGTGGGCGGGCCTTAAGCGCCTACGCGCGCGGGCGGATGGAACGGGGTCAGATCCGCGCGTCTGAAGGCTTGGGTTCCTGCGGCGATACCGTTGCCGGCGGGGCGCCCGGCGCATTCCGCTGCAGTTCGTTGCTGATTTCTTCCATGCCCTGATTAAACTCTCGCAGGGCTTCCTTGATGCCTTGCGCGAACAGTTGCCCCAGTTGCGAGCCGAGTTGCTGTGACTTCTGTTCGTCGGAAAGGGCTTCGAGCTGTTGCTTGAGCTGCGGCAACTCCTGGTTCAATGCCTGCATGAACGACTGCAATCCAGTGGTTACCGAGCGGGTCAGATCCTGCCCGAGATGGGCCAGATTGTCGGAGACCTGGTTCGCCATCAACTGTACCGAGGCCGTGACCAGCGCATCGACGCTGCGCTGTCCATGGACTTTCCAGTGCTGATCCTCGCGCACCAACTGTGTGCTGATGGGTAGGCGGGTTTCCTTGCCGGGTTCGCCGCCGACCAGCGTGGTCGCGACCCGGGCACCCACGTCGGTCACCTCGCTCGCGCCGATCTCGACTGACTTCAACATTCCGTCCTGGTTTGAAATCAACTTGGGGTCTTTAAGGGTGTCTTTAGCGGTCACTTGGCGCATCCGTTCGGCATCGTTAGCGATGACCGCGGTCCAGAATTCGCGGGTTACCTCTTCGGGCGATGCCGGTTGGTGCGAGCAGCCGCCAACGAATAGGCCTACCAGCGAGAGTAGGGTGACCAATGTGGTTTTTGGCGTCATCTGACGGACTCCTGAGTATTGATTCAAGTCTTTTAAAGTTTAACCGATTCCGCCGCGGCGGCATGCGACGGGTTCGTAGCACGCTGTAAACGAATCGGAGTGCGCAGTTCGGGAGCGCCCGCGACATAACCGGCCCGATCCGGGTCGGTTTGCGCCGCCGCCACTCGCGTTCAGTCTTGCGGATCGGCCTGAAGCGGTCCGCCGCAGAGACGACAGTGGTAGATCACCTGGCTGCGCTCAATCCGGTAGTGACGGGTTGCGCTCAGCTCGTGGGCGCGACACGCGCAGCGATAGGTGAAACGGGCTTGGCGCCGCACCGGGACATTTGCCAGCGAGTGGCGGTGGGTGGTGCGGGGATCACTGAAGCCGAACAACCGCATCACCGCGCGCCACTCGCGTCCGTGGGGCTGAATGCGGCGTCTTGGCCGCGGGTGAAGCAGGTCGACCACGTAATGCGCGACCTCGTGCGGCACGGTTTCGCGCAGGCCGTCGTCGAAGAATTGCGCGAACAGCCAGGGATTGTAGCGAATGCTGACTTCATCGCGTTTGCGCACGTAGTAACCCCATGCCGTACCGCGCACGTCGAAGCGCACCGGCAGCGGTGTGCCCTGACGTAATCCGAGCGCGACGAGCGCGTCGGCGATACGACGCTCGGTTTCAGCGACGATGAGCCGCTCTTGCGCGGGGGTCAGCGGATGGCGATTGGGCGGGGTCATTCGATAACGATTTCGCGGCGCATGACGAACAGTCTGGTAAGCATAGCCAGTGCCCACGGCGACTGCTATTTTGCGCGCTCGACCCGAACAATTTGACAGGAGTGACGCGATGTCAAAACGTGATCTGCGGCAAATGCGGCGTGACTATCGTCGCGGCGAACTGCGCCGCGCGGCGCTCGACCCGGATCCCATCCTGCAGTTTGCGCGCTGGTTTCAGGAAGCGGAGCACCCCGATGCGGTGGACCCGACGGCAATGTTTCTGGCGACCGCGACCGCGGAGGGCGAACCCGCCTTGCGCACGGTGCTGCTCAAGCATTTCGATCACGACGGTTTCTGCTGGTATACCGACAAGCGCAGCGACAAGGGCCAACAGCTCGCCGCGAATCCGCGCGCGGAGTTGTTGTTTTACTGGCCCGAGCTGGCGCGCCAAGTCCGAATCAGCGGCTCGGTGGTCGATTTGCCGGTCACCGAGGCCGAAGACTACTTTCACGCCCGGCCCGTTGACAGTCGCTTCAGCGCCGCGACTTCGGAGCAGAGTGCGGTGATTGCCGAGCGGGCGGTGCTCGAAACCCGCCTTGCGCAGTTACAGTTCGAGTACCCGGATGGCAACGTGCCGCGGCCGGCGGCGTGGGGCGGTTACCGGCTGGAGCCGCGCCGCTTTGAGTTTTGGCAAGGCCGACCCAATCGGTTGCACGACCGCTTTCGTTACCGTTTGGTCGATGCGGTGTGGGAGATCGAACGGCTCTCGCCATGAACCTGATCGATCCGTTCCGGCTCGAACCGGGCTGGTCGCGTTTGCTCGCGGACGAATTGGAACAACCTTATTTCGTCGCGCTCAAGGCGTTTTTGACCACTGAACGCAGCGCCGGCAAGCAGGTGTTTCCATGCGCTGAAGAGTGGTTTGCTGCGTTTCAGGCAACCCCGCTCGAACAGGTCCGGGTGGTGGTGATCGGGCAGGACCCGTATCCGACGCCGGGCCACGCGCACGGTCTGAGCTTTTCGGTCGCGCCTGAGGTACGGCCATTGCCGAAATCGCTCGCCAACATATTCCGCGAGTTGCGCGACGATCTTGGAATCGACAATCACGAAGGTAACCTGCAAGCCTGGGCCCGCCAGGGGGTGTTGTTGTTGAATGCGGTGCTGACGGTCGAAAGTGGACAGCCCGGCAGTCACCACGGCAAGGGTTGGGAGCGCTTCACCGATCGCGTAGTGCGCGAGCTCGCGGCCGGCGACCAACCGCTCGCGTTTGTGCTCTGGGGTAACCATGCGCAAGCCAAGGGTCGTGCGATTGATCGCACTCGCCATCGCGTGTTCGCCGCGCCGCATCCGTCGCCGTTGGCGGCGTACCGGGGATTTTTCGGGAGTCGACCGTTTTCTGGAATCAACGCCTTTCTCGAAGATCAGGGTCTCCCTGCAATCGATTGGCGTACCGATTCCGCCGTCGCGTGAGCGAGCGTTTGTTCGTCTATGGAACGCTCCGGCGTGGCTGCGATAATCCTTGGCAGCGCCGCCTTGCACGTGAGGCACACTGGTTGGGCGCGGCCAGCCTCGCCGGCGAACTCTACGATCTGGGTCGCTATCCGGCCTTGGTGATTGCCGCGACAAGCCAACAGCGGGTGTTGGGTGACCTCTATCGCTTGTGCGACGCGGTGACGTCCTGGCGATGGCTTGACGCCTACGAGGGTTGCGGGTCAGCGGATCGTCTGCCGCACGAATACCGGCGCCAATGCGTGCGCGTCCAGCTGGCGGGCGGCGTGACGGCTTGGGCGAGTGTCTATCTCTACGCGAGGGCTCGACCGGGCATTGAACCAGTCCCCGGCGGTGACTACCTCGCGCATCGGGCACGGCTCGTGGCGAAATCCCGCGCCGATCACGGTTAATTGCGCCGTCATCAAACCGCACTAAAGTACACCCGTCAGCCCGATCGAGAGCCCAACTGTGTCGCCCTATCCGCCTGCTTGTCGAATTGTTCAACTCACGGATCTTCATCTGTTCGAGCAAGCCCACGGACATCTCGACTGGCATGACGATTGCCGCGATATCAACACCGACCGTACCCTCGACGAGGTGTTATCCCACTTGCGCCGGCACGAGCCGCGGATTGATGCGATCGTGGTCACCGGTGATATTGCCCAGACGCCGACCGCGCTGACTTACCGGCGCTTCGCGTGGATCATGGCGGCGACGGGACGGCCGGTGTTCTGCGTGCCCGGGAATCACGATGACGCCTCATTGATGTTTGACACCCTTGCGGCGGAAGGTCTCCCGCAGGCGGATCACGCGCTCCTCGGCGGATGGTTGCTGCTGTTTCTGAATTCTGCGCACCCCGGTCACAGCGCGGGGTATCTGGCGGAGGCGGCGATTGCGCGGTGCGAGGCGCTGTTGCGGCAATACGCGGAGGTGCCGACGCTGTTGTTTCTTCATCACCAGCCGCTGCCGATCGGCAGCGCGTGGATCGATCGTATCGGTCTGGTCAACGGTGATGAGCTGGTGTCGAGGCTTGCCGCGTTCCCGCAGATTCGAGGTGCGGTGTTCGGACACATCCATCAGGCGATCGATGCGGAGCGCCGCAGTTGGCGTTTGCTCGGAACTCCGTCGACCTGTATCCAATTCGCCCCCGATCGCGATGATCATGCCTACGATCAGCTGCCGCCCGCTTATCGCCGTATCGCGCTCGATCCACAGGGTGGATTGCTGAGCGAGGTCGTCTATACCGAACCTGGGTTGCGTGGACCACGTGAATTGGCGTCGGAATCGGAAGTAACCGCCGACTTGCTTGCGCTCGGGATGGGGAACGCCGCCGTCGAACCGACCGGCACCTAAGCAGTACGGTCACCACGTCTCGGGCGATTCCGGAGGGTCCGCCAGCGTCTGAAGCGCGGCGCGTTACTCAAGGCGAACGCGGTAGACCTCCGCGAGCGAAATCTTGCGTTCACGCGCCAATGCGAGCGCGTTTTGCGTCAGCGGTTGCATGCCGCCATCGAGCGCCGCGCGCCGAATGCGGTCCGATGGCGTGTCGGCGGCGATGATGTCGCGTAAAGCCGGGGTCATGACCAACAATTCGAGAACGGCCCGTCGGCCCTTGAATCCCGTGCCGTTGCATTCATCGCACCCGGCGCCACGATAGAACACTTCCTCCAGCGGCACCGCCAGCAACGCCCGCTGCATGGGGTCGACAGGTTCTTCCGCGAGACAGTGCGGGCAATTGAGGCGGACCAGACGTTGCGCCAGCGCACCGAGCACCGACGCGCGGACAAGAAAGGCATCGACCCCCATTTCGATCAGGCGTGTCACCGCGGTGGGGGCGTCGTTGGTATGCAGCGTGCTCAAGACGAGGTGCCCGGTCAGCGCGCTCTCAACGGCGATCTTGGCGGTTTCCTGATCCCGAATTTCACCGATCATGATCACATCCGGGTCGTGCCTGAGAATGTTGCGCAAGGCGCGGGCGAAGGTGAAGCCGGGTACGGTGTTGACCTGAATCTGTTCTACCCCGTTCAAACGGTACTCCACCGGGTCCTCGACCGTGATGACGTTGACGTTCTGCTTGAGGATTTCCTGCAGCGAGGCGAATAAGGTCATCGACTTGCCGGATCCGGTCGGGCCCGTGACCAGCACGATGCCGTAGCTGCGGTGCAGTAGGTCGACATACCGCGCCTGATCCTGGGGGGTGAAACCAAGCTCGGCGATGGAACCCAGCACTTTGCCGGCATTGAGGAGACGTATGACGACGCTCTCGCCGTTCACCGTGGGGATGACCGAGATGCGCAGGTCGATCTGGGCGGCGTTTTCCGCGATGCGTGCGCGACCGTCCTGGGGCAGCCGGCGCTCGGCCACGTTCATGCGCCCGAGGATTTTGATCCGTGCGACCACGGCTGCGAGCAGGGCCTTGCTGAAGCGCCGCACCGCCACCAGGGTGCCGTCTTCGCGATACAACAGCTCGACGTCGCTTTCGCCCGGGCGAATGTGGATATCGGAAACGCGGCGGCGCACGGCATTGGTGATCATGCTGTGAACCAGACGCACGATCGGCTTTTCCTGCCCCAGCTTTTCGAGGTCTTCGTTCGAGTCCTGCTTGAATTCCGGCGTGCTGGCGACGCTTTCGAGTTCCTCCAGCGCGGTGCTGCCCTCGACCTCGCCATAGTGGTGTCCGACGGCGAACACGAGGTCGTGGTGGGACGCAACACAGGTCTCCACCCGTTTGCCGGCCAGAAACTGCGCCAAACGGATCAGTTCGACATCCGCCGGGTTTTCCATCGCCACCACGAGATGATCGTCGTGGAGCATGAGTGGGAGCACGAGGTGTTCCGAGACAAATCCAGCCGGGAGCGCGGCAAGCGCTTCGCTTTCGATATCGAAATGGCGGAGATCCACCAGGGGCACATCGAGCCGCGTCGCGAGTGCGCGGGCGTGCTCAATCGGTGGCGGCGGTGGCTCCGGTGCTGGTTGCGCGGCGTTTGGCAGGCTGCTTGCGTAAGGGTCGCGCGCGGCCAGCAGGGTCCGCAGTTCCGCGGCGCGGACAACACTGACCGAGCCTTGGTCGGCGCAGGCCTGTGGCGCGCTGACGTCGACCGGCGCCGGCCCGGTCATTTCAAGCGTTTCAGTACGGAATTTAGCCAAGCTCACCTCCGGGACGAAGATGCGCCGCGCGCGGCCGTCGTGGCAGAGATTTGATATATGTAAACCGGCGGCATTTTGCGCGAATCCGCGGCAGCGGCCGTGGCGCGAACGTCCGTCCTTGAACTTAATTCGATAAGCGGTGGGTTCGTCGGAGCTAGTTGCGGCGAGATCGTCGCCGGGGTCGTGTTCAAAAAACACCGACCGGATCTTGGCGAAGTCGATCTCTATTGCGTTATCGGCATTCGCGGAATCGACCACGATGCGCTTTTGCGGTGTACTCACGGTGATCAATTCACCCCGTTGCGTGCTGCCGTCAAGGTATTCGACAGTGACCGCAGCCCCTGCGGGCACGGGCCAATCGTTGATTGCCGGTTCGCGTACCAGGCGGGGAGATCGGCGCGAGGTCGAGATCGTCATGGGCGTTGGATGGGGGCGTTATTGTTATTGTTGGGCGCCAGTTTACATTCTTCTAAGCCCGCTCGAGTGTTACGACTTCCGTTTCGGGATTTAACCGTAGCGGCGGCGGTCGCCTATTACGGGAGTGCGTGAGACGCGCCTCACTTAGGCAGTGTGCGCTCTACGTTGCGGGCTGCAACCGCAGGATCGCCCCGTCTTCGACATCGGTGAGCAAGTAGACGTATCCGTCCGGCCCGACACGTACGTCGCGGATGCGCGGCACGGCACCTCGGAGCATGAACTCGTCGGCGACGAATCGTTCGCCGTCGAGGCGAACGCGGATCACGGCGCGGCCCTTGAGCGCGCCGATGAGGAGATCGCCGCGCCAATTCGGGAACTTGTCACCGGTGTAGAACGCCATGCCGGAGATCGCGGGCGAGGGGGTCCAGTACTTGACGGGCTGCGCCATTCCGGGCTTTTCAGTGCCTTCGCCGATGCGGGTGCCAATTCCATAGTTGACGCCGTAGGTAATGACCGGCCAACCGTAGTTAACGCCGGCTTCGATCAGGTTGAGTTCGTCGCCGCCCTGAGGGCCGTGATCTATGGCCCAGAGCGCGCCGGTTTCGGGGTGCAATGCGGCGCCCTGGACGTTGCGGTTACCGAATGAATAGATCTCGGGGCGAGCACCGGGCGTGGCGACAAAAGGATTGCCCGGCGCCGGTGCGCCAAGGTCCGTGAGGCGCAGGATTTTGCCGGCATGGTCGTCGAGGCGCTGCGCGCGGTCCTTGTCGCCGCGATCGCCGAGGGTCAGGTACATCAAACCGGCGCGGTCAAACACGATCCGCGACCCGAAATGCAGCCCGCCACCCGATTTCGGCGCGAGACGGAACAAGACCTCGACCTCGGCCATGCGGTAGTTGCCCGCTTCACCCGCGAGCTTGCCGCGCGCGATCTCCGTACCGTTGTCGCCCGCGCCGTCACGCTGGGCGTAAGTCCAGTAGATCCAGCCATTTTCGACGTGGTTCGGATGGGGCACAACATCCATCAGACCGCCTTGCCCCTGGGGGTCGATTCGCGGCAAGCCACTGATCGGAACCGGATCGATTCGACCGTCAGCAGTCACGACCCGCAGCCGACCCGAGCGCTCGGTGACAAGCATTCGGCCGTCCGGCAGAAAGGCTAGACCCCACGGATTTTCAAGCCCTTGCGCGATGGTAACAACATCCACCCGATGTTCCGTCGTGCGTACTGGTTCGGCGCAGGCAGCGGTTGTCGAACTGAGCAGGAGGGCAATGAGTAGGGCGGGAGGGCGCGTCATAATCAGGTTGCTCGAAGGTTTGATCGGGGCGGCTATGAAAACGGAGCCATAAATAAGCATCGCCCCCAACCGCGCCACGATCAAGTTCAATGCGCTTTCGCTTGGGTTTTGATGCGTTGGTGATCCTTGCCGCCATGGCCGCGTTGATCGGGTGTTCTCATGCGAAACCATTCTTACAGGTACCGCACATCGGGTTGTGGCGGTATGAATTTTCAAGGACTTATTACCCGCGACGTGGGCGGTGCGCGCCGTCAGCCGGAACTGCGGCCCAGCCCTCAAACTGGGTGCAATGAATGCAAGCGCGCGTTAGATGCGAGGTGAATTATTGATGACCTTCTGGTTTTTTAATGTCGTGCTGGAGTATATTGCAGTGCAGCATAAATGGAATCGTATTCGAACATGACCCAACGGTGTCTCAAGCTCCCTTCAGCCGCTGCGGCCGCGCCGGCGGATCCGCGCGCGCGAAGCAGTGCGGCACCCGCGTCGGCAGAGGTTTATCTGCTACGCCAGATCACCCCACTCCCTTGGATGTCGACTAACGTAGCGCGGGAAAGCGAAATGAGCATGCAGAATCTGGATTACCTGTTTCGTCCGAAGTCGGTCGCGTTGATCGGCGCTTCGAACACGCCGCGCAGCGTCGGGCAGGTGGTGATGAAAAACCTGCTGGAGGCCGGGTTCTCCGGTCCGGTGATGCCGGTAAATCCGCGCCACAAGGCAGTTGCCGGCGTGCTGGCCTATCCCGATATCGCGGATCTTCCTGTAGTGCCCGAACTCGCGGTGATCGCGACGCCGCCGCACACGATACCGGGCCTGATTGCGGAGCTCGGGCGGCGTGGCACGCGCGCCGCGATCGTCATGACCGCGGCCTTGTCCCAACACACCGACGAACAGGGTCGTACCATTCAACAGGCGATGCTGGAAGCAGCCAAGCCGTTCAATCTGAGAATCCTCGGCCCGAACTGCCTGGGGCTAATCGTGCCCGGCATCGGGCTCAACGCGAGTTTCGCTCACACCAGCATCCTGCCCGGCAAGATCGCATTTTTGTCGCAGTCGGGCGCACTTTGCACCACCGTCATGGATTGGGCCAAGTCGCGCGGGATTGGTTTTTCGCACTTCGTTTCGTTAGGCGACAGCGCCGACGTGGATTTTGGCGATCTGCTCGACTATCTCGGTTCCGATCCCGGCACCGAGGCAATCCTGCTCTACATCGAATCGATCAAGAGCGCGCGCAAGTTCATGTCGGCGGCGCGCGCGGCCGCGCGTAACAAACCGGTGCTGGCGATCAAGGCCGGACGGGTGGCGGAAGGCGCCAAAGCCGCGGCCTCGCATACCGGGGCGCTGGCAGGGGCGGATGACGTTTACGATGCCGCGTTCGCGCGTGCCGGCATGTTGCGGGTCTATGAGATCGACGAGTTGTTCGAGGCAGTAGAGACCTTGGCGCGCGCCCGCCCGCTCAAGGGCGACCGGCTTGCGATCCTGACCAACGGCGGTGGGCCCGGTGTCCTCGCGGTCGACTATCTGATTGCCAACGGCGGTAAACTCGCGGAGTTCAACGACAAGACCATGGCGGCACTCGACGCCGCGCTGCCGGCCTCGTGGTCGCGTGCGAATCCGGTTGACATCATCGGCGACGCGCCAGATTCCCGCTACGCCGATGGGGTGTCGACGCTCTTGAAGTGCGACCAGATCGATGCGCTGTTGGTGATGCATTGTCCGACGGCGATCGCGCCGAGCCATGAATCGGCGCGCGCCGTGATCGATTCCGTGCAGGGCACGCGGCGTAATGTCCTGACCTGCTGGTTAGGGCTGGAAGGGGTAAAAACGGCACGCGAGATGTTCCGGGGCGCTGGTATTCCAACCTACGATACCCCCGAAAGTGCCGTCCGGGCGTTCATGCACATGGTGCGCTACCGCCGCAATCAGGAACTCTTGATGGAAACGCCGGCGTCGGTGCCGAGCGAATTCACCCCCGCGACCACGACCGCTCGCCTGGTGCTCGAAAACGTGATTGCCGAAGGGCGGGAGCAGCTGTCCGAGCCTGAAGCAAAAGCCGTGCTGGCTGCCTATGGCATTCCGGTGGTCGAGACGCATATCGCGAAATCGCCGGAAGCGTCGGTGCAACTCGCCGGCGAAATCGGATACCCGGTCGCGATCAAGATCCTGTCCCCTGACATCATTCATAAATCAGATGTTGGCGGGGTCGTGTTGGACCTCGAGGGTCCGGACGAGGTGTTGAAGGCCGCGCACGGAATGTTGAACCGCCTGCGAGAGTTCCATCCCAATGCGCAATTGCGCGGCTTCTCGGTGCAGAAAATGGCGCGCAGACCCGGCGCCCACGAACTGATCATTGGCGCCGCGACCGATGCGATTTTTGGTCCGGTGATTCTGTTCGGTCAAGGCGGCGTCGCGGTCGAGGTCATCAAGGACCGGGCCGTGGCATTGCCACCGCTCAATATGAATCTCGCCAGCGAGGTCATCCAGCACACCCGGGTCTCGCGATTGCTTGCCGGTTACCGCGATCGTCCGGCGGCGGATCTCGATGCGGTGAAACTCGCCTTGATCCAGGTTTCGCAGATAATCGTCGATCTTCCGGAAATCGTCGAACTTGATATCAACCCGCTGTTCGCGGATCACGATGGGGTGCTGGCACTCGATGCCAGAATCCGGGTCCAGCCGGTGGCACGCAGCGGCGATGATCGGCTGGCGATTCGGCCTTATCCAAAGCAACTCGAAGAGAAACTTTCTCTGCCCGAGGGGCTTAAGGTCATGCTGCGTCCAATTCGGCCGGAAGACGAGCCGGCGCACCACGTATTTATCTCCAAACTCTCGCCGGAGGATATCCGCTTTCGTTTCTTCGGGCTGCTGCGCGAAATCCCACACACTCAGATGGCGCGGTTCACCCAGATCGATTACGACCGGGAAATGGCCTTTATCGCGACCGCGCCGGACGCGCATGGACAACCCGAGACCCTCGGCGTCGTGCGTACGGTCACCGATCCCGATAACGTCCGGACCGAGTTTGCGATCGTCGTGCGGTCCGACCTCAAGGGCCACAAACTCGGACGTGCGCTGATGGACAAGATGCTGCGTTACTGTCGCGCGCGGCGGACCCAGGAGGTCTTCATGCAGACCTTGCCGGACAACCGGGCGATGCTCTCGCTTGCCAAGCGGTTTGGCTTCGAGCACAAGATGGCCGACGACGGCGAAACGGTCGAATTGCGCCTGCGTTTGAGCGACGCCCAATCACCGCCACGGGAGCGGTAACTTTCTTCGCCGATGGTTGCGATTGGCCATCGGTGAAGCGCTGCTTTCGCGTTAGCGATCCTTTACCGGGACCCGTAGCGCGGCGTTCCGGAACAACGGGCGTGTAGCGCGCGCGGTGCATCGCTGCCATTGTGCGAGCGATTGGATGTCCTCCGGCAAGATTTGCCCAAAGTCAGCTTAACTTTCATGGCGAGGACACCGCCCCGGAGTATGAAAGCCGCTCCGGGCCGGCCAGGCAGGGGACACCGTGAACCCATCCTGGGGGATCGGCAGCCGCCTCCCTGCGGCCGACGCTCCCGCCTAGCCTACCTGGAGCGGCACTCCTCCGAATCGGGTACTTTCGTTAACGCTAAACGTCCATGGCGCGGTTTCACGCGCGGTTGTACTCACGTCGCGAGATCGATGCACCGAACGGCTGTCGTCGCAACCCATTGCGCGCGGTGAGTCGCGTGTCCCTACCGCCGTGATGTCCGAAGCTAGCGCGCTCTGCCCAGGGTGCGGAACCTGTTGCCGTGGGCGCGGTCTCAAACCGCTCTGAAGAACAGAGGTGCGGGTTTGCGCGTGGTCGCGATACCGGGTTTTTCGCGTCCAGGTTCCGTTCGCACACCGGCGGGTTCAGCCAGCACATTTGAGGCATCGTGGGCGGTTATGTACGAGACAAATGAAGAGTGGTCGGAATATTGGGACCGGTTTATCGCGATGAATCGTCCGGAAATCGGCTTCATGCAATCGTCATGGTGGATCGATCTCATGGGACGCAATGGCTTCGAGTACCTCGATGCGTTTTACTTCGACGCGGCGGGCATTATCGCCGGAGCGAAGGTGTTGATCGGGGAGTTCGAACCGGGGCGCTTCTTTTTTTACATTCCGGACGGTCCGATCCTGTCGCCTGACGAGGTGACGGCGTCCGAGCAGTTGCATGGAATTATTGCGCATCTCGACCGTCACCGTCGCGACGATCCGTCGCGACGCTATAGCCACGTTCGACTTGAGCCAAAATGGACGTCGAAGCCGGAATTTGCCGCGAGCCTCACCGAGATTGACGGCTGGTTCGAGCCGCGTTCTACCGTCTATGTCGATTTGAAGGCGTCCGAGCAGGAGATCCTTGCACGGATGAAATACAACGGGCGTTACCGGATCAAGAAGGCCGCGTCGCACGGTATCGAAATCGCGGAAGACAGCTCGGACGCGGGAACCACCGATTTTCTCGCGATCTATCGCGATACCGCGGAGCGCAAGCGATTCAATTCAATGAGCGATGAGTTCCTGATCGATCTCATGCGCGTGCTGTTCGATAAGCGGCTCGGCTCGCTCTTTTTTGCAGAGTACCGTGGAAAGCGGATCGCGGCCGCGCTTGTGGTCTTTTTCGGTGAGCGCGCGACTTATTTCTTTGCCGGATCGTTGGGCGAATATCGTGATTTGATGGCGCCCTATCTGCTCAATTACCGGATTATGTTGCAGGCGAAGGCGCGTGGATTCAAATGGTATGACCTCTACGGTGTGGCGCCGAATGCCGATCCAGAGCACATTTGGGCGGGAATCAGTGTCTTCAAACGCAATCTTGGCGGTATCGACGTCCATTATATTCCCGCACTCGACTACATTTACGACCGCGAGATTTATCAAGCGTATCAGCGGTCAATCGGTGGTTAGGCGCTCACAGATCCGCGACTGTCGCGCGCAGTTTGCCGCCGAGGGCATGCAGTCGTGCGATTGTAAGCGTTTGCTGATGCCAGTTATCAACGACCGACGCGTACGCTTGGTAACGGTCTGACCAGGCGCTCAGGAGATCGAGCAAGCTGCGCTTTCCGGCGTTGAATTGCAAGCCATAGGCGCTGACGACGTGGGTGGTCGCATCGACGTTTTCGTGTAAGCGTGGTGCGATGTCGATCGCTTCCTTAAGCGATTCGTGAAGTTCGCCGAGTGTCGTTCGCAGCTCCAACGCGATGCGTTCAGCCTCGGCGCGCGCGGCTTGTTTGAGGTGACTTGCTTCCGCGTGACGACTTTGGGCTGCGCCGCCGAGCGGAAGTTCGTAATTCAGCGATAATTGGGCCGAGGCATCGGTGTCGAATTCCGCAGGCGACCCGACGTCGGACAATAAGCGTTTACGCAGTTCCAGGCTGACGGTTGGCAGTGAGATCCCGCGCGCAATTCCCATTTCCGCTTCGCGCGCCTCGATGGTCTTTAGCGCGGCGCGTAACCCGGGATTGTCGTGCATGGCGCGCTGAAGCAGGGCGTCCAGCGGTTCGTTGACCAGGTTGAGCTTGAATTCGGGATACTCGAGATCGGTGGGTGCTTGACCAGTCAGTTGTTCGTACTTGAATTTGGCGCCCCGTAGCCGAGCGAGGAGCTGGGCGCGCTGATTATGCGCCTGAATTGCGCGTGCGTGCGCCTGGTGCCGTTCCGCTTCGGCGCTACGGCCGAGTTCGGCGCGAACTTGTATCAACCCGACCAGTTTTTCGAGACCCTCGATATAGGTTTCGGTATGTTGCAGCAGGGCGCTCGAGCGCAACACGTCGAGGTAGGTTTCGGTGACCAATAGGGCCGTTTGCTCGTGCGCGCGCTCCAGTTGCGCCGCCGACGCTGCGTGGTCGTGTTGGCGCGCTGTAACGCTGAATTGGTCAACAAAGCCGTTGAATAGCGACCAGCGCAGGAAGGCGTCGGTTCGGGCCGCGGTATAGTCTTCGTCCTGAGCGCCACGTTGACCTTGGACGTTGCTGTGCTGGGAGGAGGCGCCAATCACCGGATAGTAATTCGAGCGTGCCTGCTTGACCTTTTCGGTAGTAGCATCCAGTAGCGCTTGGGCGGTATGGATATCCGGGTGGCGTTCGAGAACTTGTTTGACGGCGTTGTTGAGCGTCTCGGCGGAACAGTCGGAAGCAGCGACGAAAAGGCTAAAGCCGAGACCGTAGGTAAGGGTGGAAAAAAAATTGCCGGCGGTTATTATTCTTCTTGTTTTCATGGCTGTCCCTTTATTCCCCACGCGCTCCGAGTGTGCCGCCAGGGAAGTTAATTGTTATTTTTCGGGTTCGATTCTAGCGCTAGGAAGTTGTCCGCCGTAAGGATGTAAATCACGGAAAATGAGTGAATTTCTGACCTGTCGGCGTCGGCGGGAGTCCTCGGTGAGTCATCCGAAATCTTCGGCTGTTCGTTGGGTTGTGCCACGATGGTCTGATCGCCGTCGGTGGAGACCGTTCATCGTCGTGATTAGGATTGCTGTGACGGACCGCGCCACTACAGCGTTCGGGACCGCACGTAGCGGTCCCGGCTGAGTTGTATTTTGCCTGGAGCGAACGCGTCCGGCATGGCGAGCGCCGAGCCGGACGCGTAAATGATCTACCAGTCGTGATGAGTCGGTGTGTGTTCGTCGTACATCGACCCAAGTTTCTGCAGAGCGTCCAGCGGATTTTCGGGTGCCGCGGTCGGTGGTTCGCTTGCCTTGGCGGGTTCCGCTGTTTCCGTTGACGTGCCCAGCACCGCATCGAGACTGTGCTGATCGGTCAACAATTCGTTAACCGAAGGTAGCACGGGGTTGCCGGTGGTGGGTTCCGGATTGGGCGGTAGCGCCATGTTGAAGTAGACATCCACCATCGCAATCGAACTGCCATCAAGGAGATTTGCCAATCCATGTTCGAGATGGAGGTTACCCGCGTCGTCCAGCATAGGCTTGACCTCGTGCGCAACGTTGAGGCTTTTGATGCCGACTTCGTCGAGCGTGCGCAGTTCTCCCGCATCGGTGCTGCGGTTTTCGTTGGCATCCTGCCATACGCGTAGTTCGCTCCAACGGGCGTCGTTGGCGTCAACGATGCCGTCGCCGTTGCTGTCGAACTCGGCGAGTTTGGCGAATCCTTCACCCTCCCTACCACCAAAGAGCTCGCTACGATCATCGATGATTCCGTTGCCGTTCGAGTCGATCGCGAGGAAGCCGTCATCTCCGGATAACCAGCCCGACGCGATCGGGCTTCCGTTATTCAGCAGGTCGAACTTGCCTTCGGTGGCGCCGAGTGCGGTGGTCTGGATGCCGTCTCCGTTGAGGTCGAGCGCGATCGGACTCACGTAATAATACGATGTCGTGTCGAAAATCTTGACGTCGAGGTCCGATTTGCAAACGTTGACATCGTCCTGGTTGGTAGAGTCAGTAATCGCGACCTTGAAGGTTTCGGTGCCTTCGACGTGCCCTGCGGTGTTGCCCGAGTCGCGATCTACGGTCACTTTTTCACGCCAGGTCTGGATATCGAAGGTATCCGAACTCTTGCTGCCCGCCGGAACCTTTAACCAAACCGTATCGCCGACGCTGATCACGCCGTCCTTGTAGACGGTGTAATCCCATGAGGCGTCAGCCGGTCCGACCATGGCGCGGTTGCCGTCGGACACGCTTTGGCCATTCGGGACCTTGTCGTAGATGACATCAATCAGTTTACCGCCCACACCCTGCCGAATGTCGTACCAGCCGCCCCACATGATGTCCTGGTTGCCCGCCCAATGGTCCACCCGGTTGGCTGTACCGTCACTGATCTGGACTTTAAACCAGGTGTCTTCATCAACCGGTTTGTCGAGCACGACTTTATAGACGCCGGTTTTGCCCTCATTGATCCCGGTGGTTCCGACGAGGGTGGCGCAGGCGCTGACGGATTTTTCCACGGTGATGCTGACATTCGCCGTGCTGGACCCACCTTTGCCGTCGCTGACGGTGTAGCTGAACGTATCGGTGCCGCTAAATCCGGCGTTGGGTGAGTACGTGAGTGTGCCGTCGGAATTCTTGGTCAGGGTTCCGTTGCTCGGGTTGGTCACGTCAGTGACGGTGAGGGTATCGCCGTCCACGTCGGTGTCATTCGCTAGCACATTAATCACGACCGGCTTCGATTGATTGGTAGAGGCGCTGTCGTTATTGGCCACCGGCGCATCGTTAACTGGCTTGACGTCGATCGTCACGGTCGCGGTGCGGGTACCACAGTCGTCGCTGAGCGTACCTTCGTTTGGATTGTCGAGGCGATAACCGTATCCGGGACCGTCGCCGCTCTGGTAACTGCCTGATTTGACCCAAACCGTCGCAATCAATTTCCCTGCGTTTTCGCCGATTCCGGAGAACGTTGCAGTATTGCCCGAAAGCCCGTCCAACTTATGCTCGGTGCCGTCGCCAAATTTTAGTACAACGTTAGACAGATCCTTCGATGACGTAATTGAAACGGATTTTCCATCCGCGCTATAGGTTACGCTCACCGAAGCGGAGGAGCCCGCGTCGCTTGCGTTATTCGTCACCGTTTGAGAGCCGGTTACGGCGCCGCCTGCCACGTTATAGGTGAAGGCATCTGGTCCGAAATAGTCGGGATTGGGGACGTACGTGAACGTTCCATCGGGGTTGAGGGTAACCGTCCCGTTCGTAGGCTGAGTGAAGCTCGCGATCGTGCCCGTAGGATCGGCGTCATTGGCACGCGCGTCGAATGTGATAGCGGTGTCCTCGTTGGTGGTCACGCTATCGTTCTCGACGTAGGCGACGCAGGTCTCCTTGCTCACCTGGACATAGACCTTGGCCTTATCGGTGCCGCCGTTGCCGTCGCTGACGGTGTAGTAGAAGTAGTCCTTGCCATAAAAGCCGGGCTTCGGCGTATAGGTCAGGGTACCGTCGGGGTTTTGGGTGACGGCGCCGTTCTTCGGTTGATCGAAGGTCTGGATGGTGAGGGTGTCGCCATCGGGGTCGGTGTCGTTGGCGAGGG
>CAZUJU010000021.1:0-54024 GCA_964620675.1 uncultured Thiotrichales bacterium | reverse complement strand
CTGGGCCCCGGCAGTCCGTGCCGGGGTGACGGGGGTGGCGGGTGCGCGGGTGTCCATCCGTGGACGCTGGGCCCCGGCAATCCATGCCGGGGTGACGGGGGTGGCGGCGCATGTGCAACCTCCCCGTCCGTCATTCCGGCAGGGAATGCCGGAACCCAGTGCACAGGGACGTGCGATGAGGAATGCCGGAACCCAGCGCATAGGGACGTGCGATGGCTAATGCCGGAACCCAGTGTATAAGCCTTGGTCGTGCACGTTGGGCAGGTGATGGTCGTTGTCGCCTTTGGGGCCTCACTATCCTACCTGCATCCGGGGCTAGATGTGGGTTGGCTTGATCCGACAGCTACGGGGGCGTATCGGCATCGCTTTCGCCGTCTTTTTGTTTGAATGTTGGACCTGACCCCAAGCAAGAATTCGCGCGGCCGAATGTGCCCCAGTAACTTGCCCGCAATGCGTCGCGCACGATTCGCCACCGCGATTCTGGCGCCCTGCCCTGGGTTTCTGCCGGTAATGGGCTGACTTTACAGCCTCTCGGAATGGCGCGCGCGATGAAGCGCTCGCGCCCGGGCGTGGATTGTGATGTTTTGACCAAAGCCGGCGCCGCCGGCTTTGATTTAAGGCCTCAGAGTGCGCGTTTGGCTTACCGCGGTGCGGATGGGTCGGCGGATTGAAGGTCGCACACAGTAAAACGGCGCGAGCGTGGGCCGCTCGCGCCGTTTTACTGTGTTCTGGTAGGCGCGATTGGACTCGAACCAACGACCCCCACCATGTCAAGGTGGTGCTCTAACCAACTGAGCTACGCGCCTAAATCTGCAAGGCGTCGGATTCTACAGCACCGGACGTTGTTGTCAAACTCACTCCGGCGCCTTCCGCATTCATCCCTGGCGCGTAAGCAAACCAACGCTTGCGTACGGGCTTAAACGCGGATGCCAGGGGAATTCAGCCGGGCTTGGCGCCAGTGAAACCGAAGTCGGCCGGTATTCGTAAGTAAAACAGATTGAGCCCCTGGGCCGCGATATGCGCAAGGAATCGATCCGCCTCGTCGCGGGTGACGACGAAACCCACCTCCACCGGCAGATCGCCTGCCAGCTCGACGAAATGCTCCTCGTGCAATCGCCCATGGCGCCCGTATCCAGCGAGCGCACGAAATGCGGAGCCACCGTGCAGGCCGAATTTTTCGGCGTCGATCAGCAACCACTCGTAGGCGAGCATGCGGTGATGACGTCGATTCTCGGCCACATAGAATTTCAGGAAACAGCCGTTCATGATTCACTCCCGAGTCGCGGTCGCGGTTCACCGGTAACCGGCAACGTGACACGCAGTCTCTAGCGATATATAGCCTGCGGCGACCAAATTCGCGATCACTTCAGAGTCGGCCAAGCGTCCAATGTGCGAGCGCGAAGCCCAGCGCCGTCAACGCCAGGGAACCGCATAAGTGCAACATCGCCGCGCCGAAAGCCCAGCCGTACTCGCCACGCGCCAACAGGTTGACGACTTCGACGGAAAAGGTCGAAAACGTGGTCAAGCCACCAAGAAAGCCGGTTATGACCAGCAGGCGCAGCTCCGGTGGGATACCGGGATGACGATTGAACCAGACCACCGCCAGACCGACGAGCAGGCCACCGATCAGATTGGCCGCAAGCGTCCCGAGCGGCAGCGTCGGAAAGACCGGGTTTAGGCGTAGGCCCAGATACCAACGCAGCCAGGCACCAAAGCCGGCGCCGCCGAAAACCGCCATCACCGACAGTGTATTCATACCCGGTTACCCGCGATGCTAGTGAAATCCGTCGCGCGCGCGCCGGTGCGAGTTCATTGTATCCGGCCGCTCAATCAGCCCCTGACGCCGTCCAGCCCAGCCTCGGCCAACGTGACGGCGCGAAAGATCGCACGAGCCTTGTTCATCGTCTCTTTCCATTCGAGATGCGGCTGCGAATCGTAGACGACGCCCGCGCCGGCCTGAATCGACAAGACACCGTCCTTGATCACCGCGGTTCGGATCGCGATTGCGGTATCCATATTGCCCTGCCAGCCGAGGTAACCGACCGCGCCGGCGTAGACGCCACGCTTGATCGGTTCGAGTTCGTCGATGATCTCCATCGCGCGAATCTTTGGGGCACCGCTGACCGTGCCGGCGGGAAACGTCGCACGCAGTACATCGATCGCACTCATACCCGGCTGCAACACACCGGTGACGTTGGAAACGATGTGCATGACATGCGAATAACGCTCGATCATCATCCGATCGGTAACCTTGACGCTGCCAGTCTCGCTCACGCGGCCGGCGTCATTGCGCCCGAGATCAATCAGCATCAGATGCTCGGCGCGCTCCTTGGGGTCGGCAAGGAGTTCACGCTCGAGCGCTTGGTCTTCAGCTTCGTCGTGGCCGCGGCGGCGGGTACCCGCGATCGGGCGCACCGTGACGATGCCATCCTCGAGCCGAACCAGAATCTCAGGTGACGAGCCCACGACGTGAAACTGTTCGAGGTCGAGATAAAACATGTACGGCGATGGGTTGAGGCAACGCAGCGCACGGTACAAGTCGAGCGGCCAAGCCTGGAACGGCACCGTCAAACGTTGCGACAAGACCACCTGCATGATGTCGCCGTCGACGATGTAGCGCTTGGCCTTTTCCACGGCGTCCTTGAAACCTGCCTCGGTAAAACCGGAGACAAAATCCGATTCCTGGACCTCGCGGCGCCGCGACTCGCGCAGAATCGGTGTCGCCGCGCGCAAGCGCGCTTCGAGTTCCGCGAGTCGGCGCTCGCCCGATTCGACTTGATCGGGCGCGACATGCACGATTAGGAACAGCTTGCCGCTCAGGTTATCGAAAACGACAACCTCTTCCGACAGCATCAGCAGAATGTCGGGGGTACCCAGTGGATCCGGCTTGTTGATGCCCGCCAGTCGCGGTTCGACATAGCGAATTGTGTCATAACCAAAGTAGCCCACCAGACCGCCGGTAAAACGCGGCAAGCCCGGTCGCGTCGCGACCTTGAGCCGCGGTTGCAGGTGCTCGATCCAGGCGAGCGGATCCGCCACTTCGAAACACGCGATTTCCGCGCCCGCCTCCTCCACGACCACCTGATGAGCATAGATCTTGATGATCAATCGGCAAGGCAGCCCGATGATCGAGAAGCGCCCCCATTTCTCCCCCCCCACCACCGACTCGAACAGGTAGGTGTACGGCGCATCCGCCAGTTTGAGAAAGGTGCTAAGCGGGGTATCGAGGTCCGCGAGGACTTCGCGAACCATCGGTATCCGGTTGAAATTTTTGAAAAGCTCGGGCTCGTGGGGATAGTTCATGGCAACTGGATCCGGTTCAGCGCATTGATTGACGGGTACGCGGCGTATCGGCTTCAGCCAATGCGCCATCGCCAGATCAAGTCACGCGGGTCGGAATCCAATTGGCTCATGCGTTCGCGATATCGCGCTCAGGAAAACGCCACGCTCGCCTCAAGCAAGGCCGGCAACTCAGTCATGGAATCGATCACGGCATCCGGATGATAGCGGCGAATATCCTCACCGTGATTGTAGCCGTAGCTCATGCACACAATCTGGAACCCGGCCGCGCGGGCGGCTTTGACGTCACTTTGCGAATCGCCCAGCATCAGCGACTCTTCCGGCGTGCAACCCAGCTGTTGCGCCGCGTACAGTAACGGCGCCGGGTCCGGCTTCTTTTGCGGCAGGGTATCACCGGCCACGATCACCTCAAATTCGTCGTGGATGCCGAGGTCGCGCAGCAGCGGCAGGGTGAACTGCGCGGCCTTGTTAGTCACACACCCCAAACGGAAACCGCTGCCCTTGAGGTAATCAATCCCTTCGCGGACCCCCGGATACAACAGACTGCGTTTGGACGTATTGTCGCGATAAAGCGCCATGAAGATCGGCAGCGCGCGTTCAAACAGGGCCTCATCGGGCTCGCCGTCGAGTTGGTTGATCAACGCGCGTTTCACCAGCCGCTCCACCCCGTTGCCGACCCAATGCCGCACCGTGGATTCGCCTCGCACCGGCATTCCGAGTTCGCGCAACATCTCGTCCACGCAGTAAGCGAGGTCCGGCACGCTATCAACCAATGTTCCGTCGACATCGATCAGGACCATTCTCGGCCGACGCAACGCACTCACGAACGCCCCTCGTTCAGGCCGCCAGTTTCGCGGCGGCGAGTTCAGCCCGCATCGCGGCGATGACGCTGTCGTAGACATTCGGATCGGTCGCCTTGGCGGCACCGAAGATCGCCGAACCCGCGACGAACGTATCGGCACCTGCTTCCTTGATTTCGCGAATATTGTCGGCCTTCACCCCGCCATCGATTTCGAGCCGGATGTCACGCCCGCTTGCTGCGATCATCTTGCGCGCCTGGCGCAGCTTGTCGAGCGTCGCCGGGATGAACTTTTGCCCGCCAAAGCCTGGATTGACCGACATCAACAAGATCATGTCGATCTTGTCCATCACATACTCCAGGTGACTCAGTGGCGTGCCGGGGTTGAACACGAGCCCCGATTTGCAACCGCAGTCACGGATCAATTGCAGGGTACGGTCGATGTGCTCGGAGGCCTCGGGATGAAACGTAATGTAGGTGGCACCAGCCTCGGCAAAATCCGGCACAATCCGATCCACCGGCTTGACCATCAGATGCACATCAATCGGCGCGGTGACGCCATGGTCGCGCAGGGCCTTGCAGATCAGCGGCCCAATGGTAAGGTTGGGCACATAGTGATTGTCCATCACATCGAAGTGAACAATGTCCGCGCCGGCCGCCAACACGCGGGTGACCTCCTCGCCGAGCCGCGCGAAATCGGCCGACAGGATGGACGGTGCGATCAAATCACTCATGATGAACCCCTTGATGTTCGTTGGAAAAAACCCGGATGCGGGACTTTACCCGATCTCGGGGTGTTTTTCAGCACCCAGACTATCCCCAGGAAGAGATACTCACACGCGAGCACAGGTCGGTCGGCGCGACCAAAAACGCGAAAGGCCCGCAGTTGCGGGCCTTTCGCGACGGGTGAACGCCCCTCTGCAATTACGGCTTCGGGAAGCTCGAGATGTGCGCCGCAAGATTATCGATATCCGCGTCGCTGAGGCCAGCGGACATCGCCTTCATCGTTGCGTTTTCGCGCTTGCCGGTCTTGTAGGCGACCAACTGCTCCTTGACATAGGCCGCATCTTGGCCCGCAATTGACGGATTCGCTGGCGACGCACTGACGCCGTTGGCGCCGTGGCATCCCATGCACATCGCGTACTTGGATTTCCCGGCCGCTGCATCGCCCGCCAGCGCCGCGCCTGAGGCGATCAATGCGGCCGAAGCCAGAACCACAGACAAAACTTTCTTCATTTCACCATTCTCCTAAAAATTGACGTTGGGTCGTCACCCTTTGGCTAAACGCTTATTGATTTCTTGTGCGCTAATTATTACCAGAACCCAAACCGGCTGCATAGCTGGCTACATCAATTTCCACCGATTCGTCCATATTTTTTTCAGCCGGATCGTTCGGCAACCGCCACGGTGTAGTGCGCGCCCTGTTTGAGCTTGTCGTAGTTGCCGAATACGTCGTTCAGGTAACGCTTCATGAAATCACGCAAGCCATTGATCGTCACCACATAAAGCCGGCCGCCCGGATGCAGTCGCTGGCACGCGTCATGGAGATGCAAGGTGAGCAACTCCTTACCCACCTTGGCCGGCACATTCGACGCGATCACATGAAAGCGCGACCCGGGATCGATCTGATCGTAGCCATTGCTGAGCTGGGCCCGGGCGTTGGCAATGCCGTTGCGGCGCGCATTGCGCTCGGCGTATTCGACCGCGACGAAATCCTTGTCCACCATCAAGGTCTGCCCACGCGGCGCGAGTCGAGCCATGACGAGTCCAATCGGACCGTAGCCGCAACCGAGATCGAGACAATCGTCGGTTTCCGCAACCTTGAGCCGGTCCAGCAACAACCGCGTACCCTCGTCGACTTCGCGTGGCGAAAACAGCCCCCAGGTGCTTTGGAACGAGAACGCGAACTCACGCAGCGTGGTCTCAAACTCGATATCGCGGCGCAGGGTCGCCAGGTAAGCGGCGGTTTCCATCGGGTGCGGGCTCAGCGCAGCTGCGCGAACAGCACGTCGGCGGCCGCGTCGAGCCCCTCGCGTGTCGGCCGAAGAAGACAGAAATGCCCCATCTTGCGCCCCGGTCGGGCCAGGAGTTTGCCATAGAGATGGAGTTTGGCGCCTGGATCGGCAAGGAGGCGATCCCAACGCGGCGCGCCGTCGCGCCAGAGGTCGCCCAACAGATTGACCATGGCCACGGGCGACAGCAACCGCGTGTCGCCAAACGGGAGCCCACAGATCATGCGAACCTGCTGCTCGAACTGGGAACTGATGCAAGCGTCAAGCGTGTAATGGCCGCTGTTGTGCGGTCGTGGTGCGATCTCGTTGACCAGCAACTCCCCGCCGCGCGAGATGAAAAACTCGACCGCCATGACGCCACAGTAAGCGAGACCGCTAGCGATGCGCTCCGCCGCCGCAATCGCCGCCGCGGCGAGGGCGGGATCGATATCGGCTGGCACCTGGGTGCGGTAAAGGATCCCGTCGCGATGAACATTCTCGCCGACCGGATAGCAGCGGGTTTCACCCGTCACGCCCCGCGCGAGCACCACCGAGATCTCGCGCACCAGGTCAATCTTGTGCTCCAGCACGCACGGGATCTCGCCAAGCCGAGTGAACGCCAGCGGCAATTCTCGGGCGTCGGTCACCACGATCTGGCCTTTGCCGTCATAGCCCAATTCGGCGCGCTTGAGAATGGCGGGAAACACGACCGCCGCGGCCGCTGCGGCAAGATCGTGCGTCGATTCGATCACCGCGAACGGCGAGGTCGGCAACCCCATGGATTGAATGAACCGTTTCTCGCGGATGCGGTTCTGGGTGGTCTCGACCGCGTCAGCGGACGGCCTGACCGGGCAGGTCGTGGCGAGACGCCGCAGTGTGGCAGCCGGAATGTTCTCGAACTCCGTCGTGACCACCGCGCAGGCGCCGGCAAGTTCATCGAGCGCCCAAGTATCGGTATAGGCGGCGTGCAGGTGTTCGTCGGCGAATCGACCAGCGGGGCTGTCGGCATCCGGATCCAGTACGACCACGCGGTAGCCCATGGTGCGCGCGGCGATCGTGAACATGCGTCCGAGTTGGCCGCCACCCAACATCCCAAGCGTCGCTCCCGGTAAAATCATCATCCCCCCTCGGGTGGCAGCCGCATCGCCTCGGCCTTTTCCCGCAGGCCTTGCCGAAAGGCGGCAAGACGCGAAGCGAGTGCCGCATCGTTCAGAGCCAGCACCGCAGTCGCAAACAACGCCGCATTCGCCGCCCCGGCCTCGCCAATCGCGAAGGTCGCAACTGGAATCCCTTTTGGCATCTGCACGATGCTGAGCAAGGAATCCTGGCCGTTCAAGTAACGACTCGGGATCGGCACACCGAGCACCGGTACCGCGGTCTTCGCCGCCAGCATCCCCGGCAGGTGCGCCGCGCCCCCGGCGCCCGCGATGATGCAGCGCAGCCCGCGGCGAGCGGCCTGCTCGGCGTACTCAAACATGGCATCCGGCATCCGGTGCGCGGAGACCACCCGGTACTCGTGCGCAACCCCCAACTCCTCCAGCACTTGAACCGCATGCTGCATGACCGGCCAGTCGCTTTGACTGCCCATCACGACTCCGACCTGAATCTGCGCCATCGTTTTATCCGCCCCGTCAAAAACCATGCTTATACCGAGATGCCTGAGCATTTCCAAGTCCGCGACGCGATCGCATTCTTGTTTGCGTCTGCTATCATCCGGCAATGAATGACGCATCGAAACTCAAAGAACTTCCCCGCATTGTCCTCCACGCGGTCGAATCCGTCGGCCTGCTGGTCATCATGATCGCGACGGTCATTGCCGCGGGGAGCGAGGTCGCGCGGATGATCAGCTCAGCCTCAGTGCACCTCGCGGATTTGCTCCTGCTGTTCATTTATCTCGAAGTCCTCGCGATGGTCGGTGTGTATTACAAGTCGCACTCGCTGCCGGTGCGCATGCCGCTGTATATTTCGATCGTCGCGCTTGCTCGCCACATGATCCTGGACATGAAGGAAATGACCGACATGCAGATGCTGACGACGGCGGTCGGGATGCTCATCATCGCGGGTACCGTGCTGCTGGTGCGTTTCGGGCACGTCAAGTTTCCCTATGGCGACGACGACAAACCCTCCGACTCCGCTAAATCCTGACCTCGCGACCCCACCATGGCGGAACTCCCCTTTGCCTGCGCGATCCACTCACTGCCGTTGCTTCACCGCGGCAAGGTGCGGGATATTTACGCAGTCGATGGGCAACACCTGCTGATCGTCGCGTCCGATCGCCTGTCGGCGTTCGACGTGATCTTGCCGACGCCGATTCCCGGCAAAGGAGAGATCCTGACCCGGATTTCGAACTTCTGGTTTGAGCGCTGCCGTTCGATCATCCCGAACCATCTGACCGGCATCGCGCTGGAAACGGTGCTACCGGATCCCGCCGAACGGGCGGGTCTCGCGCAGCGTAGCGTCGTGGTCAAACGCCTCAAGCCGCTGCCGATCGAGGCGATCGTGCGCGGCTACCTGATCGGCTCGGGCTGGAAGGATTACCAGCGCGCCGGCGAGATTTGTGGCCTGCCGTTGCCGCCGGGCTTACGCCTCGCGGACCGTCTACCCGAAGCGATGTTCACCCCCTCAACCAAGGCCGCGGTGGGCGACCATGACGTGAATATCGACTATGCGGAAACCTGCGTGTTGATCGGTCCCGCACTTGCGCAACAGGTTCGCGACACCAGTCTTGAGATCTATCGACAAGCCGCAAGCTACGCCCTGCAGCGGGGCATCATCATTGCCGATACCAAATTCGAGTTCGGGCTCGACGACGCCGGCATCCTGCATTTGATCGACGAGGTACTCACGCCCGACTCCTCGCGCTTTTGGCCGACGGAAAGTTACCAACCCGGCCTCTCGCCGCCTTCGTTCGACAAACAGTACGTTCGCGATTATCTCGAATCGCTCGCCTGGAACAAGCAGCCGCCCGCACCGGATCTGCCGGATGCCGTCGCTCGCCACACGGCGCTGAAGTATCTGGAAGCCTTTCAGCGGCTTACCGGAGAATCCGTCTAAACCGCGCGGCCTGCGCCGCGATCCATTCGGCCATATTGCCGTTGCCCAAGCGTATGCATTAGTCTTGCGGCCGCATTTACGCCGTGCGGTGATCTCGCCGCGAGCCCGCCGGGCCGCGCCCGCGATCACTGCTTGATATTTCCCCAGTCAGGAGAATTTTCGCATGAGACACACCCCACTGATCCTTGGCGCGTCGGCGTTGACACTGGCCGTCGCCACCTTCGGCGCGGGGGCATGGGCCGACACCGCCGGCAAGGCGGCCAAAAACGATCCGAGCAACGTCACCCAAACCGAGATCGACCAACGTATCGCATCGAGCAAGGCCTCAATTCAGACGCTGGCACAAGGCCTCGCAGCGGAACTCGAAGCGGCGGCCGAAAAAGGCGGACCACTCAACGCACTCGATGTCTGCAACACCAAAGCGGCCGCAATCGCACAGAAGCTCTCCGCCGAGCAAGGCATGAAACTCTCGCGTGTCAGCCTCAAGAATCGCAATGTCAAGAACGCTGCCGAGGGTTGGACCAAGACCGTGCTGACCGGCTTCGAGACCCGCTTCAGCGCCGGTGAAGGCATCGACAAAATGGAACACCACGAAGTGGTCGAGGTGGACGGTAAACGCGAGTTCCGCTTCATGAAAGCGATTCCGATTCGCTCGGCTTGTCTCGGCTGCCATGGTACCGAGATCAAACCCGAGGTTCAGGCCAAGATCACCGAACTCTACCCGAGCGACAAGGCCACCGGGTACAAGACCGGCGATCTGCGTGGCGCGTTCGTGGTCGTGCAACCCTTCTAATCCGCAGCTCAGGTGGCCCTGCCAGTGTCCCGCGAATTGGCAGGGCCATTTGATTTCGCGCATAGACACAATTACTGTGCGGTTTTGATCCCACACCGAATCGCGCATGTCGAAATTACTGGGTAAGGGCGAGTGTTTCGTCTGTCCGATGCGGGAACTCAGCATTTTCGCCGAGATGCCCACGTCACGGCTGGAAAATCTCGGTTTTCATCCCACCGTGATTGGCTACCCCGAAGGCGCGGTGCTGTATCGCGAGGGCGAAATCGCGAGTGCCGCCTTTACGTTGCGCTCCGGCCTTATCAAGATCACCAAGAGCCTACCGAACGGGCGCTCGCAAATCATTCGCGTGCTCCACCCCGGCGACCTGCTGGGGCTCGATTGCTTCGCCGGAAGCGATTATCACCACAATGCCATCGCCCTGATCGAATCGGAGGTCTGCCGGTTACCGATCAAGGAACTCGACGCCCTGCGCCAAAATGACCCCTCGATCGACCGCGCCATCATGTTGCGCTGGTCCAAAGTCCTGCGCGCAACCGAAAATCTGACGGTCGAGCTAGGGACTAAAAAGGCTTCCGAGCGTCTCGCGAATTTTCTGCTCGACTGGTGCCAAGCGCCGGATGCGGACGGTTGGAGCGACCTGCCGCTGTCGCGGCTCGAAATCGGCGAACTGCTGGGTCTGACGATTGAAACCGTGAGCCGGTTCCTCTCCGAGTGGCGCAAGACCGCCCTGATCGGCGAGCACAATCACCGCATCCGGATTCTTGACGAGAAGGCGCTGCACGAGGTCGCCTGCGCTGGCGGCGCGTGCTGAAAGCGGCGCGACGCCGACGGAGCCGTCGGGCAAAAACTGAAGTTCGCTGCCGCGCCCTAAACCGCGATCAACCGCCGTGGGGCGGCAACCGCAAAACCTGGCGAGAGTCGGTAAGCCCCCGCAAGACGGGTTGCGACCATGGCCTGAGCGTCGGCGGAACGCGCCGCCTGACGCCGGCATATGATCGGCGCGGCCCGCACCCAATCAATTTTTTTGTGCCCCCTGCTCCACCCACTGCTTCAAGGCAGCGAGTTGTTCCGGCGTCAAGGCGTCCTTGCCGTGCGGCATCTTGATGCTCGGATCGGCGCGTCCCTCCACCAGCATGTTCAAGGCGCTCGAGGTGCTCTCACCGGGCACAATAATGGGGCCGAATTTGGTGCCTTTCATCAAGGCTTCATACGACACCTCGGCGGGATTGGCGGCGTCGACCATCAACAGCCCGCTGGCCTCGTAGCCCTTGCCCTCCGGGGTGTGGCATTCGAGGCAGTTGGCCTTGAGGATCGGCGCGACCTCGGCCGCGAAGCTGACCGGCTTGACCACCGTTTCATCCTTGCCACAACCCCACAGCAGCGCGCTGGTCGCGACGGTCAAAACGACGGCATGAAGGATTTTGTTCATCTCGGTACTCCTGATACGGGTGGGCGATGGCGGCGGATTCTAACCTTTTTTTACGCTAATGGCGCACCTGCGCGGCGACATTGACCTTGATCAAGCCCGGCCAAGATTGGCAGGTCCGTGTGGCTCCAGTATTCTGCGCGCTCCGCATGCAAGGGGCTCGCCATGAAAGTCAACGGTCAGGACTACCGCTCGATCTGGGTCGCCACCGACGGCGAAACCGTAGAGGTCATCGATCAAACCTGCCTGCCGCACGAGTTTCGCGTCGTACGGCTAACCCGCCTGGACGATGCCGCCCGCGCCATTCGCGAGATGTGGGTGCGCGGCGCGCCGCTGATCGGCGCCACTGCCGCTTATGGCCTCTGCCTGGCCTTGCGCGAAGACGCCAGCGACGCCCACCTCGAACACGCCTACACGACGTTGCTCGCGACCCGGCCGACCGCCATCAACCTGCGCTGGGCACTGGACGCAATGCGCACCGCCTGCTTTTCGGTAGCGGCTGCGGAGCGCGTGGCGGTGGCCTATCGCCGCGCCGCCGCCCTTTGTGACGAGGACGTCGCGATCAATGCGCGGATCGGCGAGCACGGCCTCGCACTGCTGCGCGACATTTGGACCCGAAACGGTCAGGGTCGCAGACTCAATGTATTGACGCACTGCAATGCGGGCTGGATCGCGACGGTGGACTGGGGAACCGCGCTGGCCCCGATCTACAAGGCACATGACGCCGGCCTGCCGATACACGTCTGGGTCGACGAAACGCGGCCGCGCAATCAAGGTGCAAGTCTCACCGCGTGGGAACTGAATGCGCACGGCGTCCCGCACCACGTCATCACCGACAACGCCGGGGGCCACCTGATGCAGCACGGTGAAGTCGACGCCTGCATCGTCGGCACCGACCGCACCACCGCGCGCGGTGACGTGTGCAACAAGATCGGCACCTACCTCAAAGCCCTCGCAGCGGAGGATAACGGCGTTCCGTTCTATGTCGCGCTGCCAAGTCCGACGATTGACTGGCGGATCGAGGACGGATTGCGCGAGATTCCGATCGAGGAGCGTGACCCGCGCGAGGTCACCCATATTCAAGGCCGCGATAGCGCGGGTCTGCTCTGCTCAGTACAGCTACCGCCGGACGGAAGCCCTGGCTTCAACCCGGCCTTCGACGTCACGCCGGCGCGGCTCGTCACCGGCCTGATCACGGAACGCGGTGTGTGCGCGGCGAGTCGTGACGGCCTGAAACGGCTCTTCCCGGAACACGCCGCGCCTCACCCGGTTTAGTTAACGGCACCAGCGCTCCGTTGAACAGTGCGCGCTGGGGCAACAAACTCGTATCGATATCGTCCAGAGGCTGCGGCCGATGGACAAAATAGCCTTGCGCGAAGTCCACGCCCAAGCGCCGCAGCGTATTGATCGTCCAATCGTTCTCCGCAAACTCCGCCACCGTCTGCACCCGCATCTCGCGCGCGACATGGGCAATCGCCTCGACGATCGCACACTCGACACTGCCGTTCTGCATCTGGCGGACGATCTTGCCGTCGATCTTGATGTAATCGACATCGAGGCCCTTGAGGTAACCGAACGATGAAACACCGCTGCCGAAATCATCAAGCGCAAAACGGCATCCCACCTCCTTGAGGCGTTGAATGAAATCACGCGCCGCCTGCAGATTGGTGATGACCGCGGTTTCGGTGATCTCGAAGCAAATCTGGCGCGGCAGCACCTCGTGGCGCTCGAACAACTCCAGCACCTCGTCGAGCAGCTCGTGGTCGGAGAGCGACTGTCCCGAGAGATTGATCGAAAACGAACTCAGCTCCTCGTTGACCAGATCCGGGTGAATCGTCCGTAATTGGCGCGTGAGGTTGCCGATCCAGGTAAAGGCCTGGCGGATAATCGCCCGATCCAGTTCGGGCGCGAGCCCGAAGCGCTCGGCAACCGGGACAAACGAGGCCGGCGTCACCAGACCGCCTGCGTCGTCGAGCATTCGCACCAGCAGTTCGTAGTGGCGGTGCTGCGGCGTCTGCCCATCGACACGCCGGATTTCCTGCGCGTGCAGCACCAGACGGTTATCGCGAATCGCCTGCGGGATTTGGTGGGTCCAGTTCGATTGCTGTTTTTCCTGGTTCCACCAGCGATCGCGCCCGCTGAAAACGTGGATCCGGTTACGGCCTTCGTTCTTGGCCCGATAGCAGGCGCTATCAGCCGCGGTCATCGCCTCGCTGGCGTCGGACAGATCGCGATTGATGGTCGCGACGCCAATGCTGACCGCCAGCTCAAAGATTCGACCGCGCCAGACGAACCGATAGTCCTGGATCAGCGCGCGTAGGGTTTCGGCCGTTTCCAGGGCGGTGCGGATGCTGACCTGAGGCATCAGGACCCCGAACTCATCACCACCCAGACGTCCGAGCGTGTATTGTGCCGGCAGCACCCGGCGCATCGTAGCCGCCAACTGCCGCAGCAGGGTATCGCCCGCGGCGTGACCGCAGCTGTCGTTAACGATCTTGAACTGATCCAGATCGAGCACCAACAAGCCGTGCGCCACTTTCTCGGCCCGCGCACGCTGGCATAAACGCTCGAGTTGACGTTTGAATTCGCGTCGGTTGGTCAGTTTGGTCAGCGAGTCGTGGCTGGCATGCCAGGCAAGTTCCCGGGACATCGACTCGGCCTTGAACACCTGCGCCTGCAGCCCTTCCTCCACGTCGCGGGCATCACGCGCGACCCGCCGCGTGATCAACACCCCGAGGGCGACCGCGACCAGCAAAATAGCCACCGACAGAATCGAGGTGCCACTCAGCTTGCCCTCCGCGCGTTGCAGCAATGCGTGCTCTTGTTCGCGGACCACGTGCAACAGTTCGCGAATCGCCGTGGATTCTTCAATCTGGCTGTTTCGGCTTCCGAGCAGGATCGCACGCAACTCGGTCAGCTCGGCGCCGTCGTACACGAGCGCGACGAGATCGCGGTGCATCTCGGCGTGACGCTGCGTCAACCGCGCCAGCCGATCCCACGCGCCGCGCTCCTCGGGCATGACTTCGAGCGTCGAATACGCCTCGCGCAGCTCGATGAAACGTCCGCCGAGCTCCAGATACTGCAAATAGTAATTATCGCGCTCGAACGGATCCGGTTCGGCATACATCTGCACCAACAACAGGTTGCGCCGTTGCTTGATGTGATACATCTCGGTGAGCGAACTACTCTTCTGGTTGTAAACCTGCACCGACGCGCGCAGCTCGTCGGTCGTCGCGGAAAGTTGCTGCACCAGCACCGCGACGACGAAAACCATCAAGGCGATCAGGGTAACGAACCCCGGTACGATCAATCGATTCATCCGTGAAGCAACCATGCGGGCAATCCTTTCCGCGAGACGTAACTGACTAAAACCTAACGTGTGCGGCCATCCTCGGCGCGTGACCGGAATCGTACTATCGCCGCTCAAGTTCTGACGCGAACTACGTCACATAAATTTTTCAGAAACCCTGTTCGATTGACCGTTAGTCCGAGCATTTTACACTATTAATTCATGGACCTGCATCATTCCGTGCGGCTCATCGGCGAAACGCCCCGTCTGTCGCCCAAGGTTCGCGCAAGCCAGCGATCCACCGCGTAATCACCGCTGCCGCCAAACATCAACGCGGCGCTCACGCCAAGCCACAGCAGTGTCGCATCGGCATTCGCAAGCGCGATTCCCTGCTGCAGCGCCGCCAACAACGGCAGCGCGATCCAGCCCAACAATCCCGCCGCGACCGGCCGCACCCACGCGCCAAGCAGCCAAGCGATACCGGCGACGAACATCGCGCCACTCGCACCGGTTCCGGCATCGGCCGCGATCCACGGCAGCGTGCTATCGGCGCCGGCCCAAAGCCGTTGCCCTTCCGCCAGCAGCAGGACCGCTGCAGGCATCCGCAGGAACACGTTCCCGAGGCCGCCCGTGGCACACACCGTGCGCAGCAGGACTCTCAATGTATTCAGCCACATTCGTACATGCACCTTGAACCTAGATTCCTCGGTTGACCGCTCGTTTGGGTACGTAACGTGCCGTATTCGCGAAAAAGCTGTGGTGAATTCGGCTTCACCTTCCAGGTGCACGCGCTACGTGCCACGACCGAGAAACACGGAAGCTTTTTACAATCCATCCCTAAGCACCCACAATACGGCCGGACTTCGGCCGGATCGATTGTAACCCGCATGCGCATTATCACCCTCAATACCAACGGCATTCGCTCGGGGGCCAAAAAAGGCCTGTTCGACTGGTTGCCGCAACAGGAGGCGGATGTTATCTGCATCCAGGAAACCAAGGCGCAGGAACACCAGCTCGGCGATGGCCTGTTTCGCCCCGAGGGTTATTTCAGTTATTACGTCGACGCCGAGCGCAAGGGCTACAGCGGAACGGCGCTCTTTTGCCGGCAGCAGCCCGATGAAATCATCACCCGCATGGGCTGCACCGAGTTCGACACCGAGGGGCGTTATCTGGAGGCACGCTTCGGCGCGCTCGCGGTGGCCTCGCTGTATGTTCCGTCCGGCTCGTCGGGCCCGGAACGGCAAGCCTCCAAGGATCGTTTCCTGGATTTCTTTCTACCCTATCTCGAACAACTCAGACAGCAACCCCGTGCCTATGTGATTTGCGGCGATTGGAATATCGCGCACCGCCCGATCGACCTCAAGAACTGGAAGTCCAACCAGAAAAACTCCGGCTTCCTGCCGCACGAGCGCGCCTGGCTTGATCGCTTGTTTGACGAACTGGGGTACGTCGACGCGTTTCGCGAGATCAATCAAGCGCCCGACCAATACACCTGGTGGTCGAACCGGGGGCAGGCCTGGGCCAAAAATGTCGGCTGGCGGATCGACTACCAGATCCTGTCACCGGCCTTGCGCGGTACGGTCCGCGCAGCGTCGATCTACACCGCGCAGCGTTTTTCGGATCACGCCCCTTTGATCATGGACTACGACTTTGGGCAACGCTGAGACCGTGACCGAGGTGCACGCCGCGCGCACCTGGCGCGAAGCGGCGGCCCTTTATGGCCATTCGCGGGTCGTGGCGATGCTGTTTCTCGGGTTCTCGGCCGGGCTGCCGTTTCTGCTGGTGTTCGCGACGCTCACGGCATGGTTGACGCAAGCCGGCGTGAGTCGCGGCGCGATCGGGTTTTTTAGCTGGATCGGCATCACGTATTCAATCAAGGTGTTTTGGGCGCCAGTCGTGGATCGGCTGGCGCTCCCCGGCCTGACCACCTGGCTCGGGCGGCGCCGGGGCTGGATCCTGCTCGCCCAGTTCGGGATCGCCCTCGGGTTGATCGGAATGGCGCACACCGATCCGGCCACACAGCTGACCCAGGTTGCGCTGTACGGCTTGTTGGTGGCGTTCTCCTCCGCCACCCAGGACATCGCCATCGACGCCTGGCGGATTGAATCCGCGCCGCCGGAACTGCAAGGTGCAATGGCGGCGACTTATCAGATGGGATATCGGATCGCGCTGCTCGCCGCCGGGGCCGGCGCGCTATTCATCGCCGCAAGCTATTCCTGGCCCGCGGCTTACCTCGCGATGGCTGCGTTGGTCGGGGTCGGCGTCGCGACGGTGCTGCTGGTCGCCGAGCCGGAGCGCAGCGGACAGGTCGCAGCCGAACGCGAAGCCGCGGCGCTGTTGGGCTTGGCCGCTGCGCCACGCAGCTCGCTACCGCGCCGTTGCGTCACCTGGTTCACCGCTGCGGTGGTGATGCCGTTCGTGGATTTTTTTAAACGCAACGGCCGCCATGGCCTCTGGGTGCTGCTGTTCATTGCGCTATTCCGATTGACCGACATCACGATGGGGGTCATGGCGAATCCGTTCTATCTCGACATCGGCTTCACGCTGGAGCAGATCGCGAGCGTCGCCAAGGTGTTCGGGGTGTTGATGACGATCGTCGGCGCGGTGCTGGGTGGCCTGATCGTGGCTCGATTTGGCGTGGTCCGGACCTTGGTGCTCGGCGGACTGCTGGTGATTGCGAGCAATCTCCTGTTCGCGGCACTGGCCCAGAGCACGCCCAATCTGGCGTGGCTGGCGCTGGTCATCGGCGCCGATAACCTCGCGGCGGGCATCGCGGGCTCCGCGTTTATCGCCTACCTCTCCGGGCTGACCAATATCGCCTACACCGCGACACAGTACGCGCTGTTCAGTTCGCTGATGACCCTGCCCGGCAAGTTTCTCGGCGGCTTTTCCGGCAAGATGGTCGAAGCCGTCGGTTACCCGTGGTTTTTTATCTACACCTCAGCGCTCGGGATCCCGGCGCTGCTCCTTGCGCTCTATTTCCTGCGCCGCGCGCGGTCGGGCGCGGCGCAGCCCGGCTAATGCCGATTGCTTGAGGTCGCGGCCGCGACGAGCTCGCGTCCCTGCGGATCGGGCTGGGCCTGATGCAACCACAGCCGCCAACCGTGGTGCACGCGGAGGTAGATGTTGGTTGCCAGCATCACACCGCGTAATTGCCCATCGACCCAGAGCAGTTCGCGCAAGGTATGCACGCTGAGGGTTTCGCCGGTCTGGCGCAGGACATCACTTGGGGTCACCGCGAACCGGGCCTGATCCTCAGCCATGATTTCCTGCCAACCGCCACGCACCGCCGATTGCCCTTCGCGGCGGCCGTCGCCGGGATGGAGGCAGACGATTCCGTCGTCCAACGCCCACACCGCCATCATCTGGTCGAGATCGCCCGACGAAAACGCCGCATAAAACGCGGCTTCGGCCTGGTCCGGAGTTTCGAATTCATGCACCGATGGCATGGCGGCCGTCGCCGGCGTCGCTCTTGCTCTCATACCTGTCTCCCCACGAGTGTTAACGGTCGGGTTTATGCTAACTTAGCCACCGAAAATTCGACTGATAAACCCATACATGTCACGCATTCTTTGTATCGGCGTCGCGACCCAGGACGTCCTGCTGCGGGTGGCGCATTACCCCGCCGAAGATGCCGAGGTCAGGGCGCTCGCACGTAGTCGGCGACCGGGCGGCAACGCCGCGAATTCGGCGCAGGTATTGGCGCAGTTCCGCCACGAGGTCGAACTGCTCGCCGCACTCGCGCGGGACGATGACGGCGACTGGCTCGGCCAAACCCTGGCCGTCGCCGGAGTCGGCTTCCGTTACTGCCCGCGCCTGCCCGGAGCCACGCCGACGTCGTTCATCACACTCGCGGCCGACCGCGCCACCCGTACCATCGTGCACCATCGCGAGCTGCCCGAGATCGCGCGGCAGGCGCTCGATGGCGTGCCGCTCGAAGTCTTCGACTGGTTTCATTGCGAGGGTCGGAATGTGACCGAAACTCGTGCGATGTTGGAGCACATCCGGTCGATACGGATTGATCAAGGCATCTCGCTGGAGCTCGAAAAGCCACGGGCGGACATCGAAACCCTGCTGCCGCTCGCGGACGTGCTGCTGTATTCCCGTGACTACGCAGTGGCACAAGGCCACACCGATCCCACGCATTTTCTTGCAGCGCAACAGGCAAGCTATCCCCACGCGGCGTTACAGACCGTGGCCTGGGGCGCGGCAGGCGCTTATGGCATTGAACCCGATGGCACTCTGCACCACCAGCCGGCCGCCCCCGCCGGACCGGCGATCGATACCCTCGGTGCCGGTGATACCTACAACGCTGGGGTGATTCACGCGCTCGTCTCCGGCCGAACTCCGCGTGAAGCGATCGCCTACGGTGTTCGGCTCGCCGGTTGCAAGGTCGCGCAGGCGGGGTTCGCGAATCTGGCCCGGCAGGCACCGCTATGAGCCGCCGCTGGCTATGCCCGCAGAGTGCGCTGGACGCGACCCGCGCGAAGGGCCTGACGATCGATTTTGATGGCCACCCAACCGACATCTTTCTGGTGCGCGACCGCGACGGCAGCGTGCATGGTTACATCGATCGCTGTCCGCATGCCGGCTCGCCGCTCGCGTGGCGGGTCGATGAATACCTCGACGAAGACGGCGAGCACATTATCTGCGGCACCCATGCGGCGTTGTTTCGGGTTCACGACGGTGCGTGTCGCGGCGGTCCGTGCCGACGGCAAGGGTTGACCAAGCTCCGATTGGAGATCGACGACGACGGCATCCACCTCACCGACTGAAGGCGATCGTGCGAAATCCTCCGCATTTCAGGCACATCCCACAGCGTTCAATTACCAGCTTCTGTGAACCGCGCCGAGTTTCCTTCGAGCGCGACTCGCTATCATTTGTTCCGTACACCGCGCCAGAGGTGCGGCAGCCGCGCCAAAATCGTCCGCCACAGTGGCCGAGCGGTGCGATTGGGGTGAATACTCGCGAAAGGAATCGTCATGCGAATGGAATGCTCGTTACTCGGAAAAGGCACGACCCAGTGCCACCGCGCCTTCATCGTCTCGATGGGGATCGCCACCGGCGTGGTCCTCACCGCGCTGTATCTACTCAACCACAACATCGCCGGGTACATCGAGCGCGCCGAACGGAGTGAAGCACCCCTCGGTCCGCCGACCGCGACCGTGCCGGCCGCCCACCGTGCGTTGACCCCTGAGGCGGCAGCATCCACGCCCGTCGCGCCGGCACCGTTGAATCCGCGGGCGACTACGGGCTGGCAGGAAACCTTCGCGCTGGCGCCAAGCGCCCTGGTATTCACCGCGACCGCCACCCGCGGCGCGGCGCAATCCGCCGCGGATCGTTGTGAAGCCGCCGAAGCCAAACTACGCACGCTGAAGGAGCAATTTCGCTCGGGTTACAAGCTCCGCGACGCCGAGAAGCTCCGCGAACGCGAGACCGAGTTACAACGCCAGCGCTGGACCCATTGTCGCTGAAGTCCGCTTGAGTGAGCGGGGGCGCGGAGTTACTTTAGCGGGCATGAAGTACGCCTCGCCCGCGCCGCACCAAGCGCTCGTTTCGCCGTTCGACCAAAGCCACAACGCTCGCCTCTGGGCCGAGTTTCAGGCCGCCCGAACCACCGCGCAGGCGCGCCACAGTCACTACTTCGGCGGTCGCTTCGAGAATCTCTACTTGCCCGAAGCCCTGGTCCCGGCGCTGGCGCCGGTACTGCGGTATGCGCGCGCCGCAGCGCAATCGCACCTGGGGCTCACCGCGCCGCCGCGGCTGGGCTTCTGGTTCAACGCGATGGCGCCGGGTGAATCCACCTTGGCCCATACCCACGATGACGACGACGAATGCTTGTCAGGCGTGTACTACGTTCGGGTGCCCGCCGATTCCGGCGATCTGTTGCTGGGCGAAGGTGTAACGGCCACGCGCATCGTCCCGGTGCCGGGCATCCTGGTGTTGTTTCCACCCGACCTCGTACACGAAGTGACCGTAAATCGCAGCGAACACGTCCGCCTGTCGATCGGCATGAATTTCGGACCTGCCACCACCGACTGACGCGAGCATGCGGGTACCGCGCGCGATGGGCGCGACCGGATCTTTGCCTATACTCCGCTGACCGCCGTGTTCAATGCGTAAAGCCTGAGGTTGCCGGATGAACGTTCGCTGGTTCGTGACATTACTGCTGTGCGGAATCGCCGTGCCCGCCCACGCGTTTTTCTTTTGTCCGCTGGGCGGACCGCCGGGCTGGATGGCACGGCTGTTTGACGGACCCGCCTACGTCGCCCCACCGCCCAACCGACCGGCATGGGCAGGTGTACCGGCGATGGGCTACCCACCGCCGTCGCTTAGCGCGCCGGCCGCACCGATCACACCTGACGGTAATGCGCCTTGGCACCCAGCCAGCGTTCGAGCACGGCCTGGGCCCGCTCCGGCGCTTGCGCCAACAAGGTTTTCGCGGCCCGCTGGATATCCGGAATCAGCGCCCGGTCGCGCGTCAGATCGGCGATCCGAAATTGCAGCATGCCGGTCTGCCGGGTGCCGAGCACTTCTCCGGGACCGCGCAATTCGAGATCGATCTGCGCGATACGAAAGCCGTCTTCGGTCTCGCGCATGGCCTTGAGACGGATCCGGGCGGACTCCGACAACGGCGGTTGATAGAGCAGCACGCAAGCGCTCTTGCCCGCGCCCCGACCGATGCGGCCCCGCAACTGGTGCAACTGCGAAAGCCCCAGGCGGTCGGCGTCCTCGATGATCATCAGGGTCGCGTTGGGCACGTCGACGCCGACTTCGATCACCGTGGTCGCGACCAGTAACTGAATCTCACCGGCCTTGAATGCGGCCATCGCGGCGGCCTTTTCCGCGGCTTTCTGACGCCCGTGGACGAGCCCGACCCGCAGCTCGGGCAAGGCTGCGGCGAGGGCCGCATAGGTCGCTTCGGCAGCCTCGCATTGCAAGGCCTCCGACTCCTCCACCAGCGTACACACCCAGTAACACTGACGACCCGCGCGTGCCGATTCGGCCACCCGCGCCACGATCTCGGCCCGCCGTTCGGCCGGCATCACCACCGTTGTCACCGGCTGGCGACCGGGCGGCTTTTCGTCGATCACCGAGAGATCGAGATCCGCGTAGGCGGTCATCGCCAGGGTGCGCGGAATCGGTGTCGCGGTCATGATCAACTGATGCGGATGGCCGCCATCGCGTGCGCCTTTTTCGCGCAGCGCGAGGCGTTGGTGGACACCGAAGCGGTGCTGCTCGTCCACCACGACCAACGCGAGCTGGGCAAAATTCACCCCCTCCTGAAACAACGCATGGGTACCGACCGCCACCTGCGCCGAGCCGTCGGCCAGCGCGGCGAGCGCCGCGCGGCGTGGCGCGCTTTTGAGCTTGCCGGTCAGCGCGACCACAGCGATCCCGAGCGGCTCGAACCAATGTTGAAAATTAACCCGGTGCTGCTCCGCCAGAAGCTCAGTCGGCGCCATGATCGCGACCTGGTAACCAGCCTCCACCGCGATCAATGCCGCCAAGGCCGCGACCACGGTCTTGCCACTGCCGACATCGCCTTGCACCAACCGCTGCATCGGATACGGAAGGGCGAGATCATGCGCGATCTCGGCGCTGACCCGCTGTTGCGCCGCCGTCAACGCGAACGGTAGCGCGGCCAGAAAGCGGGCACGGATCGCCCCGGTCGCCCGCAATCGCGGCGCGGGCAGACTCGCCACGCGGGCGCGGATCTGCAGCAAGCCGAGGTGGTGGGCCAGCAATTCCTCGAATGCGAGCCGGCGCTGGGCCGGATGCAAACCCGCGCTGAGCAGGTCCAACTCCACCTCGGGTGGCGGCCAGTGGACCAGCCGCAGCGCCGCGGCGAGGCTGGGGAAATGCTGCTGTTCGCATAACCAATGCGGTAGATGATCAGGAATGGCATCGACGCAGGCAAACGCCTGCTCGGTCAGCTTGCGCAAGGCCTGCTGCGTCAGACCTTCGGTGGCGGGATAAACCGGCGTCAAAGCCGACGCGTCCGGCGCCTCGTCATCACCGAAGCTCAGTCGGTATTCCGGGTGCACCATTTCATAGCCAAACCCGGCACTGCGGATCTCGCCAAAACAACGGATCGCGGTGCCAGGTCGGAGCTGTTGCTGCTGTTTCGCGCTGAAGTAAAAGAAGCGCAGCAGCACCACGCCCGTCCCGTCGCTGATGCGCACCAACAACATCCGCCGCCGCTTCAGCACCACCTCGGTGTGTTCGACCTGCCCTTCCACCACACATTCGGCGCCGAGTCTGAGCGCCCCCATCGGCAACACGCGGGTGCGATCCTGGTAACGCAGCGGCAGCAGAAACAGCAGATCCCACACCCGCGTAACACCGAGACGCGCCAGTTTTTCACGCAGGCTCGGCCCCACGCCGTCGAGCACGATGACGTCCGATGCGGCATCGAAGCGAGTGGTCGCTGGAGGTGAAGTCGACATGTGCCAATGTTAGCAGGAGACGCGCGCTCCCCTGCGCGAATGACAAGCCACGCTCGCAGCCCGAAAGTGGGATTGCGTTCGAATCGCTGGACGACTTCCGATAACGCAAGATCGGCGTAGAGCGTCGCCGACCGAGTTGGCATCTCGCCGGTTCGAGGGTCCGCCACGCGCGCATCCGGCGCATTGGTCGCGGCGCCGGGTTCGCTCAACGCCAGCGGCAGCGAGTCGGAAAAGCCTGCCACCAAGGTCAGCGGCTTATTCCACTGCGGGGACTGTATTGGCGAACGGATTGACGTCAGGCGCGCGCCGCGATCACCTGAGGCCGCGGCGCGGGCGCCTCCACTTCAGGTGGCGAGCGGCTAGCGGATTTTGGTGGGGAGCGTCTTGGGTTCCACGGTATTGCGCCGCGCAAACTGGATGCTGTTCCGGTCCAACCAACCGGGTTGTGGAAGTGAACTCGGGCCACGATTACGTCGCGCGTTCGAAGTTCTGCGGATCACTGCTGCCATGGTGCACGCCTCTTGTGCCGGGTCCGGCCCCGCCGGACGTTAAATGTTGCGGACCTGTGTTTTCAGGACAGGAGGATAGCGCACCCGGATGACCGTTTTGTTAAGGCCGAGGCCACTCCGCGTTGATTCGGCGCCGTGTGGTAGCGGCGATCACCGCGCACCCGACTTCGGTCTGCCGCGGCGCAGATGGCGTAAGTACCACCACTCGAAGAACTTTTTCGCCGGATGAAACCAGCGGCCTGGGAGCACAATCACCCGCTTCGGATCGCGGTACACCAGGATGCCGCTGTTCAAGGTATCGACGATGCAGATCAATTCGACCCGAAAGGTATGATGGGGTTGTGCGCCGTCAAACTCCGCGAGCAGGTTCCGCACTGCCGCACGCGCCTGGAGGTCGGCCATGTGCGCCTGCTTCGGCATCCAGTCAGGCCCCGGAAAGCTGCCGGAATCACCCACCACGTAGACCCGCTCGAACCCGGCGACACGGCAATACGCGTCTCCCTGGATCAATCCGCCTTGCGACAACGGCAACCCGCTGCCTTCCGCCCACGCCGGCCCGGTCATGCCCGGCATGAACAGAATCAAATCGGCAGCGAACTCGCCACCTTCAGTGACCACCTTGTCGGCCTCGAAACGGACCGGCTTGAAGCCCAGTTCGGTACGGATTCCGCGCCGCTGCATTTCTGCGAGTAAACCATCCACCGCGCGTTCACCGAGACGTTGGCCCGGCCGCTTCGAGGGATTGAAGAACACGATTTCAAACCGCTCACGCCGGCCACTCTGCCGCAGGTAGGTATCGATGCCGAACAGAATCTCGAACATCGGCCCGCCACGCACTGCCGAGGGCTCCTTGGGATTGGCGCCGAAACCGATCGCGAGCGTACCGCCCTGCATCTCAGCCAAACGCTCGCGCATGCGTTCCGCTGGCGCGATGCCCTCACACACCGTCAACGCATGTTCAATGCCCGGCAGCTTTTTCAGAAAGCGACCGCCGCTCGCGATGATCAATCCGTCATTGCGGACCTCGCCGGCGTCGGTTTCGACGACCCGACCGCCTTCGCGCAGGCCGGTGACCCGTGCGGCGACGAACCGAATCCGATGTCGATCGAACAGCGGATTCAGATCGAAACGCAGATCGTCACCCCGCCGCAAGCCGGTCGGAATCCAGATCAAACTGGGGTAATAAACGAAATCCGCGCTTGGCGCGATCACGGTGATCGCGAGCTCGCGGCGGGCCTTGCGCAGCGCCAACGCTGCGGTGATGGCGCCAAATCCGGCGCCGATGATCGTGACTTCGGTCATACCCACTCACATTTTTTCAATAGCCGATCAAGTTAGTGCAAGCCGTGGCGATTTTCCAGATACCTCAAGTGGCACCGGACTGAGGGGCTAGATCAAGGCGATCGGGTTGAACGGTGCATGGGTTTTTTAGCCACACCGAAGCGACGCGGCAATCGGTGCCGAAAGTCGCGACCGTGGCGCGCCACGGCGTGGCGTCCGCGCCGCGATGTAGTGCTAGGCGGCGTCAGCGATCCGGCGCAGCAGGGCAACATCAACCATCGTCGCGGACCCCGCTGCGCCGGCGATCACACGCATCGGCTGCCCGGGTTCGCCCAGCTGATCGAGCACGAGCAGTGCGCCTTCGAAATCATGCGTACGGGTGTAGTCGTTAACCGTGACGAGGGTGCGCAGACCCGCGCCCCGACTCGCGCGCAGGCCGTTTTCCGAATCCTCGAAGGCGAGACAGGCGGCCGCCGGCAGGTTCATCTGCTCAAGTGCGTAGGTGAAGATGTCCGGCGCGGGTTTCTTGGCCGGAACGACATCGCCGGCGGCAATCACCTCGAACCAAGCGATGGCCTCCCGCCCCAGCGTCGCGGCCAGCAACGCGGTGACGTTTTCCGGGGTCGTGGTGGTCGCGATCGCCAGGCGCAAACCGGCGTCGCGGGCCTCGCGCAGCAGCCGCGCAACCCCGGAGCGCAGCGGAATGCCGCCGCCTTCGAGTAGACCGACGTAATGCCGTGTCTTTTGCCGATGCAACCCGGCGACGAACGCATCCAGGTCCCCCGGCGCCTCGAAATCCGGCCGGTAGCGCTCGAGATAACGTTTGATCCGCTCCTTGCCGCCCGTGACCTCAAGTAACTCGCCGTAACGCTCGATCGACCAATCCCAGTCGAGGCCAGCCTCGGCGAAGGTGCGATTGAACGCAATGCGATGACCGTCACGCTCGGTGTCAGCCAAGGTACCGTCAACGTCGAACAACAGGGCTTGGAGTGTGGGCATGCGGCCTCCTGGAAAAAAAACGCGGCGAGGTTAGCACGAACGGCAGGTGCCGAGAAAAATCCCCCGGTCGGTCCGCTCCGGAACGCGCGCGCGGCAGTTACCCGATCTCCGCCGCCTCAGGACGCTGGCCGCAGCAACCCGCTCGGAATCTCCATGATTTCGGTCGGGGCGCACGCCGCCGTCAACTCGACATAGGTCGACTGTACCAGACGCGCCTCGCCGCTGGCGCGGTGGCGCTGTGGACCCGCAAAAGCCTCCGCGCGCGCCTTGACGCGCCGCCAATGGGCGCACTGATGCTGGGTGAGCAAAGTATCGAGGGCGACAATACAAAACCTCTGGGCAATGCCGGCGCGACCGAACAGCTGATCGAGCCAACCCTGATCGTCACTGGCGTCTTCGCTGTAAACGCAGCCGTCACGCAACATGCTGTTGAGGTCCATCGCGACCTCGCGCGGCGACTTACCATACTTCTTGAGAATCGCGCGCGTAAACCCGAACGACGCCAGCGCGGGCGTTTCCCACTGGGTCCAATCCGGAGCCGGGCGCACCAGACTGCAGTACGCCGCTCCGCTCGTAGCGACGATGCCGATTTCGACCGGATAGCTCGCGCTTCCGAACCCTGAGGCGACGATTTCGATGATCGCGGGTGGCAACATGGTTTGTTGTTATCTCTGGACACCAAGGCGGCGGCCAATGTGCCGCATCGACGCCCAATTCGCCGCGCTCGCGTTCACAGCGGCGGCGAAATCCCCCGCACGACCGGCGCCAACACCAGCGATTTTGCGACGGCAGGCACCTGCGCGAGCCGCCCACGGCGACGCCGGGGTCGCCCTACCGCGCCTTCAGATACGAATCGAGGTCGGACGCGATTTCCGCGTACGGTCGATAACCGCTGGCGAGCCAATGAACGGACGGGTTGAGGTGAAGAATCGTGGTCGGAAAACCGCGCACCCCGCGCTGACGCGCGACCTCGAAATGACTCCGGGTTTTCCGCCGGATTATGTCGGACCCAAATGCCGCCTGAAACGCCTGCGCATCCACCCCGGAATCGATCGCGAGATCTCGCAGTGGGTCGACCTCGGTGACATTTCGGCCGTCGGCATAAAAGGCCGCCTGAATCGCCTTGAAATACGCAAAGGTCTGCTCGGGCGCGAGTTCCGCCACCGCGACCACCGCGCGACTGGCCGGTTCGGTGTCGTACACAAAGCCCTCGGGCAGCGCACCGTCGAAGCGAAACGGCTGACCGGTGCGGGCATGGACGTCACGCCAGTGATGCAGGATTTCCGCCCGCAGCGTCGGCGCCAGCGGCTCGGTGACGCCGGGGCGCAAACCGCCGAGAATCAGCGCCACCCTTAATCGATCAGCGTAATCACGCCGAATCGCCTCGATCACGGGCGCGAAGCCCCAGCACCACGAACACATCGGATCGGCGAAGTACCACAGGGTCGGCGCCACCGGCGACTCGCCAGCGACGTCAGGCATCGCTGGCGACCGCCTTGACCGCGAGAATCTGAACCACCGCACTGCGCCCGTGGTGCATCCGGCCTTCGTAAACCTCGCGCTCGAGTTCGAGCGCGTGTGCAAAATGCAGACCGGCAAGTTCATCGCGCAACTGCTTTAAATCCATCATCAACTCGGCAACCGGTGGCCCACCGGTGCGAAAATCGAGCTGCCCTGGGGTGTAGGCCTCTAGCACCAGGATGCCGCCGGGCGCCAGCGCCGCGACCAGACTGCGATGCACAGTCGCACGCATGGGGGGAGGCAGATGACAGAAAATTGAGACCACACAGTCCCAACAAGCGTGGCCGAGCGGAAACTGTGCGAGGTCGGCGACCACGATATCCAGCGCGACGCCGCGCGCCTCAGCGAGTCGCGACGCCTTGCCGAGCCCGACCTCCGAGGCGTCGACCGCAGTGACCCGATGCCCCTGTTGGGCCAGATAAACGGCGTTGCGGCCCTCGCCCTCGCCGATACAGAGCGTTCGCCCGCGCGGCAGACGAGCGTTCACCGCACACAAAAACGCGTTCGGATCGGTGCCGTAGGCATAGTCGTCGGTGCTGTAAATCTGATTCCACATCCAGCAATTCTAGCGCGCGCGTGGGCGCTCAGTCTCACCTTCTCTCGGCGCGAAGGTGAAAGACGCTCGCTAACCGCAAGCGTTGCGGGCGGTCGCGAATTTCCCGGCCGAGACGCTGTTGCACCGCTACAACAACTCGAAGATCACAGGCCCGAAAGCACCCGCCAAATGCATTATTCGCGACAGATTCGGAATTGATTTGTTTCAAAAAAAAGACACTTGGGCGTGCGGCGCGTCCCGCCTTCAACAATTTTTGAGATAGGTCATGAAGCTCACTTCATCGCCCGTGCGGGATTGGTGATAATCGGTCCGATCGACGGAAACAGGCTACTGACGAACATGAGGTTCGCGGCTTGATTCCAATCGAGACCCTGCGGGTACAACATCGAAGCCAGATTGAGAGTCCATGAATCACCGACCTAGGCGCCTCCAGCTTAATGCTGATGACCCACCGCCAGCCGCTCATCCCGGTTTGCCGCAGGATCATTATTCGGCCCAGCTTCACGCCTTTTTACATACCGCTCCCACCCCCGCCCTCCTCGCACAAAAACTCGGCGCTGCCGACGCCAATGAAAGTCGCGGCCGGCGGCGGTTCTTTTCGATCGCGGCCGGCGCGATCGTCGCGGTCATCCTTGGTTCGATGGCGACGTGGTCGTATCAACACACCCACGATCTGCCGCACCGTTTGCTGCAATACGTGCAGGAAAACGCCGCGCTGTTGACTAAATCGGTCGGCGACAGCGCCAGCGACGGCCTCGCAAAGGTCGGTGCCAATGCCGTCACGCCTCCCGCGCCCTCCGCCGCGAAACCGTGCGGTTTGAAAGACACACACTGCACCCACTTACTGCTCGAAACGCCCCACGGTCGCGTCTTCGCCACGCTGCTGCCGAGCCACAGCTTGACCGCGGAGGCCCGCGTAACCCGCCAGGGTTTGATCTCGGTGGTACGCCCCGCGCGGCAAGGGAGCTATTCACTGATTGGCGCGAGTGACAAGGCCTTAGCGGCGGCCGAAAAGATGCTCGGCGACGGGCCGCAACGGCGGATCTGACTCCGCCCCCACCGCCGCGAAGCCACCCTCTACCGGCACATGCGGGCGGTGTGCCACGCGCATGATTTCAGGTGTGATTCAGCTACGGCGCCGACAATCACCGCGTGTCTTGTTCATTCAACCTCAGGTACGACCGAGCGGCGCTAACGCAGCCCTCCTTCTGCGTAACTCGCACCCAACGCGACCCGCGATGCGCCGCGCGGCTTGCGCATGGACCGTTTCCGGCGCGAGGTTTCATCGTCAACGGATGCCATGCGTGAGCCGTACTTGTTAGTCGTGGTTTTACTTGCCGGCCTTTACCCAAATGGGGCCGCGGCCTACGACCGTGCGCTTACCCCGGCGGAAATCGAGCGACTTACCTGCGAACACCAGTTGGTGCCACTCAAACCGCTCATCGACGCAACTGCCAAGCGTCTGGGGGGGCGCCTGGTTGGGGTTGAACTCGAAACGCATGACGATACCTTCGGCTATGAACTGAAGTGGCTTGATGCCCAAGGCAAACTACTGGAGATCCATTACGACGCCGTCAGCGGCGCGCTCAAGCAAACCAAGCCGGGCGAGGTTGACTGAGATGCGCTTGCTCCTGGTCGAGGACGATGCAGAGCTTGGTTCGCGCCTTCAAGCGACCTTGTCTCACGCCGGATTCGCGGTCGACTGGTGTCGCGACGGGATCGAGGCGCAGTATCTCGGCGCAAGCGAAAGTTACGACATCGTCGTGTTGGATCTTGGCCTGCCCCGGCGCGCCGGGCTCGAAATTCTGTGCAACTGGCGCGCCGCGGGGATCGGCTTGCCAGTGCTGATTCTCACCGCCCGTGACCAATGGTTTGAGCGCGTCGACGGCTTCAAGGCCGGCGCGGACGATTATCTCGGCAAGCCATTCCACCCCGAGGAACTGCTCGCACGCTTGAACGCGCTGATCCGTCGCGGCACCCCACGGGCCCAAACACACCTCAAGGTCGCGGAGTGGTGGCTGGACGATGACACCCAATCGCTGATCCGCGCGGACGACGGCGAGGCAACGCCCCTGACCGGTACCGAATTCCGCCTGTTGCGCTATTTTCTGCTTCACCCGGGCAAGATCATCTCGAAGACCGAGATCAGCGAGCACGTGTACGCCTACGACAGCGACAAAGACAGCAACGTCATCGAGGTGTACATCAATCGGCTGCGGCAAAAGCTCGGCAAGGATGTGATCGAAACCCGGCGCGGTCAGGGCTACGTCTACCCGCGGCCGGACCGGTGAGGTCGCTGCAGCGACAACTCGCGCTCGGGCTGGCGATCAGCTTGCTGCTGCTGTTCGCCCTACACACCTGGCTGGTCAGCGCCTTTCCGCGCGCGCTGACCGAGGACTACATCCAGACCCGTTTACAGCATGATGGCGAAGGTCTGCTCGCGCGCCTGCGGGTGACGCCCGACAACCAACTCGTTATCGCCCGCGGTCCACTGCCGCCGATCTATGACAAACCGTATTCGGGTCACTATTTCGTCATTGCGAGCGGCAGTTCAACGCTGCGTTCGCGCTCACTGTGGAACGAGCCGTTCGCGGTGGAACCGGCCGCCCCGGGGGCAACACGGATCGAGCGGCGGATCGGTCCGGAGCAGCAACCGCTGCTGATCCGGGTGATCGGGGTGCAGTTCAAAGGCCGCCCGGTGACGATCGCGGTGGCCGAGGAAACCACGCCGATCGAAGCCAGTATCAACCGCATGCGCAAACGCTACTTCGTTGCCATCCTCGGCACTGCGCTGGCCTTGCTCGCGGTCCAGATCTGGTACGTCCGACGCAGTTTGCGCCCGCTCGACGAGGCTCGCGCCGAACTCACGCAAATCGCCAACGGCGAACGCGAGCACATCGACCGCCGCGTACCCGAGGAATTCCAACCGTTCGTCAACGAGTTGAACCGCTTGGTCCAGCTCCTGAATCAACGCCTCCAACGCTCGCGCAAAGCCACTGGCAATCTCGCCCACGCGCTCAAATCGCCACTGGCACAACTGGCGCAGGTGATCAACGACGAGGCCAGCGAATTGGGGTCTGTCACCCGCGGTGACCTCTCCCGCGCCCAGAGTCGGCTCCAGACCCTGATCGATGCGGAGCTACGTCGCGCGCGCTTGGCGGGCGGTCAGTCGCCCGGCCAGCGTTTCGACGTTGGCGTCGGTCTGCGTGATCTGACCCACGCGCTCGGCAAGCTGTACGCCGACAAGCAACTCCACTTCGAACTCGACGTCCCGCCGACCCGGGCCTTCCCGGCCGACCGCGAAGATATGCTGGAGCTGCTCGGCAACCTGCTCGACAACGCCTGTAAATGGGCGCACGCGCGCGTACGGATCACCCTTCGCGGCGATACCGCACTGTTCCTGACCATCGAGGATGACGGCCCCGGCGCGGACTCGACGCAGCTCGCACAGCTCACCCATCGCGGCTTGCGGCTTGACGAATCGACGCCCGGGCATGGCCTCGGCCTCGCAATCGTCGATGATATCGTCGCCCAGTTCGGCGGCACCCTGCACTTCGACCGCTCGCCAGACCTCGGCGGCATGGCCTGCCATCTGCACTTGCCGTACCCGCCCGCGCCGACCTGAACATGGGCGCGCGCCCGGCCCCACCGCCGATTCCGGGCAGCGCCGATCGGCGTCTTTCCATTAAGCTCTCGTTAAGTTTGCATCCGTAGACTAACAGCGTTCCTTCGGTAGGAACTGGTCGAATCTCCTCGACAGTTGCATGCCAGAATCGATCCCCCTTGGCTCTGGCCCATTCTGTCCCCGCTATTGCGCCGCACCTGCGGCGCTTTTCTTTTGTGGTCCCATCGCCCGCTACCGCTACCGCATCCTGAATCATGTTGTTTGCCAAACCGGCGGCTGAAGTCGACACTACGCGCGATGCAAAACCCTCACACCTTGGCGCCGTCCGAGCGCGCCCGACTGCTCAATTTCGCGACCGGGGCATCGGTCACGGTCGCCGGCATCCTGATCGTCGCCAAGCTGACGGCGTGGATCCTGACCGGCTCGGTGACCATTCTCGCCTCGCTGGTGGATAGCGTCATGGACGCCCTGGCGTCGGTCATCAACCTGGTCGCCGTACGTTACTCACTGCAGCCAGCCGACCGCGAGCATCGCTTTGGCCATGGCAAGGCTGAAGCCCTTGCGGCGCTAGCGCAAGCCGCGTTCATCACCGGTTCGGCGCTGTTTCTGGTCCTGGAGGCCGGCAGTCGCCTGCTGCATCCGCAACCCGTGTACGCGGTCACGGCCGGACTGGTCGTGATGGTGTTCGCGATCGTCGCCACCCTGATCCTGCTGTTGATCCAGCGCTACGTCATCAAGCGCACGCAATCGACCGCGATCAAGGCCGACGCACTGCACTACGCGACCGATTTTGCAACCAACGCCGCCACCTTGCTCGCTTTGGGTCTCGCCGCGTTCGGCTGGCACCTCGCCGATCCCTTGTTCGCACTCGCGATCGCGGCGTACATCCTCTACAGCGCCTTCGGAATCGCCCGCGAAGCCGTGGATTTGTTGATGGACCATGAACTGCCCGAGGAAGTCCGCCAGCAAATCGCGGCGATCGCATTCGCCGCCCCCGGGGTGCGCGGGGTGCACGATCTGCGAACCCGCCAGTCCGGACACCATTATTTCATCCAGATCCACCTCGAATTTGACGACGATCTACGCCTCAGCGAAGCCCACCGCTACGCCGACGCGGTCGAAACCGAGATCGCGCGAACATTCCCGAATGCCGAGGTGATCGTGCACCAGGATCCGGTCGGACAGGTGGATAGCGAGACGGTGCAACGTGAAACCGCGCCGCCGGCGGCACGAAACGAGACCGAGACCGAGACCGCCCGATCCTGATCGGTGGATGGCGCGGAGACCGACACTCAGCGCACAGACCGAGTTCTATCGCCAGCACAATCGGCCTAACTTTCATGGCGAGGATACCGCTCCGGAGGATGAAAGCCGCTCCGGGCCGGCCAGGCGGGAGACGCCGTGAATCCATCCATGGAAGCTCGGCAGCCGCCTCCCTGCGGGCGACGCTCCCGCCTGACCAACCCGGAGCGGCAGCCCTCGGACTCGGGTTCTTTACGTTAAGATTGACGTTCGCGCACCGCGTTCTCCATTATTCCGCGTGATCAGCCCCCTTCGGGCGCTACCGAAATCCCCTCCGAGGAACCCCAGATGACCCAAGAACACCCATCGCGTGCCGTTGTGCCAGGCCTGCAACGCTACCTGCTGGCGGGTATCCTCACCGTAATTCCGATCTGGATTACGTTCGTCGTTTTCGATTTCATCTTTCGTCAGCTCTCACGGATCGGCATGCCCGGCATCCGCACCACGGCGCGCATGCTCGAACCGCACGCACCCACCCTGGCGGCGTGGCTGACCGACTCGAATCTGCGTTACGCGCTGGCAGTATTACTCACGGTGATCGCGCTTTATCTGTTGGGTTGGCTCGCCACTCGGGTGATCGGGCGGCGGCTGCTGGGTCTGTTCGACTACCTGATGGCGCGCATCCCGCTCGTTCAGAATATCTACGGCGGCACCAAGAAATTGCTGTCGGCCCTGCAACAAAAACCCGATGCGGTGGAACGCGTGGTGCTGATCAACTTTCCTTCACCGGAAATGCGCACCGTGGGCCTCGTCACCCGTGTGCTGGAGGACGAAGCGACCGGCCAGCAGCTCGCCGTGGTGTACGTACCCACGACACCAAACCCAACCTCCGGCTATGTCGAAATCGTGCCGGTGGAAAACCTGATCGCCACCGACTGGACGCTCGACGAAGCGATGAGCTTCATCATCTCCGGCGGCACCGTGGCGCGTCCACGGATCCGGTTTCATCATCCCCAGACCTCGACCCACGCTTCAAGCCCGAACCCCGTCAGCGGATCCAGCGAATCTCCAGCGCCGTGAGCCCGCCGATGATCGCGTCCTCGAGCGACGCGGGCATGTCAGCGTCACGCGCGGTCAACGGAATGCGCCCACCCATCAGCTCGGCTTTGCGTTGTGGATAAAGGTCGGACTTGAACGGCTGCGCGTATCCATCCGGATAAATCGGAAGATTGGTTTCGGGGTCGTATTTGTCGGTCGCACCCAAGGTGTGCAGCAATTCGTGCGCAAGCACGAAGTTGTTGCCGGCTTCGAAATCCGGGTCGGCATACGCGTAGACGAGTCCCAACATCCCCTTGTGCAGCGCCAGCGAGTCCGGCACGAGTTCGGCGGTCGCTGGATCGTGATAAACGACATACATGCGAATGACGCTGTCGCCGACCTCGGGTTGATTACGCCAGGCCCAGAAGCGTAAACGCAGGCTGTATTGCACCGCGGTCAGGATGTCGACCGATTGCGGTCGCAGCGGAGGTTGCGATGCCAACCCGCGCCCGATGCGCAGTTCGAATGGTTTCAAATCGCGCTTGCCGTACTGTGCAATTTGGTCCTGCATGAAGCGCTCGACCGGAGCAAACGCGTTTGGGTCCAGATCTGCGATGTATTGCGCCACCGCTTCACTGCCATCGCCATTGATCGGGTAGACCACTACCGGCAACGTTTGCACCCAGTCGGTCGCCTCCCATTGCTTCAGGTAGGTCTCGCCGCTCACGAACATAAGGACCAGCAGCAAAAAACCGATGCGCAGTGCCCGCCAGGGAATCCGCTGCGGCGGCCGCAGGATCAACGCGACTGAATTTGGCATAGTTTCATCCCCACCGTGGTTACCGCCGGTTCTGCTTTTACGACATCTTAGCGGCTGCCGTCCCCCGCCCATGCGAACCCGGTCAAGAAACGACTGTCGCCTCGAAAACGCATGGCGTCTGGTGGTGACGGCGCGGAAAAGGTCGCGCGCCGCGATACGATCGCGACCTCACCGTCGCGGCGCGGCGGCCCGCAAGAGCGCCCGGCACAGGCGTTCGGTAATCGGATGACCGAGCTTGCGCTCGACATCGAGGTAGATCGGGGAGGAATTACATTCGAGAAAACAGAACTCACCGCGCACGGTGTGCTTCAGATCGATGCCTGCGAAGCGCAACCCGAGCGCCCCGGTCGCGGCAACGCACTGGGCCTGGACCTCCTCCGGCAAATCAATTTCGCCATAGGTGATGCGCCCTGACTGGTAATCCGGATCGCCGCGGAAGTCGATGACGTCATCCGCTACGCCCACACTCGCGCTGGAGATGACCTTCCCGTCGATGACAACCACCCGAATGTCCTGCCCACGTACCCGCCGCTGCAAGATCACCGGTACCGCATCGACCCGTGCCAGATCCTGCTCCGACAAGGCGTTGGCGGACTGGGTCAAGGCCCCACCCGCGACCGGCTTGACGATGACCTCCCCGTGTTCGGCGATGAACTGCCGCGCGGCGTCCGCGCGACTGGTCACCAAGGTCACCGGAACCGGACATCCGGCCTTGACCAGCATCTGCAACTGAAATGGCTTGCGCCGCGACAGCAGCGAGCGTCCCGGTGGATTGAAAATCGCCGTGCCAGCGCTTTCGAGCGTGAGCAACAGGCTGAGCAGGGCGTCGCCGCGGTCGCGCTGCGCGCCGTAACCTTGAAACCACTCGGGCCAGGCCAGCCGCCCTTCCGGCGCGCGCTCAAACCAGTCTGCGTAAGGCAGCTCCGGCGGTTGTGCGCACACCAGAACGGCACCGACATCCGCGAGATTCAGCCTCCGGCCGGCGTACTCGACGTCCCCGTCGCTCCACGCGAGCGGCGGGTAATCGTCAACACCGGCATAGGCGGTTACGACCAGCACATCGGCGCCGAGGCGGCGCAGTGTTTCGATCTGGTGGGCCGTTTGCGTGTGTTCAGCGTACCCGGACACCCAGACCACGCCCTGCTCACGCATCCGCGCATCCCGCGCGCCTCTGCAGGCCGGTCAGGTCGATCTCCCCTGCAGGCAAACCGTGTTGCTTCACGACGTACGCCGCGACGTCGCGAATCTTCACTTCATCGGTAAACCGCCATCCTCCTCACCCAACGCAAGGGTGGTGTAGATCGGCCCCCCGCCTTTGGGTGGCTTGCCAATATTGCCGGGTGGGAAGCCTCCGTCCTCCTCACCGATCGCCTTAGTGGTCATGATCGGGTCCTCGCCCTTCGGTGGCTTGCCGGCATTACCGGGTGGGAAGCCCCCGTCCTCCTCGCCAACCGCCATCGTGGTCATGATCGGGTCGTCGCCCTTCGGCGGCTTGCCGATATCGCCGGGCGGAAAGCCGCCGTCCTCCTCGCCAACCGCCATCGTGGTCATGATCGGGTCGTCGCCCTTCGGCGGCTTGCCGATATTGCCGGGCGGAAAGCCCCCGTCCTCCTCGCCAACCGCTAAGGTCGTCGCAGTTTGGTCGTCATCGTTGGGGGGTGGAAAGCCGCCGTCTTCCTCGCCGATCGCGAGGGTTGTGACAGGGGTATCGTCGTTATTGATCGCACCGGGATTCGAACCGTGACCCGCCCCGTGGTCCGGACGCGTGCCGTTTGCCGCGGCGCTACCCGGACGAAGGTACATCAGGAGTGATTGCGCCAGACCCGCCAGCTCTTTCAGCGCGGCGCCCTTCCAACTGCCACACAGCGCCGGCGACGCGGCGCTCGCGGCGGCACTCGCGGCGGCGTTCGAGGCGCTGGCTTTCGGCGCGAACCGCGCGGCGCTCGCGGTCGGTACCTGGTAATTAAATAGACCAATCATGGCGGGAACCTCACACTTGCCTGTAGCGCCGAACCCGTTTCGCAACCATGCTCGCGCGCTGGGTGAACACTGATTGAGTGCGCCAACCGGCCGCGCCTCAGTTCAAAGATAAGCCACCGCGGCGGAATCGACCATTGGTCTATCGATCTATAACAACCGATATAAGTCGGAATCTGACGATTACGCGATGGACACGAAAGCGAGCGAGGTGACCGAGGCGCCTCGACCGTCCCACCAAGGAGGTCGAGGCGCCTCGTAGTGTGAGGATCGAGCGGCGCGAGCCTACGCCTGACCGGCCAGATACAGCCAGGTGTCGAGCACCGTGTCGGGATTCAACGAGATACTGGTGATTTTGCGATCGAGCAGCCACTTGGCGAGATCCGGGTGGTCGGACGGGCCTTGTCCGCAGATACCGACATATTTATCGGCCTTATGGCAAGCGGTGATGGCCATGTCCAGCATCGCCAGCACGGCCGGATTGCGTTCGTCGAACACATGGGCGATCGCTGCGGAGTCGCGATCGAGTCCGAGCGTGAGCTGGGTCATATCGTTGGAGCCGATCGAAAAGCCGTCAAAATACTCCAGGAACTGACTCGCAAGCACCGCATTGGATGGCAATTCACACATCATGATGACACGCAGACCGTTCTCGCCGCGTTTCAAGCCGTTTTCGGCCAGGATCTCGACCACCGCTCGCCCCTCATCGACGGTGCGCACGAACGGGATCATGACCTCGACATTGCTGAATCCAAGGTCATCACGTACCCGCTTCAAGGCCTCGCATTCCAGGTCGAACGATGCCCGGAAGCTCTCCGAGACATAGCGCGAGGCACCGCGGAAACCGATCATCGGGTTTTCCTCGTGCGGCTCGAACGCCCGCCCGCCGATCAGATTGGCGTATTCGTTAGATTTAAAGTCCGACATCCGCACGATCACCGGCTTGGGATAGAACGAGGCGGCGATGCAGGCCACGCCCTCGACGATCTTCGAGATGTAGAACGACTTCGGATCCCCGTAGGCGGCGATACGTTCAGCAACCTGCTCGCGCACCTCCGGCGGGGTTTTCTCGGGTTCGAGCAACGCGCGCGGATGAACCCCGATCATGTGGTTGATGATGAATTCCATCCGCGCGAGACCGACGCCCGCGCTCGGGATCCGCCCGAAGCTGAAGGCGCGGTCGGCGTTGGCGACATTCATCATGAGCTTGACCGGAATCTCGGGCATTGCGTCGAGCGCGATCTCTTTGTGCTCAAAATCGAGCAACCCGTCGTAAACGATACCGGTATCGCCCTCGGCGCAGGAGACGGTGACCGCGCGGCCATCAGGGATCTTCGCGGTGGCATCATTACACCCGACCACGGCCGGCACACCGAGTTCACGCGCGATGATCGCCGCGTGACAGGTGCGACCACCGCGATTGGTCACAATCGCGGCGGCGCGCTTCATGATCGGCTCCCAATCGGGGTCGGTCATGTCGGTGACCAGCACGTCGCCGGGTTTGATCTTGTCCATCTGTTTCAGGCTGTTGATCACCACCGCCTTGCCGCGGCCGATGCGACTGCCGATGGCACGTCCGTCGGCGAGCTTGGGGCCATGCGCCTTCAGAGTGAAGCGTTCGATGACATTGCCGCGGCGGCTTTGCACCGTCTCCGGCCGGGCCTGCACGATGTAGAGTTGCCCATCGACGCCGTCTTTTGCCCACTCAATGTCCATCGGTCGGCCGTAGTGTTTTTCGATCGCGACCGCCATGCGCGCCAAGGCCTCGACGTCTTCGTCCGCAATGCAGAATAGGTGCCGTGCCGCCTCCGCCACCGACTCGGTGCGCACCGGGTGCTTCGGGTCGCCGTCGAACACCATCCGGATCGCCTTGCCCCCGACATTGCGCCGCAGCACCGCCTGATGCCCCGCCGCGAGCGCCGGTTTGAATACATAAAACTCGTCCGGATTGACCGCACCTTGCACCACCATCTCGCCGAGCCCGTAGCTCGCGGTGATGAACACCACCTGATCGAAACCTGACTCGGTATCCAGCGTGAACATCACCCCCGAAGTCGCCAGATCGCTGCGGATCATTTTCTGCACCCCAGCCGAGAGCGCCACCTGCTTGTGATCGAACCCCTGGTGGACGCGATACGAAATGGCGCGGTCGTTAAACAGCGATGCGAATACGCGATGGATCGCGTGCTTGATGTGTTCCAGGCCACGCACGTTGAGGTAGGTTTCCTGCTGCCCGGCAAACGAGGCCTCGGGCAAATCCTCAGCGGTGGCCGACGAACGCACCGCCCAGGATACCTCAGCGCCGTAGCCGGCCTCGAGTTTCGCGTAGGCGGCCTCGATGGCTTCGTCGAGTGCTGATTGAAACGGCGTCTCCAGCACCCACTGGCGAATCTGCTCGCCGGTCGCAGCCAGGGCATTGACGTCATCGACATCAAGCTGCGCCAGCGCGGAATAGATCTTCGCGCTGATGCCGCTCACCTCCAGAAACTCGACGAACGCGTGCGCGGTGGTGGCAAACCCGGAGGGGACCGCAACCCCCGCATCCGCGAGGTTGCGGATCATTTCGCCGAGTGAAGCGTTCTTGCCGCCGACGATCGGTACATCGTGCATGCCGAGCTCGTCCAGCCCGATGATGTATTGGTTCATGTTGTTGGCTCCAGAGGGATAGCGTGGTGGGTGAAATAAACTGCGTGTAAAGACTAAATCGAAAGTTTAGTCAGGTTTGTGACCGTAGCCACGTTTGCCGCACGCGCGCGATCTTGCATCCTGCCTTGGCGCGCGTACGTATCCCGTGGCTACCCGCACTCGTCAAAACTGCTTGGTACTCAGCAGCACCAGAGTACAGGCCTCTTCCCAGGGAATGGCGTTGTCGCTCAACACCTGCTGAAACACCGGATTTTCAGTGCCCGGATTGAAAATCACGCGGCGCGGTTTCAACGCCACGATATCGGGCATGAGATCCGACTGCCGCTGCGGGTTGACATACAACGTCACGGTGTCCACAGGATCGCTCACCGCAGCGACGTTGGGGACGCAATCCAGATTTTCGATCTGCGCCTCGCGCGGGTGCAAGGGAATGGGCCGGTGCCCGTTCGCCAGCAACGCACGGATTGCCTTGTTCGAGTAGCGGTCGGGTTTGGGGCTGGCGCCCACGACGAGGACGGTTTCGCTCATGACGATCGGGCCTGATGTGGTTATCGGAATGGCGTAAGACTACTCCGCAGTGCAACTTTCGGGCAACGCTATTGCAAGCCGCATGACGACGATCAGTGGCGAGCCGGCACGCTTGGTGTTATATGAAAGCCATGGCGCCACCGGTGGGCGCGATCGACCATTCGGGCGGGCATGACCATTCGGCAACTGGAAATATTCGCGACGCCTCCGCACCCTTGCAGCTATCTCGCAAATCGGGTCGCGGTCAACGCCGTGCTCAACCCGATGATGACGCCAAACATGGCGCTGTTCGGCCAGCTCATCGACATGGGGTTTCGTCGCAGCGGGTGTCAACTCTACCGTCCGCATTGCCCCGCATGTCGCGGCTGCGTGTCGTGCCGGATTCCATTGGCGACGTTTCAGCCCGACCGCTCGCAGCGGCGCTGCTGGCGCCGCAACCAGGACCTCACCATCAGCGTGCAACCCGCGCGGTTGACCGACGAGAATTTCGCCCTGTACGAGCGCTACCTCGGCCTGCGCCATCCCGGCGGCGGGATGGATAATCCGATTCCCGAGAGTTTCGAACAGTTCCTGATCTCGGACTGGTGCCACACGGAATTCATCGAGTTCCGCGACCATGGCACCCTGCTCGCCCTCGCAGTCATCGATTGCCTCCCCAACAGCTTGTCGTCGGTCTATACCTTTTACGATCCCGCGGCTTTTCAACGCGGACTCGGCACCTTCGCCATCCTGTGGCAGATCGCCGAGGCCCGCCGCCGCGGACTCGGTTACGTCCACCTCGGCTACTGGATTCGCGACAGCGCGAAGATGAATTACAAGATTCGATTCCAGCCCCTGGAGGGGTTTTTCGACTATCGCTGGCAAGCCTTGCGACCAAACGAGGCGGCGGCCGAGCGCGCCGGGCACCCGCGCGCCCGGATAGCGCTTTAAGTCTTACCGTGTTCGCGGGTTGCGGTGAACTGGATTTCGGGCCACTTTTCCTGCGCCATTTGTAGGTTGACGCGGGTCGGCGCGATGTAGACCAGGTCGCCGCCGTGATCAAGCGCGAGATTGGTGGTCACCTTGTCCTTGAACTGCGCGAGCTTCTTTTCGTCGTTGCTGGTGACCCAGCGCGCGGTGGTGACATTGACGTGTTCAAAGGTCGCGTCGACGTTGTATTCGTCCTTCAGGCGGTGAGCGACGACGTCGAATTGCAGCACGCCGACCGCACCGAGGATCATGTCGTTGTTATGCAATGGCCGAAATAATTGCGTCGCCCCTTCTTCACAGAGCTGGATCAGGCCTTTCTGCAGTTGTTTCATTTTGAGCGGATCGCGCAGGTGGGCGCGGCGAAACAGTTCCGGGGCGAAGTTCGGAATGCCGGTGAACTGAAGCTTCTCGCCTTCGGAAAAGGTGTCTCCGATACGGATCGTGCCGTGGTTGTGCAACCCGATGATGTCACCCGGGAAGGCCTCTTCGACCTGGTCGCGATCTGCGGCCATAAAGATCAGCGCGTCCGAAATCTTCACCTCCTTGCCGATCCGCACATGCTGCAACTTCATGCCCTTGCGGAACACGCCCGAGCACACCCGCATGAACGCAATGCGGTCGCGATGCAGCGGGTCCATATTGGCCTGAATCTTGAACACGAAGCCGGTAAGCTTTTCCTCGTTCGGTTCGACGCTGCGGGTCTCCGTCGCACGTGGACGCGGCGCCGGGGCATGGGTGACGAAATCGTCGAGCAATTCGCTGACGCCGAAATTATTGAGCGCGGAGCCAAAGAACACTGGCGTCAACTCGCCGCGAAGATACGCGTCGGCGTCGAACTCATGGCTCGCACCTTGCACCAGCTCGATCTCAGCCCGCAATTCTTTCGCCTGATCGCCCAGCAATTCATTCAGGCGCGGATTATCCAACCCCTGGATAACCTCGCCGCGCTGAATCTTGCCGCCATGTTGCGGGCTGAACAGATGCACCGTGTCGCGAACGATGTGATACACGCCCTTGAGACGTTTACCCATCCCGATCGGCCAGGTCACCGGCGCACAACGGATATTCAGCACCCTCTCGATCTCGTCGAGCAACTCGATCGGCTCCTTGCCCTCGCGATCGAGCTTGTTGATGAAGGTGAAAATGGGCGTGTCGCGCAGCCGGCACACCTCCATCAGTTTGATCGTGCGCTCCTCGACCCCCTTGGCGACGTCGATCACCATCAGCGCGGAATCGACCGCGGTCAGCGTGCGGTAGGTGTCTTCCGAGAAATCCTCGTGACCCGGGGTATCGAGCAGGTTGACGATGCGGCCCTTATAAGGGAACTGCATCACCGAGGTCGTTACCGAGATCCCGCGTTGTTTTTCCAGTTCCATCCAGTCGGACGTCGCATGCCGCGCGGCCTTGCGCCCTTTCACCGTGCCCGCGAGCTGGATCGCGCCGCCGTAGAGCAGCAGCTTTTCGGTGATCGTGGTTTTCCCCGCGTCGGGGTGCGAGATGATAGCGAAGGTGCGACGCTTCGCGAGTTCGGTCAGGAATTGAGACATCGAAACAGTCAGTTGATCGGCTGGCAGCTGCGCATTATACAACAGCGCCGAAAAATGCAGGCGATCGATGAACGTCTACGTTCAACGCGACAAGGGCGATTTAGCTATCGGTAAAAAATTGGCGCATAGGAATAACGTTGCGACAGTCGATTCCCGGACACGCATCCCGACGGTCGAAAAAACTGCCAAGGCGGGGTCGAATTGGGGATTAAGAGTTTCCCGCCGATTAGCCAGTCACGCCGTCGTCCTCAGTCCGGCGCGCAAAGTTGCTAACACCCAACATACCGATCAGACCTGAACCAAATAGCACTGCGGCTGCAGGAATCGGAGCCAAGGTAGCGAGCGGATAGACGGAAGGCGTGCCAGTTGGCGAGGAAATGAGGGTCGCTGCGCCTGAAAAGTCCGCGATATCGTTGTTGACAGGTGCAAAGTTGAATGTCGACGCGGCCGAGCCCGCTCCAGATTCCGAGGCGCTACCCAAAAAAACGGGAGTAAACTGGCTCATGACGATAACGTCTCCCTCATAGCCACCAGCCAGAGACAGGGCCAGATCAAACGCCGGAATCGAAACGTCGCCCGCCAACGTCAAAGTCACGATAGATTGCGTTACCTCCTTGAAAGTCACCCCGCCGAAACCGGATCTGATGTCGCCAGAGGTTAGACTCGATGCCCTGCCAGCCGAACCATGAAAGCCCGTGTACAAATCAACACCGCTGCTATCGCCTGACGACAGCACCACCGGTGTGATCGACTTGGCTTGCACCGAACCAGCCATCATCGTCCCACCCAAGACCATGGTCGTTACGCCTGTCGCAAAAATGCGCTTGAGGTCGGCCATTATTAAGTATCCCTTTGTCAAATTTTTAAGCCCAACGGGTTGAATCTAGACCGACGAATGGACTTAAACAACGCGTTAACGCGATAAACAGCATTGACTTACGCAACAATGTGATATGAGTCGCAAGAGCATCCAGCGAATCGCAAAAATCTGTGACGAACGTCAGCGGCGGTTTATCCCCGACAAACGGGATCCCGCAAGCCGCGAGAGACCTCACCAAGGCCGGGGACGCTGAGGCTCACTCTGAAGGTGCTTGAACTCGGCGGAAATGCCCCATCCGGTTTGTTCCGGCCACGCCGAACAATCCGAATCCGCAGGAGCAGAACGTCGGCCGAGTACGCCTCAAAATTCAACGCGATGCGCGGATCGGAAATCGCACTGACACCGCGGTGCTCTAGCAATGCGAACTTGCCGCGCCGCAGAATCGAACTGCAGCTGGCAGAATGCTGCTTGAGCACGTCGTCGACCATATGAAGCGACTTAGCGAATAACAATTGACGCTAAACATTGGCGGGCTCAAGCGTGATGTACTCCTCGATACACGGGACTTCCTCGGCCAGCTCTTAGCCGGACTCCAGCCGACGAACGTACTGGGTCCGCAAGTCCACCGAAGCACCCAGTTTCTCGAGCGCGCGCGCCTCCGCCGGCTTCGCAATATGTGGGTGCTATCAGGCTACAGATCCGAGTTACGTCACCGTATATGGGATCGACGACCGTGATCGCCTTGGCGAAATCGTCGGCCTGGGCATAATCGTTTGACAGGGTCAGATAATTTCCCGCTTTGACCGCGACCGCGGCATGGTTCGGATCAAGCGGACGCGCCCTGAGGAAAGGCCAGGATTCCCGGGCTGCCTTATACCGCTTCAACCCGACCGGCACCCTGCGTCAGCAGCGACGCGAGCAACACGGTTTGCGAGAGATTGCGAATTCCGAACGGATAAGACATGACGCGACGATTTCCTTTTTCGAACAGACGATAATTACGTGACCCGCCGTAGGCCAATGCGTCAAGCGTGTGAAGGTTGCGCGTTATGCCGCAAGGCGCGGGACAAAAATCTGCGACGGATTGCAAACGTGCCCGTCGAACGGCGTCACGTGACCGGCGCGATTTGATGACGATCGAGTTCGACGTGGTGTTCGCGCCCGAGCAAATTCAGCAGAATCGAGACCCGCTCCTCACCCGACTCGGCCTTGAAAATGCCCTGCAAGCCGACCAGTGCGCCGTCAACCACCTGAATCGCGTCCCCCGGTTTGAACAATTCGACACCGACGCGATACAGGCCACTCTCTGGATCGGACGCCGCCAGCAGCGTACGCATAAAGATCTCTGGTACCGCGGTCGGTTGCTCGCCAAAGCGCACCAAGCCGGACACGCCGCGCGTAGAACGGATGGTGGAGATGTTCTGGTCGCCGAACGTCAGGTGGATGAAGAGGTAGCGCGGAAACACTGGCTCGATCACCCCTTTCCACTTGCCGCGACGGCGCTTTTGCTGCTCGCAACGGGGCAGGAAAACCTCGAATTCCTGGCGTCGGAGATTGTCCTCGGCCACCTCTTCCTGCCGCGGTTTGGTATGGATGACATACCATTGACTCATCGTTCGCCTCGCTCTCCTTGAGGGTGCTGGCAGGCCACCCGCCGGGCCGCGCCAACGCCGCAATTTAGATCACAACACCATGATTTAATTGAAATTAACCAGAAATAGCCAAGACCGCTGGCTGGCGAAGTATAGCACGGGCGCGAGACGTATTCGGCCGCAACTGGAAAGTGCCCGCTGGGAGCGGGCACTCGCGGGGTACCGCTTGAATGAGCCCACCGCGCGTGGAAGTCGCATGCGGCGGGGCGACGGGGGCCGATAACGCCCCCATCGCCCACCGCTGACTCAGCCGAGCAGGCTGCGCAGCATCCACGCGTTTTTCTCGTGAATCTGCATCCGCTGGGTGAGCAGATCGGCGGTCGGCTCATCACGCGCCTTGTCCGCGGCCGGAAAGACCTGCCGTGCGGTGCGCACCACCGCCTCCTGACCCTGCACCAAGCGCCGAATCATCGTCTCGGCGTTCGGCTGATCATTCTCCTCGGGGATCACGGTCAGCTCCGCGTAAGCCCGGTAGGAACCCGGCGCGGCATGCCCAAGGGCGCGGATGCGCTCGGCGATTAAATCGACCGCCAGGGCCAGCTCGTTGTACTGCTGCTCGAACATCACATGCAGCGTGTTGAACATCGGCCCGGTGACGTTCCAGTGGTAATTGTGCGTCTTGAGATAAAGCGTGTAGGTATCGGCCAGCAGGCGCGACAGTCCATGCGTGATGTCGGCACGGTCCTCGGCGCTGATTCCGATATCAATGGGTTGTGCATTCATAAAGCCATACCTCTCGCAAATAGTGAATCGACATTATACCGTGATGTAGGCGGGCGGCGCGGCGCGGCGGCGTTCGATCCGACCCCAGAGCTTTTCGTGAAAATGGTAAGCCACGGTATTGATCGCGGGCTCAACCATCGCGATCGCGCCACCGACCAGCACGCTGCCCGTCATCAGGTAACCCACGGCGAAAGCAACGCTGAAGTGAACGATGGCGAAGCTGACAGTCTTGCTCATGGGGAGTCTCCTTGGCGCGATGGGTTTTGTTGGAGATAATCTACACCGTGGCGTTTGCTCTATAAAATTGAATGTTTATATGTTCACATCCTATTATTTAGATCAAACATGTCAGTAACCCATCTCCCCACGCTCAAACAGCTCCGCTACCTCGTCGCGCTGGAGGAACAACAACACTTCGGCAAGGCGGCCGAGGCCTGCTTCGTGTCGCAATCGGCGTTCTCGGTCGCAATTCGTGAACTCGAAAGCACCCTCAACGTGCAACTGGTCGACCGTACCAACAAGCAGGTCACCTTCACCGCGATCGGGCGCGACGTGGCGACCCAGGCCCGCCTCTGCCTGCGCGATGCGGAGCAGTTGGTCGAACTCGCCCGTCATCCGCAAACGCCCCTGGCGGGACAACTCAGCTTGGGCGTGATTCCGACCATCGCGCCGTTTCTGCTGCCGGCGTTCATGCCCTCGCTTCAGGAAAATTACCCCCGGTTGCAGCTGTACCTGCGCGAAGACACCACCGCGAATTTGCTGGAAGCCCTGCTCAACGGCGAGATCGACGTGGTACTGATGGCGCTGCCGTATGACGTTCGCCACGCCGAGGTCATGACGCTGTTTAACGACCCGTTCCGACTCGCCTGCCGCGCCGGCACCCACCTCGTCGATCCCCTGCACTACAGCTTTAATCGACTCCAGCAGGAGAGCGTGCTGTTGCTGGAAGATGGCCACTGCCTGCGCGACCACGCGCTTGCCGCCTGCAAGCTCAAGCAACAGGAAAAGCTCAACCGCTTCGCCGCCAGCAGCTTGCTCACCCTGGTACAAATGGTGGACGCCGACCTTGGGATCACCTACCTCCCAGCCATGGCCGACGGCACCCCGCTACTCGCCAACACCCGGGTCAAAACCTATCCCTTAGACGCCGGTGCCTATCGCGAGATCGGCCTGGTCTGGCGCCGCGGCAGCGCGCGGGGCGAAGAGTTCCGTCTGCTCGGTGAGTTCGTCCGCGCCCATCGCGACGTTAAGCCGGGAAAACCGGCAGGCGGTGGGTGAAAAACCTTACCGACTGACCAGAATTTTCATTAGTTAACGATGTTTTCCGCCAAGCGGTCGTAAATACCTGCTAAAAGTCACGCCTGCGGTATGGACTTGCGTCACAGATTGACGACGCACAAACGTAAACAAATATCTATTCGGCGGCTCACTCAACTTTCGCTCCCGGCGCACGGTCGCTTGGGCGTGGCTTGAGTTCATGCCCCTCAAATACCGCACATGGCCCTAGATGAGCTGCGCTGGATCCAAGCTCTCCGCGCGCCGACAACTCGAAATACTGCGACAAACAGAAGGAGCCTTCCCTATGCAATCCCTGAATGTGAGCGAACTGCTCGGATCCCTGCAAAGCAGCCTGGGCGATCTGCTGCCCAATATCCTTGGCACCCTGCTGATCCTCGTCATCGGCTGGTTGGTCGCGATCCTGGTCCGCGCCGGGATCCGTGGTGGACTGCGGGCGCTCGGACTCAACCGCCGCATCGGCGACTCCACCGCCAGCGCAATGGATCTGGAGGGCGGCATTGCCAAGGGCGCCTATTGGCTGGTCATTCTGATTACCCTGATCGCGGTGTTTAATAATCTTAAGCTGGAGATGGTCTCCGAACCGCTCAACGCGCTGGTTAATCAGGTCTTCGCCTACTTGCCGCGCCTGATCTCGGGCGGGGTACTGATTCTGGTCGCGTGGGTGCTGGCAACCGTGGTCCGAACCGTCACCTCGCAAGGCCTGCGCCGCACCGGGCTGGACGAGCGCCTGGCAGCCCAGGCCGGTATGGAGCCGATCGGCAACAACATCAGCAACATCCTGTTCTGGTTGATCATTTTATTGTTCCTTCCGGCGATACTCGGCGCCCTGCAGCTGCAAGGCCTGCTTGAGCCGGTGCGCGGGATGGTCGACAAGATTCTCGCAATGCTGCCTAACATCCTCGCCGCCGGTGTCATCGGCTTCATCGGCTGGCTGGTTGCCCGCATCCTGCGCGACCTCACCAGCTCCCTGCTCGCCGCCACGCGGATCGATAGCTTGGGTACCCGCGCCGGTTTTCAGGCCACCACGCGCCCCTCGAAACTGATCGGCCTGATCGTGTTTGTCGTGGTCTTCGTGCCGGCGCTGATTTCCGCGCTGAACGCGCTCAAGATCGAGGCGATCTCCGGACCCGCGATCAATATGTTGAACAAGATGCTCGACGCGGTGCCGAATATCCTCGCCGCCGCCGCGATCCTGGCCGTGACCTGGTTCGTCGCACGCTTTGCCGCGCTGACTTTGAGCCTGATTCTGAACGGCGCCGGGATGGACGAGTTGCCCGCTAAACTTGGCTTGAGCAACCTCAGTGAAAAGTACGCGCCGTCGATCATCGTCGGCAAACTGGTGTGGTTCTTCGCGATGCTGTTCGCCACCGTGGAGGCGGCCGGGATGCTCGGCTTTGCGCAGATCCGCGACGTCGTAACGCTGCTGATCGAATTCGCCGGACAAGTCCTGCTCGGCGCGGTGATTCTCGCCGCCGGGTTTTGGCTATCGAATCTCGCGTACGCCGCCATCGCTCGGATTTCGGGCGCGCAGACCGGCGCGGCGAACATCGCCCGCTTTGCGATCCTGGGACTGGTCACCGCGATGGGTTTACGCGCGATGGGCATCGCCGACGAAATCGTCAATCTTGCCTTCGGCCTGACCCTCGGCGCCGTGGCCGTCGCGGTCGCGCTGTCGTTCGGGCTCGGCGGTCGCGAAGCCGCCGGCAAGCAGATGGAGCACTGGATGAAGCAACTCCGCAAGGAATGAGCCACGCCACGCCAGCGCGTGGACACATCGACGCGACCGCCGCCCGGCGCGTCGATGCATCAGTGAACGGATTCCGGTCCGGCATCCGCCTCATCGACTCACTCAGCAACCCTCGGAGTAGCCATCGTGACCGACGAAAACGCCAGATCCGGCGATCTCAGCGTTGAAGAAATCCTGGCGACGCTTGCGGTTTTCGCGCTCGCCGGAAGCCTGATTCTGTTTAGCCTGCGCGGTTGCGGCCCGCTGCACCCACCGAGCGCGGGGCAAAGCCCGCTTGAACCGGAGCCGCAACCAGTTGCCGTCGCTTCCAGCGACGCCGCGCCGGCGACGCCATCCGCGGCAAGCTCGGTCACCGCGACGACGACCGCCGAATGCCCGCAGCACGCCCCCACGGCGCGCCACGCAAGCCCGAAACCCGCTACCGTTGGCGGCTGTGAGGTTGCCGAGCTGAGGTCGGACGCGGACAGTGCGACGCGCACCCCGATCGCCCCAGCCATCACCGCGTCGGCCACCGTCGTCGCACCCGCGCTCGCTGCCGCACCCGCGCTCGCTGCCTCACCCAACGACGAAACGCAAACGGCAGTGGTCACGCCACCCGCCGCCCCGGCCGTCGGCAATCCGCCCGAGGCCGCGGCCACACCGCAAGCACTGCTCGCCGCAGTCGGGCGCGATCCCGAACGCGGCGTGCTCGAGATCACCGGCAGCGCGCCACCCGGCACCGCTCAGGTCCAGGTGCGCATCGATGGTGCCGTCGTCGCGTCGATCCCGGTCGCGGCCGACGGACAATGGTCACACCAGCTCGACGCGCGCGCCGGCGAACTTTACGCCTTGGTCAACCGGCTCGATTCCCACGGCCAACCGGTCGCAAGCGACGACCGGATCCAGCTCGGCTACATCCTGTCGTCGCCCCGCACCGACGCGACCCACACTGCCGCCACGGTGGTCCAGGTCGTCGCCGGGTATCGCCACCGACTCGGCTCCGCGGAAACGATCGACGGACTCGGCAATCACGACGCGGCCCGGATCGAACTTCTGCGCCGCTTCAACGGCCTCGGCAAAAAGGCCCCCGAATCTGGCACCACCCTGTTCGTTCCGCTTTCCGAAGCCACCCGTTAACGTGAAAGAACCCGATTCCGAGGGTTGCCGCGCCGGGTTTTGGCCAGGCGGGCGCGTCGGCCGCAGGGAGGCGGCTGCCGAGCCCCCAGGGATGGGTTCACGGCGTCTCCCGCCTGGCCGGCCCGGGCCGCTTTCATCCTCCGGGGCGGTGTCCTCGGCATGAATGTTAGGGTAACCGTCCACCGCAGCGAACCTCCGGGCCGACGCCCTCGCGACAATCGGGGATTTTTTCACAGGCTCTGAGTAACCCGGTCTCATGCCACGTCCGAGCTGAAACGTTATCCGCGCCGTACCGCGCCACTTCGGCCTTGTTTTCGACCCTCAGTGCGCGCGCACCGCGAGCAGTCGGGTTCGGTTGCATTCATCGCGCAGGCGTTGGCGTACGCGACGCTCGTAGCTGGCTTGGGTCTTGGTGAAGTGCAGTGTGTAAGGGCGGCCTTTACGCTCGGTCGTCATGGTCACGTCAGCATTGGCATGTCTCGCCGCATGTTCGAGATCACCGCGACGCCTCTCCGCGGCGCAGAAGGCCCAGGTTTCCTGGTGCGGATTCGCAAGGAAATCGGCAAGTGCGCGCAGATCAGCGCTGTCCGCTCTGATATCCGCGGCCCGCGCCCAATCGGTCGGTGGTGCCAGCGGTTGTGCAATCCGCGCATCGAGTTCGACAACGCAAAGGTCACGCAAATGCACCAGCATTTCGCGCGGACACTGCGGCTGATCGGCGGCCTGTAACACGGCCGGGATTAACTGCTCATCCATCGAAAAAATGCGCGGATGGGCCAACCAGTGCTGAATCGCCAATCGCCCAAGCTCGAGATCGATCCCGCCCGTGGCGGTGAGGATGTCGACCGATACCTCCGCGGTAAAGCTGGACTCGCCGCCTTGTGGCCGCCACGCTACGGGTTCGCGCGGCAAGTTCGCGACCAACGCCAAAGCGGCAGGCCGCAGATCCTCCGCCGGGTGTTCGGCAAGTGCCCGCGCCAGCAGGTTGGCGCACTCCGGCAGCCGATCAACGCTTTGCGCAACGACCAGGTCCACCAACAGACGCCGCGCGCGTACCGGCGCCAGCATCGCCAAAGCCGCATGTATAGCGGCATTGTCGCGCGCCAGATAGGCCCGGCCGGTCATCGCGATACGGGTAATGGCGGCCTCGATCAAAGCGTCGTCCCGCAGCGCCACCAGCGCTTCCAGCAACTCGCCCAGGCGTTCGTGCTCGGCCTGCCAGAAATTCGTTCCGCTCGATTCATCGTTCCACAGCACAATGACCGCCTCCGCCTGACGCCGTAAGGCCTGTGCCGCCGTAGCTTCGACCGCGCCGCCGTCGGCCCGCCAGCGCCGCACTTGCGCCGCGAGATAGGGCACCGTTAATTCGACGCCGCCGACACTTAATACTGCGATGGTTTCGGCTTGCGGCCACACGACCAACGCCGCGCGACCGTAGGTACGTTCGTAGGAAGCGCCTTCATTGCCGGTTGCTTCGTGAAAGTGCTGCTCATCAGGTTCCAGGTCACGCAAGCGCTCCGGCAGACATAATTCGTCGTCCTCGAATGGTAAGGCGCCCATCGCGCGCTCGGAACCGTCCTGGAACTGCCATTCCGAAAGGAACTGCGCACGGTCGATAACTTCGCCCGCGATAAAATCTTCGGCATCAAATTCCTCGTGCCAGCCACCCCAACGCCGCCCGCCGTAATACGCATCGCACTCGGCAATGCCTGACTCCTCGACGGTCACCCGTGCCAGACAACACTCGCAACCCGCCTGCCCTGCGGCAGCACTCAGCACATTGGCAACACCCGCATCGGCGCCTTTGAGCGCATCGAATGCGAGCGCGGCTGGGGTATAGGCGTGTTCGAGCAGATAAATCAGTTTACGTGGCGGGGTTTCATCGGATGCGTCACGTTGCGTCCATTCGCGCAGGCGTTCGCTGAGCTGCCGGATCGAGCCGCGATAATCGACTGGCGCCGGCAGTGCGACATCGCCCGCGCGACACAGGTTGTAAACCAGTACGATGCGACATCCCCGCTCGATCGGCAGAACCTCATGCACGCAATCGGCGTAAAACGCGGCGAACGCGATCTCGCCCGGATCGTCGCTACGCAACTCGATCTCCGCGGATTGGCCCGCGTGCGCGATCCGCAAAGCGCCGCCCGTGTGCGCTGAAGGCAACGCAACGATTAAGGTTGCAAACATGCCCGACGACTTTTCGGTATCGCGATGAGGCAAGAAAAAGCCGCCCTCTTCGTAGATCAGCAGCTTGTACAATTCCGCCGTCACCGAACCGCCGCGACACCCCAGATCCTCGACCACCTGCGCGACGATCTCGTCCAACCGCGCCAGCCACGAATGACTGCGCAAATGCACCTGCGCCGCGTCAATCTGCCAGGCGCGCCGCACCTTCACGTCCACCAGAGTTTCGCTGCCACGCCCGTATGGCGCCTGCGATGCGGCGGCCACGAGCTGCGTTAACTGTAGCGGCAATAACGGCAGCGCAACCGCGCCTACGCCGTCGACTTCAAGTCCCGGTAACGGCATGGCGATCGTTCCAGCGGCATAAAAACGGCCCGAATTCTGGATCGCACCGAGAATTTCGGTGATTTCGTCATTGATCGTAGTCATCGTCAGTATTACCTCCCGCGTTAACGTGAAAGAACCCGATTCCGAAAGCTGCCGCTCCGGGTTGGCCGGGTGGGGGCATCGGCCGCAGGGATGCGGCTGCCGAGCCTCCTTGGACGGATTCACGGCGTCTCCCGCCCGGTCGACCCGGAGCAGCTTTCATCCTCAGGGGCGGCTTCCTCGCCTTGAAAGTTGACGCGCTTCACCCTTGCTGGACCACGTCCGCATCGTGCCGCAATACCCCGCGCCTGACCATCCACCACACCGCGAGCGCCAGCGCAACCTCGATCGCACCGATGGCGATGAATACCGCCGGATACGGCTGACTCAGCCACAGTCCAAAAGCCGCCAGCAAACCGCTGCTGAGCAACGGCCCCGTCGCAAAGCCAAGCGATCCCGCCATATTGAACGCGGCCAGCGCGCTGGCGCGGCAATCCAGACCGCCGTAGCGCGCGGCGAGCACCAGCGAGGGGGCGTACATCAACGCAGCGATCACCCCGCCCACTGCCATCGCGAGCACGATTCTCGACCCCGGGAGCAGCCCCAGCACAGCTAGAAACACACCGTACAGAATACTGCCGGCAACCATCATCCTGAGCGGATCCCAATGGCGCGACAAATGTCCGGCGGGATAAGTCAGCAGCGAAAACGGAATCAAAAACGCCGCCATTGCTAACCCGATCTGGCGTGGGTCGAAGCCGATCACCAGCCCCAGGTAAAGTGACAGCGTCGACACGATAAACCCCACCGTTAGCCGGTCGACAAACGAAAACGCCAGCGGAATCAGCAACTGATGCCGCTCGCGCAGGGTACGCACGATCTCATCGAGAGACAGGCGCGGACGCTCGTGGTCGGACTCACGCAACGCGACCCAGCCGATCAGCGCCAATGCGAGCGATAACATGCCCCCGCCGAGCGGAACCCAGAGCGGATCGATCCCCCCGACCCAGCCGCCGAGCGGCGCGCCCGCTGCCACACCAAGACTGATCGCGGCCCCCACCGCCCCCATGCGCGCGCCAAGCCCACCCTTCGCCGCCAGATCCGCGCCCAGCGCCATCAAGAGCGAAAGCGCCGACATGTGCGCAAACCCCTCGAAAAAGCGCAGCGCCAACAGCACGCCGTACCGCTGCGCGTTGAGGTAGGCATAGGCCAACCCCAGCAACACCAAGCCATTGAGCGCCAGTGCCGCCACCGCCAGCCCCTTGCGCCGTCCCAGCCGATCGGACAGCAAGCCCGCGGCCGGCGCCCCGAACAGCGCACCGAACATATTGATCGACATAAACAAATGACTCGCGAACTGACCGAGTCCGGGGAACCGTTGAGCGGTGAAGTCCGGCAACACCGGCACCATTCCGGTCACCGGCAGCATCAACCCAAACAACAGGAGCAACGGCATCATCGGCGCGTCCGCATCCGGCACGCGAGGACCGGACCGCGAGCCCACGCGTTTCGAACCCAACCGGGTGACCCCGGCCTCAAGCACAACCTCAGATTTCCTGATCCCTTCCTACTTCTGGAGCCGATATCCGGAATTGGTGGTGGCATCATACATGTAGGTTGGGCTGACGAAGGAAGCCCAACATGAGCCACACGCCCGCTTGTTGGGCTTCCTTCGTCAGCCCAACCTACGAAATGGGTGCCCATGCCAATGAGCGAGGGATCAGGAAGTCTGAACGTAGACAGGTGCATTGCAGTAA
>CAZUJU010000020.1:0-54052 GCA_964620675.1 uncultured Thiotrichales bacterium | reverse complement strand
CATGGATCGACCTCAGAATCACCGCCGAGGCTTGGGTATTCGCGAGCAACGGCAGGTAAGCCGGGTTGGCGACAAAAGACAAATCGCCGCGCCGCGCTGAATCCAGCCTGGCAACACTCGACAACTCCGCGTCGCCGTCACCTACAACGACGAGTCCGAGCCGTTGTGCCAAGTCGTGAATCTTGATCGCCATGCCTGCCGGTTCCGTCAATTTCCGGAGTACCCCGCCTTAAGCCGTTGCAGCACCTTGTCGGTGACGTCGACCCGCTTGCTCGCGAAGAGCACGCTTTCGCTGACAATCAGGTCGAAATTCTCCTTTTCGGCCACGTCAACAATCGCTTTGTAGACATCGGTCTGCAGTTGATTGAGCGCTTCGTTCCGCGCCAACGTGAAGTCCTCGGTGAAACTGTCGGATTTGCGTTTAAACTCGCGCAAGCGTTCGCGCAGATCCTGCTCTAGCTTGTCCTTTTCGGCTTTGGCAACGACGTCCTTATCGCGGTTGTACTGCTCCTCCAGCTTGCGCAGCTCATCGCGTTCGGTCAAAAGTTCGCGTTCACGCCCGGAAAACTTGTTCTTGATTGCTTCACTCGCCGATTTTGCCTGCGGCGCCTCTTCCATCAGTTTGTTGACATTGACCGCGCCGACGCGCGATTCGGCCTGTGCCGCGAGCGGCGAGAGACCCAATGCGAACAGCATGATCACCAAGGTAGAGATACGTTTGATCAAAGGATCGATCCTCATCATGTTGGGAAAACTTTTATACGGGGTTGTCGGTATCGTGAGCCGCTGCCTAGAACTGCGCTCCGATACTGAACTGGAAGTCCTGACGTTCGTCTCCGGGCTGGTCATTGAGCGGTTTGGCGTAGCTGAACACCAACGGGCCGATCGGCGACAACCACTCGAACGAGATTCCGGCGGACGTACGCAATTCTCCGGAATCAAAATCGTCGTGGGTCGCGAACACATTACCCGCGTCGACAAATACGCCCATGCGCACCGACGGATTATCGATCGCAAACGGCGCGGGGAATAACAGCTCCATATTGGCCAGGGTGCGAAAGTTACCGCCGAACGGGTCACTCGTGGAACTCAACGGTCCAAGACTGTTGGTCCGATAGCCCCGCACCGAACTGATCCCGCCGGCGTAGAACTTCTCGAAGAAGGGCAAGTCGCTCGTGTCGCGCAACTTGTCGCCGTAGGCAATATCGCCCATCGCTGAAAACACAATTCGACCGGTCACCGGCAGCAGGATCTGATTGCGATAGCTCAGCTTGTAGTAATCGAGGTCGCTCCCGGGAATTGCCGCTTCGAGGTTCAACCGCTGCAGATTGCCCTTGGTGGCAAACACCGTGCGATCGCGGGTGTCGTGAGTCAACCCAGCATTTATGACATACTCGGCGTAGGTATCCCCGTTGTTCTGGATAAAATCCAGAATCTCCGTTGGGGTCTGACTGGTCGTACTGATTTCGGTGTTCTCATAGCCGAGACTGAAATTGAACGCATCAAACTCGGTAAGCGGGACGCCATAGCGCACCGAAACCCCCCACCGATTCGCGACATAGGCCGAAATATCAGCCTCGGCGGCGTCGGTCTTGCGGTAGAACGCATTGAATCCGCGACTGATCCCGTCCAGGGTGTAATACGGGTTGGTATAGCTCAGGCTATAAATCCGCGTGACCGCGCTGTTATTGAAATCGAGCGCTAAGCGTTTGCCAGTACCAAAGGCATTGTCTTGTTGCAGCGAGGTGTTGAACAGAAACCCCTGGTTCTGCGAGTACCCGGCACCAATCGAAAACGAACCTGAGAACCGCTCGGTGATCGTGACATCCAGATCAACCTGATCCTCCTCGCCGGGGACGCGCTTTTGCTCAAGATTGACCGTCTCAACGTACGGCAGGCGCTGCAAACGGGTTTTCGAGCGGTTGACGTCACGGGTGGAATACCACGCGCCTTCAAGCTGGCGCATCTCACGCCGGAACACCTCATCGACTGTCTTGGCATTGCCGCGGAAGTTGATTCGTCTGACGTAGGCGCGCCGCCCCGGCTCCACCACCAGATTCAAGGCGACCTTATTGCCAGCTTCATCGATCTCGGGCACCACATCGATCTTGGCAAACGCGTAACCCTCTTCGCCCAAGCGATCGCGAACCGTGCCGACCGACTCGACTACCCGCGCCCGCGAAAACGTATCGCCCGCGTTGATCTTAACCAGTTTACGCAGCTCCTCTTCGGGCACTAACAAATCACCGCTGAGTTTTACATTGCTCACGGTGTACTTCTTGCCCTCGGTGATATTAACGTTGACGTATATGTCGCGGTAATCTGGCGTGATCGTGACCTGAGTGGAGTCGAGATTGAAATTCAGATACCCCTTGTCGAGGTAAAATGACCGCAGCGTTTCAAGGTCACCCGCCAGCTTCTGTTTCGAATATTCATCCTTGCTGCTGAAAACGGCCCACCAGCTAGGGACGCCGGAATTGAAATCACTCAGGATCTCACGATCGGCAAAGTCGCGATTGCCAACGACATTGACCTGTTTGATCTTGGAGACGACCCCTTCCGCAATCTTGATATCGATATCGACCCGATTGTTTTCGAGCGGCGTTACGCTGGTATCGATCCGCACGTTGTACTTGCCTTGCGCGAAATACTGCTGCCGGAGTTCGCGCTCCAAATCCTCCAGCACCGAGCGGTTGAAGACACGACCTTTGGCGATGCCGGCGCCCTTGAGCGCCTCCTCCAACTTATCGGTCGGGATATCTTCGTTACCCTCGAAGCTGATTTCCGCGATCGCCGGCCGCTCGGTGACCTGAATCACCAAGGTCTGGCCGTCGAGCCCCACGGAAACATCCTCGAACAATCCGCTGCGGTACAGCGAGCGAAGGATCTCATCGGAACGTTGCGGATCAAACCGGCTACCCACGTCGACCGGAAGGTTGGAAAACACGGCGCCGGTGGAAATGCGCTCGAGTCCACGGACGTCGATATTGCTCAGGATGATCTCTCGATCGGCGGCGATAGCCAAAGCTGGCAAGGCGGCAAGCAGGATTACCGCCGACCATTTTCGAAAATTCATCAACTCAACAACCTTGTTATGTCGTTGTAAAAGGCCAAAAACATCAAGGCGCCTAATATAGCAAGACCAACCTTTTGGCCCAATGCCTCGGCCTGCTCGGAAACCGGCTTGCCCTTGATCCATTCGATCAGATATAGCAACAAATGGCCGCCATCTAGGATCGGCACCGGTAAAAGATTCAACACCCCCAAACTCACACTCACCAGACCGAGAAATCCGAGAAACGCGGATACGCCAATCAAGGCCGAAACCCCGGCGAATTCAGCGATGGTGATAGGCCCACTGATGTTCTTGACCGAAGCCTCGCCCATCAGCATCTTCCACAACATCCGCAAAGTCAGGATCGACATATCCCAGGTGCGGTCAACGCCCTGGGCGAACGCCTGCAACGGACCGTGCCGCACCTGAACGCGCATGGCGTCGATCTCGGCCTGGTCGACCTGCGGCCGAGCCCCGATCCGCCCGATCGAACGCCCGTCCTGCTCCACCGATTCCGTAATCAGACGAATTTCAAGCGGCTCTGCGTTGCGCTCGATCGCGAACACCAGCGCCTGCGCCGGTCGCGCCTGAACCTCGTTGACGATGCCTTGCCAATCGCGGACCGCTTCGCCATTGATGGCGAGCACTTGATCGCCCTTGCGCAGTCCGGCCCGCGCCGCGGCGCCTCCCGACACCAGATCACCCAGCACAGCCGGCGCGTGCGGACGCCACGGTTTGAGTCCGACTAACTCCAGCAAATTCCCTTCACCGAGCAAGTCGTCACGCTGACTGAGATCCAATTTCCGGGTATGGGTCGCGCCGGCGGCATCGCGCAGTTCGAGCTGTAACGCCTCCCGTTTAAGCGCGTGGGTGACCAGGCTCAAGCTGAACGCCTCCCAGGTCGGAACAACCGCGTCATTGATCCGCGTCACCTCCCATCCCTCACCCAGCCCGGCGTGCTCGGCCAGCGAATTCGGCGTAATCGCACCGATCATCGGCCGCATGCCGTTGACGCCGACCATGAACATGACCATGTAGGCGACGATTGCGAATAGAAAATTGAAAATCGGACCGGCCGCGACAATCGCGAAACGACTCCGCAACGGTTGGCGATTGAACGCGCGCTCGCGCTCATGCGGCGCCACATCCCCCTCTCGCTCGTCGAGCATCTTGACGTAGCCACCGAGTGGAATCGCCGAGATCGCGAACTCGGTACCGTCGCGCGGCGACACCCGGCGCCAGATCACATGCCCGAATCCAATCGAAAACCGCAGCACCTTGACCCCGAGTTTGCGCGCCACCCAGAAATGCCCGAACTCGTGGACTGCAACCAAAATGCCGATTGCCAAAATAAACGCGAGAACGCTGGTCAGCACACTCATTTTTGAACTCCCGCGCCAAATCGCGCCTTGATAAAGCCGCCGGCCGCTTCGCGACTGCGCGCATCCGCCGCCAGAATCGACTCCAGCGAATCCGCGGTTTCGTGGCGCGCCTGATCGAGACAATGCGCGATGACTTGCGGAATCGCCGTGAAAGGGATTCTTGACTGGAGGAATGACTCCACCGCGACCTCGTTTGCCGCATTCAGAACCGTCGCCGCGGCACCGCCAGCGGTCAGCGCCTCGCGCGCTAAGCGCAGACAGGGAAACCGTCGCTCGTCTGGCAGCTCGAAATCCAGCCGACCAACTTCGAACAGATTCAGTGGTTTGACACCGGCATCGATGCGTTGCGGCCAACCCAGGGCGTAAGCGATTGGGGTGCGCATGTCCGGATTGCCCATTTGAGCCAGCACCGAACCGTCGGCGTAGGACACCAGTGAGTGAATGACGCTTTGCGGATGAATCACGATCCGAACTCTATCCGACCCGACCCCAAACAGCCAGCAAGCTTCGATGACTTCAAGTCCTTTGTTCATCATCGTCGCCGAATCCACGGAAATCTTGCGCCCCATCACCCAGTTAGGATGGGCACACGCTTGCTCGGGCGTGACGGTCGCAAGCTGATCAAGCGGCAAACGACGGAACGGCCCGCCGGACGCGGTCAACAGGATCTCGGTAACGCCCTGCCGCGAGCAATCCGCGCCAGGTGCGTCTTGCGGCATGCACTGAAAGATCGCGTTGTGTTCGCTGTCGATCGGTAACAGTTCGGCGCCGGATTCCCGTACCGCCTGCATGAACAGATCGCCGGACATCACCAGCGCTTCCTTGTTCGCCAGCATCACGCGCTTACCCGCGCGCGCCGCGGCCAGCGTGGGCAGCAGGCCCGCCGCGCCGACGATCGCGGCCATGACGTAGTCGACCTCAGGCGCGGCACTGACTTCGACCAGCGCAGCGGCGCCATTGAGTACCCGCGTCGCCACGCCCGCCGCACGGAGACGATGCTCCAATTCGCGCCCTTGACCCGGCTCGGCCACCACCGCAAAGCGAGGTTGCCAACGCAGGCACTGGGTGAACAACAGCTCCGTATTATGGTGCGCCGTCAGCGCATGGACTTCGAAGCGACCCGGATTGCGCTCAATCACATCCAGCGTGTTGACGCCGATCGTTCCGGTCGCACCAAGAATCGTGATTCTGAGCAGGCGCTCACGCGGTACCGAACTCATGGCGCGGCGGCGAGAATCCAGTTGAGTCCCAGAAAAAATACCGGCGCCGCAGCGATGTGACTGTCGAAGCGATCGAGAATACCGCCGTGCCCCGGCAGGATCATGCCGCTGTCCTTGACGCCCGCTTCACGCTTGAGCAGGCTCTCGAACAAATCTCCCGCGACCGAAACGACCCCGACCAACACCGAGAGCAAAACAACGTAGCGCGCTTGGACCGGCGAAAGCTCTATCGCGTACGCGACTATGATCGCGAACAGCACCACCCCCAGCAGACCTCCGATCACCCCTTCGCGGGTCTTGCCCGGACTGATATCCGGCGCGAGTTTCCGCCTGCCGTACAGTTTGCCGGAAAAGTACGCAAACGAATCGGCGATCGCAACCAAGCCGAGAACGTAGAGCAACCAGAGCGCATGGACCTGATGCAACTTCACGAATGCGAGCCACGCCGCACTGATCAAGAATGCGCCTACCAGTCGGAGCGCCACCTGCCAGCGTGGACCCCGATCGTCGCGCCGATGATAGCGACCCAATACGACACCAATCAGCACCCACAGCACGCTTGCGGCGCCGAGCCATACCAGCACCCCGTCGGAATCACGTATCCACCAACCCAACGCCATCAGCACTGCGGTCGCAAACATATAAGCGTAGCGCTCGACCGCGCGGGTCAGCGAGGTCAGACGCGCCCATTCCCACGCGCCCACCAGAAACAGGGCGGCGAAAAAGACTGCGACACCCGCGTGCGGCGCCACCAAAATGACCGCTAGCATGATGGCGGCCAGGACCAAGCCCGACACCAAACGCTGGATCAAGGCTTGACTCAATGCCATGTAACACGGCGCCGGTCGTGACTGGCCCGCACAAGGCCACCGAAAAACTCAGGCATGAACGATCACCTGCTCGCTGGTCATGCCAAAGCGCCGTTCGCGACCCGCGTAAACGGCAAACGCGCGCTCCAGCTCGGCGGTATCGAAATCGGGCCACGCAAGCTCCGAAAAATACAACTCTGTGTAAGCGAGTTGCCACAACAGAAAATTGCTGATGCGCTTTTCGCCGCCGGTGCGGATGAACAGGTCAGGGTCCGCCACGCCAGCCGTACTGAGATTGCGGCCAACCTCCTGTTCGTCGATCTGGTGGATTTCAATTTCGCCGCTGCGGATCCGATGGGCCAATTGCTGAATCGCACTCACAATGTCGTTGCGCCCGCCGTAGTTCGCGGCGATCTGCAGAATCATTCCGTTAGTGTGGGCCGTGATCGCCTCGGCGCGATGGATCTCGCTCTGGAGCTTCGCAGGCAATGCCGTCACGTCACCGATAACCCGCAAACGCACATTGCTCTCCGCAAGCTGTTTAGCCTCGCGCCGCAGCGCGGTAAAAAAAAGCTCCATCAAGGTCGAGACTTCGCCCGCAGGGCGACGCCAGTTTTCACTGCTGAAGGCGAACAAAGTCAACGCCTCGACACCGCGCTCGGCACAGGCCTTGACCACCTCGCGTGTAGTTTCCACCCCTTGTTTATGTCCGGCCGTGCGCGGCAGAAAACGCGCACGTGCCCAGCGCCCATTGCCGTCCATGATGATGGCGACATGCTGCGGGACCTTTGACAATGGCGCACTCAATGGCTTAATAGATCCTGAGGTTGACGGATTTTCTGGTCGGGGGGAGCAGACCCGGGTGAAAGCATGCGGCCGGACGTGACCGGCTCACACGGGTGCAAGGTGCCAACGACGGGCATCGGATTCGCACCCCAGCTCATCAGAACTCCATCAGCTCCTTTTCCTTCTCCGCCATCACCGCTTCCATCTCGGCGATATATTGATCAGTCAGTTTCTGTGTTTGCTCCGCGGCGCGCCGCTCCTCGTCCTCGGAGATCTCCTTTTCTTTCATCAGATCCTTGAGATCACCGATAACATCGCGGCGAATATTGCGCACCGACACGCGACCGTTTTCCAACTCGTGGCGCACAACCTTGACCAGGTCGCGCCGCCGTTCTTCGGTCAATGGCGGCATCGGCACGCGGATTACGGTTCCGGCCGTGTTGGGATTCAGACCAAGATCCGACGCCATGATCGCTTTTTCCACTTTCTGCACCATGGGCTTTTCCCAAGGCGTCACGGTGAGGGTCCGCGCATCCTCGACGGTGATATTCGCAACCTGGCGAATCGGCATCGCCGAGCCGTAGTAGTCCACCATAATGTGGTCGAGCAGACTCGCATGCGCGCGCCCGGTGCGGATCTTTGCAAGTTCGTGCTTCAACGCCTCGACGCTCTTCTTCATGCGCTCGGCGGCGTCCTTCAACAGGTCGTTGATCATCTGACTAACCTCGTTCTACCAAAGTACCAATCTCGGCCCCAGCCATGATCTTAGCAAGGTCGCCTTCGCTGTGGATATTGAAAACCCGCAGCGGGATGTTGTTATCCCGGCACAGCACCATCGCGGTGGCATCCATCACGCCCAGTTTACGGATCAACGCCTCATCGTACGTCAGCGTATCGTAGCGCTTCGCGCTCGCGACCTTCTTGGGATCCGCGTCATAGACCCCATCGACCTTTGTCGCCTTGAGCAGCAGTTCCGCGTTGATCTCGCTGGCGCGCAGGGCAGCCGCCGAATCAGTCGTAAAATAGGGATTGCCCGTTCCCGCGGCGAACAGTACGACCCGCCCCTTTTCCAGATGGCGCACGGCACGGCGGCGAATATAGTCCTCGCACACTTGGTGGATCTGGATCGCGGACATCACGCGACAGTAAATCCCAAGTCGTTCGATCGCATCTTGCATCGATAACGCATTGATCACGGTGGCCAGCATCCCCATGTGATCGCCGGCTACGCGATCCATTCCTGCTTCGGCCAATCCCGCGCCGCGAAAGATGTTGCCGCCGCCGATCACCAACGCCACCTGAACGCCTTGGTGACTCACCTCGGCGATCTCACGCGCCAGTCGGTTAATGATTTTAGGGTCGATACCATAGTCGAGATCGCCCATCAGCGCCTCGCCACTGAGTTTGAGCAAAATTCGACGATATAGGGGGGCGGGGTGGTCGCTCATGTCTTATTACCAGCTCCTTGCGCGGGATAAAAAAAGGGACACCACGTGGATGTCCCTCCGGGCGCTGAGTATCAGTGAGTGCGCGCCTGCGCCATCACTTCCTCGGCGAAATTCTCCTGCCTTTTCTCGATTCCTTCGCCGACCTCGTAGCGCACGAAGCGCACGACTTTGGCACTCGCTTCCTGTAACAGCTTGGCGACGGTCTTTTCGGTGTCCTTGACAAATGGCTGTCCGAGCAACGAAATCTCGGCGAGGTATTTTTTCATCCGTCCGGTGATCATCTTTTCGATCACCTCGACCGGCTTGCCGGACTCGGCAGCCTGCGCGCGGAAAATCTCTTTTTCCTTTTCCAGCAACTCGGCCGGCACCTGGGATTCATCAACGCAGACGGGGCGGCTGGCAGCGATGTGCATCGCGATATCCTTGCCGAGCGCGGCGTCACCCCCCTCCAGCTCCACCAGAACGCCAATACGATTGCCATGACGGTAGGCCGTGAACTGGCCATTCGCACTCGTCAGCGTTTCGACGCGACGCAACTGGATGTTTTCGCCGATCTTGGCAACCAACGCCTCACGCGCCACCGCGATACTCTCGCCACCGTCGAGCGCCTGCGCCGCGAGGGTTTCGATGTCATTGGCGCCGGTCGCCAGCGCCTTGGCTACGACTTGACCGGCGAACGCATTGAAGTTCTCGTCCTTGGCGACGAAGTCGGTCTCACAGTTGATCTCGACAATCGCGGCCTGCTTGCTATCGGACGCAACGGCAATCACGACCTGGCCGTCGGCGGCGATGCGTCCGGCCTTTTTGACGGCTTTGGCCGCACCCGACTTACGCATGGATTCGATTGCGGCCTCCATGTCGCCGTTGCTCTCCGCCAGCGCCTTTTTGCACTCCATCATCCCCGCGCCGGTGCGCTCGCGGAGTTCCTTGACCATAGTTGCTGTAATTTGCATCAGTATTTTGCTCCCGTTGGGCATCAGGGTCAGGCGCGGTCGACTACAACCGCGCCTTGCGGTAACTCACTGCGCGGCCGGTTCCTCGACTTCGACGAACTCATCGCTGCGGCTCGGAGTCGTCGCGGCAACGCTGCGGCCTTCGAGAATCGCGTCGGATGTGGCGGTCACATAGAGCTGAATCGCGCGCATCGCATCGTCGTTGCCCGGAATCACGTAATCCACGCCGTCGGGCGAGTTATTGGTATCCACCACGGCGATGACCGGGATACCCAGCTTTTTCGCCTCGCTCACGGCGATTTTCTCGTAGCCGACGTCGATTACGAACATCGCATCCGGCAGACCGCGCATATCCTTGATACCACCGATACTCATATCAAGCTTGTCGAGTTCGCGCTGACGCATCAGCCCCTCTTTTTTCGTCAACCGGGCGAAGGTGCCGTCGCTTTGCATGGCCTCCAGCTCCTTCAAGCGCTTGATTGACGCGCGAATGGTGCGGAAGTTGGTCAGCATGCCGCCGAGCCAACGCTGGTTGACGAACGGCATGCCACACCGCAGCGCTTCCTCGCGGATAACATCGCGAGCGGAACGCTTAGTGCCGACCATGAGAATCTTGCCGTTGCGGCTGGCAAGCTGCCCCATATAGTTCAGCGCATCCTCAAACAAAGGCAGCGACTTTTCGAGGTTGACGATATGAATCTTGTTGCGATCCCCGAAGATGTAGGATCTCATCTTGGGATTCCAGTAGCGGGTTTGGTGCCCAAAGTGCACGCCCGCTTCAAGCATCTGGCGCATGGTAATCTTGGCCATAAAAACTCCTGAAAAACACTGGGTTGAAACCTCCACGTGTCCCGGCGCACCACCGCGTTCGGAGCGGCACCCAGCGCGCCGTGTGGCCACGTGTGTGAATTAGCCCGCCGTAGCGACAGGCGCGCGAGTTATACCACAACCGGGCGGGTAGCGCCAAAGCGCCGACCGGCGCGGTCACGCGCGCCTGGAGTGGGGAATCAGAGCTGCCGAGGCGGAATCATCTAATAGCGGTTCAGTGACTCGGCTTTAAAGCGCAACTCGAAGGCTCGACCGACAACGCGCACCCCGCCGCCGGGGCGAGCAACAGTCCCGGTAGCAGATGAACGCTACGCCGCCAACTAGAGTCAACGCACCGAATCACATCGGCAATACGCTTCCTTGTCATTCTCAGCTCCCAATCTGCCTAATTTTACGTTTCACAAACGCGCTGTTACGCGCCACTCTCAACTTACGGTGACGACCTCGAGTTGGTGCTGACGCAGTTCTCGAATCCGATCGCGCACCCGGGCAGCCTCTTCGAACTCAAGATTCTTGGCGTGGCCGTACATCTGCTCCTCCAGCTTGCGAATGCGTTTTTCAAGCGCCTGAGGCGAGAGGTTGCGGTATTCACCCAGCTGCTCGGCGACTTTGGCGTATCGCTTGGGGTCGGCGGCGGAACTTGCCGCGTAGGCGCCTTCCATGATGTCCGCGACCTTCTTGCGAATTGATTGCGGCGTGATCCCATTGATTTGATTGTGTTGCGCCTGCTTTTCGCGGCGGCGGTTGGTTTCATCGATCGCACGGCGCATCGAATCCGTCATCTTGCCCGCGTACAGAATGGCCTTGCCGCGCAGATTGCGCGCGGCCCGGCCGATGGTCTGGATCAATGAGCGTTCTGAACGCAGAAAGCCCTCCTTGTCCGCATCAAAGATCGCGACCAGTGATACCTCCGGCATATCCAGCCCCTCGCGCAGCAGATTGATGCCGACCAGGACATCGAACTGCCCCAAGCGCAGGTCGCGAATGATCTCGACCCGCTCGACCGTATCGATGTCCGAATGCAGATAGCGCACGCGGATCCCGTGCTCCAGCAGAAACTCAGTCAGATCCTCGGCCATCCGCTTCGTCAGCGTGGTAATCAGCACCCGCTCGCCGCACTTCACCCGTTCGTGAATCTCCGACATCACATCGTCGACCTGGGTCGCGACCGGTCGCACCTCGACCTCGGGATCGACCAAGCCGGTCGGCCGCACCACCTGCTCGACGACTTGCTGCGCGTGCTCGGTTTCGTAGTTGCTGGGCGTTGCGGAGATAAACACGGTTTGTGGAGAAAGCTGCTCGAATTCTTCGAACATCAGCGGCCGATTGTCGAGCGCCGAAGGCAACCGGAAGCCGTAATCGACCAAGTTCTGCTTGCGCGCACGGTCACCACGGAACATGCCACCGAGCTGCGGGATGGTGACGTGGGACTCATCGACGAACAACAGCGAGTCGGGCGGAAAGTAGTCGAACAGACACGGCGGCGGCTCGCCGGGACCGCGCCCAGAGAGATAGCGCGAGTAGTTCTCGATGCCATTGCAATAGCCCAGTTCATGGATCATCTCGATATCGAACAGGGTGCGCTGCTCCAGACGCTGCGCCTCGACCAGACGGTTTTCGGCCCGCAGTACTTCGAGCCGCGTCTTGAGGTCGGCCTTAATCTGCTCGGCGGCGTTCAACATGATCTCGCGCGGGGTGACGTAGTGCGATTTAGGAAAAACGGTCAGCCGCGGCACCTTGCGCAGGATCTCGCCGGTCAGGGGGTCGAACCACGACAACTGTTCGATCTCGTCGTCGAACAATTCGATCCGTGCCGCCTCGCTTTCGGAATCCGCCGGAAAAATGTCGATCACCTCGCCGCGGACGCGGTAAGTGCCGCGCCTGAAATCGACCTCGTTGCGGGTGTATTGCAGGTCCGCCAGGCGGCGCAGGATCCGGCGCTGATCGACCCGGTCACCGCGGTCGAGATGGAGGATCATTTGCAGGTAGGACTGCGGATCGCCCAGCCCGTAGATCGCCGAGACCGAGGCGACGATCACTACGTCGCGCCGCTCGAACAACGCCTTCGTTGCCGACAAACGCATCTGCTCGATGTGCTCGTTGATCGAGGCGTCCTTTTCGATATAGGTATCGCTGCTCGGGACATAGGCCTCGGGCTGGTAGTAGTCGTAGTACGACACGAAATACTCGACCGCGTTGCGCGGGAAAAACGCCTTCATCTCACCGTAAAGCTGCGCCGCCAGGGTCTTGTTCGGCGCCAGGATAATCGCGGGGCGATCGAGTTGCGCGATCACATTGGCCATCGTGAAGGTCTTGCCCGAACCGGTTACCCCGAGCAGCACCTGGTAGCGCAGATCGCTTTCAATCCCGGCCACCAACGCCTTGATCGCCTCGGGCTGGTCCCCGGCTGGGACATAATCGGTGTGAAGCTCGAATCCGGCGGACATGTTTCGTGAACAGCTCTGGATTTACAGTTCTATTAAAGGTTGATACAAATCCGCCGCAGCACCCTAATTCTTTTACCAGCACAGGATCCGCACCTTGGCCACGCTACTGTCCGACCGCGTCAAACGCATCAAGCCCTCGCCGACCTTGGCCGTCACCGCCAATGCCAACCGCCTCAAGGCCGCGGGTAAGGATATCATCGGACTCGGCGCGGGCGAGCCGGATTTCGATACCCCAGACCATATCAAGGCGGCGGCAATCGAGGCAATCCAGCGCGGCCAGACCAAGTACACCGCGGTCGAAGGCACGCCTGGTTTAAAATCGGCGATCGTCGAGAAATTCCAGCGCGAAAATGGTTTCACCTACCGGCCCGATCAGATCCTGGTGTCGGTCGGCGGCAAGCAGAGTTTTTACAATCTTGCCCAGGCCCTGCTCAACCCGGGCGACGAAGTGATCATCCCGGCGCCCTACTGGGTGTCCTACCCCGACATGGTGCTGCTCGCGGACGGAAAACCCGTGATTGTCGCCGCCAGTCAGGCGCAGGGCTTCAAGATCACCGCGGCGCAACTCGAAGCCGCCATCACCCCGCGTACCCGCTTGTTCGTCATCAACAGCCCATCCAATCCGACCGGGGTCGCCTACTCGGCCGATGAACTGCGTGAACTTGGCGCGGTGCTGGCGCGCCATCCGCAGGTGTTGGTGGCGACCGACGACATGTACGAACACATCCTTTTCGGCCAGCAACGCTTTACCAACATCCTCAACGTCTGCCCCAAGCTCTACGAACGCACGATCGTCCTCAATGGCGTCTCAAAAGCCTACTCGATGACCGGCTGGCGGATCGGCTATGCCGGCGGGCCGAGCGACCTCATCAAGGCGATGGCCAACATTCAGTCGCAAAGCACCTCCAACCCCTGTTCGATCTCGCAAGCCGCCGCGGAAGCCGCTCTCAATGGCGATCAAGCCTGCATCCAGACCATGCTCCGCGCCTTCGAACAACGCCACCAATTCGTGCTTACAACGCTCAACGCCATCGAGGGTTTCGACTGTTTGCCCGCCGACGGCACGTTCTATAGCTTCCCAAACGCGGAGCGCGCGATTCAGGCGCTGCCCGGCATTGACAACGACGTCGCGTTTTCCAACTACCTGCTCGATAAAGCCGGCGTCGCGGTCGTACCCGGCTCAGCGTTCGGCCTCGAAGGCCATATCCGCATTTCGTTCGCGACCAGCATGGAGAACCTGGAGAAGGCGCTGCAGCGCATCGCGAACGTGCTGAACCGCACATAATTGCGGTTGACCCAATCACGCCGGACCGCTAACATTCGCCGCCTCTATTCCCCGGTAGCTCAGTCGGTAGAGCAAGTGACTGTTAATCACTGGGTCGGCGGTTCGAGTCCGTCCCGGGGAGCCAATTCAATCATACTGTTACGCATAGCCCCGCTTTGGCGCCAGACGCACTGGTTTCCGCATGGGGTTACGCGATGCGATAATGGGATTACTATGGTGCGTCCTTCGCTCGCGTTGGCAGCGGTCTTCACCACGATCACGCATCGCTGAAATTCTGCCTTCAACCGCGCGCCCACGCCGTCGGTGATCCGCTCGCTAACTCTCGAGAACTCCCCTGGCGGCTCAAAGCGTATCAACTGGATCCAGTTGATCTCCAACTCCAAGCCGCCGTTTAAAAGACGCTCGTCAAGCGCGATCATCGCAGGAATCCATCACCGGACCTCGCCACCGAGCCGCGTAATTTCACGATGGTGATACCGTCCACGCCATTCTTGATTACTTACTTGATTTCGCCGCCCCTGTTCGTACTGACCGACCCTCAGCCAGCGCCAGTTGAACGCCAGTGCGCAGGTTGGTACAGCGCGGCGTAGCCCTTGAGGCGCTCACGTTACCGGCCAACCACGCTGTCGTTTATTGATGCTACCCGAATCGCCCGATAGACATGTTGCATGTAACGAAATCGGGAGACCGACATGGGAACCACGCACGTCAATGCACGCGTTCAAAAACACCGCGACGCGCTGCGCCAGGCGGGGCTTCGGCCGGTGCAGATCTGGGTGCCGGATACGCGACGCCCGGGCTTTGCCGAGGACTGCCGACGCCAATCCGCCCTCGCCTCGCAGGCGGACATAGCCGACACCGACCTGGAAAACCTGATGAATGAGACCCTCGCCGATGTCGACGGCTGGACCGAATGAAACGGGGCGATTTCGTCACGATCTCGATCCAAGGTGATTTCGGCAAACCCAGATCCGCGCTGGTGACTCAATCCGATCTGTTCGATGCGCACGCGACCGTGACGGTGTTGCCAGTGACCAGCATGCTGGTCGAGGCGCCGCTGTTGCGGCCGACGCTGCAGCCGAGCGCCGCCAACGGCGTGCGAAAACCTTCCCAGATCATGGTGGACAAAGCCATGACGCTCAAGCGGGACAAGATCGGGCCGGCATTCGGACACCTCGACGCGGTGGCGATGGTAGAAATCGAGCGTCGCTCGGCGGTGTTTTTGGGGATCGCGGAATAAGGGCTTTATGAGGCCGATCGGGGGCAGCGGCGAGATCTGGGCTTCCAGTTTAAGGTCTTCGAGCCGGCACTGAAGCCGGCTTTGCAGGCTGTCGGTTCGCTCGCGCGCTTCGCCGGAATACAGCCGCGCGTTGGTCTCGCCGGCCCGTTCCTAGCGCTTGAGTTCTTTGGCGCGGTGATCCCAATAGGTGATTTCCTTGATGAGCCGGTCCGTGACCGCGGCCTCGGTTTTCGCGATCAGCGCGAGTTTGGCGCCGCGGATCTCCTGGAGGTATTCGGGCCCACCGCCCGGAAACGCGTTGAGTCCACAGGATCCGTCCCCCCTTCGGTCTTTTATCGAATTCACAACTCCGTGTAAGGATAACGATTCCACTCCGCGAGGGTGCGAAATGTTTCACGAATTCGAAAATTGCAAACGAGGCAGGTGCGAAGCCCACGTCACTGGCCTAAGTCACGCCCCCTTCAACCAGTTCCCACACCGCCGTCAGCGCACGGCGTTCATGCAATCGTCACGTCCGGCGCGAGGTAGACGTCCTGGATGGCGTGAAGCAGCGCGATGCCGTCGGCCATGGGCCGCTGGAATGCCTTGCGTCCGGAAATCAATCCCATACCGCCGGCCCGCTTATTGATCACCGCGGTACGCACCGCTTGCGCCAAATCATTTTCGCCGGAGGCTCCGCCGGAGTTGATCATCCCAGCCCGCCCCATGTAACAATTCGCCACTTGGTAGCGCACCAGATCAATCGGGTGATCGGAAGTCAACTCGGCGTATACCTTGGGGTGAGTCTTGCCGAAACCCAGCGTGGGATATCCGCCGTTGAGCGTGGCCTGCTTCTGCTTGACGATATCGGCCTCAATCGTGACGGCGAGATGATTGGCCTGACCGGTCAGGTCGGCGGACTCGTGAAAATCCGTCCCTCCCTGCTTGAACGCGGCATTGCGTAGATAGGCCCAGAGAAAGGTCGCCATTCCCAAGCGATGCGCCTCGGCGAATGCCTGCGACACCTCCCAGAGCTGTCGCCGCGATTCCGCGGAGCCGTAGTACACCGTTGCGCCTACGGCGACGGCGCCGAGATCGAACGCTTTGCGTACATCGGTAAACAAGGTTTGGTCATGCAGGGTGGGATAGGTCAGCATCTCGTTGTGGTTGAGCTTGACCAGGAACGGGATCTTGTGGGCGTATCGGCGCGATACGGCGCCAAGCACGCCCAGCGTCGAGGCGACCGCGTTACAGCCGCCCGCGATCGCGAGTGCGACGATGTTCTCCGGGTCGAAATACGCTGGGTTGGGGGCGAAAGACGCCCCAGCGGAGTGCTCAACGCCCTGATCCACCGGCAGGATCGAGAGATAACCGGTACCCGCCAGGCGACCGGTATTGAAGATCAGCTGAAAGTTTCGCAGCGTGGCCGGGCTGCGATCGCTCGCGGCGACCACTCGGTCAATAAAATCGGGACCCGGGAGATGCAAGGTGTCGCGCGGAATCGTGCGGCAGGTATGGTTGAGCAGATCTTCCGCTTCGTGACCCAGCAGTGACTGGATATTCGTCATAACGCCTCCCCCCGCCACCGTCGACGGGCAACTGAAATTCATGCGATGGTCGCTTTAAAAATATAGCCCAGGATCGACGCTGGTGCCGCACCCAATAGCCCTGCCCCCCTCGCCTCAAGCTCACGCCCCCCGTAAATCGTGTGCCCGCCGCGCGTTCAGAACTGGAAATACACGAATTCCTTGACGTCGGCCATCAGGAGCACCGCGGCGACGAATCCCGCTGCCGTGATTGTTGCGCTGGCAACCGACGGTGAGAATTGCAACTGCAACCGCGTTTTCGCGGACGCATGGTGTGCTCGCAAACCGTCCACGATCTCTTGCGAGTTCGGCAGCCACAGCACAACAGCGAGGCCGATGGCCAAAGTTACCAATGGCTTGAGCTGAGTGATCAGTTCGGCCGTGCCTTTGGTCGCCCAAACACCCGGCGCGGCGACCAGCAAACCATCGGCGATCCTGCTGGCCGCAGCCTCGTTGACCCATCCCGCGAGTCCGAACAGCCCCTGAAGGACGGCCCACGCCGCCGTAAAACTCGGCGCGGCGAAAAACGTCCACGCAACGGCGATCGCCAACAACGTCAACCCCCAGGACACCGACGGGCCAAACCGCAGCAACGTCGGTATTCGCCCCCGCGCGAGGGCGCTGCTCCACGCGTGGTTGATCAGCAGGTAGGCACCCTGCAACGCCCCCCAGGCGATAAAGGTCCACGCCGCACCGTGCCAAAGCCCGCCCAGCACCATCGTAATCATCAGGTTGACCGAGCGGCGGAGACCCCCCTGACGATTGCCGCCTAACGGTATGTAGAGATAGTCGCGCAGAAAACGCGACAGCGTTATATGCCAGCGACGCCAGAAGTCAACGACCGAACGCGCCTGGTAAGGCGAGTTGAAGTTATATGGCAGCTGAATGCCCATCATCCGCGCCAGGCCGACCGCCATATCCGAATAAGCTGAAAAATCGAAGTACAGTCCGATCGAAAACGCCAGCACAGCGATCCAGGCCTCAACAAACCCCGGCCCAGTGAGTTCCGCATGGGCGAAAATGGGCCCGGAGAGGGCGCTGACCGGATCGGCAAGCAGCAACTTTTTGACCAATCCGATGACAAATAACACCACGCCCTGAGCGAACAGTTCCGGCTGAAAACGGTACGTCGCGTCCCGCCGAAACTGCGGCAGCAGCTCGTAATGATGCACGATCGGGCCGGCGATCAGCTGCGGGAAAAAGGCCACGAACAACAAATAATCCGGCAAGGTGTAGCGGGCAGCGTGGCCACGCCACAGGTCGACGAGGTAGGCGATTTGCTGGAAGGTGTAGAACGAAATGGCGAGCGGCAACACCACCGCGCCGAGCGCATAGTCAAGACCGGTGAGCGCGGCGACGGAATCGACCACGAACACCGAGTACTTGAAATAGCCCAGCCCCAGCAGATTGAGCGCCACCCCCGCGATCATCCATCCCCGCGCCCGCGTGCGGTCAGTCGCGCGCGCCTCGAGAATGTGCTGGCCGATCCAGTAGTTCGACACCGCCCATCCGAGCAGCAAGCCAACGTACTCTACCTTCCACCAGCCGTAGAAGAGCAACGACATGCCCAAGAGCCAGAACCGCGCCGCTCGCTGCCCCAAGCGGGCCGAGACGACGAAAAAGCCGATCAAGGTCAGCGGCAGAAATACGAAGATAAAGATCTGCGAATTGAACAGCATCGGTTTTAACGCGCCGCCGCATCGCGGGCCAGCAGGCGCGCGGCGACGATTTCGCTGTACGGCGCCACATAAGGTGCCAACAGGTGGACCGGATCGGCGAAGCGTTCCCGCGCCCACGCGAGATCACGCGTATCGACCACCCGCACCGAGGCGCCGGCCATCGCCGTGAGTCGCGTTGCCCACGCATCCAGCCGCGCGCCGGTTGGGTCGTGTTCGTTGCGCCATTGCGCCTCATGCGGCAGAAGCACCAACACCAGTTCGAACGTATTTTCCTGGGCCAGCGCAGCCAGGCGCTCAACACCCTCGAAACATTGCTCATCCAGAATGAGTTCGGGATTCCAGCCGTTGGTCGCGGCCAAGGCTTCGGAGCCGAGTCCATCCGCAACCAGGGGTATCCCACCGTCTCGTTGTGACTTGCGTTGCGCGAGGACGTGCTTGACCAGGTAAAACGGTCGCAAACCCGTAATGTAAGGCCACCATTGAGGGATCCATCCGTCCAGGTAAGCGCCCAGTAACCACGGGTTGAAAAATTCACGCTCGCCTGGGTGACAGGTATCGAAATCGCGCGGATGCACGACGACCAGCAAGGTCTCCAGCGCGGGCAAGCGCGTGACCAGAAACTCGGCCAGCACCGCGGTTTGATCAATATGCAGGTAACACGGCGCGGCATTCAACGCGGCCTTGCCGAGCCGACGCTCGAAGACCCGCATGTCAAGGTTGCGCCAAGTCGTCGAGGATCCCACCGCAACGATTGCCGCCTTATCCAGTTCCGTACGCGCGAGAAATGCGAGCTTGCTGTCGATGCACGGATTGGCCACCAAAGGCGGTGGCGGAAGCAGATCGCCTCGCGCCAACACCCAGTGCGCCGCCGCGATGGCCGAGAAGCCCAACGCGACCAGCGCGGCGAAGATCAGGATAAAGCGGAGCGCGGCAGGTCGTACTCGCGGTGGAGGATCGGAATTGTGAATCACGCTACATTCGAAAACATGGCAATTGCACACTACGAGAGTCGTAACCAGGCGACGTCCGTGCAAGCCAAGCGATTCCGGGGGAATTCAGCGACTATAGTGACTTCGGCCACAGATCGCAATCATATCGCGCCGGATTCGGCGCCCGGCAAGTGTGATCGCGGGAGAACCGACGACTAACGCCCGCCGTGCCCATTCGAGCCGCGAGCGGGGTAGCGTTACCTCACCGCGGGGTCATCGCGAGACGAGAAATTAAGCGGCCGCGCCCGACCCTGCGGATCGACCGCGCCCTGAATTACCGTTCGTCAGGGCCAGTTGAACACCCCACCCAATGGAATAGGACGATTGCGCCGTTGCCGGCAAATCCCGCAACGGCGCGAAGCCGCGTAATCGAAACACTGCCCGCAAGCTGCGCTGGCTATAGCGTCAACCCCTTCAGATAGGCGATGAAATCATCCTTCAGCTCTGGATGACGCAAGGCGTATTCGACCGTCGCCTGAAGGTAACCAAGCTTATCGCCGCAGTCGTAACGCTTACCGTCGAACTCGTAGGCCAACACGCGCTCAACCTTGATCAATTCGGCGATCGCATCGGTCAACTGAATCTCGCCCCCGGCACCTTTTTGAGTTTTGGCCAGGAAGTCGAAAATCCGCGGCGTCAGGATGTAACGCCCCACCACGGCGACGTTTGACGGCGCTTGTTCCGGTTGCGGTTTCTCGACGATGCCATTGACGTGCCAGAGGCGCTCACCACTTTGGGCTGCGGATACCACACCGTATTTCGAGGTGTCCTCCATCGGCACCTGTTCACTGCCGAGCACGCTGCAACCGTGGTAGTCGTACACATCGACCATCTGACCGATACCTGAGTTCTCGGTATTGCTTGCAATCAAGTCGTCGGCGAGGATCACCGCAAACGGCTCGTTACCGACGACCGGACGCGTCAACAGCACCGCATGACCGAGACCAAGCGCCTCCGCCTGACGCAGATAGATGCAGTTGACGCCATCGGGCAAGATGCCCCGCACTTCTTCCAGCAACTTGGTCTTGCCCTTGCGCTCAAGCTCAATTTCGAGCTCAAAGGCCTTGTCAAAGTGGTCTGGAATCGCGCGCTTGTTACGTCCGATGACGAAAATCAGATCGGTGATGCCGGCCTTGACGGCCTCCTCCGCCGCATACTGGATCAACGGCTTATCGACGATCGGCAACATTTCCTTGGGGTTGGCCTTGGTCGCGGGTAAAAAACGCGTGCCGAGTCCAGCAACGGGAAAAACAGCTTTGCGAATGGGTTGTGGCATGGCTTTGATTGGGGAAGATTCGTTGAAAAATGTCTACGGGGTGAGCGTCGGGAACGCGGCGAATACTACCAGAACTGAACGGCGTTACTTACGCCTTCAGTGAGACCTGGATCGCATTCAACGTGGCCGACGGATCAGCGGCTTGAGTAATCGGACGACCGATCACCAGAAAATCGCTACCTGCGGCGATCGCCGCACGCGGCGTCATCACCCGTCGCTGGTCGTCATCTGTTGCGAACGGGCGGATCCCTGGCGTCACCAGACAAAAACGCTCGCCCTGGCTCGCGCGCAATGCCGCAGCCTCCTGTGCCGAACAGACAACACCGTCGGCACCGGCATTTGCTGCAAGTGCGGCCAAATGTAACACCTGCGCCGCAGGATCGCGCGCCACGCCGACCTCGGTCAATTCGGTTGCACTCATGGAGGTCAGCACCGTTACCGCGATCAACAGCGGCGTGTGCGGCTCGCCCGCGAGTGCATCGCGCGCCGCCGCGATCATCCGCGCACCGCCCGCGGCGTGAACGTTGAACATCCACACCCCAAGCCGGGCAGCCACTCGACTCGCGGCCGCCACGGTGTTCGGGATGTCGTGGAATTTGAGATCGAGAAACACGTCGAACCCGGCACGCTGGAGTTGTTCCACCAGAACAGTCCCCCCCGCAAGAAACAACTCGAATCCCACTTTTACCCGGCAAGAAGCCGGCTCGAGCCGACCCACAAACTCCAGTGCTTGATCGGGCGTCGAAAAATCCAGCGCGACAATGATCCGCGAACCGCTCATGACACCTCCGAACTCAGCCAGGAATACTCGACCGGATTGGCATACGGGCGCACCGTGCTCCAGCTCTTACACCCCGGACATTGCCAGAACAGCGCGTTGGACTCGAATCCGCATTTCGTGCAGTGGCAGGCCATTGAGGTCGAAAGCCGCGCATCAAGAATTCGACTTAATGCGGTAAACGACGCGTTGATCTCACCGTCGGTGCGACCCTGCATCATCTCCAGGTAGGACTTGATGATGTAAGGCGAGACTTCTGAGCGATTCAGCTCATCGTGCAACAGGGACTCCACCGTGGCATGGTCGCCCAGCGATTCGAAGGTACGCACGAGAAAAAACCGTGCCGCTGCGTCCTTGTTGGAATCGGAGTGACGCCGAATGAAATCGGGGAATTCATCGAGCTTATTCTCGGCCCTGAACAAATCAAACAGGTGTTTGTAGATGACCGGTGAAAAATAGGGATCTTTCTTGAGGGCGACCACATAGGACTTGATCGCATCCTTGCCGCGACCCAGCGTGGCCATGATATCGCCCTGCAACAAATTGGCGCGCAGACCGTCGGGATCGGTATTGACGGCCTTTTTCACCAACGCCTGTGCATCTTCATACAGACGTTGGCGCAGCGAACGTTCGGCGAGCTCGCAATAATAATGCGCGATGTAGGGTGCTTGTGTCTGTTCGCTATAGCGTTGCAACCGCTCAGCAACGTGGATGGCCTTGTCCCACTCCTTCTCCTGCTCATAGAGATTGCGTAAATAGCGAAACGCCTCGGGCTTGCGGATCGGCGGCTCAGTCAGTTGCAGCAGGATATTTTCGGCGCGATCGAGTAAACCCGCCTTGAGATAATCGATACCCAGTTGCAGCAGCGCACTGGACTTTTGTTCGGCCGACAGGTTCGGCCTTGCGATGATGTTTTGATGGATACGAATCGCGCGATTGACCTCACCGCGGCGGCGAAACAGGCTACCGAGTACAAGGTGAGTCTCAACCGTATCCTCGTCGACATCCATCAGTTCGATCAGCAGATTGATCGCCTTGTCGGACTGGTCATTGAGCAGGTAATTCAAGCCCTGAATGCAATGCAGATGAGTGCCCGACGAGGTATTGCCCGTTCCCGCGGTGCCCCGGCCACGGGCCGAAATGCGCGCCCCAAACCAGCCGGATGCGGCCGCTACCGGCAGTAGCAACCACAGCAAGGGTTCCATGCTCAGTGATCCCGCAGCGGCATCTTCCGCAGGTTCGAAACCTCGAGTTCCGCAATTCCGAGTTGCTTGCGCAAACGTTTTATTTCGCGCCGCCGACCGTAAAGGGCCAGCGTATTGGCCAGCATGCCAAGGAGGATTCCGAAAAACGCACTAACGATCACGACGACCGATAGCGAAACGACGAATTTGCCGTAATAAAGGTTAACCGTAATTTCGCCCGGATTCAGCGCGGTAAAAGTGACGCTGACGATCGCGGCGATTACCACCAGAAGCAAATAGGCCAGTGTTTTCATCAGATCTCGCTGCCGCTGGCACCGCGCTCAATCGATGATCGGCTTGCCCGCCGCATCCATCACCCGCTCGCGTAACTGCTTGCCGGGTTTGAAATGCGGAACAAACTTGTCATCCAGCGGAACGGTATCGCCGGTCTTTGGGTTACGCCCGGTGCGCGGTGGACGGTAGTGCAAGGAAAAGCTGCCGAACCCGCGAATTTCGATTCGCTCGCCCGAAGACAGCGCCTTGCTCATCAGTTCCAGGATGATCTTGACCGAAAGTTCCACGTCCTTCGCGGCCAGATGGGTCTGCTTATTCACCAACGCTTCAATTAGATCAGACTTAGTCATCCGGTGTCACTCGCTCGATTGGTACCGATAGCACGAACGGACCTGCCACTGTTCGACAGATCCGTCCGTATTTGAGGGAGGCTATTCTTTGGAGCCGCCCTGCCCCATCTGTTGCTTGATGTCTCGCAACATCTCATGCATTGGATTGGCAGACACGCTCTGGTTGCTATATTCCTGCATGACCTCGGCTTCCTCGTCACTTTCCTTGGCTTTGATTGACAGCCCGATACTGCGCGTCTTGCGGTCCACGCCGATGAACTTGGCCTCGATTTCGTCGCCGACCCGAAGGACCGTGCTGGCGTCTTCGATCCGATCACGCGCGATCTCGGAGGCCCGTAGGATACCCTCGACCGAATCGGCCAGCAGGATGGTCGCGGCCTTCGCATCGACTTCCTTGACCACACCCTTGACGATCGAGCCTTTCGGGTACTCGGCGATGAAGTTCGAGAACGGATCCTTGTCGAGCTGCTTCACACCGAGCGAGATCCGCTCACGTTCCGGGTCAACCGCCAGTACGACCGCTTCGATATCCTGACCCTTCTTGTAGTCGCGCACCGCTTCTTCGCCCGGAATCGACCAGGAAATATCGGAGAGGTGAACCAGACCATCGATACCGCCTTCCAGACCCACAAAGATCCCAAAATCGGTGATCGACTTGATCTTGCCTGAAACATGGTCGCCCTTGTTGAACTTGGACGCGAACTCATCCCAAGGGTTCGCCTGGCACTGCTTCATGCCCAACGAAATCCGGCGGCGCTCGGCGTCGATGTCGAGAATCATCACCTCGACCTCCTGACCGACGTGCACCACCTTACCCGGATTGACGTTCTTGTTGGTCCAATCCATCTCGGAGACGTGCACCAGACCTTCGATGCCGTCCTCGATTTCGACGAAGCAACCGTAATCAGTGATATTGGTGACCTTGCCATGCAAGCGCCGACCTTCCGGATAACGCCGCGTGATATCGGTCCATGGATCTTCGCCCAGTTGCTTCAACCCGAGTGACACGCGATTACGCTCGCGATCGAACTTGAGCACCATGACATCGATTTCTTCACCCACCTGCAGCATCTCGGACGGATGCTTGACGCGCTTCCACGCCATATCGGTGATGTGCAACAAACCATCGACGCCACCGAGGTCGAGGAACGCACCGTAGTCGGTGAGGTTCTTTACGACACCCTTGACGCTTTGACCTTCCTGCAGATTGCTGAGCAGCGCTTCGCGCTCGGCACTGTATTCAGACTCGACGACCGCGCGCCGTGAAACCACTACGTTATTGCGCGCTTGATCGAGCTTGATGAGTTTGAATTCGAGTTCCTTGCCTTCGAGGTAGGCCGTGTCGCGCACTGGGCGCACGTCAACCAGCGAGCCGGGCAGGAACGCACGGATACTGTCGAGTTCGACCGTAAAGCCACCCTTGACCTTGCCGGTGATGATGCCTTTGACGGTATCGTTGTTCTCGTGAGCGCGTTCGAGGACGGTCCAGGCTTTGGCGCGCTTGGCCTTCTCACGCGAAAGCCGGGTTTCACCATAGCCGTCTTCGACGGAGTCGAGCGAAACCTCGACGATGTCACCGATATTGACCTCCACCTCGCCCATCGGCGACATGAACTGGTCGATCGGAATGACACCCTCGGATTTCAGGCCGGCGCTGACGACAACGACGTCGGTCCGGATCGCGATTACGGTGCCATTGATGATGGTGCCCGGCCTCATTTGGGTGTAAGCCAAGCTCTCTGCAAACAATTCAGCGAAATTTTCAGACATTTAAAGAGTGAACCTTAATCAAGCTTGATCAGCTAGTTAAGCCAATAAGTTAAAGTTAAAAAACTGATCCAAAATCCTGCGATCTCAGACCAACCCACGGAGTTTCGTCGCGACCAGCGCAGCGATCTCCTGCAACACCTCGTCGATCGTCAGCCGGGAGCTGTCGATGACGACCGCGTCGGCGGCTGGCCGCAATGGCGCCACCGCACGCTGGGTATCGCGTTCGTCCCGTTGCGCGATATCGCGCAAAAGGTCGTCAATGCTAACCTCAAACCCTTGTTGTTTCAACTGGTTATATCGTCGGCGCGCGCGCTCCTCGAGACTGGCGGTCAAATATACCTTCAAATCCGCGCCCGGAAACACCACCGTACCCATGTCGCGACCGTCTGCGACCAGCCCCGGCGGCGTGCAGTAGGCCCGTTGCCACGCAAGTAACGCGGTACGAACTACCGGGTGCGCGGCCACTTGCGACGCGGCGGCGCCGGCCTGTTCGGTACGTAAGTCCAGCGTGACATCCTCACCCGCCAACAGCACCACCGACTCGTTCGCACGCTCATCGAACGCCACCTCCAGGTGACCACAGAGCCCTTGCAACGCCTCCGCATCGGCCAGATCAACCCCCGCGCGGGTCGCCTGCAGACCAAGAATTCGGTAGAGCGCGCCACTGTCGAGCCAATGCCAGCCAAGGCGTTGCGCCAAGGACCGACTGATCGTGCCCTTGCCGGACCCGCCGGGACCATCGATCGTTATGACCGGCACCCGCGCGCTCACGAACCCACCTCCGCGGTCAGCGCCGCCCCCACCGCATTCGCGCTCGCGACAAATCCAGGGAATGAGGTATCGACATTGCGGCAATCGCGAATGCGGATCGCACCACGCGCCTGCAACGCAGCCATCGTGAACGCCATTGCGATTCGATGATCGCCGTGACTCTCGACCGTGGCGCCGCTCAAGCGGCCGCCATCGATGACGATCCCGTCCGGCCTCGGCTCGGCCACGATGGCGCAGGCCCGCAGGCCATCGGCCATGACCTGGATCCGGTCGCTCTCCTTGACCCGCAACTCTTCCGCGCCAGTCAAGCAAGTGACCCCATCGGCGCAGGCGGCCGCGATAAACAGCGCCGGAAACTCGTCGATCGCCAGCGGGACCAAGGCCTCGGGAATGTCGATCCCGTGTAACGGCGCGGCGCGCACCCGCAAATCCGCGACCGGCTCGCCGCCCACCATGCGTTCGTTGAGCACCGTGATATCGGCACCCATCAGCCGCAGGATATCGATCACCCCGGTTCGGGTCGGATTGATCCCAACATGCTCGAGCACCAGATCGGAACCTGGGGCGATGCTCGCGCCGACCAGGAAAAACGCGGCCGAGGAAATATCCGCCGGGACATCGATATCGGTCGCGATCAGACGCCCGCCCCCGCTCAGGCAGATCCGGTTGCCGTCGCGGCGCACCGGGTACCCCAGCCCAGCGAGCATGCGTTCGGTATGATCGCGGGTCGGCGCGGGCTCAACCACACAGGTGTCGCCGTCGGCGTAAAGCCCGGCCAGCAACAGACATGACTTGACCTGGGCGCTCGCGACCGGCATGACGTATTCAAACCCCGCCAAGCCAGCCCCGCCACCGATCCGCAGCGGCGGCGTACCATTCAGCGCGGTCTCAATCCGTGCCCCCATCCGAGCTAACGGTTCGGTCACCCGACGCATCGGCCGCTTTGACAGCGAAGCGTCCCCCACGAGCTCTGTCGCGAAGATTTGTCCGGCCAGCAGTCCGGCCATCAGACGCATCGACGTGCCGGAATTGCCGAGATCCAGCGCATTCGCCGGCCGCTTGAGTCCGTGCAAACCAACCCCGGTGATGCTGACGCGTCCCGCCTCCGGCCCTTCGATGGTAACGCCCATCGCGCGGAATGCCCGCAGGGTACAGAGACAATCCTCCCCTTCGAGAAAACCGCTGACGCGCGTGACGCCCTCCGCGAGCGCGCCCAGCATGATCGAACGATGCGATATCGATTTATCACCAGGGACGCGCAAGCGACCGCTCAGAACGCCGCCGGGCGCGGCCAGAAATTCCAACGTATTCATGCCATTCGGGTATCAGAGCCTGTGAAAAAATCCCCGATCGTCGCGAGGGCGACCCTGGGGGTGGTGAACAAGGCACAAGAGGCCCGAAATCGGGGCGTGTAGCCGGCCTACATGACCGGATTTCGGGCCTCTTGCAACGCAGGACACCGCGTTCAGGGGCGTCCGCAGTAGTTTGCGGGATACTTTCACAGGCTCTCAGTGGAGAAAACGGTCGCGGGCCTGTTTGGCGCGCTCGAAGATCGCAAGCAAGGCATCACCGTCGCGGATCTCAACCGCCCGCCGTAGCGTGGCGAGATCGGCCTGATAGCGCGCCAGCGCTTCCAGCAACGCGTCGCGATTGTGTAGACAGATATCGCGCCACATCACCGGATCACTCGATGCGATGCGGGTGAAATCGCGAAACCCACCCGCCGCGTAGCGAAACATCTGCTGCCCCTCGGTGAGACGCGCCAGACTGTCGACCAGCCCAAACGCCAGCATGTGGGGCAGGTGACTGGTCGCCGCGAGGATACGATCGTGGGCTTCAACGGCCATCTCTTCCACCACCGCGCCGCTCACCTCCCACATCCGGCGCACCTCAGCAACCGCCGCGGGGTCGGTTTGCTCGAGCGGCGTCAGCAACACCCGCCGCCCCTCGAACAACTCGGGAAACGCGGCGCCGGCGCCGCTGCGCTCGGTGCCGGCGATCGGATGGCCCGGCACGAACCGCGGCGGCAGCCGGTCGAAGGCACGCTCGACTTGACGCACGACATCCGCCTTGACGCTGCCGACATCGGTCAGGACCGCGTCCGGTTCCATCGGGATCGCAATCTGCCGGCAGACCGCCTCGACCGACCCGACCGGGACCGCGAGCACGATCATATCCGCGCCGCGAACCGCGGTCGCGGGATTGTGGCTGGCCTCATCGATGACCTTAAGCCGCAAGGCCTCTTCCAGATTCGCCACGCTTCGCCCCACGCCAACGACCTGCTTGCAATATCCCGCGCGGCGCAAAGCCAGCGCGAGCGAACCGCCGATCAGGCCAACCCCGATGAGACATAAGCGCTCAATCACCCCGCATCACCTCGGCCAGCGCGGCGAGGCAGCGCGCGTTCTCGGCCGCCGTGCCGATCGAAACCCGCAGAAAGGTTGGCATCCCATAATTCCCCACCGGGCGGACGATGATCCCCCGGCTCAGCAGCGCATCGAACACCGGCTGCGCGACACGATTCAGATCGACACACAGAAAATTCCCGCGCGAGGGCAACGCGCGCAACCCCATACGCTCGAACCCGGCTCGTAGTTGCCCCATACCGGCGCTGTTCACGGCCCGACTCCGCGCGAGATGGTCGCCATCCGTAAGCGCCGCCTCGGCCGCCACCAGCGCCGGCATGTTCACGTTGAATGGCTGCCGCACCCGGTTCAGCAGATCCGCGACTTCGGGGCGCGAGAGCGCGTATCCGATCCGCAATCCAGCGAGGCCGTAAATCTTGGAAAAGGTCCGCGTGACCACCAGATTCGGAAACTCGCTCAGCCAGCGCGATGCATCGGGAAACGCCGCGTCTTCGACATATTCGAGATACGCCTCGTCGACCACTACGATGACATTTCCCGGCACGCTGCGAAGGAAACCGTGCAACGCATCGGCCTCGACCCAGGTGCCGGTCGGGTTGTTCGGATTCGCGATGAATACCACCCGCGTCGTGTCGTCCAGACTGCGCCGCAGTGCCGTCAAATCGTGCCCGAACGGCATGGTTGGATGATCCGCCGGCAAGGCTGGCGCGACCTGGCTGCGAGCACCGACCGCTTGTACCGCGATGGCATAGACCGCGAACGCATGGGCGGCGTACGCACCGGCGGTCGCCGGACCGGCGAGAAACGCCCGCGCCACCATCTCCAGGACATCGTTGGAGCCATTGCCGAGCGTTACCCAATCCGGCGCGACGTCATGGTGCCGGCCCAGCGCCTGCTTGAGCGCATAGCCGCTGCCATCGGGATAGCGCGCGATGTCGCCGAGCGCCACTTGCGCCGCGGCCAGCGCGCGGGGCGATGGCCCGAGCGGATTCTCATTAGACGCAAGCTTGACGATTTCGTCCAGGCCCAACTCCCGCCGCAACGCCTCGATCGGTTTGCCGGGCAGATAGGGTTGCAGGCCGCGCACACCCGGCGCCGCGCAATCGCGCCAATCGCAGCCGGAGACGACAAAATCACTCATAACACCGCCTTCGGATAAGAACCCAGGACCCGCACCATCTCTGCGTCCGCCCCGAGCTGCGCCAACGCCTGGCGGATATGCGGATCGTCCACATGCCCGAGCAGATCAAGAAAAAACACGTATTCCCAGTTCACACAGTGCGACGGGCGCGATTCGATCCGGCTCAGACTGACGCCATTATCCGCGAACGGTTTGAGCAATCGATAGAGCGACCCCGGACGATTCGCGGCCGATACCAGCAACGAGGTCTTATCGAGCCCGCTCGGCTGCACGGCTTGTTGGCCGATCACCAGAAAGCGGGTGATATTCTCCGGGTTGTCCTCGATATTGTTGTGGAGGACTTTGAGTCCATAGATTTCGGCCGCCGATTCGCCCGCGATCGCGGCCGCGTTCGGCTCGCGCGACGCGCGTCGCGCCGCATCGGCATTGCTGCTCGCATGAATGCGTTCAGCGCGCGGCAGATGCAGATCCAGCCATTCGCGGCATTGCGCCAGCGACTGCGGGTGCGAGTACAAGCGCTCGATCTCATCAAGCCCGACCTCGCGTCCAAGCAAGTGCTGGTGGATACGCAACTCCACCTCGCCGCAGATCTTCAGCGACGATTGCAAGAAACTGTCCAGGGTGTGATTGACCACCCCCTCGGTCGAATTCTCGATCGGCACCACGCCGTACTCACAATTACGCGCCTCGACCTCGCGAAAAACCTCGTTGATCGCGTTCAATGGACGCGTCAAGACTGAATGGCCGAAATGCTTCAGCGCTGCGGTTTGGGTAAAGGTGCCTTCCGGCCCCAGATAAGCGACGGTCTGACGCTCCTCCAGCGCGAGGCAGGCCGACATAATCTCGCGGAACAGTCGCGCCACTTCCTCGTTATCGAGCGGCCCCGGATTTTCGCGCTGAATCCGGCGCAGCACATCGGCTTCGCGCTCCGGGCGGTAAAAGGTCGTCACCGCCGCGTTGTGGGCACGCTTGACCGCGGCCACCTGCTGCGCGGCGCGCGCGCGTCGATTGATCAGCGCGACCAGATCACGATCGATCTGGTCGATTGTTTGCCGCAGAGCCGCCAGCTCCTGGTCTTCTGACATACCGGAACTGCTCTGCCTCAGACGACTCGAACCTTCAACACACCCTCGATCCCCGCCAGGCGTGCCTGCACCTCGCCGTTCACCGGGGCATCGACATCAACGACGGTAAAGGCGAAATCGCCCTTCGATTCGTTGACCATGTGGGCGATATTCAGGCCCGAACGACCGATATGATGCGAGATCTGACCCAACATATCCGGGCGGTTGGCGTTGGCGATTACGATCCGCGCGGCGCCGCGCCGCGCCAAATCCACCTCAGGGTAGTTGACGGAATTGCGGATCGTGCCATGTTCAAGGTAGTTTCGGACCTCGTCCGCCACCATGATCGCGCAATTTTCCTCCGCCTCTCGCGTCGACGCGCCGAGATGTGGCAGCGTGATGACCCGCGGATGGCGCAGTAATGCGGGATTCGGAAAGTCCGTCATGTAGGCGTACACCTTGCTGGCGTTCAAGCCCTCCAGCATCGCCTCGTCATCCACGATTCCCTGGCGGGCGAAATTGATGACAACGACGTCCTTTTTCATCAACGCCAGACGTTCCCGATCAATCAGCCCGCGGGTCGAGTCCAGCAACGGCACATGAAACGTCACAAAATCGGACTGCTCCAACACGTCGTCGGTGGTGCGGCCCTGGATGACCGTCGCCGACAACGCCCAGGCCCGTTCCACAGTGATCGTCGGGTCATACCCGATCACCCGCATACCGAGCGCGACCGCCGCGTTCGCGACCAGAACGCCGATCGCGCCGAGACCGATGACACCGAGCGTCTTGCCCGGCAACTCGAAGCCGGAAAACTGCTTCTTGCCTTTCTCGACGAGCTGATTCAGCTCCTCCTTGCTGCCTTCGAGTTGGCGCGTAAACTGCCAGGCCTGCCCGATATTGCGGCACCCCATCAGCATCGCCGCAATCACCAATTCCTTCACTGCGTTGGAGTTGGCGCCCGGCGCGTTGAACACCGGAATACCGAGGTCGCTCATCCGCGCGACCGGAATATTGTTCACGCCGGCGCCCGCGCGACCGACCGCGAGCAGGGTTTCCGGAATCGGCATCTCGTGCATGTTGAATGAGCGCAGCAGAATCGCATCCGGTTTCGACATTTCCGAGGCGACTTCGAAGTGATCGAGCGGCAGACGCTCTAGTCCGCGCGCCGAAATGTTGTTGAGCGCAAGAATTTTGAACTTGTCCATCAGCCGTGCTTCCGCTCAAATTCACCCATGAATCCTACCAGCGCGTCGACGCCGGCCTCGGGCATTGCGTTGTAGATGCTGGCGCGCATCCCGCCCACCGAGCGGTGCCCTTTCAAGGTGGTCAATCCAATCGCCGCAGCATCGCTGAGGAAGGTCTTGTCGAGATTCGCATCGGCAAGCGTAAACGGCACATTCATCCACGACCGGCACGCAGGATCGACGGGGTTGGCATAAAACCCGGAATTATCGATCACCGCGTACAGCTTATTCGCCTTGCGCTGGTTGATCGCGGCCATTCCGGACAGCCCGCCCTGGTCCTTGAGCCACTGAAACACCAGACCCGCCAGATACCAGCCGTAAGTCGGCGGCGTGTTGTACATCGAAGCTTCCTTCGCGTGGGTCGCGTAAGCCAGCATGGTCGCCACGCCCGGTGCCGGGTCATGAATCAAATCCTCGCGCACGATGACCAGGGTCAAACCTGCCGGCCCGATGTTCTTCTGCGCTCCCGCATAGATCAGACCAAAACGCGACACGTCAATCGGACGGGACAAAATCGTCGATGACATATCGGCCACCAGTGGGGTATCGCCGACCTCGGGCACCCAGTGAAATTCGACACCACCGATGGTTTCGTTTGGCGTGTAGTGCAGATAGGCCGCATCCGAGCTGCGATTCCAGTCGGCAAACGCCGGAACGGTCGAGAAGTTGCTCGCCTCGCTGGTTGCCACCACATTCACCGCGCCAAAGCGTTTCGCCTCGCTGATGGCCTTCTTCGACCAGGCGCCGGTATTCACATAATCGGCCTTGCAGGCCCCGCCCATCAGATTCAGCGGGATCATCGCGAATTGCAGGCTTGCTCCGCCCTGCAGGAACAACACCTTGTAATTCGACGGAATCGCCAGCAATTCGCGCAGATCCGCTTCGGCACGATCGGCGATGCTCATGAATTCCTTGCCGCGGTGGCTCATTTCCATGACCGACATGCCGGAGCCGTTCCAGTCCAGCATTTCCTCGCGAGCACGCACCAAAACCGCCTCCGGCAACATCGCCGGGCCGGCACTGAAGTTAAAAACCGTTCGCATGATGATCGTTATCCCAAGTGCTAGTGTTTATTTCGCTCAACCGTGCCAAGACGCCGATGAACGACGACGCCAACCGCGCGACGTTCAGAACAGGCGCTCCGGCGCCTCGCCAGCCCGTGTAGCGGCGAAGAATACCGGCTCGGGGCCGGCGCGTACCTGAGCCGGATCAGGGACTCGTCGATTCGTCACCGTCGCGGTTTTCATCACTGCCCGCGTCGGGGTCGGGTGCGCCATCGTCGCCATTCAGGTCGGCCGCGGGGATCGTCTCGTCGTCGCCCTCTTGATCGCCCGCAATCCGATCAATCCGCGCCACCTGACTCAGGCGTTCGTCGTCCCGGATCCGAATCAGCGTGACCCCTTGGGTGTTGCGCCCGAGCACGGAGATGCCGTCCACGGGCGTGCGCACCAAAGTCCCGTGGTCGCTGATCAGCATGATCTCGTCGCCCGGATTGACCAACACCGCGCCGACCACCTGGCCGTTGCGCTCGCTGGTCTGGATCGAGATCACCCCTTGCCCGCCGCGACGGTACGCGGGGAAATCCGCAACCGGCGTTTGCTTGCCATATCCGTTCGCCGTTGCGACCAGCACATTGGGCTCGGAGCCCGGCGCCACTGCGACCAGCGCCATGACGCGCTGCCCTTCGCCGAGCGAAATTCCGCGTACGCCGCAGGCGCCGCGCCCCATCGCCCGCACTTCACTTTCATGAAAACGCACGACCTTGCCAGCATCGCTAAACAGCATGATGTGATTCTCACCGCCGGTGATCACCACGTCGACCAGATGGTCATCCGGGCGCAAATCCACCGCGATGATGCCGCTGGTACGCGGCCGCGAGAACTCCGACAGCGGCGTCTTCTTGACCGTTCCACTCGCGGTGGCCATGAATACGAAGTGATCCTCACCATACTCGCGCACCGGCTGGATCGCCTGAATGCGCTCATCCGCCTCAAGTGGTAGCAGATTGACGATCGGACGACCACGCGCCGAACGCTGAGCCTGCGGGAGTTCGTAGACCTTGATCCAGTAAATACGGCCACGACTGGAAAAACACAACAAGGTATCGTGGGTGCTGGCGACAAAGAGATGATCGATGAAATCCTCATCCTTCATTCGAGTCGCGCTTTTACCCTTACCGCCACGTCGTTGCGCTTGATAGTCCTCGAGCGGCTGCGCTTTGGCGTAACCGGCATGCGAAAGCGTGACGACGACATCCTCCTCCGCGATCAGATCCTCCATCGAAAAATCGATGTGCGAATGCACGATCTCGGTGCGGCGCTTATCGCCGAATTGATCGCGGACCGCATTGAGTTCCTCGCGAATGACCTCCTTCAAGCGATCGGGGTTGGAGAGAATTTCGAGTAATTGACCGATCAGCTCCAACAGCTCGCGATACTCCTGAACGATCTTGTCCTGCTCCAATCCGGTCAAGCGGTGCAGACGCAGATCAAGGATCGCCTGGGCCTGCGCCTCGGACAGACGATAGCCCTCCGCGCTCAACCCGTATTCGCTGCCGAGCGCCTCCGGGCGAGACGAATCCGCGCCGGCGCGGCTTAACATTTCGGTCACCACGCCGGGCTGCCACAATCCCGCCAACAGACCCGTCTTGGCTTCGGCGGGGCTCGCTGAGCGCTTGATCAGGTCGATGATCTCATCGAGATTGGCAAGCGCGACTGCTAACCCTTCGAGAATGTGGGCGCGATCGCGGGTCTTACGCAAATCGAACAGCGTGCGGCGGGTGACGACTTCGCGCCGATGTTTCAGGAACTGCTCGATGATCTGTTTGAGGTCGAGCAGGCGCGGCTGGGCGTCGACCAGCGCGACCATGTTGATCCCGAACACCGTCTGTAGTTGAGTGTGCTTGTACAGATTGTTCAGCACGACCTCGCCCGACTCGCCGCGTTTGAGCTCTATCACCATGCGCATGCCGTCCTTGTCGGACTCGTCGCGCAGCTCGGAGATCCCCTCCAGCTTCTTCTCCTTGACCAGCTCGGCAATCTTCTCCAGCAACCGCGCCTTGTTCACCTGGTACGGCAGCTCGGTGACAATGATGGTTTCCTTGTCGGTCTTATCGTCGCGCTCGATGTGCGAGCGGGCCCGCACGTAGACACGGCCGCGCCCGGTCTTATAGGCCTCACGGATGCCGTGCACGCCGCTGATGATGCCCGCGGTCGGAAAATCCGGCCCCGGCAAGAACGCCATCAGCTCGTCAATATCAAGCGTCGGATCGTCAAGCAAAGCGAGGCAGGCGGTCACCACCTCGACCAGGTTGTGCGGTGGAATATTGGTCGCCATGCCCACCGCGATCCCGGATGAGCCGTTGACGAGCAGATTCGGCGCGCGCGCCGGAAACACCACTGGCTCTCGTTCGGAACCGTCGTAATTCGGAACGAAATCAACCGTTTCCTTGTCGAGATCGGCGAGCATCTCGTGCGCGATACGCGCCATGCGCACTTCGGTGTAGCGCATCGCCGCCGGCGCGTCGCCGTCGACCGAACCGAAGTTACCCTGCCCGTCGACCAGCATGTAGCGCATCGAGAATGGTTGCGCCATGCGCACGATCGTATCGTAGACCGCGGTGTCACCGTGCGGGTGATACTTACCGATCACGTCACCGACGACGCGGGCCGACTTCTTGTAGGCCTTGTTCCAGTCGTTGCCAAGCTCGCTCATCGCGAACAGCACGCGCCGATGCACCGGCTTGAGACCATCGCGCACGTCAGGTAAAGCGCGACCTACGATGACGCTCATCGCGTAGTCCAGGTAGGACTGACGCATCTCGTCCTCAAGGTTTACAACGCGAATCTCTTTCGCAAAATCAGCCATGGGCTATGTCGAACATTTCGGGGCCATTAAAATAAACGGTTATCTTACCACAACAGCCCAGCGTTACTTCAGCCGATCCGATGTGCCGAGTTTGCCACACCCGACCGTTGCGGCGAGAATAGTGGCCCGAAGCGGAGGTCACGCTCCGCGATTCCCTCCGAAGTCATTGACTTCGCTCGCTCATAACAAAACTGTTGCAAATTCGCACCAAAAGATGTGAAATGTTTGCATTAGTGTATTAAAATAGCTACTGGATTACTGAGAGTAGAAATGTCAGTGCTGCTCGAAGAATCAACCGAATCTCGAAGACAAAAGTTTCTGGCAATGAAATTCCAACCAACTTGAGGCAAAAGCTATGAATAAAAGGAGTGCGATCAGTACTTACTCTATCGCGACCACGGTCGCGCTGGCGCTTTCGCCTGTCTCTCCAGCCTTCAGCCATGGCGGCTTCGTGAAAGACAGCTCGGGCAACTACGTTAAAGACAGTTCCGGCAACTGCGTGAAAAACAGCTCTTTCGATCCGAAAGAAGAGCTGCCGGTCGAGTGCGGTGGAACGCCGCCAGTGAAGGCCGAGCCGGCACCGCCGCCGAAGCCCGTCACGCCACCCCCGCCGCCACCGGCCCCGGTCGCCCCGACCGTCGAGAAGGTCACACTGGACGGCACCGTCCTGTTCGGTTTCGATCAGGCGAAACTGACCCCTGCCGGCCAAGCCGCACTCGACCAGGTGGTCGAGCGTCTGCGTGGTTTCGATCGCGTCAGCTCGATCGTCGTCACCGGCCACACTGACAGTGTCGGTTCGGATGCTTACAACCAGAAGCTGTCTGAGCGCCGGGCCAAGTCAGTCTCCGATTACCTGACCAGCAAAGGCGTCAATAACCAGCTGATCTCCAGCCAGGGTATGGGCGAAGGCTCGCCGATCGCCGACAACAAGACGAAGGACGGTCGCGCCAAAAACCGTCGCGTTGAAGTCGACATCACCGGCTCGAAGACGGTTACGAAGTAACCTGCCTCAAAAGCCGGGCCCGCGAGGGCCCGGCTTTTTTTATGCCCGCTGTTTTTTCGCGAACCCGCTCGCCTTATCATCGCGGCATTGCCCACCGAGATCTGACCGCCGTGACCAAGCCAATTCCCGTCGACACCTTAATCTCCGCACGTTGGGTCATCCCGGTGGAGACCGACGCTGTGCTCCATGATCACGCAGTGGCGATCCAGTCCGGCATGATCCTGGATGTCCTGCCAACCGAGCGCGCCGGGCAACGCTATCAACCGGTCGAGCGCATCGACTGCGCCCACCACGCGTTATTGCCCGGCTTGATCAACGCCCATACCCATGTCGCCATGAACCTGCTGCGCGGGATTGCCGACGATCTCCCTCTCAATGAGTGGCTGCATCAGCACATCTGGCCGGCGGAGGCGCGCTGGCTGTCGGAGCAATTCGTACGCGACGGAACCCGCCTGGCAATGGCGGAGATGCTGCGCGGCGGCACCACGACTTTCAACGACATGTACCTGTTTCCCGACACCACCGCGCAATGCGTGCTCGAAGCCGGCATGCGCGCCATGGTCGGTCTGGTGGTACTGGATTTTCCGACCCCGTGGGCGCAGCACGCCGACGAGTATCTGAGTCGCGGGCTCGCGCTGCGCGACCACCTCCAGGGTTCGGCACGGGTCTATACCGCGCTCGCGCCGCACGCCCCGTACACGGTTTCGGATGCACCGCTACGTCGCGTCGCGGTCCTCGCCAACGAACTCGACCTGCCGGTGCACATGCATGTGCATGAAACCGCCCACGAAGTGATTGAGAGCGAACGCCAGCACGGCATGCGTCCGCTCGCGCGCCTCGCCCGTCTCGGACTGGTCGGGCCCAACCTGCTCGCGGTGCATATGACGCAACTCGATGAGTCCGAGATCGATCTGCTCGCGGAACGCAGGGTCAATGTGCTGCATTGCCCCGAATCGAACCTGAAGCTCGCCAGCGGAATTTGTCCCGTTGCGCAGTTGCGCCAGCGCGGCATCAACGTGGCACTCGGCACCGACGGTGCAGCGAGTAACAACGACCTCGATCTGTTCGGCGAAATGCGCACCGCTGCGCTGCTGGCCAAAGGGCTTTCTGGCGATGCGCGTGCGCTCAATGCCCACCAGACCTTACGCATGGCCACCCTCGATGGGGCACGCGCGCTCGGTATTGACCAGGATGTCGGCTCGATCGTCAAAGGCAAGGCCGCCGACCTGATCGCGGTCAACCTCGACCGCATCGAGACCCAGCCGATCTACGATCCGGTTTCGCAACTGGTATACGCTTGCAGCCGCGAGGCGGTCGAACACGTCTGGGTCGCGGGTCGCACCCTGCTCTGGCAACGCCACCTCACCACCCTCGACGAGGCTGAGCTTATGTCGGTTGCCCGTAGCTGGCAGGGTAGAATCGCATCAACCAACTGAGAGTCGACACCGCCGATGGATGCGCCTAATACCAACTTCGATCCGCAAGAACTCGCCAAATTCGAAGCCCTCGCCCACCGCTGGTGGGATCCGGAAAGCGAGTTCAAGCCGCTCCACGAAATCAACCCGCTGCGCCTCGACTGGATCGATCGGTTGGCTTCGCTACATGGCAAGGCCGTGCTCGACGTCGGCTGCGGCGGCGGCATCCTGAGCGAAAGCATGGCCCTGCGCGGCGCGACGGTGACCGGCATCGATCTTGGCGAAGCCCCGCTGTCGGTCGCTCGTCTGCATCTGCTCGAAAGCGGCGCACGGGTCGACTATCGCAAGATCTCCGCGGAAGACCTCGCCCAGCAGCAACCGGGCGGTTTCGACGTGGTGACCTGCCTCGAAATGCTCGAACACGTCCCCGACCCCGCCTCCACCATCGCCGCCTGCGCGACCTTGGTCAAGCCGGGCGGTTGGGTGTTTTTTTCGACCATCAATCGTAACCCCAAGTCATTTTTGTTCGCGGTCGTCGGCGCCGAGTACATACTCCGACTCCTGCCGAAGGGCACGCACGAATACGCCAAGTTCATCCGGCCGTCGGAACTCGACGACTGGTCGCGTCGCGCCGGATTGAACGTCCAGGAAATGATCGGTATGAGTTACAACCCGTTCAATCGCACCTATACCTTGGGCGCCGATATCAGCGTGAACTACCTGCTGGCGACCCGTCGTGAATGAGGCCCGCCGGTCGCGCCCACACCGCTCCGCGCCAGTCCCCAACGCAATGAACGCGATTAATAAGCAACCTCCACCGCGACCTGACCGGCCTGCCGATATGACGAGTTCACGCCAATACCGCTGCGTGCTGTTCGACCTCGACGGCACTCTCGCCGACACCGCGCCCGACATGGTCGGCGCGCTCAACGCAGTGCGCGCCCAGGAAGACCTAGCCCCGTTGCCAGTCGCCGACCTGCGCGATTACGTGTCGCACGGCTCGGGCTACCTAGTGCGGATGGCGTTCGGCGTAGACCAGCCCGAGTCTGGGTATCGCCGCCGCCTGAAGGCATTTCTCGCTCACTACCGGGAGCATTTGAGCGACGCTACGACCTTGTTTCCGGGCATGAGCGCGCTGCTCGACGGGATTGAACGCGCCGGCTGCGCCTGGGGCGTCGTCACCAATAAACCGGCGTGGCTGACCGATCCCTTGATGGCCGCGCTCGCCCTCGACCAGCGCGCGCACAGCATCGTCAGCGGCGACACCACTGCGGAACGCAAACCCCATCCGCTACCGATGCTGTTCGCCGCCACTCAGGCGCGCACCGCGCCAAGCGCCTGCCTCTACGTCGGCGACGCCGAACGCGACATCCAGGCCGGCGCCGCCGCGGGTATGACAACGCTGATCGCGGGTTACGGCTATATCGACGCCGCCCAGCAGCCCGAGCGCTGGGGCGCCGACGGTCAGATCGAGCATCCGGCGCAGGTTTGGCCTTGGCTCGATCAATCCCAGTGGTAACGCCGGCTTGCCCACCTCGCTGACGGTCTCGGCCGCGCTGGCGCTACTGCTCGCGGCGGGCGCCGGGTTCGCGCTCGGCTATCTGTTCGCCGCATTGCGCGGGCAACGCGAACTGCGGCAGTTGAGCGTGGAAAAAACCCGCCTCGAAACCGAACTCGGTGCCGACCAACAGCACCACGAAGAGCAACTCGGGCTACTCCACGACGCGCGCGACACGCTTTCCCAACACTTCGCCTTGCTTTCGCGCCAAGCCCTGCGGCAAAACAGCAGCCTGTTTCTGCGCGTCGCCGAGCAGAGCCTCAAGCTCCAGCACGCTCGCTCGGCGAGCGATCTGCAACAACGCCAGCAAGCGATCGGCCAACTGCTCGAGCCGATCCGCGATGCCCTGGCGAAAACCGAGCAGCAGCTGCGCCAGATCGAACAGGAACGCGCCAGCGCCCAGGGCGCCTTGGCCCAGCAAATCAGCGCCCTGGCCGAGGCCGAAACCCGCTTGCGCCGCGAAACCCAAACCCTTGCCAACGCGTTGAAGCGCCCCGACGTGCGCGGACGCTGGGGCGAACTCACCCTGAAACGCCTCGCCGAACTCGCCGGCATGGTCGAGCATTGCGACTTTTTCGAACAACTCACGCAGCGCGACGGCGACACCCACCTTCGCCCCGACATGATCGTGCGTCTGCCCGACCAGCGCGAACTCGTAGTGGACGCGAAGACCGCGCTGGAGGGCTACCTGGCTGCGCAGGAAAGCACCAACGAGAGCGACCGCAAGGCCGCCCTGCAACGCCACGCGCGCAATCTGCGCGAGCGCGTGCGCACCCTCGCGGCCAAAAACTACTGGGCGCAGTTTCCGCGCAGCCCCGACTTCGTCATCCTGTTCGTGCCGGGTGAACAGTTTCTCACCAGCGCACTCGAACACGACACCGCCTTACTCGAAGACGCCCTGCGCCAGCGGATCATTCTGGCCGCGCCGACCACCCTGGTCGCACTGCTGCGCGCAGTCGCATTCGGCTGGCGTCAGAGCGCATTCGCGGAAAATGCCGAGCGCATCCGCGAACTCGGTGAGGATCTCTACCGCCGCATCGCGACCCTGAGCGAGCACTTCCAAGTCCTCGGCAAGGGGCTAGAAACCAGCGTCAACGCCTACAATAAAACGCTGGGTTCGCTGGAACGCCAGGTGTTGCCCGCAGCACGGCGCATGAGCGAACTGGGTATTCAACCGCGCAAGGACCTCGCTGAACTGAATTCGATCGAATCCGCCCCGCGGCCGCCCAATCTCTGAAACTCGCCGCGCCCGCCACATGCACAGCGACCACTTCGCCCGCCTCGAACAGCAACTGAAATTGGGCGCGGAGTTTTGGCGCGCGTCGCCGTATCGTGGCGAACCGCTGGCTTGGCGCGAACACCATCCCGCCCTCGTCGCCGCACTTCAAGCGCTCAAGGATGACGAAGTCGAGACCCTCGGCAACGACTCCGCCGCGCTGCTTGGCTGGCTTGAAGCCCGGGTGCCCGCCTTGCGCGGGCTGCGCGACACGCTGCAGATCCCGCCGGCGCGCACCACCCTGCTCGCGCCCGACGATCCCCACCGCACGCGGGACGTCCCGGGGCGCAAGCTCGCGCAAATTCGGGCGTTCCTGGCCACCGTCGGCGTGCCGCAGGGACCGGTGCTCGACTGGTGCGCCGGCAAAGGCCACCTCGGCCGTCTGGTTTGCCTGCACCACCCGATCGCGGCCACCAGCCTGGAGATCGACCCACAGCTGTGCCGCACCGGCGGTGAACTCGCTCAGCGCCATCGCGTTCCGTTACACGATTTTCTCAACACCGATGTGTTGGCCCCCGCGACGCAAGCTCGCCTTGCGGGGCATCATGCGTTGGCGCTACACGCCTGCGGCGAGTTGCACCGGGCCCTGGTCCGTGGGGTGATCGCGACCGCGGCCCCGGCGCTCGATCTCGCGCCGTGTTGCTATCACCGCGGCAGCGCGGAAACCCACGACCCGCTGAATCCGATCGCCACCCTACGGCTGCACCGCGATGACCTGCGCCTCGCCGTTTCCGACAGCGTGACGGCCGCGCCACGCGAGATCCGCGAGCGTCGCCGCGAACTCGCGTGGCGCCTCGCCGGGCAAACCTGGCTGACCACGCTTGGCCGCGCACAGGCAGGCGATCCGCTGCCGCGGCCACCAAAAGCGTGGTTTCGGCTTGAGTTTGCCGACTATCTCGACCGCCTGAGCGCCAGCACCGGCGCGCGACGGGCGCTGCCGCACTGCGATGAACTGGCACGCGAAGGCTGGCGCCGTGAAGCCGAATTACGTCGCCTGGCGCTGCCGCGACTCGCATTTCGCCGCGCGCTCGAACTCTGGCTGGTGCTGGATCTCGCCCTCGCGCTGGAAACGCACGGATACACGGTGACCATCGGTGAATGGTGCGAGCGCCGGTTGACGCCGCGCAATCTCCTGCTGCGCGCGCGCCGGAAATAATCGCCCCGGTCGCGCCATCGAAGCGCCGCCGAGGGCGACAAACGCGATACCGCGTCGCGCGCGGCGCCCAATTTCAACGTCGCAACCGCTCCAGCAACGCCAACGTAGCGAAGCCGTCCGGCGACATCCCGAGACTGCGTTGAAACTCGCGCAGCCCCTGCCGGGTATTCGGACCCAACACCCCATCGGGTACCCCGACATCGAACCCGCGCGCATTGAGTAAGCGTTGCAATTCGCGCACCTGACCCCGTAGCAAGGGTTGTTCGCCACGCGGCCAGGCTTGCGCCACCCCGGCGCCGCCCGCGATTTGATCGGCAAGCGTACCGACCGCGAGCGCGTAACTGGTGGCATTGTTGTAGCGCAGGATCGCGCGGTGATTAGCGCCGACCAGAAACGCCGGGCCACTTGCGCCGGCCGGCACGATCACCGAACCGCCTTCGTACTCAGGCAGCGGCTGCCCTCCCGGCGTCCGCACCCCGCGACTCGCCCATTCCCGGCTCGCCCGTCGCACCGACAGCTCGGCTTCAGCGTGGTCGAAGTCGCGCGGAAGCTGAACTTCGACACCCCATGGCTCACCGCGCCGCCACCCCGCTCGTGCCAGGTAGTTTGCGGTCGAGGCAACGACATCGGGAATACTCCCCCAAATATCCCGCCGCCCATCGCCATCGCCGTCCATCGCATAGGCCACGAAGCTGCTGGGAATGAACTGGGTATGGCCCATCGCACCGGCCCACGACCCCAACATTCGCTCTGGGGCGATGTCGCCCTGCTCGATGATGCGCAGTGCGGCCAGCAGTTCGCCACGCGCGAAATCCCGCCGCCGCCCTTCGTAGGCCAGCGTTGCGAGCGCATCGAGGGTCGAAAAACTGCCGAAATTGCCCCCGAAATTGCTCTCGATGCCCCAGATCGCGACGATGACTTCACCTGGCACGCCAAACCGCTGTTCCGCACGCATCAGGGTTTCCCGGTGCTCGGACAGTTTGGCGCGTCCCTGCGAGATGCGTTGCGACGACACCGCCGCGTCGAGGTACTGCCAGATCGGGCGGACAAACTCCGGTTGCGAGCGATCCAGTTCGATGACGCGCGCCTGAAACCGCACCGGCCCGAGCGCGCGCGTCAAGGTGTCCTCCCTGACCCCGGCCGCGCGCGCCTCACGGCGGAAGCCAGCCAGAAAGGCGGTAAAGTCGGTCGGGGTTGCGATTTGGACCGGCATTGCCGATGGCACCACGGCGACTGACTCGGGCACGGCCTCACCGGCCACCGCGTCGCGCGCCGGATGACTTTGGCATCCCGCCAGTACCAGAATCAGAGCCCAGACGTGATGATTGCTGCGCATGACGACTCCTGATTTCCGCGCCGAAGACGGCGCCGATGATCGCGCAGAAACCCGAGCCAAGCTAGCCTAGGAACGGACACAGCCCCGATAAAGCTCAGATTCGGCGCATCAACGCAGCGACATCATCGAGAATCAGGCCGCGCAACCGACGCCTGGTGCACGCGCGGGTGAAAGGACCGGCGCATCGCCACCGCACCCCGGTGAGCGGGTGACGGCGGCGATACCTCAGACCCTTTTCTTGGACTCATCCAGCTCCTCATAACCGGTAATCATCGACGTCAGCAAGGCATGCCACGGGTGGCCCATCGTGATCGCGAGATACAGGTGGGCAACCAGGAATACCATCAGCGCGAACGCCGCGGCGGTGTGAATCCATGCGATCCAGGTCAGCGAAAGGATGCTGCCCAGCGGGGTCAGACTCCAACTTGCATAGAACAGATACAACAGGCCGGAGATCCACAGCGCCGGCGCAATCACCACCTTGAAACCAAGATACGCGAGCCGTTGCAACGGATTGTGTTTCGCCGAACGGGTCTTGTGATAGGGCTTCGCCTCACCGGAGAAAATACCGTAGGCGTAATACAGAATCATCGCAAACAACCCCTTACCGGTCGGCAGGTATTGCCGCCATTCGCCGGTCGTGAGGTGCCAGAAGATCGCGAATGCCCACAATCCGATCAAGGTCCAGGCGAGGATGATATGCACATCGACCGCCTGCTCGAAGTTCATCAGGCCATGCACGCCATGAATGCCGAAACCGGTGAACAGCAGCCCGAAGATCAGGATCGCCTGAACCCAATGCCAGAACCGTTCGAAACGGGTAAACAATAGAACCTTGCTCATATCCCCTCCGCGCTTAGGTTTTGCTGCGGCCGCTGGCGATCAAGCGCAGCAAACCATGGATCATCACCCCGGCAAGTGCCGCCAGCACCGCCAGCCAACCGATTCGGTCGATCCAGGGGTTGGCGTCGCGCCCAGGGATATACACCCCTTCGAGATTGGCCAAGCGCCCGGTCTTGCTATGACATTCGGCGCAGGCCAGCGCATCTTCCTTCGGCGCGACCATGTGTGTGATCGGCCAGTACATCTTGGTCTCCACGAAATCGAATTTGCCGCTGTATTCGACCTGGGTCTGTCCGATACGTTTCGCCTCCGCCATGCCGGACACCAGCGCTTTGTCCCAGTCATAGCTGCGCCAGTAGGCGTTTTCGCTCTTACCGAAAAGATGCGCGACCAGCAAGACGTTATTGACCGTGTCATAGGGTTGCTTGCCGCGCATCACCTTGAACGGCCAGATACGCGAGTTCGCAATCGTCGGACCGCCGCGCAACTGATTGATCTCGACCACCTCGCGAGGGTCGATGCGGTCATCCGCCAAGGTGTAGCGAATCGTGCCATCAAACCAGAAATACTCCGGCTCAACGTTTTCGCTGAGGCGAAAGTCGCCCTTCATGCCGTCGTACACCACCAGATTGCCCTCCTTGACCTTGATCGGTTTGCCGGCCGCATCGCGCTTGCCGGCGGTCGACCAGTCCCACCACATCTTGGTGGCGATACCCCCGCGCGCATAACTCGGGATGTGGCAGGTCTCGCACGCGATTTTTTCCACGTGATCGTTCAGCTTGTTGTTAACGCCGCCCTGGTGCGGATGCAGGTCATGACAGGACTCGCAAGTCGCCCGAGTGTCCTTGCGTCCCGGGATCGCGACGCCGGTGGTGTCCTTCGCCACCATCTCGTAGCGACTGCCGGCGTGCTGGTGTTCGATGAACGTATGACAGGTCGCGCAGGAAAAATTCAGACCGGCGGTGTCCATGTGAACGTCGAGCGCCTTGTCGGGTTTGCCGAGTGAGGTATCCAAATCACCGTGCTTGACCGCGTCGCCACCACCGCCACTGAAATGGCAAGCGCCGCAGGTCTGGCGGCTGGTCTTGCCGACGTTTTGCGCAACCTTGTTGAGATCGACCGCCTTGATCGTCTTGCCGGCCAGTTCCTTGTCCTGATACGGCGGGTGACCCGCATCGGTCGGGAATTTCAGATACGTCCCGGTGGTGTCATGGCAGGCCATGCAGTCCACATTACGCTCGGAGGTAAAATCGAAGCTCGCGTCCTTCCAGCCAAAACCGACATGGCAACTGGTGCAGCGCGGTTCATTCGCGGTGATGCTACCGCAAAAACTGTTGACCACGGTCTTTTTTCCAAGCCGTTGCCCAGTCTTGGGATGCTGATATTCCCAAGTCCAGTGCACGCTCTTATGCACTTGTTTGGCGGCCTCGGTGTGGCATTTCAGGCAGGCTTCCGTTACCTCCTCGCCGCTGGCGAAGGGGTTTTTCAGTTCCTCGAATTTACTGTGATCAGCCGTGGACTGACCCGGCTTTGCAGCCGACTGCGCCTTGGCTGGAGACTCGGCAAACGCCGGTAAAAATCCGACCGAAAGCGTAAGAAAAAGCCCAAAAACCAGCCTAAAACACCCGTGACTCATCATCGCCTCCTCCCGCAGAAACTCGATTCGACAGCGTGACTATCCCGCGACCCGATCGAGTGCATGTTGATAATTATCAAAGCCATCCCGGTTTGATACATGGCGCCACGCGGCCTCGCGGGCGCCGGCCAAGCCCGCAACCGTGCGCGGCCACCGGTCAGCGGAAGCGCCTGCCATGCCTCAGTTCGCGCCGTTTAACGACGCCCCGCAGTGTCCGGCGGAAACGTCGCATAAATACGTTCCGCGAGCGCTGTCAGTTTCAAACAATCCGCAAGAGAGGTCGGGCGATAGGTTTGCAACAGATAAAGCAGGCAGCGCAGACAGTCCTTGTCCGACGAAAAATACGAATCGGTAATAGGCATCATGTCGGCGTGGCCTCATATCTCGTAATAGGTTATTGGAGGTGTGACTGAAGTCTAGTCGCGTGCGTAACCCCCGCCATTGGTAGATACATACCGGTCAACCGCCACGTACACGCGAGAAATGAGGTTTCGGGTACGAACGTACTATTCGCGCGTAGATGGACGAATGGAGCAAGCCGGTTACACTTAGCAGGCGATCGATTCACCGCCGCGAGGTGCTGATGTCGTGCAGACGATCATCGCTGAGTCCGGTCAGGATCCAGATGAACGACACTTGCCGAGGAAAAATCGGCGATTTGTGGGTTGCCTGAAAGGCGCGCGCCGCGGGTTCCGAGATCTCGTTAACTGGGGCCAAAATCACTCACGGGAATAGATCAATTGTTTAGTTTTCTGCCCTGGATAGCATTTCTCGCGGCGCTCGCGTTCGCGGCATATTTTCTCGTCCGCTACCGCGACAGTCGCCGGCATCACCTGTTATGTGTGGAACTCTGCCACCGCATCGCCGACGAACTCAGCCGTCGCCAGGATGAGGAACTCGTTGTCGACCGGGTATTCGATGTCGTCATGCAACACACCCAAGCGGTGGTCGGCCTGTTGTTATGGCGCGGCGAGGATGAGCATCAACCACTGCGGGTGCTGCGCGTGCGCGGCCTGGCACCCGAGGTTATCGCCCCGGGCACGGTATTGCCCACCGCCGCACGCGGCTACGGATTTGAACAATTGACCCTCACCGGTACCGGCGAACTCGTGCACGAGGGGCTGCGCGAAGCAGTCGAAGCGCGTACCGGGATCGTGCTCTCGCCGCGTCAGGTCATGATGTGCGTTCCGGTGACATCGCCCCCGGCAACGCATGGGCTGATCCAGCTGATCTCCAGCGCCAAATATCCCTACACCCGGCAAACGCTGGCGGATGTGTGCGGTTTGGGGGTTTACCTCGATGCCGCGATTCAGAATGCCAAAAAAGTCGAACTGATCTGCCGTCAGCGCGATGCGGCCGAGGCCTTGTACACCATCGGACTCACGATTTCCCGCTTTCTCGATATCGATCGAATCCTGGAGCACGCGGTCAAGGAAAACCTGCGCCTGATGCACTCGGCGTTTTCGCTGTATATGGAATGCGCCGGTAGCACTGACGAGGCAGGCGTTATTCGCAGCGTCGCCGGCGATTTTCCAGCCGATTTCGAGATCGGCGGGACAATTCCGCTGGCTGGACGAATGCGGCAAATGCTCCATGCCGACGGCGAGAACCTGTACCACAATTACGTGCTGATCCGCGATCTCGGCGCCCAGGTCGAAGCCACCGGGAGCGGAATCGATGCCCGTGACGACGAGACGTTTTGCGGGCCCGAGGTGCATGCGCGCCTGCTGGCGCACGGTGTGCGCAGTGCGATTCTCACCCCGGTCGGGGTCGGCGACCGGCTGCGCGGATTTGTGTGTAATTTCGCTCGTGAAGTGAACGCCTATGACACCTTTCATGTCGAACTGCAGATGCGAATCGCCAACCAGGTTCTGATCGCGCTCAACACCGCGGATTACCACGCCAAAGCCAAGCGTCTGGCGCTCAGCGAGGAGCGCCAGCGCATGAGCGACGATCTCCACGACAACATGGCGCAGGTCATCAACGGCCTGGCGCTGGAACTGCATTCGCTGATCAAGCGCGCCGGACGCGACCACGCCGACGGCTTGCTGGTCGAACGAATGCACGCGGTTCGGGCACGCCTTGAAGAAGCCAAGGCAACCATCCGCGAAGCGATTTTTGAGCTTCAAATCCCGGACGACACCGATTTCTGGACCAACCTGCGCGAATTTGCGTCGCGATTCGAGCAATGGCACGGCTTCAAGGTCCATGCGGACCTCCCCGAAGCGACCCTGTTTCTGCCGATTCCGCGCCAGCGTGAAACGCTGCGGATCGTCCAGGAAGCACTCTGGAACGCGCGCCGCCACAGCGGCACCAATGCGGCGTGGTTGAGTGGCACGTTCGGTGCCGACCATGACGTTATCGTTCAGATCGAAGATCATGGCAGCGGCCTTGAAGACGGCGATCTGGTATCAGGACAGGGCATCCTCACCATGCACAACCGCAGTGAACGCCTGCACGGACGGCTCACCATCACATCGCCCGAGCGCGGAGGCGTTCGCGTGACGGTCGAGTTTCCGCATGACGCCACCTAACGCAGGCACCTCCGGGGCGAACGTCGGTATCTTGATCGTCGACGATCACCCGGTGTTCCGCCAGGGTATCCGGCATCTACTGCTGGAGGAGGACGGGCTCATGCCGCTCGGCGAGGCCGGTTCGCTGCGCGAAGCGCTACGCTGGCTCGGCAGCCGCCGCGCCGACGTCGCGTTGCTCGATCACAACCTGGCGCACGGGGTCAATGGCGTCGACGCGATTCCGCAACTGCTGCAGGTTCAGCCCGATCTGCAGATCATCATGCTAACAGTGTGCGACGACGACGAAGTCTTTTTGCGCGCGCTGCGCGGCGGCGCTTGCGGATACCTGCTCAAGGACGCGCCGCCGGAGCGTATCATCGAAGCGATCAAGGCCGCCGCTGCCGGCGAATGTCGCGTCTCCGATTCACTGGTGCGCACCCTGTTCAATCGCGTGCGCCAAGCGGCGCGCGAGGCGCGGGCGAAAGCGCCGTCGCCCGGGCCGGCGGCGCCTGCGGCTAGCGAATTGCGGGTTTCACCACGCGAGCGGCAAATCCTCGAACATTTGGTCAAAGGCATGAGCAACAAGGAGATCGCCAAGGCGCTCGGCATCTCACCCAACACCGTGCGCAACCAGTTACAAAAGCTGCAGGACGACTTTCAGGTCCGCAACCGGGTTCAGCTCGCCCTGATGGTGTACGAACTCGGCGTCACGCCGATCGCGTCGTCAACGACCGACGAGGGCTGACTAACGGTATCGGCATGGCGCAAGGCGTTGACGCTCGATGGCAACCGATAAAACGGCGCCGCGGGACCGCGCAACAAGACGTCGAGAATACGCGCTCGCTCCGCATCGGTATCGAGAAACATCAAGCCCACGCCTGACTGCGGCTGACGGTGGATGATCAGCGCCGGAAACCGCAGCGGTGATACCTGCGCATCGCCCACGAGCTGAAACGCGACGTCGACCACTCGATAGGCGTGCAAATCATCGTTCCAGCGCACCGCAAGAAACGCCCCCTCGTGACTCAAATCCGTCACCTGACCGCGGCGCATTGCGCCGCCGCGCGGATATATCCGCACCTTCAGATTCACCCGGATACGCGGATGGAGACGGTGCTGCATGAATCGGCTTTGCTCCCGGAGTTTGCAGTTCAATGCGACACCGCCATTGTTCCGCGCCCGCACGGACCACGCGAGAGTACATATCTACCTCAAGTTTCTTTGGCCCGGCGGGTTATCGATCGACGCGCGGCGGTGGCAAATCCGGGTGTGGATGCGGCGTTGCGCGCGCAACGCGCTGCGATAGTCCCGGGCGCGGACAAAATCGCGCGATCGAGGTGCCGGTCGTTTGGCGTGTCCTTCGCGTCCGAACTTGGACTAAGCTCGTAGCCACGATAACAATCAAAGCGAAACAATTCGATGCGGTTCGAGCGACTGCTAAGCTGGCCAGGGCGTGTGCTGGTCAATCTCATCACGCGGCCGACGCCACAATATCAAATGCGCTCGGTGCACGACGCGACGACCCTCGCGCAAGTGATCAAACCCTGCGACATCCTCCTGGTCGAGGGCGACTTGTACCTCAGCGGCGCGATCAAATACCTGACCCAATCGACCTGGTCCCACGCCGCGCTCTACGTCGGCAACATGATTGACCCCGACTCGCGGCCCGACGATCCGAAGGTGCTGATCGAAGCCGATATCAAACTGGGCGTCATCGGCGTTCCGCTCTCGAAGTACGCGCGGCTCAATACCCGTATCTGCCGCCCGGTCGGACTGACAACGGCGGACAAATCGCGTGTAATCGGCTACATGATGAAACACCTCGGCAACGCCTACGATCTGAAAAACGTCGTCGATCTCGCGCGTTATCTGTTGCCAACCCCGCCGGTTCCGGTTCGCTTTCGCCGCCGGATGATCGCGCTCGGCAGCGGCGACCCGACCCGCGCAATCTGTTCATCGCTTATCGCCCAGGCGTTTCAAAGCGTCGGCTATCCGATCTTGCCAAGCACCGCGAGATCCGAACCGGCGCAGAAACTCATTTATCAAATTCGCCACCACAGCCTTTTCACCCCGCGCGATTTCGACCTTTCACCCTACTTCGCAGTGATCAAGCCGACCGTGGAAAGCCAATTCGATTACCGCACGATCGAGTGGCAACCCCGCGAGGACGCATGACGCCCGCGCAATACTGCACCGCCAAGGCCGCTGCGCCCGGCTCGACCCTGCACTACGCGCTGCGCTACGCGCCGGAGGATCGCCGCGCAACGCTCACCGCATTATTCGCGTTGACGCGCGAACTGACCCAGCTCACCGAAGACCGCGTTGAACCACACATTGCCCAGACGCGCCTGGCTTGGTGGCGCGAAGAGATCGCGAACGCCTTTGCCGAAAGGCCGACCCATCCGGTGACGACCGCGCTCGCGCCGACGTTGGCGCAATTCAATCTGCAACCCGCATTGTTCGAGGAACTCCTCGACGGCGCGGCGATGGCGCTTGAGCACGACACCTACCCCGCCTTCAGCGCACTCGCGCTGTACTGCTACCGGAGTTCCGGTGCGGCGTTGCTGCTCGCCTGCGAAGTGCTCGGATACGATGCGCGCAAGACTCCGAAATTCGCCCACGAACTCGGCACCGCGCTGCGCTTGACACAATTGTTGCGCGACCTCGGCTGGCATCTGCAACACGGCCGTCTTTTTATTCCACTCGATGAAGTGACCAGCCACGGCCTGGATCTCGACGACCTGCGCCCGCACCCGCCGGCGCGCGACCAGATCACGGCGCTGCTCGTGCAACAGTCGACACGCGCAGAGACACATTACCAAAACGCGCTGGCGCTGCTCGAAGCCGAGGATCGCGCCGCGCAACGGTGCCTGGTCGTGCTCGCAGCGCTCCGGCGCGCGCTGCTCGCGGAATTGAAACACGCTGGCCCCGCGTTACTGCAGCAGCGAATCTCGCTCACCCCGCTGCGCAAGTTGTGGATCGCATGGCACGCCGCGCGGCGCGGCGCCTAAACGACCGCGCGCGGAGGTAAGAAAAGCCTTGGTCCGTCCCCCTTCGGTATATTCCGCGAATTTCGCAAGGCTGGCTTGACTCGCAGCCCTGCGCGCGCGGCTCAAGCCGAAATGTAATCCCGCAAATGGCGTGCCTCGTCTTCGATCTCGTCGATCCGGTTCTTTACCAGATCGCCAATGCTGATAATGCCGACCAGTCGCTCGCCCTCGAACACCGGCAAATGACGCACGCGCCGATTGGTCATCAAACCCATCGCGGCGTTGACGTCGTCGTGCGGTTGGCAATGCACTACGTTCGTCGTCATCAGATCCCGCACCGCGACAGCGTCCAGATTTGCGCCGCGGCGCGCCAGGCCATGAACCAGATCGCGCTCCGAAAGCAAGCCGACCACCTTGCCGGCCTCGTCGTAGACCACCGCGGAGCCAACGTGGTTGTCGATCATGGTTTGCGCCGCGACCGCGACGCTGTCGTCGGCGCGTACCGAAATCACCGTTTGCCCCTTGGTACGCAGTAAATCCAATAAAATCATCTCGTCACCTCCTCGTTGGGTTTGCTCGCACGCAGCCCTCTCGTCACGCGATCTGCCGTGCGCTTTCTCGGAGTATAGGAGATGGAAACACACCGAGCGCGGCGCGATGCCGCTACTGCGAATCGCGCCCCAGTGCGCGGATTTGACCGAGCGGTACCCGCGCATAGCTGTAGGCCGCGCCAAGGATCAGCGCCAGCGCATGCAGCGCAAACGGACACCCATCGCGATCCCACATCGAACGAGCTGCAATGATCATGGATTTCCCGTTTAAGTGACCTAACCCCAACCGCGTGCGCCGCCGCTGCGCGAACCCCGCGCGCCCTCACCTTTCGCGAAACGATGGCAATCCGATCCGCCAGCGAATCGCCGCCAGACGCGCCAGAAACACGCACACCCCGGCGACCACCGCCGCCACCGACGGGTCGACCCGCCACGCCAGTAAACCCAGCAACAACAGTGTGCCGAGCCAGGCCACCGTCGCGTACAACTCGCCGCGAAATACCAACGGCTCCTCGTTGCACAACACATCGCGGATCACGCCGCCCATCACCCCGGTCACCACGCCAAGGAAACTCGCGACCAGCCACGGCGCGTGCATCCCCAACGCGACCTGAGTGCCGGCGACACTGAACAACGCCAAGCCCGCCGCGTCGGGCACCAAAAACACGCGCGGCGCAACGCTCACCCAGCGGGCGACAAAAAACGTGACCAACCCGGCCAGAATCGCCACCAGCAAATAGGTTTGATCCACCACCCAAAATACCGGTCGATCGAGCAACATATCGCGCAACGAACCACCGCCAAGCGCCGCCGCGAGCGCGATCACCAGCACCCCGAACAGATCGAAGCGCTTTTTGCCGGCTTCGAGCACCGCCGCCGCGGCGGACACCGCGACCGCGCTCTGGGTCAGCCAGTAGAGAAACTCCGGCGGCAGTTTCATCCGTCCCCCCGCGTGGGGACACCCAGTTCGGCGACCAGCCGCGGCAGCACCTCGGCGCAATCGCCGACGGATTTGTGCTGCAGCAGATCGTCGGCGCGGGTCTTGCCCAGATTTAACGCCGCCATCGGCAACCCAAGCTCGGCCGCCTGTCGGGCGAAACGAAACCCGGAATACACCATCAACGACGTACCGACAAAGAACACCGCTTCAGCCCCACGCAACGCGGACAACGCGGCATCGACCCGCGCCCGCGGCACCGTCTCGCCGAAAAACACGACCGCCGGCTTGAGCAACCCCGCGCACCTCGGGCACGCCGGCACGCGAAAGGCGTCGAAATCGTCGCGCTCGAGCATTGCATCCCCGTCCGGCGCCGCGGCGGCCGATAACTCCGCGAACGCCGGATTGAGCCGCTCCAACCAACCCTGCACCGCTTCGCGCGCAAACACCCCCCCGCAGCCCAAGCACTCAACCTGATCGATCCGCCCGTGCAAATCGATCACCCCGCGGCTGCCCGCGCGTTGATGCAGGCGATCCACATTCTGGGTCACCAACCGACCGATCCGGCCTGCTTCCTGCAGCGCCACCAGCGCGCGATGCGTCGCATTCGGTCGCGCCGCCTTGAAGTGGCGCCAACCCAGCAGCGCCCGCGCCCAATAGCGCCGCCGCACCGCCGAATCGCGCAAAAACGGTTGATAATAAACCGGCTGGGCACGCTTCCACTCGCCGTGCGCATCGCGATAATCGGGAATCCCCGACCCGGTGCTGCAACCGGCGCCGGTCAACACAAACAATCTCGGATAACGCGCCAAAAACGCGTGCAACGCGCGCCAATCATCATGCATGGGAACGCCGGCTCCAGTGACGAGGATGGCCCCGGCGCACAACCGGGGTGCTGCCTACGTTATCAGCGCCAACGCGCCGTCGCCAGATTCACCGCGCTGGCGCGTTGCACCGCCGAACTGCACCGCGCACAAGCGCCAATTCGCATCACGCAATAAAAAATGGGCAGGGCGACAGGCATAGGGGTTTCCAAACGCTGGC
>CAZUJU010000019.1:0-55318 GCA_964620675.1 uncultured Thiotrichales bacterium | reverse complement strand
TTTAGGTTCCAGTGGGGTAACCCGTGAGAGTTCGAGTCTCTCCTTTCGCACCACCTATGTGAATTCAGCATTCATAATTCGAATCACGCAAAGTTCATTCCAGCTATTTTTGAGGTTTCCAACGCATGCAAGTCTCGGTCGAATCCGTTAGCAATCTGGAACGCAAGATCAAAGTCAACGTACCTGCGGATCGCATAGATGGCGAGGTTAATCAGCGCCTCAAGTCAATGGTCGGGCGGGTCAAGCTCGACGGTTTCAGGCCGGGTAAGGTGCCAATGGGGGTGATTCGCCAGCGATTCGGTCGGGGCGTGTTTCACGATGTCGTCGGCGAGGTGTTGCAGAAGACGTTCGTCGAGGCCGTCACGCAGGAGAACTTGCGCCCGGCCGGAAATCCGCGCTTCGATGAGGTGGTTGCCAAACCAGGCCAGGAGCTCGAGTACAGCGCTGTGTTCGAGATTTATCCCGAAGTCGAGTTGGTGGACTTCTCAACCGTCGCATTGACGGTGCCCGAGGTCGAGATCGCCGATCATGACGTCGAAATGATGGTGGATACCTTGCGCAAGCAGAATCAGGGATGGGAAGACGTCGAGCGGGAGTCGCTCGATGGCGACCAGATCACGATTGATTTTGAAGGCTTCGTTGCTGGCGAACCGTTCGAAAACGGCAAGGCTACCGACTACGCGTTGACGCTCGGGCAAGGGCGGATGATCGCCGGATTCGAGCAGCAACTGGTGGGCCTTAAGACGGGCGATGAAAAAAACCTGCTGGTCAATTTTCCGGACGACTACCCAGCGCCGACGCTCGCCGGTAAAGCTGCGGAGTTCAAAGTACAGGTCAAGGCGGTCAAGGCACCTCGGTTGCCCGAAGTTGATGCCGATTTTGTTCGGTTGTTTGGGGTCGAGGATGGTTCGGTCGACGCCTTCCGGGCTGAAGTGCGCGCCAACATGCAGCGTGAGCTAGACCAGTCGATCCGCAGTCGCGTAAAGACCCAGGTCATGGATGCGTTGGCGGGCGGGCATCCAATCGAGGTGCCGGGCGCGCTGATACAGCAAGAAATCACGCGCCTGCGCGAACAGGCGCGCGCCTCGATGCAACAAAATAACAGCGTATCGTTGCCGGACAGTATTTTTACCGATCAGGCCAGTAAGCGAGTCGCGCTTGGCTTGATCATTGGTGAGATCATCAAACGCAATGCGATCTCACTCGATCGCGACCGGGTGTCGCGTACGCTTGACGATATCGCGTCGACCTACGAGACCCCACAAGAAGTAGTCAACTATTATCGTAAGAATCGCGAACAGATGGCGGCGCTGGAGGCGATGGTGCTTGAAGATCAGGTGGTCGATTGGGTACGCGAGCAGGCCCAGGTTGCGGTCGAGGCCCTCAGTTTTGAGGAAATGACCCAGCGCGGTAAACAGCAGGAGGCAAAAGCATGAACGATTTCAACGGTGCCCAGCACACACGGGCGCTCAACCTTGTGCCGATGGTGGTTGAGCAAAGTTCGCGCGGTGAGCGTGCTTACGACATCTATTCGCGTCTGCTAAAGGAGCGGGTCGTATTCGCGGTAGGGCCGGTCGAGGACTATATGGCCAACGTGATCGTTGCTCAGTTGCTTTTCCTTGAGTCCGAAAACCCGGACAAAGACATCAGTCTCTATATCAATTCGCCGGGTGGCGTCGTAACGGCGGGTATGGCCATCTACGACACAATGCAGTTCATCAAACCCGACGTCAGCACGCTCTGCATCGGTCAGGCGGCCAGTATGGGGGCGATACTGCTCGCGGGTGGCGCGCATGGCAAGCGCTACTGCCTACCGCATTCCCGTATCATGATTCATCAACCCTTGGGAGGATTCCAGGGGCAGGCGACAGACATTCAGATTCATGCCAACGAAATTCTGAAGATTCGCAGCCAACTCAATCACGTTCTTGCGAAGCATTCGGGGCAATCGATCGAGAAGGTCGAGAGTGATACCGATCGCGACCGCTTTCTGAGCGGGGATGAAGCCGTCGAGTACGGTTTGATCGATCAGGTACTCAACCAGCGCGAGCTAGGAAAGAAAACCGGCGGTTAATCGAGTTTTGAACGAAATCGGTGTAACTGGCGTTTATCCTTGTAATTGCTCGGCTTGATTCTTTCTTTGAAACCGGGCAAGGTTTTGAGTCGATACAACGGCAGGGCGTCAAAATGAGTGACAAGATTCGAGAGCACGAGGGCGGCAAACTCCTGTACTGCTCCTTCTGCGGCAAAAGCCAGCACGAGGTTCGCAAGCTGATCGCGGGTCCTTCAGTGTTCATCTGCGACGAGTGCGTTGAGCTCTGCAACGATATCATCCGTGAGGAAATGCAGGATCATGCGGTAAGTGATGATTCGCGACTGCCCACGCCGCACGAAATCAAGAGCAGTCTTGACGAATACGTGATCGGCCAGGAACGCGCCAAAAAGGTGCTTTCGGTTGCGGTATACAATCATTACAAGCGCCTAGAATCCCGCTCCAAGTCGAATGACGTTGAGTTGTCCAAGAGCAACATCCTGTTGATCGGGCCTACGGGTTCGGGAAAGACGTTGCTCGCTGAGACTTTGGCGCGACTGCTCAACGTTCCGTTTACGATTGCCGACGCCACGACGCTGACCGAAGCGGGGTACGTGGGCGAGGACGTCGAAAACATCATTCAGAAGTTGTTGCAAAAGTGCGACTACGATGTCGAGAAGGCGCAGACTGGGATTGTTTACATCGACGAGATCGACAAGATCTCTCGGAAATCCGATAACCCTTCCATCACGCGCGACGTTTCCGGAGAGGGGGTTCAGCAAGCACTTTTGAAGTTGATCGAAGGCACGATTGCGTCGGTTCCGCCGCAAGGCGGACGCAAACATCCTCAGCAGGAATTCCTACAGGTCGATACGCGCAACATTCTGTTTGTATGCGGTGGCGCGTTCGCGGGCCTTGAAAAGGTCATTCAGTCGCGCACCGAAAAAAGCGGCATTGGTTTTTCCGCCGAGGTGAAGGGCAAGCGTGACGAGAAGAGTGTCGGCGCCTTGCTGAACGAGGTCGAGCCCGAGGATCTCATCCGCTTTGGGCTCATTCCTGAGTTTGTCGGCCGTTTGCCCGTGGTCGCGACCTTGCATGAACTCGACGAAGATGCGCTGATCCGAATCCTGACCGAGCCAAAGAACGCGATCACGAAGCAGTACGGAAAGCTCTTCGAGATGGAAGGGGTGGAGCTCGAGTTTCGCGAGGATGCATTACGCGCCGTTGCGCGCAAGTCGATGGAGCGGAAAACCGGTGCGCGTGGCCTGCGGACCATTCTAGAGCTGATTTTGCTCGATACGATGTATGACTTGCCGTCCATGAGCGACATTGCCAAAGTTGTTGTCGATGAGGCGGTTATTGAAGGTGATGCCCAGCCTTACATGATCTACGAGGGGAACGCCGAACTCCCCAGGGCTGCGTCAGACCGAAAATAATCGACGCGACGGGCGGGTTATTCCGCCCTGGCGTCCGGGTCTTCTTGAAATTGGGCCGTCAGGCCTTATTCTGCACCAAGGGACGGTGCTGTCGCCGTCTCCCAACTCATAAACAGGATTCAAGGCGAACGATTATGTCCGAACACTCAGACGCCAACCCCTCCGTCATGGTCGTGCCGGTACTCCCGTTGCGCGACGTGGTGGTTTATCCACACATGGTGATTCCGCTGTTCGTTGGACGCGACAAGTCGGTTCGAGCGCTCGAAACCGCGATGGCTCAAGATAAGCAAATCCTGCTGGTCGCGCAAAAAAACGCCGAGCAGGACGAGCCGAGTCAGGATGAGATTCATCGCGTCGGCACCTTGTCCAGTATCCTACAACTACTCAAATTGCCTGACGGTACGATCAAGGTCTTGGTTGAAGGCGCGAGTCGCGCGCGAATCATCGCGTTGAGCGAGAGCGAGGAGCACTTTTTCGCCCAGATCGTGCCGATCGATGCGCCTCAACTCAAAACAGATCGCGAACTCGAAGTGATGATGCGCAGCGTCGTCAATCTGTTCGACCAGTACGTCAAGTTGAACAAGAAGGTACCTCCGGAGATCCTAACGTCACTTGCCGGCATCGACGACCCATCCCGACTCGCCGACACTGTCGCTGCGCATATGTCGCTAAAGCTTGAGGAAAAGCAGCGCGTTCTGGAGGTCGAGGATGTACATCAGCGCCTTGAGCACATGATGGGACTGATCGAGGGCGAGATCGACATTCTTCAGGTGGAAAAGCGCATTCGTGGCCGCGTCAAGCAGCAGATGGAGAAGAGTCAGCGCGAGTACTATCTGAACGAGCAAATGAAGGCCATTCAGAAAGAGTTGGGCGACCTGGAGGACGCACCAAACGAGGTCGAAGAGCTCGCGAAGAAAATCGAACAGTCTGGCATGACCAAGGAGGCCAGGAAAAAGGCAGATAACGAACTCCACAAACTTAAGATGATGTCGCCAATGTCCGCGGAAGCGACAGTCGTGCGCAACTATCTTGACTGGCTTGTCAATGTGCCGTGGAAAAAGCGTACCAAGGCGCGCACCGATCTGGCCAAGGCGCAAGAAGTGCTGGATCAAGATCACTACGGGCTCGAAAAGGTTAAGGAGCGAATTCTCGAGTATCTCGCTGTGCAGCAGCGGGCCAAAAAGCTAAAGGGACCAATCCTCTGTCTGGTGGGTCCGCCTGGGGTCGGCAAGACCTCATTGGGACAGTCGATCGCGCGGGCGACCAACAGAAAGTTCACGAGGATGTCGTTGGGCGGCGTACGGGACGAGGCCGAGATTCGCGGCCATCGGCGGACCTACATCGGGTCACTGCCGGGAAAAATCGTACAAAACCTGTCAAAGGTCGGGGTCCGCAATCCACTTTTCCTGCTCGACGAGATCGACAAGATGGCGATGGATTTTCGTGGTGATCCAGCGTCGGCATTGTTGGAGGTGCTCGACCCGGAGCAGAACCACACCTTCGGGGACCACTACTTGGAGGTCGATTTCGATCTGTCGGATGTCATGTTCATCGCGACCTCGAACAGCCTCAACATACCGGGGCCACTGCTTGATCGCATGGAGGTCATTCGTCTTCCCGGCTATACTGAAGACGAAAAAACAAATATCGCGCATAACTATCTGATTCCAAAGCAAATGAGTAATAACGGTTTGGTCGATAACGAGGTCGTTATCCAGGACTCGGCAACCCGAGATATTATTCGTTACTACACGCGTGAGTCGGGCGTCCGGAGTCTGGAGCGAGAAATCTCCAAGATCTGTCGCAAAGTCGTCAAGGAGCATGTAATTGACCATGCGACGAAGAAGTCGGCGGTGACGAGTCGAAACTTGGATAAGTATCTGGGTGTGCGTCGCTTCCGGTACGGCAAGGCAGAGGAAAAAGACCAAGTTGGTCAAGTCACTGGGCTCGCGTGGACTGAAGTTGGCGGAGAGTTGTTGACGATCGAGGCAACCACGATGCCCGGTAAGGGCGCGATCACGCGAACCGGTCAGCTGGGCGACGTCATGAAGGAATCCATTGAAGCTGCGCGGACTGTGGTCAGAACGCGTGCTGATCGCCTTGGCGTCCCCACGGACTTCTTCGAGAAGCATGATCTACACATCCACGTGCCAGAAGGCGCGACGCCTAAGGATGGCCCTAGCGCGGGCATTGGAATGTGCGTGGCGTTGGTTTCGGCGATCACGGGTATTGCCGTTCGTGCCGATGTCGCGATGACCGGCGAAATCACCTTACGCGGAGAGGTTTTACCGATCGGCGGTCTTAAAGAGAAGCTGCTCGCGGCGCATCGCGGCGGGATCGCTACGGTCATCATTCCTGAGGAAAATGAAAAGGATCTGGTGGAGATTCCGAAAAACATCAAGTCCAAGTTAAAAATTATCGCCATAAGGTGGATCGACCAAGTACTCGAAATCGCGCTCGTTCGTCCGCCGCAACCACTGGAAACCATCGCTAAGGATGGTGACGCGCCGCCGCTCAAACCACGCAAGGCGCAAGCGCGCAAAAAATCGCGTTCGGGCGTCGTTGCTCACTGACGAGCAAGACGCGCTCGGGGGTTCCCTGATTCAGTCCCCCCCTGCGGCGTTGTTAGGCTCTGCGCTCATTCGGTCCAGCCGGAGGAGTGGCCGACCTTCATGTCTCGCTTCGTCGACGCTTGTTTCAGGCGAGGCTAACGTGGATAATCTTCCCGAGTGAGCTTCGCGCACTTTTTACAACAGGTGTTGTAAAAAGTGCCCGGAATCGCGTTGACACCGTTAGATTGCGTTGTTATAAAGCCGCGTGGTGGCCGACGCCAAACGCAGGCATATCGGGCATCGATTACAAGTTCAGATAAGGAACGTCGTTGTTGACAGAATGGAACTTGGGAGCGCGTACCTACTTTAATTTCACATGGGTGAACAATGAATAAATCCGAACTAATCGATACGATTGCACAGGACGCTGGCTTGACAAAGGCGAGCGCCACAAAAGCGCTTGATGCTTTCGTCGATGCGATAACCAATGAGATGAAAGCTGGGGGCCAGGTAAATCTGGTCGGTTTCGGTTCGTTTCAGGTTAAAGAGCGCGCAGCACGTAGTGGTCGCAACCCGCGTACGGGTGAAACCATTGAAATAAAATCGGCAAAAATCCCTTCTTTTAAGGCTGGTAAAGCTCTGAAGGACGCTGTAGAATAATCGGCTCATTTTCGCGGGTGCTTAGCTCAGCTGGTAGAGCATCTCCCTTACAAGGAGGGGGTCGGGAGTTCGAATCTCTCAGCACCCACCAGTTATCTGTTTCGGAGTGGTAGTTCAGTTGGTTAGAATACCGGCCTGTCACGCCGGGGGTCGCGGGTTCGAGTCCCGTCCACTCCGCCAACTTTAGACTCGAAACGGGGCGTGGATTATGTCCCGTTATCGTCTTGCCCATACGGGTGCGCATGGGTAATCAAATAAGAGTTCACGAAACGCCCGGAGTTCTTATCCATGCTTCAGTCCATACGAGATAAGTCGCGGGGCTGGTTTGCCTACGTCGTTATCGCCTTCATCAGCATCCCGTTCATGTTTTGGGGAATCCAGGAATACGTCGGCGGCGGCGACAAGCGGATCGCCGTGACGGTAAACGACATGGAAATATCGGTCATTGATTATCAGCGTTCGCTGCAGCAATACACGCAGCGCTTGCGCGAGCTGTTTGGCGTGCAACTCCCGGCCGAACTTGCAAATCCAGCGGTACTTCAGGACGGCGTGATCAACGGCCTGATTCGAGACTATCTCAAGAGCGAGTTCTCGAACACCCAGGGTATGCGCATAAGTGATGAGCATCTGCTGGCAGAGATTAGAGTGATTCCGATGTTTCAGGAAAATCGCCAGTTCAGCCCTGCGAAATACGAACAGGTAGTAACCCAACAGTTCCGCAGTAAGGCGGGTTTTGAACAGCAGCTTCGACAGGATCTGCTCAATGCCCAGCTTGAATCCGCCATAGCAGATTCGACGTTCATGCTCCCAACAGATCGCACTGAACTGCAGCGGTTTCGAACACAACAGCGCATCATCCGCTACGTTGTCATCGACCATAAGCGAGTGGCTGAATTGGCATCCGTGAATGACGAGCAGATTGCCGAGTATTACGATCGCAATCAGGCGAGCTTTGTGACCCCAGAGCGTCTGAAATTAAGTTACATCGTATTGGATGAACGAAAGCTTGCTGAGCGAGTTCAGGTTGACGAGAGTGCGTTGAAGTCGTTTTACGAGGAGTATCGCGAGCGCTACAGTGATCCCGAGTCGCGGCGTTTGGGAATGATCTTGCTGAAACTACCGGAGAGCATCGACACCGACGCGGTCGAGGCCGTGCGTATCAAAGCGGATGCCCTGTACCAACGCCTGACCGAAGGCGAGGAATTCGAGGCGCTCGCGCGCGAGAACTCTCAAGATGCGCTATCCGCAGCTCAAGGTGGAGATCTCGGATGGGTAAGTCGTGGCGAGTTTGCGAATGAAATTGAGGAGGCTGCATTCGCGGCGGATGCGGGCACGGTTACCCGGCCAATGCTTGTCGATAACGCGTACCGGCTATTCAAGATTCTCGAGGTCCGCGGTGCGTCCCCTAGAGCGTTCGAGACAGTCAAAGTGGAGGTCGAGCAAGAGTTTCGGCAGCGTCAGGTGGAGCGGATCTGGATCGAACAAAGCGACCGTCTCGTTACGCTCGCCTATGAGAATCCGAGTTCTCTCGATGCGGTGGCGGCGGCGCTGGACCTTGATGTGCAAGCCACGGATTGGATTACGGCTGAACACGGTTCCGGTATCGCCGCGGATCCCAAGGTGCGCGCGGTTGCGTTTTCGGCTGAAGTGTTAGGGCAGCGTCGTAATAGCGAAGTCGTCGATCTTGGCGGGGGGCGGGAAATTGTAGTCCGGGTCGCCGAGCACGAACCCTCGCGTCCGCGACCGTTGGATGACGTCAAAGAGGACATCCGCCGGGTTCTTGAGCGTCAGCATCAGTTGGCAGCGACGATTGCAGCGGGTGAGGAGGCATTGGCGAGCGTTAGGGGTAATCGTGCTTTGGATTCGGTTGCATACGAACTGAACGCCGAGGTGAGAGATCCCGGTAAAATAGCCCGCGATGCTGATTTACCACAAGAAATTCTTGCGGAAGTATTCCGGATGAATAAGCCGGTTGATCAAAGTTCCGTTTTCTCCGGTGTTTCGCTTAGTAGCGGTGACTATGCAATTCTTGAATTGAAGGCTGTCGAAGAGACGGCACAAAGCGATGATCGTGCGTCAAGCGATGTCGAGGATAGCGAAATGATCTATGCCCAGCGACAGACAGAAGCCTTGTTAAACGCCCTTCAGTCGCGCGCGAAGATCAAGATCTTCGAAGAGCACCTCAGATAGTTGCGCGATACACGTTTAAGAGGGATGCGCAGTCTTGGTTGAGCGTTTTCGACCTCGTAGACTCCGGCAATGATTAGCATTCGATAGTTCAAATTTTCGCGGCTATTCGAAGAACCCGAATAGCCGCGAAAATTTGCGAACGTACTGAACGCTTACCAACCCGGCTCAGCGTGTGTCGAAAAATTCCGCATCCTTGCGTATGCGTTGCGAGAGATCGCTCAGCATGCCGATAATGCGCTCCTCTGCGTCGAATACCGCAGCGTCGATTGCGGCCTCGATCAGCAACGCGAGTTCGTTGAAGTGGGCGTCACCCACGGTTTGGCTAAGCTCGGTGCCGAGCAGTTCTTTAAACCGCGCGACTACTTTTTCAGCATGGGCAGATTGTTGTTTCGTCATTTTTTGTCGTCTTTCAGGCTCTTAGTTGGACTTGCCAGAATCAATTCGCCTTCTTCGTAGATCATCGATGCCGGTCCGACGATGAGCGGGTCGGGAGGTACTGCGATGACCGGATTCTTGTTGGGATAGGGCAACAAAGATAAAACGTGGCGCATGGCATTGATGCGCGCGCGTTTTTTGCAGTCTGATTTGACGACTGCCCAGGGCGCGTCAGCCGTATCGGTGTAGAAAAACATCGCCTCTTTCGCCTCGGTATAGGCATCCCACTTGTCCAGCGAAGCCATGTCGATCGGGCTCAACTTCCACTGCTTAAGCGGATCTTTTTTACGCTGTTGAAAACGTCGGAATTGTTCTGTTCGGCTGACCGAGAACCACAGCTTAAAGAAACGGATCCCGCTCCGCACCAGCATCCGTTCGAGGTCGGGCGCTTGACGCATGAATTCAAGGTACTCAGGCGCGGTACAAAAACCCATGACTTTCTCAACGCCGGCACGGTTGTACCACGAGCGGTCGAACATGACGATTTCGCCAGCGGTAGGAAGATGCTGGATATAGCGTTGAAAATACCACTGCCCCCGTTCTTGATCGGTCGGCTTTTCGAGTGCCACGATGCGAGCCCCACGAGGGTTCAGGTGTTCCATGAAGCGTTTAATCGTGCCACCTTTACCGGCTGCATCGCGACCTTCGAACAGCAGAACAATGCGCTCGCCGGACTCCTTGACCCAGTTCTGCATCTTCAGAAGCTCGATCTGAAGTTCGGCTTTGCGTGCTTCGTATTCGCCGCGACCCATTTTGGTCGGGTACGGGTAAGCGCCTCCCTTGAATATCGCCGTCCGGTTGGTTTCAATGGGCGCTTCTATGCGTTCCTCCGCCTCGGCAACAACCTGCTCTAGCGCTTTTTCGTTGACAAGTTCTTCCAAAATGAAAACCTCGTGATGCGTGACGATTCAACGTGACGTTACCCCGCGCGGCGCGGGTCGTTATTGATACAAGTCAACTACGGGTTAACGGCTAAGGCTGTTTGCGCGGAATCGTCGTCAGGCCGTTCACGCCGATTGTGCGGTGAGGGCGAGTCGATAGATATATAAACGCGTTTGGCGGTGATCGTCTACCTCGATGATATCGTCGGGTTCGACACCAGGGATCGCAAAGGAGTTGCTGATCAACGTGGCTCCGGGGCGCATTTCACGTTGTGCTTTACGCCAAAGATCAGCCATCGGCACCGGCGAAAGAAAGGCGTAGACGCAGTCATACGCTTGAAGCGGGTGATGCCAGAAGTCGCCCCAAGTAACCCTCGTGTTGTCGCCATGGGCGCTGGTCCGTAGCCGGCTGATCAAATAAGGAACTGGCGCGTTTTCAATACCATCGTAGTGTCCGTTCGGGTTTTGCGCGGCCAGATGGCAAATTAGCGAGCCGATTCCGGAGCCAAGATCGAGCAGTCTGAACGAGCCCGATGGTAGGCGTGTGGCGATGGCGCTTACCGAAGCACGATTGCTCAGGAACAAGGGTACTTGCGTTTTATAGGTGCTCCAGAATATCACCGCGAGAACAAGGAAAGCCGCGAGATACCATTCGGCGGGTAGCGCCAAATGCTGCGATGCAGCCAAGGCCCACGGCATTACGAGATTGAGTGGTACCCACCACCAGGCAAGTCTGAGCTTCCAACCCAACAGTGCGGCGATAACGCCCTGCGCACCGATTCCGAGAGGCGGATCGAGCGGCATTCCACTCGTCCGCAGCATTGCCACGTTGGCCATCAGAACGATGAGCGCTGCTAGACCTTGCGCGAACATCGATTGCGCGATCGGCAGCTCGAACCATCGCCGCTCGGTTGTTCTTGGCGCTTTCGGTGTTTCAGGTGTCATAAACACCTGCCTATCGCGCCGCGTGTCACTGACCTCGAGTTCATTGAATATCCGTCGTTGCAAGCGGCTATTCAGCGACTGCCGAAGGCGCCGATTCCTGCGCTGTTTCCGGCGACGGGGGTGGTTCACCGTCCGGCGATGCCTGCTCCCCGGACGGATTCACTGCGGGTTGATTGGCTTCGCCTGGGGCTTGGAAGATCCCCTGGAAGCCCGCTATCGAGGTGACATTAAGGATTCCGCCGTCTTCGTAGATTTTTTGCTCGGCGGCTTTAGTCATTACGAGGATACTCATACGGCGATTGATCGAGTCGAGCGGATTGCCTTTATCGAACAGAACCGCATCCGAGAGCCCGACGACACGCACCACCTTATTTTCGGCCAGTCCGCCATTGATCATTTCGCGGCGCGATGCGTTGGCGCGATCGCTGGAGAGTTCCCAGTTGCTGTAGCCGCGCTCGCGCCCCGGGAAGGGTTTACTGTCGGTGTGACCAGCCAGGCTGATACGGTTGGGGACCTCGTTCAGCGCTTTGCCGATTTCATGCAGTATCGTCACGGTGTAGGGTTTAAGTACGGCGCTGCCCAAGTCGAACATCGCGCGGTTCTGTTCGTCGACGATCTGAATCCGCAAGCCATCGCGCGTAAGATCAAGGATCAACTGATCCTTGAACTGGCGGAGGAGGGCGCTGGTTTCGATCAGTTCCTCAAGCTTTTCCTTGAGTTCCTGAAGTTGTTTGATTTCGGCTTGGTCGATTTCAGGGGGCTTTTCCTCCGACTCGGCGCTGAGTTGCTTGAGTTCGAACAGGCGATCGATTTCCTGCGCGCGCCCTTCCTTACCGCCCTGAAGGGCAACCTCCAGCGGGGTCGTGAAGTACTCGGAGATACCCTCGAGCTTGGCCTTGTTGACCGAGCTCAACAGCCACATCAGAAGAAAGAAAGCCATCATCGCGGTCACGAAGTCGGCATAGGCGATTTTCCAGGCGCCGCCGTGGTGGCCGCCGGCAACCTTCTTGATTCGCTTGATAATGATTGGGCGTTCGCTCATTGCCTGAATCCTTTCGTGGGCGCGATCTTAGCCGGCGTTCTTGCTCTGCTTGACGTGCTCCTCCAACTCGCTAAAGCCGGGGCGCTCGGTGGAGAATACCACTTTACGACCGAACTCGACCGCGACCTGCGGCGCATATCCGTTCATGCTGGCGAGCAATGTCACCTTCACGCATTGCAGCATCTTGGAGCTTTCCTGGAGTTTCTGCTCGATCACGGTTGCGATCGGACCAACTACGCCGTAGGCCAACAGGATTCCGAGAAACGTGCCCACGAGAGCGTGGGCAATCAGGATTCCGAGTTCACCTGGCGGTAAGTGCAAGGATCCCATTGTTTTCACGACACCCATGACGGCCGCGATAATGCCGAACGCGGGCAGCGCATCTGCCATTTTCGCTACGGCGTGTGCAGGGATTTCGCCCTCGTGATGATGAGTTTCGAGTTCCTGGTCCATGAGTGCTTCGATTTCGAGCGCATTCATGTTACCGCCAACCATTAACCGCAAGTAATCGGTGATGAAGTCCATAACATGATGGTCTTTCATCACCTTAGGGTATTTTTGAAACAACGCGCTTTCTTTTGGCGCGTCGACGTCACCCTCGATTGACATCAGTCCGTCTTTTCGGATCTTGGTGAGAACTTCGTAGAGCAGTGCGAATAATTCTAGATATAGCGCTTTAGAATACCTAGATCCGCCAAAGGCCGAAGGCAAGGTTTTGCCGGTCGCCTTCATCGCTTTTAGGGTGTTGCCCATGATGAACGCGCCGAATCCGCCGCCGAAAATCATTAGCAACTCTAGCGGCTGCCACAATGCCGACAGATATCCGCCCGCTAGCGCATAGCCGCCGAATACCGACCCCATGCCGACGAGCAATCCGATGATGATAAACATTCGAGCTCCAACTCCCTGGACGTTTTTCTAGTCAGTTCGTGGGCGAATTATCGGATCCGTCGGGGACGACCTCAACGCCGGCACCGACAACGCGGTGGCACGTAGTTCAAGGAAAGGCCGTAGCGGAAGTTATGATCAATTGATTTTGCGAGTCGCTCTACAGTTACCGAAAGCGCTCGCGCTGGTGACGGAATTCGGATGCTGAATGGACTGATAGAAAAAAACCGGCTACCCCCAGCAGGGAGGTAGCCGGATTTGGTGACATGGCAAAGATCAAAAAGACTTCGGAGGCTGATCGACGGAGTCAGGCTTCAGGCGCATCCGCAGGATCAGTGACCGTATGGAAAGGTTATGCGATTCGCTGACAAATCGACTTGATAAAGATCAACAGCATGGAGATGAGAGCGGTCGGGTAGCGTGTTTGGCGAGGCCAACCACGCATCTGCATGTCGCGGTCGATTTCCGTTGTTCGCTGCGAATTCGGTCGCCGCCGCAAAGGTCACCGTAGCGTTTGGGGTGTGCCCAACGCCACAACCTTCGCATTCTTATCGCCTAAACCGATCCAGATGGGGCTCACAACCGCGACGTCGCCGCGAAATCGGGCATGTCAATTCGTGGCTGCAACGATACTGAACCCACCGTCCACATAGGTGATCTCGCCCGTGATTCCGCTTGCCAGATCGGAGCACAGAAATGCGCCGGCGTTACCGACTTCTTCGATTGTGACATTGCGCCGCAACGGCGCCACTCTCGCGACCTCATCCTGGAGTTTGCGGAAATTGCCGATTCCGGAGGCCGCCAGGGTCCGAATCGGACCTGCTGAAATTCCGTTCACGCGTGTTCCCTCTGGACCGAGGGTGTAGGCGAGATAGCGGATATTGGCTTCTAGGCTGGCCTTGGCGAGACCCATCACGTTGTAACTGGGCATTGCACGCACTGCGCCTAGGTAGGACAGCGAGAGGATTGCCCCGTTGCGTCCCTGCATCATCTGTCGCCCGGCCTTGGCCAACGCGGTCAGACTGTAGGAGCTGATGTCATGTGCGATGCGGAAGCCGTCGCGGGTGACGTTGTCGAGGAAATCGCCTTCTAGCAGCTCCTTGGGTGCGAACGCGACCGAGTGCACCAGGATGTCAAAGTGATCCCAGTAGTCATCGAGGCGCTCGAACACGGCTTCGATTTCGCTATCGCTTTCCACGTTGCACGGAAGGGTGATATCGGAGTTGAGTTCCCCTGCGATTTTTTCGACCCGCTCCTGCAAGCGCTCATTTTGGTAAGTAAATGCCAGCTCGGCGCCTTCGCGACGCATGGCCTGGGCGATGCCGTAGGCAATCGAGCGGTTGCTAGCCACGCCGACGACGAGCGCGCGTTTTCCAGCGAGGAATCCCATGACATCTCCTTCGGGTTTAACTTTGATCAGGTTCTAGCTGCTCATGATATTCAGGTTGCGGCCGTACGCCAATCATTGTGCTGCACGACGAGGCGGATCCGCGGCCGATGCGCTGAGGCCCGATCGTAACGCATGGCGAAACATTTGCCTCTGTTCTTACCAGCGGCAAAGGCTGGTACCCTTAGCAGCGTTCCAAATGTAGCGCTCGGGGAAAGGCACCCAAACCATGGAAAATCGTTTTACCGCCAAGGACTTCTTTATTTTCCTGGTGTTGTTCGGGCTGATCGCGGCCTTACTGTTGACGATGTACATGATCGACCGCCAGTGGCGCAAACTCGATCAGATCGCGCAGGTCATGCGCGAACAGGCCGACGACGTGCGGCGGTTGCGGTTGGGTCTGAATAGCGGCGCGTTCTCGAGTGCGGCGACCGCGGCAGCCGACGGAGCGGTGCCGGAGGCCTTTCGGCGCTCGCAGAAGGTTACCCTGCGGCCGGATTACGCTGAGGGCGACTGGTTGGTGCAGCCGTTCGGAACGTCGCTGAAGACGATCACGCCGTTGGTGTCGAGCGACGCCTACGCCAGCGATGTACAGAACTACGTCCTCGAGTCGTTATTGACGCGCGATCCCGAGACGCTGGAGTGGCAGGGTTTCATCGCCGAGCGATGGCAGGTGAGTGACGATGGTCTGCGCTTCACATTCACCCTGCGTCCAGGGGTGGTGTTTTCGGACGGCGCGCCGCTGACGGCGGATGACGTCGCGTTCACGTTCAGCTTTATCATGGACGAACGGATCGAAGCGCCACGCCAGCGCGCCTACTTCGAAAAGATCGACTCGGTGAAGGCCATCGACGCCAGCACCGTCGAATTCGTGTTCAAGGAACCCTACTACGACAGCCTTTCGCTGGCCGGCGGGATGGACATCCTCGCCCGGCATTTTTACGAACCCTACTTCGAAGATCCGCAAAAATTCAACCAGTCCAAGGGCTTGCTGTTTGGCTCCGGGCCTTATCGGCTCGCCGATCCGCGCACCTGGACGCCGGATCAGGGCATCGTCGAGCTTGAGCGTAATCAGCGTTACTGGGCGCCGGTGCAACCCAACTTCGAGCGCGTGCTGTGGAAGATCATCGAAAACGAAACCGCGCGGTTGACCACCTATCGCAACCGCGATATCGACGTTTACAGCGCCAAACCGCTTGAGTACCAGGATCTGCGTCAGGACGCCGGACTGATGAGTCGCAGTCAGGCGCTCGAATACGCTTCGCCGACAGCTGGTTACAGCTATATCGGCTGGAATCAGGAACGCAATGGTCAGCCGAGCCGCTTTGCCGACAAGCGTGTACGCAAAGCGATGACCTATCTCACCGACAAGCAACGTATCGTCGCCGAGATCATGCTCGGGTATGGCGAACCGGCCGTCGGCCCCTTCAGCCCACAGAGCAAACAGCGCGCGCCGGATCTCACCGTTGAACCCTTCGACGTCGCGGCTGCCAAGGCCCTGCTGAGCGAAGTCGGTTACGAGGATCGCAACAATGACGGTTTACTCGAGGATGCGAGTGGACAGCCGTTCCGGTTCGAGTTGGTTTACTTTCAGGATAACGAAGATACCAAACGCATCGTTCTGTTTCTGAAGGATCTGTACGCTCGCGCCGGGATCGAACTGGTGCCGAAACCGGCCGAGTGGTCGGTCATGCTCGATCTGCTCAAGAAAAAGGACTTCGATGCGATCACGCTCGGCTGGACCGGGGGCGTAGAGAGCGACCTCTACCAGATCTTCCACTCGAGCCAGACCAAGACCAACGGCGACAACTTCATCAGCTACGCGAATCCGGAGCTAGACAAGCTGATCGAGCAGGCGCGCGGCACGGTCGATGAGGAGAGGCGCATGCCGCTATGGCATGCCGCCGAGCGGATTCTTTACGAAGACCAACCCTATACTTGGTTGATGCGGCGCAAATCTTTGATCTTCATCGATACTCGAATGCAGAACGTCGAAGTCACCCGGCTTGGGCTCAATCTCGGCGACAAGCCGGTGAGTTGGTACGTGCCGGCTGAGATGCAGAAGTATTAGCCGCGCCGTTCACGTGAAAGAACTCGAATTCCGAGGGATGCCGCTCCGGGCCGGCCAGGCGGGAGACGCCGTGAATCCATCCAAGGATGCTCGGCAGCCGCCTCTCCGCGGCCGACGCGCCCGCCTGGCCAACCCGGAGCGGCTTTCATCCTCCGGGGCGGCGTCCTCAACATTGAAGTTAACGCTACGATGAATTCGCGTCCCACGGAGAGCGCCGCGCCATGCTGAGCTACATCCTGCGCCGTCTGCTGCTGATGGTGCCGACCTTGCTCGGGATCACGCTGGTTGTGTTTTTTGTCATGGCGTGGTCGCCGGGCGGTATCAGCGCGCAATCGCTGGTTGATGGCTTCGGCATGAATCCGCAGGAAAAAAAGGCGCTGGAGGATTATTACAATCGCCGCTATGGGCTCGACCAGCCGGCCCCGGTGCAGTATCTGCGCTGGCTCAATAACGTTTCGCCGGTGGGCATGAAGCAGGATGCCGAGGGGCGCTATACGGAGTTTTCCTGGCAAAAGGGGGTCGATCTCGGCGAGAGTATCCGTTACGGCCGGCCGGTCAGCGATCTCATATTTGAGCGGGTGCCGATCACGTTGTTGCTAAACGTGCTGACAATCCCGCTGATTTACTACATCGCGATCCTGGTTGGGGTGCGCGCGGCGACCGATCGCGGCGGGCCGTTCGATGTCAGTTCCAGTATGGTGATGCTGGCGCTATGGTCGGTCCCGACCATGCTGACCGGGGTGCTGCTGATCGGATTTTTCGCCAGCGATCAGTATTGGCACTGGTTTCCCGCCAGTGGCTTGAACGCCCGTGCGGCGCTCGACATGCCATTTCTTCCGCATTGGTCGAGCATTTTCGACGTACTCAAGGTCTTCGGCGGCATGCTGCTCGGCACCGCGGCCGGCATCGCGCTGGCGCGGATGTCGAGCAGCCTTCGGCGTGGCGTGCTGACCGGGTTGCTCGGGTTGGGGCTCGCTGGGTGGATGGCAACGAGTTTACCAACCGCGTCAACGCCGCTGACATTGCTGGTGATCGGCGCGCTGTTGGTGCCGGTATTTTTCGCGCTTGGACGGAGCGACTATTTAGCCCTGCGATTGTCGTTGCTCGCGTTGATCGGCGGATTCACCGGCGTCGCCCTCGGCGCGCAACTGGTGAGTGGTGAGTTCGTGCGCGGCTTTCTGTTCGACCGGGCCTGGCACCTGGCCTTGCCAGTGATTTGTCTGTCGTATGGTGGATTTGCTTTTCTCGCGCGCCTGACACGGTCCGCGGTGCTCGAAAACCTGCTTGCGGACTACGCGCGAACCGCGCGCGCCAAGGGGCTGCCGGAGGCGCAGGTGCTGTGGCGGCATGTGTTCCGCAACAGTCTACTGCCGTTGATTACGGTATCCGCGAGCCTGCTGCCGAGCTTGCTGGCCGGCTCGGTTATCGTCGAGAGCATCTTCAGTATCGATGGCATGGGCAAGCTCGCGGTCGAAGCGGTGAAAGGGCGCGATCGCGAGGTGGTGCTGTCGATCACCTTCATCAGCGGGCTACTGACCTTGGTCGGCTATTTGCTGGCCGATATTGCCTACGCCGTCGCCGATCCACGGGTGAGCTATGACTAAACCGCAGGGTCGCACCGCCGGCGTCATGTTAGAGGCCAACCGTCACCAAAGTTACGCCGCGCGGATGTTGCGCCAGACCTTCCGGCGCGGGACCGCACGGCTGGGCCTGGCGTGGGTGTTGCTGCTTGCGTTTGTCGCCGCGTTCGCGCCGCTGCTTGCAAGCAGCCGGCCACTGGCGGTCAAGGAAAACGGCGTGTGGTGGAGTCCGGTGTGGCAGGCGTTCGGGGCCAACGATCTCGCTTGGGCGATCGCGTTCATCACGTTTGCACTCGTTGTCTGGTGGCCGATCAGCGGGATGCGCAAGCTCACGTTGATCGTGGTCGCGACCTCGCTCGCCTGGCTGGCAGGCTCGCTTTGGCTTAACCCGCCGCAGGTGGTGATCCACGAGCATTACCGTGAACAGATTGCCGCGGGACACTTCGAGGCAGTCGTACTGGCGCCTATCCATTTCTCGCCGCAGGACTATCAGCGCGACCGCGGCAACGTCGCGCTTAAGGCGCCAAGCGCCACGCATTGGTTCGGTACCGAGGAGAACGGCGCCGACGTGCTCTCGCGAATGATCCACGCCGCACGGATCGCGCTCGGTATCGGCTTTGTCGCGACCGGGATTGCGCTGGTGCTCGGGGTGATGATCGGAGGGCTGATGGGGTATTTCTCCGGCATTGCCGACATGATTGGAATGCGCCTGGTGGAGATCTTCGAGGCGATCCCGACCTTGTTTCTGTTGCTGGCATTTGTCGCGTTTTTCGGCCGCGACCTCTACATCATGATGGTGATTATTGGACTGACCTCGTGGCCGGGCTACGCCCGCTACGTACGCGCCGAATTTCTCAAGCTGCGTGAACAAGACTACGTTCAGGCTGCGATTGCCGCCGGTCTGCCGCTGCCTTCGATCCTCTTTCGCCACATGCTACCGAACGGCGTCGCGCCGATCCTGGTCGCGGCGAGTTTCGGCGTGGCGTCGGCGATTCTTGCCGAGGCGACGCTGAGCTTCCTCGGGCTTGGTTTGGTAGACGCGCCGTCGTGGGGGCAGATGTTGAACCAGGCGGTGCGATCCTCGGCGTTCAACTGGTGGATGGCGGTGTTTCCCGGCGGCGCGATCTTCCTGACCGTATTTGCCTACAACCTGATGGGGGATGCGTTGCGCGACGCGATCGACCCGCATTTGAGTGCGGCACAGGAATGAGTGCGGTCCTCCCGCTGCTCGAAGTGCGCGATCTGCGCACCTACCTGCGCGCCGGCAAGCGCGAGGTCACGGCCGTCGATGGCGTCAGTTTTGCGATCAATCAGGGCGAAACGTTTTGTCTGGTGGGCGAGTCCGGGAGTGGCAAGTCGATCAGCGCGCTGTCGGTCATTCGGTTGTTGCCGCGGATCGCGCACCACCCGAGCGGCGAGATCTGGTTCAATTACACCGCAGCTTCGGGCACCCCCCAGCGCGTGAACATGCTCGAACTGCCGGAAGCGCGGGTGCGTGAAATCCGCGGTTCGAATATCGCGATGATTTTTCAGGAGCCCATGACTTCGCTGAATCCGGTATTCACGGTCGGCGAGCAGATCATCGAAGCCTTGCAACTGCACAATCCGGGGATGATGGTGCGGGAGGCGACTGAGCGAGCGCGGCTCGCGTTGGAGCAGGTGCAGATTCGCGACGCGGCTGTGCGCATGGGCGAGTTCCCGCATCGCCTGTCGGGCGGCCAACGCCAGCGGGTGATGATAGCGATGGCGATGGCCTGCGAGCCGGAGTTGCTGATTGCCGACGAGCCGACCACCGCACTCGACGTGACCGTTCAGGCCGAGATCCTGCGCCTGATGCGCAAACTCCAGGACGAGCGCGGCATGAGCATCCTGTTCATCACGCACGATTTCGGCGTCGTGTCCGAAATGGCCGACCGCGTCGCGGTCATGCGCCATGGCGTCATTGTCGAGGACGAACCGTTGCGGGCCGTGATTCGCACCCCGCGCCACGACTACACCCGGAGTCTGCTCGCCGCGCTGCCCGAAAATCTGCCGCGCGTCGCTGAACGCCCCGCGCAGGCGGGTGACGACCAGCCGTTGGTTCAGGTCGAAAACCTCAAAGTGTACTTTCCGGTGCGTAAGGGCGTGTTCCGCCGGGTGGTCGATCATGTTCGCGCGGTTGACGATGTTTCGGTCGCGATCCGGGCGGGCGAAATTGTCGCGCTGGTTGGCGAATCCGGCTGCGGCAAGACCACCCTCGGGCGCGCCATTCTGCGCTTGACCGAACCCACCGCCGGCCTGATCCAGTTCGACGGCCGCGCGATCACCACGCTGCCGCGCCGCGAAATGCAGCCATTCCGGCGCGAAATGCAGGTGGTGTTCCAAGACCCGGCGTCGTCGTTGAACCCGCGCCTGACGGTCGCGACGATACTCACCGAGCCGATGCGGGTCCACGGCATCGGCGCCGATGACGACGAACGCCTCGAACTCGCCGCGCAAGTGCTGGAACGGGTGCAACTCGAACGCGACCACCTCTGGCGCTACCCGCACGAATTTTCCGGCGGCCAGCGCCAGCGCATTGGGATCGCGCGCGCGCTCGCACTCAACCCCCGTTTCATCGTGTGTGACGAGATCACCAGCGCGCTCGACGTATCGGTGCAGGCTGAAATTTTGCAACTGCTGTTAACGCTGCGTGCCGAGCGCAATCTCGCGATGTTGTTTATTACGCACAACATCAGCGTCGTCGAGTACCTCAGTGATCGGATCTTGGTGATGCGTCAGGGGCGTGTGGTTGAGACCGGTGACACCGATCAAGTCTCGCAGCATCCGCGCGAGGCGTACACCCGCGAACTCATGCAAGCGGTGCCGCGCCTGCGGCTGGATTCAGATTGACTTGCATGGCGCGGGCACGGCCCCGGAGCATGAAAGCCGCTCCGGGCCGGCCCGGCCGGGAGACGCCGTGAACCCGTCCCTGGGGGCTCGACAGCCGCCTCCCTGCGGCCGACGCGCCCGCCTACCCAACCCGGAGTGGCGCCCCCCTGCGAATCGGGTACTTCACAGATTTAGCGGATCAGTCGGCGCGACGTGCGGCGCAGACGAAATGCCGTCCTTCATAGCCGATGCGGATATCGGTAAAGCCTTGAGCCTGAAGCGCACGCCGCATCCCGGCGCGGGTTTGGAATGACTCGTAACCCCACTTCGGCACCAGCGCGATCTGGCGACCGGTCAGGTGAAACAATATCCCATTCATCAACACATGGCTGCGACGAAGCGCGTTCCCCGGCTTGATCCGCTTGAGCGCGTCCACCAGTTCGCGATGAAGGGTCGCGTAAGGGTGGAGGGTAAACCAGACTCGGCCGCCCGGCTTCAACACCCGCCGCACCTCACGCAAGGTGCGTCGAATCTCGGTGTAAGGCAGGCACACGCGAGATACGACGTGGTCGAACACTGCGTCGCGAAATGGCAGCGTTTCCGCCGCGCCATTGACGAAGCCAATGTGCCCGAAGCGCTCACGACCATATGCGAGACACGGGTGATCCAGGTCTAAGCCAACCCGCAACGCATCCGGGGCGAGCTTTGCCGCGACCAGCGTTTGCCCGACGCCACAACCGATATCGAGCACGGCCCTATCGTCTGTGGTGAATTCCGGGAGGATATGGTGTTCCGAGTGCGGATCTTGCGCGATCTCCAGTTCGCGGAGATGGTAGCGGAGGGTTTCATCGGTTGGCATGGGATCAATTCCGATCAAGCTGGCGCGAGCCGCGCGTGGTTATCAACGCACTCGACGCTGCGTTCATGGCACGACCTGCCGCCTGTGCGGTTGGCGCAATCGCGGAGGCGCTGTTATGGACCGCAATTTAGGGACTCGTGTGGGGTTTGGGGATTCATTCGTTCACACTTCTGGCGTAGCCGGTGAGGCAATGGCTCACGATCAGACCGATTCTCAGCTTGCGGGCCTGGGGATTGGTCGTATATACCTCGGTGGACCGTGTCATGGCGACCGCCCGGCCTACCGGCACAACCGTAACCGCAGCCGAAGTGCGATCAGCCAAATGTGACGGCTTTTTTTACAGGCAATGCTAAGCTTACTGAGAAAGCCGCTTCTGGCTTTCCTACCAGTAAAAGGATGCTTGACATGCCTGTTCAGATTTTTCGGCACGTGGCGTTGTCCTTGTGCGCACTGGTGGCGGGTTGTGCGGTCAACCCCTACCTCAGTGAACAAAGCGGCGGCGGATTATTGTCGGACGAAACGGTGTTGCATCATGGCGATAGCGCCGCGGTGGAGATGTCCCGCGGGCTCATGGTCCTTGGTAACGATCGCGCGTTTCGCTCCAAGCTCGAACTGGTGAAAAACGCGCGCTCGACCCTGGATCTCATGTATTTCATCTACGCCGACGATCACAGCTCGTCGCTCATCAGTCAGGCCTTGATCGCGGCCGCCAAGCGCGGCGTCCAGGTCCGCCTGCTGGTTGACTATCACACCAACTACGCGCGGCTCGACCTGTTTTCGATGCTGCAGCGTGAGGCCGCTGACGGGCCGGGCAGTCTCGAAGTGCGCTTCTACAATCGTCCGACGCGGGAGATCGTAATGGACGCGGCCTATCTGACGATGGGCTGCGATCGTGCCGAGGCGCTGACGCCAGCGCTTGCCTGCAGCGCCGCCAAGCGCCGCGCCATTGCGGCCGCGTTCGACGACGAAACAATCGACGGACGCTCGGCTGCCGAGCTGAATATCTCGAACCTGACGGTGGCAAACTCGGGGCTGTTTCTATCCGGGCTGTACGCGAAGAACCCGAAACTGATGGCGCAAGCGGTGTTGAGCGGGCAACCCGTCGACCTCGCCGCGGTCGGGCAGGGTAGCCTCAGGATGACCCCGGAGGACCGCAAGGGGTTAGCGGAACTGGCCCGACTGGAGTGGCAGCGGCGCACCGGCGGTCCGCTTGAGCGCTTGGAAGCGCAATTCAAGCTCGCGATCGCGAGTCAGTTGTATGGCGAGAAGATCAACCCGATTCGCGACGCCCTGCGCGATTTTCTGCCGGTGGCGCGACTCGACGACCCGCAGGCCGTCCGCGACTGGGAGTACCTCACCGATTTCCTGCACCACAAGCTGCTGCTGGCCGACAATGCGCGGCTTCAGATCGGCGGGCGCAATATCGAGGATTCGTATCACATGCGTCCCAACCCCCTGGTTGCGAAATACATCTTCATGGATACTGACCTGCAGGTCGACCTCGGCGGGCGTGGCCTTGATATACGCGCAACGTTTGACCGGCTGTGGGATTTTCGCAGCATGGTCGCGACGCTTGACGAAGTGCGTCGCCATGCGCCGAATGAGCTGGCGGCGAATGCCGACGCCTTCGACACGGCGGCACAGTTTTGCGCCAATGTCGCGGGTGAGCCGGCCCGTGAACAATGCGTCGCGGGTGAGTTTGGGCGCCGGAGTCAAGCCCAGAGCGCGCGCGAGGATACCGCGCTCGCGACCCTGCAGCGCAACGCGGCGCGCTACTGGGCGGACTATCCCTATGCGCGCAGCGTCGATCACGCGCCGCTCTACGAGGTTGATCCCGGCGCGTTGTTGGCTTACGTCGAAAACCTGCCGATGGCGGGCGGGCCGGCGGGGCTCGATCAAACCCGCAGTTATGGTGCCGTTGACGGCGCCGAGGCCCGCTCCGGTAAGCGGATTCACGGGCTATGGTTGGCCGCAATGGAGAACGTGTGCCGCCACGCAACGGCACAAGCACCGCAGCGCATCGTCATCCACAATGCCTACTTCGCGCCGCCGGCGAATCTCATCGAGCGCTTCGGCAAGATGGTAACCGGTGAATCGCCATGCGCCCACGTCACTGTCACGGTGCTGACGAATTCCGAGCAGACCACCGATCTGGTGCCGGTTAATCTGCTGGCGCGGCACATTCTCAAAGCCTTCGCCGAATTCTCGCAACAGCGGCACGACCCGGCGCGTGGCGCGCGCTTCGAATATTTTGAGTATCTGCCGCCGGCGGGATATACCGCGGGCCACGCGACCGAATCGCTGCATTCCAAGGTCGCGATCCTGGGCGACGATCTGCTGGTCGGATCCGCCAACGCCGATCTGCGCAGCTACCTGATGGATTCGAACAATGCGATCTACATTCGGAATGCACCGGCGCTGATGAGCCGCTACCGCCAATGGGTCGACGGGATGCTCGCCGATCCGCGTCGGACGCGTAATCAGACTGATTTCTTACTGACGACTCCGCACGAACAGCTGATCGCCGAGGATCGTCGAACGCTGCGCGCGATTGTCGACCGCTACGGAGCGGAGCGCTGGCTCGAGCCGGCACAGATCCAGTTCGCCGAAGATGCGGTCATCGGGTTGTTGCAACGGGTCCACGCGCTGACCCACGGCATACTTTCGGGTGATCAGGCGCAGGCGGCGGAATACAATCGTGCGTTCAAGGGCATTTAACAGGAGCTTGGTCGATGGGGCGTACGGTTATGCAACTACGGATGGGGGAGGCGCGATGCGGGTTGTGATCGCAGGTGTCGCGGTCGGGTTAGCGATCGCCTATGCCGGTTTTCATGTCGGCAATGCAGTGCGCGAAAACGTTCTCAATCAGCGCTATATCGAAGTGCGCGGCGTGGCCGAGCGCCTGGTGCAAGCCGACCACGCCGCGTGGACGTTGCCATTTTCGGTGGCGGGTCGCGATGTGCGCGAAATCATGACCGAAGTGGCACGACAACAAACGGTGATCAAGAACTTTCTAGTCGAACGTGGCTTCAAGTCGGCGGAGGTTGGCTCGCAGGCAGCATCGGTGCAGGACAACTGGAGCATGGGTAACCCCCAGGCGGCTGAGCGTTACACCGGCCGGTCCGCGGTTACTGTGGCGACGCACGACGTCGCAGCGGTGCAAGCAGCCGCGCAGAACCTGGACGCATTGCTTAAGGCCGACATCCTGCTCGACTACCCGAGCATTCAATACCGATACACCGCGCTCAACGACATCAAGCCGACGATGTTGACCGAGGCGACGCAAAACGCCCGCGCGGCCGGTGAGAGTTTCGCCCGCGATTCGGGTGCGCGCATTGTCAAACTGCGCAGCGCGACGCAGGGTCTGTTCAGTATTCTGTCGCCGATCGACGATTACGATGATGCGGGGTCGGTGACCAAACGGGTACGCGTCGTCACCCGGATGCAGTACACGATCGACTGACAACCCGTCGGCTGCCTACCGCCCGAGGCGGGTGGCTTCGTCGATCAAACGATCGAGTTCTCGCGCCACCGCCGGCGCGGTGCCGTCCCAATAGCGGGTATGTGCACCGGGGCCGAGGCAGCATTCCCGCCGGACCGGATCGAGAACTTTCCACTCATCAGGTGCCCACAGCGCCTCGTCATTATCGTGCTGCCACAGGTAGCGGCCGACGTAATCACCGCTGCGATAGGCGTTCGACCATTGAATCAGTGTCAGCTGCGCGGGATCGGGTCCGGGGCGCCCGCCGAGCGCCGGGTCGGTTCCGCTCCACCCGTATTGCAGCGGAAAACGCAACTGATACAGCTGACGGAGCGGTGACCCCATCGTAAAAAGATAAAGCGGCAGGTGTTCGGCGTGACCGAGGTCGAAGTAGCGGTGCAATGACGGGTCCCGCACCCGATCCGGATGGCCATATTCGCGGGTGAGAAAACGTAAAAGATCGGCTGTGATCACCGTGCCTTGGCTGTGTGCGACGATGACCACGCCGCTATAGCCGCGTTGATCGCGTGGGTCCCGCCAATCGGCGATATGGCGCAGCAGCGAGGCGTAGCGGCGACAGATCGCGGCGCGTGGCGTCGCGGTGGTCGGCGTACTGCGCAGCCAATTGGCAACGTCGAGCGCGATGTCGAGCGCGCCACGAAAGCCGAGCGCGAGAAACTTGAAGGGTCCGTGTGAACCGGTGACCGCCACCAGGATCAGGAGCGCGGTCGCGAGCACCGCGATGCGGTCGTAACGCAGCCATGGCCACTCGATGGCGAGCGATAGTAGAAAGCCGAGCGGAACCAGAACGATGACGACCACGCGAAAGGCCTCGCCACTCAGGCGCATGGCCTTGAACCCGGCGCTGAGCGAATCGCCGAGCCAACGGCTCGCGCGCGGAGTGCCCCGCCCCTCAAAGAACTCGCCGAGGGCGGCGGGCGAAATCGACCACACCGCCAACAGCACCGCCAGCGCGATCAAAGCCACTCCGAGCGCGAGGCCCGGCAACATGCTTTGATCGATCAACTGTTGCAGGGTGGCGATGTCATCCGGGTTGAATTGACGGGCGCGTGCAGCGAAAAACGCCAGTGCCTGCCACAGACCGATATTGAGGATGAGAACCAACGCGCCCGGCAAGACCAAGCTGAGATTGACTGTCCAGAGCGTTTGCCGCGCAATCGTGCGTTGTGCGATCGGAGTGGTAGCGGTCAGCCATGCCCCGGCGAGTGCAACCAGCAGGGTCGCGGCGATGATAACGGCCCACACCAGCGTGTTGAGGTCGATCAGCCAGTGCGCGCTGGCCAGGGTCGCGGCGTAGATTTCGGTTTGCCTATTTTCCGCCCCGGAACCCCACAGCGCGAGCGCATAGACGATCGCGGTGATCAGGATCAATGCGCGGCCAAGCGGCCACGCGCCCGGCCGACGCGCTTCATAGACATAACACAGGCGCAACACCAGGCCCGCGGCGAACAACCACAGCCAGAACACGAAACCGCGGTAGCTGATGCCGACGCCGAGTGCGAGCAGGATCGTCGCCAGCGTGGCCGCAAGGACAAGCAGAAACCCCCACGGCCAGTACCGTCCGGCGCGACGCAAGCGCTCGCGATACAGCGCCACACCACCCACACCCGCCACCGCCGCGCCGGGTACCAGCGCAAACAGCAGTTCAAGATCGATACCCGATGGAATGAAGTAAAGCAGTCCGACGACTCCGAGACTCAACATGCACAACACTAGGATCGGCACCACCAGCGTCAGCATGACTTCCGCCATCTCGTGCAGGCGTGAGAGCCAGCGCCACCCGCTTGAACGCGGAGCAAAAAAGACCAGCGCACGATCGATCGCGATGCCGCCGAGCCGCGAAAGAAAGAACAGTAGTAAGTAAAACTCGAAAAAGACCGAAAACACGCTCGATTTCAGCCGCGACAGGTCGGCCCAGTACATCTCAAAGACATCCACCCCGGAGTCGGCGGCTGCCCCGGGTTGTGTGCGCCGAAATCCGCGCAGCACCACGGTTTCCAGCGCTGGCTCGGTAGCCGGTTCCTGGAAATTCTGCAATTGCTCGCGCATGGCGTCATGTTCGATCTCGTCGCAACCGCTATCGTTCGGTCCAAGCGTGCGCGGCAGCGGTGAATCGGAGGCGGGTTCGTCCTCGCCCTCGAGTGCGACCGCCTCCCCGCGCTTGAGGTATTCGAAGGTCGCCGAGCTCTGGGCGAACGGCCCCCGCTCAGCGCTCTCGGTGTCAACCCGGTGCGCGACCTCAACCCGCCGTAACCCGAGCCGAATCCGCTCCTCCTGAAATCCGAAATAATCTTGCGCCGGGTCCGGACCGATCAACAGATCGGTGATTGCGCGTGCCGAGGTGAACGGCGCCTGATCGGCGACGCCATGGACTGCGATGACGGCTACCCTTTTCATTTTTGCTCGGTCTCCCTAACATAGCCGCGATTTTTCGATAGACTCCTGAAGAAGATAGACCAATTCGCCGCCCGTCGCGCGAGCGGGAGCCGCGGCGGCGAGAACCCGAGGGCACCACGTGGACGAACCAGATAGCAATAACGAACCCGATTGGGACACCCCGCTCAGCATCACCGTTACCCCGGGCTGGTTGATCCATGCGTTGTTCAATTCGGCAAGTTCCGTCCACACCGGATGGAGCAGCTGTATCGACAGCACGCTGATCGTCTCCGACACCATCGCCGCCGATGATCGCAACGGCAACTATTGCCGCCTGGTCGAGCAGGAGTTCGCGGAAGGCGAGGGTGACGACACGGTCTGGCACGACTGGGGCGTCGAGATTCGGGTGGGGGAAATGCTCGTCACCGGACACTGGCAGATTCCGGCGAATACCTCGCCGATGGAGTGGGACTGGTGCTCGCGTGAGGCCGAGCAAGCGTTTGAAAAGGCCTGTGTGCTTTTTGGTCGGCGCGTGCGGCGCGGTTTGCTGATCGAGGATCCGAATTCCCAAAACGCTCCGCCCAAGCAAAAACACCATTAGACCTCGCATCTCGTTGCGAGCCGCATTTAAGTCAATCAACCCGCAGTGGAAATTGGTCTATAGTCGTGATGCCGATCGCAGGATCGGCGTCACCCCGATCAATTTCTGGAGCCATGAATCATGAGCAAAAAGACCCCGGCGGATTCGTCCTCGTTGATGGACATGTTCGATCCGCAAAAGATGTTCGATCAATTCAAACAGGCGATGAGCCAGTTTGGCAGCCCTCAGGTCGATTTTTCGGCGATGCTGGACGCCCAGCGCAAGAACGTCGAGGCGATGACGGAAGCCAACCGCAACCTGTGGGCGGGCACCGAGGCCTTGCTCAAACGCCAATCCGAACTGATGGAACAAGCGTCAAAGGAGGCGTTGGAGACCTTCAAAGGGTTGGCGGACGTGAAACCCGAGGAGATCGCAACCAAACAGGCCGAGTTGTTTACCCATGCCTACGAGCGGACCAGTGCGAATATGCAGGAAATTACCGAGCTGGTGCGCAAGGCCCAGGAGGACGCGCTGCAAGCGATGGATAAGCGTTTCCGCGAGAGTCTCGAAGAAATCAAGTCCTTGGTGAACAAGAAAGCCTAGGCGTCGCTCGGCCCACCGCGTGGGCGTCGCAAGCGACGCCCTCGCACTCAATCGCGCGCAATACGGGTGAGGTCCGCGTAGGCATCGATGCGGCGGTCGCGCAGAAACGGCCAGATCCGGCGTTGTCGCGCGGTGCGCGCGAGGTCGAGTTCGGCGAGCAACGGGCCTTCCGCGGTTGCATCCGCTGCCGCCAGCAACTCGCCTTGCTGGCCTGCGACGAAGCTGTGCCCCCAAAACTGGATACCGTCAGAGACGCCGGATGGATCGGGCTCGTGCCCGATGCGGTTCGCCACCAGCACGGGTAGATGATTGGCGATCGCGTGGGCGCGTTGAATCGTCATCCACGCCTCGCGCTGGCGGGTTCGTTCCGCCTCGGTATCGCGCATGTCCCAACCGATCGCGGTTGGATAGAGCAGCAGATCGGCGCCGCCCAGCGCCATCAGTCGCGCCGCTTCCGGAAACCATTGATCCCAGCAAACCAGCACGCCAAGACGGCCGACCGAGGTGGCGATAGGTTGGAATCCGAGGTCGCCCGGCGTGAAATAAAACTTCTCGTAGAACCCGGGATCGTCGGGGATGTGCATCTTGCGATAGCGGCCGGCGATTCGTCCGTCGCGTTCGAAGACGACCGCGGTGTTGTGAAACACGCCTTCCATGCGCCGTTCGAACAATGAGGTCACCAACACCACATCCAGCGCTCGCGCCAGCGCGGCGAAGTGCTCCGTACTGGGGCCGGGAATGGGTTCCGCCAGGTCGAAAACGGCGGGATCCTCGTGCTGGCAAAAGTACGGTGTGGTGTGCAGTTCCTGCAGCAGGATCAGACGTGCACCAGCCGCGGCAGCTTCGCGCACCAGGGACGCACTGTGGGCGCGATTGATCGCGGCGTCGTTGACGCAGGTTTGCTGAACGACGGCAACGGAGAGCTTAGACACGTTGGAGAACTCCCGCGGGTAGCTGCATGGTCAGGCAATGCACGCTACCGGATTGGTGGATGAACGGCAACGCGGGGACCGGCTCGACGGTGCGCCCCGGAAACAACGATTCGATCGCGCGCAGCGCGGGTTCGTCCTCAGCCACCTGATAAGTGGGTACGATGACCGCGCCGTTGAGAATCAAAAAATTGGCGTAGCTGGCGGGCAGGCGCTCGCCCGCGGCGTTGAAACAGGGTGTCGGAAATGGGAGCGGCACCATTTCGTAGCGCTCGCCCTGTGCGTCTTGAAATCGGTGTAATTCGCGCTGCATAGCCTGCATGGGTTCGAAGTGGGCGTCGCGACGATCGTCGCAACGGACGTAGGCGATCGTATGCGGGTCGCAGAACCGCGCGAGCATGTCGATATGCCCGTCGGTATCGTCACCGTCGAGCCACGCGTGCTCCACCCACAGCACCTGTTCGAGGGCGAAGGTCTCGCGCAACCAGCGCTCGATACCGGGGCGGTCGAGCGCCGGGTTGCGGCCGCGATGCAGCAGGCATTCGCGCGTGGTCATAAGTGTTCCGGCGCCATCGCTTTCGATGCTGCCGCCCTCAAGTATTCCGGCGACGCCACGAATGCTGTCCGGCGCGAAATATCCCAACGCGGCCAGGCGCGAGGTGATGGCGTTATCGAGCTCCGCGGCGAATTTGCCGCCCCAGCCGTTGAACGTGAAGTCGAGCATTCGCGGTCCTTCTGGACCGATCAACGTCAGCGGACCGAAGTCGCGCGCCCAGCTGTCGTTGTAGGGCAGCGGGATCAGGCTGAGGCGTGCCGCGGTGTCGGCATCGAGTTGCAGCGTATCGCGAACCGCGTGGGTTTCGGATTCGTCCTCGGGCACCAGAAGCAGTACCCGCTCGTGGCGCAAAATGGCGAGGACCAGTGCGCGATAGGCGACGACCGCGCGCGCGTAGACCTCGGCCCAGCCGGCCTGCGGTCGCGGCCAAGCCAGCAGGATCGCGTCTTGCGGAACCCATTCACCGGGCAGAGAAAACTCGTTGCGCATCGGGGTGTTGTGGGTGAGGGTTAGCGGCGCCGGACCACGGCGTGGAGCACCCTATCATACTCAAAGTAGACTACGAACCCCTCGTAATCCCAGCTTGAGATGGGCGGTCTACCGACCGGGCCGCGGCGATGCCGAGGCTCACCAAAGCGCGCGCTGACCTCGTGCTGGCGCATCCCGTTCTGGGGGAGATTGGCGTGCTGGACCGCGACCGGTCGATCGCCGATCACGACGATCTCGCCAGTCGCAGCCAGAGGCGCGACGAGCAAGCCCGCGAATATGACAAGTGTGGTTAGGTGTTTCGGCATTCAGGCGATTCCAGACCTTTGGGTAGAGAACAAATTAGCAGATTCCTTCGCTTGCCGATGTTAATGCGAGCCGACTCTGGTGTAACCCCTGATAGGGGCGCATTACCAAGCGCAAACGCGCACATTGCGGCGCTAACTTTCATGGCGAGGACACCGCGCCGGAGGATGAAAGCCGCTCCGGGCCGGCCAGGCGGGAGACGCCGTGAATCCATCCATGGAGGCTCGGCAGCCGCCTCCCTGCGGCCGACGCTCCCGCCTGGCCAACCCGGAGCGGCAGTCCTCGGAATCAGGTTCTTTCACGTTAATTCCGGGCTTGGAATGCTCGCTTGCACGGTGTAAAGCGCCCGTTTTCGCCCGATTTCGCCGTCCACCGCAGTCCTCGGCCGCGGCGCACCTCTGTCGTGCTAAAGTTTTGTTTGGACGAGGGATGTGGTTTAATCCGCGGCCATGTTCAAGCCACTTCCGCTATTTATCGGACTGCGCTATTCGCGCGCCAAGCGGCGTACTCATTTCATCTCGTTTATCTCGCTGATCTCCATCGTTGGCATCGCGCTCGGGGTCACCGCGCTGATTACCGTGCTATCGGTGATGAACGGTTTTCAGAACGAACTGCGGGAACGCATCCTTGGGATGGCTTCGCACATGAAGGTCTCCGAACTCGACTCGGCGCTGACAAACTGGCGTGCGCTCCAGGCCGAGTTGAATGACCTGCCGCATGTTCTCGGCAGCGCACCGTTGATCGAATTCGAAGCAATGTTGCACAAGGACGGCCGGGTCAGTGGCGCGATCATGCGCGGGATCGAACCAGCCGAGGAAACGGCGGTCTCGGAAGTCCACGAAAATATGGTCGGCGGCACGATGGAAGGCCTCCGCGCGGGGGAATATGGCATCGTGCTCGGTAAGGAGTTGGCCTTGTCGCTCGGGGTCGATATGGGCGATAAGGTAACTGTGATTACGCCGCAAACGGTAGTGACACCGGCGGGGATCGTGCCGCGTATGCGCCGATTTACCGTGGTCGGAGTGTTCTCGGTCGGAATGTATGAGTACGACCGCGGTTCGGCGTTTATGCAAATCGAAGATGCCGCGCGTTTGATGAGTCTTGAGGATCGGGTCCAGGCGCTGAGGGTCAAGCTTGACGATCTATTTCGCGCCCCCAGCATGGTCCCCGTGCTATCCGATCGGTTGGGTCCGAATTTCTGGATCACCGACTGGACGCGCCAACATGCCAATTTCTTCAAGGCGATCCAGATGGAAAAGCGGGTGATGTTCATCATTCTGTTGCTGATTGTCGTCGTCGCCGCGTTCAATATCGTTTCCACCCTGGTGATGCTGGTCAACGACAAACGGGCCGACATTGCGATCATGCGCACCCTCGGTATGAGCCCGATCGGGGTGATGGGGGTTTTCGTGGTCCAGGGCACGCTGATCGGCGCTGTCGGTACGCTGCTCGGCGTGGCGTGCGGGGTTCTGCTCGCGCTCAATATCGAGACCATCGTGCCGGCGATCGAAACCCTGTTCAAAACGAAATTTTTGTCACCCGATATCTATTACATCAGCGAATTGCCGTCCGATCTCAAATGGAGCGACGTATTGCTGGTAGGCGTGGTGTCGTTCATGGCCTCGATCGTGATGACGCTCTACCCGGCCTGGCAGGCGGCGCGCACGCAACCGGCGGAGGCCCTGCGTTATGAGTGAGGCAGGCGCCGAGGTCGTTCTCGAAGCCGTCGGGCTACAAAAGATCTACCACGAGGACCGGTTGCACGTTCCGGTGCTGCACGGTGTGGACATGACTGTTCACGCCGGAGAAAAGGTTGCGGTGGTGGGTGCGTCTGGCAGCGGCAAGAGCACGCTGTTGCATCTGCTCGGCGGACTCGACCTGCCGAGTAAGGGTGAAGTCACGGTCTGTGGTCAACGAATTTCGCAATTGTCGGATACGGCACGGGGCCGGTTGCGCAACCGTTGCCTCGGCTTCGTGTATCAGTTCCATCACCTGCTGCCAGAATTCACCAGCCTCGAAAACGTCGCCCTACCGTTACTATTGGCGGGCAAGAGTATCGACGAGGCCAGCGAACGCGCAGCCAGCTTGTTGCGCCGTGTCGGTCTTGGGGAACGGTTGGCACATAAGCCGGGCGAGATGTCAGGCGGGGAGCGTCAACGCACCGCGATTGCGCGCGCGCTGTCCAATTCGCCGAAGATCGTCATGGCGGATGAGCCGACCGGTAACCTCGATCAACGCACCTCCGCGGGCATCTACGAAACGATGCTCGAAATCAACGTCGAAATGAAAACCGCGTTTATCATCGTCACACATGACCCGGTTTTGGCGCACCGGCTCGATCGGATTTACCAACTGGAAGACGGCTTGTTGCAGCGTCCGGGATAGCGGCGCCAGGTCCTTGATGCGGGTACGCAGGCGATTCCTGCGTTCGCCGCGCGATTTCGGCGTGTTTCGATGCGCGCCGGTCGCGGCGCTGGCGCTGCCGGGCACGGTAGTCACGCACCACATGGATTCGCCAGAACAATTGCACCACCCAATAACCCAATATTGACGCTGTCGTCGCGATTACCGCGCTGCCGAGCAGAAACGGCTTCCAGATTGTGAACAGGACCGTGGTAAACCACTCACTGCTCAGTTCAAAGTCCACGTACGAAGGCGGTAGATCCAGCAACCATTCCCCCAGCTTATACGCCCCATAGAAGACCGGCGGCATTGTGATCGGATTGGTCAACCAGACCAACGCCATGGAAATTGGAAGATTGACCCGCAACCAGATCGCGGTGAGTGCCGCGAAAAACATTTGACCCGGGAACGGCGGCATTGGAATGAATGCCCACAGTAGCCCGACCGCGAACGCCATAGAAACGGAGTGCCGATTGAGATGCCAAAGATTGGGATCGTGCAGCCAGCGCGCAAGAGACTTCAGATTTGGATGCGTCCGCACGACATGAGGATGCGGCAGGAACCTTCTGAAAAACCGCTTCGGCATACAATTTAAGGTTGAGAGGAGTGCGCGGCCATGACTGGATGTGAAAATCGTGCGGCGCTAGCTTAGCCGAAGTACCGCGGAAATTGCATCATGCTAGTTCTCACTTTGGGCTTCCTCACGGGCGCGGTGTTGTTGCATCAATCGGCGACTTTACCGGGATTGGTCTGGGTAGCTTGCGCGGTACCCGCGCTGCTACTGGTGACCCGTCCGCGCGGGCGGGGGCCAGCGGCGGCGGTGCTCGGATTCTGTTGGGCGCTGGCGCAGGCTCATTGGCAGCTCTACCCGGCGCTGGACGAGGCGTTGATCGGTAAAGATATGACGGTCGACGTTCGCGTCGTCGGAATTCCCGATGTCTACCCGGACAAGATCCGCTTTGTGGCGCGACCACTGGCGGCGGTCGAGTCGCCGCAAGCGCAGGTTTTGCCGGAGCGAATTCTGCTCACTTGGTACCGTGAGCGACAGGCGGTGGCGGTCGGTGAGGTGTGGCGTTTACGGGTGCGTTTGCGCGAGCCGCGCGGGTTTTCCAATCCCGGTGGTTTCGATTATGAACGCTGGTTGTTTGAACAGGGCATCCGCGCGCTCGGCAGTGTGCGTGTTGATGCCGCCAACCAGCGCCTCGCGGTGGCTGGAACGAGCGTCGATGCGGTGCGAGCTGACATTTCACAGCGCATCTCCGCGCGTTTGGGGGACGATCCTCAGGTCGGCGTGATCAAGGCATTGGCGCTCGGTATGCGCCAGGAACTGTCGCAAGCAACCTGGCAGACGTTTATCCAGACCGGCACCAATCACCTGATGGCGATTTCTGGCTTGCATATCGGTCTCGTTGCCTTGTTGAGTTTCGCCCTGGTGAAGCAGCTCTGGCGCTGGCTACCGAGGGTCGCGTTGTGGCTGCCGGCGCAGCGGGCGGGGGCGCTGGCATCCCTACTGTTCGCCTGTGGCTACGCGCTGTTGGCGGGGTTTTCGATTCCGACCCAGCGCGCGCTGATCATGCAGGCGGTCATCGTCCTGGCGCTGTGGTTTGGGTGGCGACTAAGCGCGGTTTCGACCTTGGCCGCAGCCTTACTCGCAGTCTTGGTGTATGACAGTCTCGCGGTGCTCGCGGTGAGTTTCTGGCTCAGCTTCGGCGCCGTCGCTTGGCTACTATGGTTGGCACGAATGCATCAGGGGACACGCGGTCCGCGTGCATGGGTCGGGATGCAGCTCGGGATCTCGGTCGGATTGCTGCCGCTGACGGTCTGGTTTTTCGGTCAAGGTTCGGTCGTGTCGCCACTCGCCAACCTACTGGCGGTGCCGTGGGTAAGCTTTTTAGTCGTACCGCTGGTTTTGCTGGGCGTGCTTGCGCTGGGTGTGTCCGCAACCGTGGCGACTGCATTGTTCAAGCTTGCGAGCCTGTTGCTCGGGTGGTTGCTGTACGCGTTGGAGCAACTCGCCGCGCTACCTCACGCATTTTTGAAATCGCCGGCGGTGCCGTGGTCGCTCGCCTTGTTGGCCTTTGCGGGTTTAGTGGTGCTCTTCGCGCCGCGTGGCCTACCGATGCGTTGGTTGGGCGTCGCGCTCGCCTTGCCGCTGATGGCCTTCCGTCCAGGTGCGCCGCGCGAAGGGGAGCTTCGCGTGACCGTAATCGATGTCGGGCAGGGTCTGTCCGTGGTGGCGCAAACCCGTCGCCACACCTTGGTTTACGACACTGGGCCTGCCTACAGTCCGAACTTCACCGCGGCGCGGAGCGCCTTGCTGCCATACCTACAGCATGCCGGTGTGCGCGCCATCGACCGTCTCGTCATCAGTCACGATGATCGCGACCATTCCGGCGACTATCAGACGGTGCTGGAGGTGTTGCCGGTGGGCACGCTTTACCATTCCCAACCGGCGGTGGCGCCAGGCGCGCTGGCGTGTCTGGCGGGTGAGCACTGGACTTGGGACGGGGTGGAGTTTCGCTTTCTGCATCCGAGCCCGGGTCTGGAGCGATCGGACAATGACATGAGTTGCGTGTTACAGATTCGCGGCGCCGGCGGTAGCGTCCTGTTAACCGGCGATATCGGGCGCGGGATCGAACGTGATCTGGTGCAGCGGTTCGGTTCCGCGCTGGAAAGCACGGTCCTGGTGGCTCCGCATCATGGTAGTCGCAGCTCCAGCAGCGCCGGGTTGATCGCGGCGGTGCGTCCCGAGGTCGTCGTTTATAGTGCCGGCTACCGCAATCACTTTCGTTTTCCGCATCCAGAAGTCGTCGCGCGTTACGAGGCCGCGGGCGCCAAGGCCTTGCGAACCGACCTTGACGGGGCGTTGACCCTGGATTTTCGATCCCCAGCGGAAGCGATCGCCCTGACGCGGCACCGCGATGGCCGCCGCCGATACTGGCATCGGTCGCAGAGTGACCCACTCGACACGGCCCGCGTTTCGCCGGATGTTTAATTCCGCTATCATTTGCGCCCTCTTACAGGATATGCATGGTCGCAGACACGTGTTTGAATTGGTAAAAGCCGGCGGTGTGCTGATGCTGCCGATCATCATTTGCTCGGTGGTCGCGCTCGCGATCATCCTTGAGCGCTTCTGGACCCTGCAGCGCAAGAAGATCATTCCCGATCAGCTGGTCTCCAAGGTCTGGCACTGGGTGCAGCAGCAGCAACTCACGTCGGAGCGTTTACACGAGTTGCGTATCGGTTCGCCGCTGGGACAAATTCTGGCCTCCGGGCTGATCAACGCCAACCAATCGCGCGAATTGATGAAGGAGTCGATCGAGGACACCGGGCGTCACGTGACCTTGCAGCTGGAGCGTTTTCTCAACACCCTCGGAACCATTGCCTCGATTTCGCCATTACTCGGCCTGCTTGGCACGGTGCAGGGGATGATTCAAATCTTTTCCGTGATCACCAGCGTCGGGGTCGGCGATGCGACCCAGTTGGCGGGCGGTATCGCCACCGCATTGGTCACGACCGCGGCCGGATTGATCGTTGCGATTCCGAGTCTGTTTTTCTATCGCTACTTTCGCGGTCGGGTCGATGAACTGATCGTGGAAATGGAGAAAGAGTCGCTCAAGCTCGTCGACGCCTTCCACGGCGGCCGGTGAGCGCGTTGCGAGGACTATCGAGGTGAATTTTCGAACCCGCAAGCACGATGAGGTTGGCATTGATCTGGCGCCGCTGATCGACGTGGTGTTCATGCTCCTGATCTTCTTCATGGTCACGACCACGTTCAAGCCCGCCGCTCAGCTCAAGATCGATTTGCCGGAGGCCACCACCGGAGCGCAGCCTCAGGAAGACGAGACTCTGGAGATTGCGATTGACGCTACCGGCAAGTATTACGTGAACGGTGTAGAGGTCGCCAGCATCCAGCCGCGTGCTTTGATGATGTCGGTACAACATGCGCGTGGCGATCGTCGCGCGCCTTTGGTGGTGATCAAGGCGGACGGTAAGGCACCGCACCAGGCAGTCATCACGGCGATGGATGTTTCCGGAAAACTCGGACTGTCGCGTATTTCCATCGCTACCAATATCGCGAAAGAGCCGGGTAAGTAACGCCGGATCCGTGCGCCGTCGCCGCCGCGCCTGCGTTCTGACGTCGGTACGGGACGCAAAACGTCTATCTGCATACGAGTACATAATGCCAGTTGGTTTCTCCAGGCGCCGTGCCCCAACGTTTACCGCCGAAACTTCCCAGATCCAGCGAAAGCTTGCCGCGGCTTCGCAATGACTGCTGATGCCGTTACGCAAATGAATGTCCCGGCTTCGACGATCTACCGTCGACTCTTGAGCTATAGCGCCAGGCAATGGCCGCTGATGGCGCTCGCGATCGGTAGCATGATCGTCACGGCGGCGGCGGAAACCGGTTTCGCCGCGTTGATGAAGCCCCTGCTCGATGGCAGCTTCGTCGCCCGCGATCCACACGCGATTCGCTGGCTCCCGATCTGGTTGGTGATCATCTTTACCGTTGCCGGCGTGGCGTCGTTCATTACCGGCTACGCGATGACGCGGGTGGGGCGCGCGGTCGTACAGACCCTGCGGGCGCGGATGTTTGGTCAGTTTCTCGCGATTCCCGCCACGTTTTTCGACAACGCCAACAGCGGCGGTCTGATTTCGAAGATCGCCTACGACGTGGAGCAGGTCGCCGAAGCTGCGACGACCAGCGTGACTATTTTGATCCGCGATACCTTGACCGTCATCGGGCTGCTGGGCTGGATGTTTTACCTTAACTGGCAGATGACGCTCGGATTGCTGATCGTGGCGCCGATTATCATGCTTATTGTGCGGGTCGTGACCCGCGGCTACCGCCGCTACAGCGCGAGTATCCAGCGCTCGATGGGGGATTTCACCCATCTGACTCAGGAGGTCATCGAGGGGCATCGGGTGGTCAAGGTCTTCGGTGGCCAGCACTACGAGCGGGCACAATTCGACACGGTGAACGCGCGCAACAGTAAGCTGCATCTCAAGATGGCGATACTGCGTTCGGCCAGTACCCCGATCGTTCAGTTGCTAGTGGCGGTCGCGCTCGCGGGCATGATTTTTTATGCCACCCAGGAATCGCTGCAGGATGTCATCACCGTGGGCGCCTTCATGTCGTTCATGACCGCGATGATGATGTTGCTCACACCGATCAAGCGCCTGACCGACGTCAATGCCACTATCCAGCGGGGGTTGGCGGCCGGGGCGAGTGTGTTTCAGATTCTCGATGAACCGGTCGAAATCGATGCGGGGACTCGGCAGCTTGGGCGCGCGCGCGGGCGTATCGAGTTTCGCCACGTTCATTTCCGTTACGCGATCAATAAGCCTTACGTCATCGACGATCTGTCGCTCCTGATCGAACCCGGCGAGACGGTCGCGTTGGTGGGGCGTTCCGGCGGCGGCAAGACGACCTTAGTCAACCTGGTTCCGCGGCTCTACGATGTTACCGCCGGGCAGGTTCGGATCGACGATATCCCGGTACACGAGCTCGCTCTGCAGAATTTGCGCGACCAGATCGCTTACGTCGGCCAGCATGTCACACTGTTCAACGATACGATTCGCAACAACATCGCCTACGGTCGTTTGAACGAGTCCAGCGAGGCTCAGATCATCGACGCGGCGCGCGCCGCGCACGCCTGGGAATTTATTCAGGCCTTGCCGCAGGGTCTCGACACCCCGGTGGGTGAACGCGGACTGTTGCTGTCCGGCGGGCAGCGCCAGCGTCTGGCGATTGCGCGCGCCTTATTGAAAGATGCGCCGATTTTGATTCTCGACGAAGCCACCGCGTCGCTCGATACCGAATCCGAGCGCCTGATTCAAGACGCGCTGCAACGGTTGGCGCAGGGGCGTACCACGCTGATCATCGCGCACCGATTGTCGACCATCGAACGCGCCGATCGGATTCTGGTGGTGAACGAGGGACGAATCATCGAATCGGGAACCCATCAGGCGCTCCTCGAACGCGATGGGGCCTACGCGCGGCTCTATCGCTTACAGTTCCGCGACGGCGACGCAGGCGTTTCGACACCGGCGCTCTCGGTTGACCTGGACGAACCAGACGCCGCGGCGGTCACCGAAGCGCCGCGATCCCATGGCGTGGATTGAACGCCACTGGTATCACAATGGTCCGGTCGCGTTCGCGCTTTGGCCGCTTTCGCTGGCTTACTGCGCGCTTGCGCGTTGGCGTCGCAAGCGCCTGAGTCGGCAGGTCAAGGTGCCGGCTCGCGGGGTGCCAGTCATCGTCGTCGGCAATATCACCGTTGGTGGCACGGGCAAGACTCCGGTGGTGATCTGGCTCGCGGATTACCTCAAGGTCCACGGCTATCGCCCCGGTATCGTCAGTCGCGGTTACGGCGGACGCGATCTCCGCACCCCACAGCAGGTCACGAGCAACAGCGACGCGCGCGAGGTCGGCGACGAAGCGCTCCTGATCGCCCGGCGCACCGCCTGCCCGACCTGGGTGTGCGCCGACCGCACCGCGGCGATGGATGCCTTGTTGCGCGACGAACGAATCAGCGTCGTGATCTCGGATGACGGCCTGCAACACTACCGCATGCATCGCGATATCGAGATCGCGATGATCGACGGTGCGCGTCGGTTCGGAAATGGCCTCTGTCTGCCCGCCGGCCCCCTGCGCGAGGGTACGGCGCGGCTGGATGAAGTCGAATTCCGGCTGGTCAGTGGCGCGCTGGCCGACGACGGCGAGTTCGCGGTTGAATACTCCGGCGATGAACTCGTCAACCTCCAGAATCCGTCGCGCCGCATCCTGCTCGCCGATCTCAAGGGCAGCGCGGTGCATGCCGTCGCCGGCCTGGGTAATCCGGCGCGGTTTTTCCGCCGGCTGGAGGATGCGGGTTTGCGCATCACCCGCCACGATCATCCGGATCATCACCAATACCGCCGCGAAGATCTCGATTTTACGGACCATCAACCCATCGTGATGACCGAGAAGGATGCGGTAAAATGCGCGCTCCTCGCGAATCCCCGCATCTGGTATCTACCGATCACGGCCCGCCCTGATCCGCAATTCGCGCCCCTTTTTCTCAAGCATCTGAAGGACATAGAACGTGGACAAAAAGCTGCTCGATATCTTGGTTTGCCCGGTGACCAAAGGCCCTTTGGTCTATGACGCCGAACGCCAGGAGCTGATTTCCCGCAGCGCGCGGCTGGCTTACCCGATCCGCGACGGCGTACCCGTCATGCTCGAAGACGAGGCGCGGAAGTTGAGCGCGGACGAGGTCGACCAATACCGCAAGTAGGTGCGACGCGCCCTGCGGCAGGCGCGAGTTCGCATGCGCTGAGCGTTGGGCCAGCTTGACGTGAAATACCCGGTTCTCAGGGGATGCCGCTCCGGGCCGGGTAGGCGGGGGACGCCGTGAACCCATCCTTGGGGGCTCGACAGCCGCCTCGCCGCGGCCGACGCTCCCGCCTACCCAACCCGGAGCGGATTTCATGCGCTGGGGCGGTGTCCTCACCATGAATGTGAACGCCGGCCCCGCCGATTTCCAAGTGGCGCGGATTACTGCGCCGGTAATGGGAAGAACAGCTGTTCGCCTTTCAGTTTGAATCCGGCGATGGCCTTGCGTCCGGCCTCCGACGTGATCCAGGAGATGAACTTTTCCACCGCTAGCTGCTTCACATGGGGGTGCTTGGCGGGATTCACCAGCAACACGCCATAGGGGTTGTACAGACGCTCATCGCCCTCCAGCACAATCACGAGGTCCTGGCGATTCTTAAACGAAGCCCAGGTGCCGCGATCGGCGAGGGTGTAGGCGCCCATGCCGGCGGCGATATTCAGGGTTGGGCCCATGCCCGCGCCGGCTTCCTTGTACCACCCCGTGCCTTTGGGCTCGACCCCCGCCTCGCGCCAGAACCGTAGTTCGGCGGCGTGGGTGCCGCTGTTGTCACCGCGCGAAACGAACGCGGAGGCTTGGTCCGCGATCTGGCGGAACGCGGCGGTCGTGGAATCCGCCTGACGGACCCCGGCCGGATCGGGCTGCGGACCGATCATGACGAAATCGTTGAACATCACATCCTTGCGGTAGGCGCCATACCCCTCGGCGACGAATGCGTCTTCCTTGGCGCGATCATGTACTAGGAGGACGTCGGCATCGCCACGTTTGCCGACGTCGAGCGCCTGACCGGTGCCCAGCGCCACCACCTTGACCTTAATCCCGCTCGCCTGCTCAAAGAGCGGCAACATGTGTCCGAACAAGCCGGAATTGTCGGTCGATGTGGTCGAGGCGAGGGTGATCGATTCCACGGCCGTTGCGACGGATCCGAACCCCGCCAGCAGGACCGCCAGTATCACGCCGCGCTTCAGAATGCGATGTTCCACGGGAGTTCCGCTTTGATGAATTGTTGCGCCTCGGGCGATGCGGGATGGGAGAAAAATCGCTGTACCGGGGCATGTTCGCGCACCTGACCTGCGGCGATGAAGATAACGTCATCGGCGAGCCGATTCGCCTGCGCGAGGTTGTGCGTGGTCATCAGCACCTTGGCGCCATCGGTGCGAATTTGCCGAATGATGCGTTCGACGGCCTCGGCGCCCGAGGGGTCGAGGGCCGCGGTGGGTTCGTCGAGCAATAGCAGGCGGGGTTTCGTAACCCAGGCCCGCGCCAGGGCAAGGCGCTGACGCTCACCGCCGGAAAGATGTTTGGCGGACTCCTGGCCGCGTTCGCCAAGGCCGACCCGGGTCAATACTGCGGCGGCACGGGCGCGACGGAGCGGGCGTGGGACCCCCCTCGGCTTGAGCGCGATCTCGACGTTGGCCAGCAAGGAGGCGCGCAACACCATCGGTTGCTGAAATACCATGCTGACGCCGAACCGCGGCATTGGGCCTCCGCCCCAGTCGATCCGACCGCCGTGGGGTTTGAGCAAGCCGCAAAGTAACCGTAACAGCAGGCTCTTACCGGCGCCGTTTGGACCCAGGATCACCGAGATCCCTTCGCCATCAAGGCGCAATCGCAGGCCGTCGAGCACGGTACGGCCGTTGGGCCGGAATTCGAGTTGATCGATCTGGATCGGAAACATGGCGCGCTTAACCGAATCGCCGTTGGGCCCAGGCGTGAAACCAATAGGTCGCCGTGTTGATCACGAGAATCACGCCAAGCAGCACCAGACCCAATGCGATCGCGAGTGGAAGATCGCCCTTGCCGGTCTCCAATGCGATTGCGGTGGTCATCACGCGGGTGGCGCCTTCGATATTGCCGCCGACGATCATGACCGCCCCAACTTCCGTGATCGCGCGGGCGAGCCCGGCCAGCACCGCGATCAGGAGCGAATGCCGGCAGTCATGCAGCAGCGTGGTCACGCTTTGCCACCAGCCAAAGCGTAACAATCGCAGTTCCTCCGCATAGCGCTGCCAGGCATCCTGCACGACCTGGCGGGTGATCGCCGCCATCAAGGGCACCACCAGGATCAACTGCGCGATGACCATTGCCGGCGGCGAGTACAGCAGGCCGAACCCGCCGAACGGCCCCGAGCGCGACAGCAACAGATAGACCACCACGCCAACGACCACCGATGGCAGCCCCATCAAGGTATTCAGTAGCACGATGCAGAGTTGGCGTCCGGGAAAATCGCCGACCGCGAGCGCCGCGCCGAGCGGTAGGCCGATCAAGGCGCCAAGCGCCACCGCAAGGCCGCTGACCTGGAGCGATAGCAGCACGATTTCGAGTACCCGCGTATCGAGGGTCGCGAGCAGCACGATCGCCTCGTGCAAGGTGGCCGAAAAACCGTTCATGGCCAGGGCGGTTACGCAAACCCGCGGCGCGGCGCATCCGCCTCGACCACCGGGCTAACTCTCATGGCGAAGGCACCGCTCCAGAGGGTGAAAGCCGCTCCGGGCCGGCCAGGCGGGAGTCGCCGTGAACCCATCCCTGGGGTGCGGCAGCCGCCTCCCTGCGGCCGACGCTCCCGCCTGGCCAACCCGGAGCGGCAGTCGTTCTTTACGTTAACCCCCGCCACGCTGCATCGCAAAATCGAGCCGCGCCAACAATTGCCTGAACGCCGCCGCGTCGCCGCGCACGCAGGTATACGTCACCCATTGCAACGGCAGGATCAACGCGCCGAGCCGGCGCTCACCAAACGGCCGTATCTGAATCTCCAGCGTCACCCCTGGAGTTTGGAGCACAAAGCGATCGCCGCTTACGGCTTCGACTTGTCCCGGTGCGGCCTGCAACAGTCCATGCGCAAACTCGGCGGCAGTGGCTGCGACTTCACGCTCGACCATGAGCGCTATCGGCGGCGGTGGCGCCATTTCAGGCGCCATCAACCCCCCGCGACCGGTGGCCAGACCGAAAGCTCGTCATGCTCGGTCAGGGTTCGGGTCGCACGCTGCTCAGGTGGCAGGAACACCCCGTTGATCAGCACCAGATGCGCGCTTTTCTGCGGGACCTTGAAGCGTTCGATCAGCTCGGCGACGGTGGTTTCGGGGGTGATGTCGAGCGCCATCGCGTTACTCCGGCGCGCCTCCGGAGGCAGGTAGTCCGACAGGTTCGCGAACAACTTGAACACCACTCTCATGCCGCCGCCTGCGCCGCAGCAAGGTAGGCTTGCATAAACCCGGTCGGATTCTCGATCAGCGCCGAACGGCGTTCACCGAGGCGAACCCGGCCTTGAATCAATCCGCGCAGGACTCCGATGTGCTCGGTCCAACCGATCGCGGTGGCGCCGATGAGCACGTCGTCGTTGAATTGGAGGCTCAAGTAACGAAACGCGTCCGCGTCGATCAGTTCCACCCCGTGACCGCCGGCCTCGGGCGATAACCCCCACCAATGGCCGAACGAGGTAGAAATGAGACCGAGCGTGTCGAGTATATTGATCGCGAGACTGCCCGGTGCCCGTACGGAGCCGCCGGCCATGTTGGTCGCGGCGATACGGGCCTGGTCGGCCGCGTTGGGCTGGATCGCATTCAGCTCGCGGGTGTGGGTGTGGAAGCCCTCAGACTCAGTGACGTCGCCGGCCGCGTAGATGTCGGGCGCGCTGGTGCGCAGATATTCATCGACGAAGACGCCGCGCTCGTAATACACCCCCGAACCTTTGAGAAAGGCCACGTTGGGACGCACACCGGCGGCGCAGATCACAAGGTCCGTGGCGAGCGTGGTGCCGTCGTCGAGGCGCGCCATGAGCGCGTCACCGTCGACCTCGATGGCGTCAACCCGGGCGTTGACGTGCACCTGCACGCCTTGTTGCTCGACCCAACGCCGGATCATTGCGCCGGCCTCGGCGGTCATCATCCGTGGCACCATCCGGTCGCCCATTTCCACCACGGTGAGTTCGACCCCGCGCGCGGCGAGCGCCTCCATAATGATGCAGCCGATAAAGCCGGCCCCGAGTTGCAGCACCCGCGCACCCGGTTTGGTCTCGGCGACGATCGCGCGGGCGTCGGCGAGGGTCCAGCAGGTATGCACGCCGGGCAGATCAATACCGCTGACCGGTGGGCGGATCGGGTGGGAGCCGGTCGCGATCAGCAGGCGATCGTAGGTCAGGGCGGTACCGTTATCGAGTTGCACCGCATGTTGCTCGGGCGTGACTGTTTCGACCCGCGCGACGACCAGGTCGATATGCCGTTGCGCGAAATGATCGGCGCCTTTGCGCAGGTGGGTGCCGTGTTCGTCGATATTGCCGATCAACAGGTAAGGGATCGCCATGCGTGAATAAGGTGGCTCGGGCTCGTCGCCGATTAGGGTGATCTGATCCCGCGGTTTGAGTTTGCGCAGGGTTTCGGCCGCGATCACCCCCGATGGGCCGTTGCCAATAATGATGTGGTGCATGTGTGCTCCTCGGCTGAAACATGAAAACGCCGGCGCGCTCGCACGCACCGGCGGTTACGGTCGTCCCGTTCAGAGTCCGAGCCGTGCCAGGGTCTCGGCGGTCGGTACCCCTTCGGCGGTCCAGCCGCGCACCTGGTAGTACTCGGGCTTCATCTGATCGATCCCGGAGACCAAACCCTTGGCCGGGCCGGTCTTGGCGGCCTCGGTCTTGAGCCTGATCGGCAGGTCGTCGTCCTTGGCGGTAAATCCGGCGGCGAGATTGAACTGGCGCTCCAGGTTCCAGATCCGCTCGCCCGCGGCCATCAGCTTGTCCATCGTCCAGTCGCCCTCGCAGGCGGCATCGATCTGGGGCTGAACGTCCGCCACGGTCCACGCGAACGAGGTGAACAGGCACAGGCCCGAGGAGTCAAACACCGCGGTCGCATCCTGAAACGCCTTGACCAGATCGGCCTTGCCCTCGGTGACCAGCGGGTCGGTCTTGACCGGAATGCCGAGCACCTCGGAGGCGACCGTGTAGGAGCGCAAATGACAAGCGCCTCGGTTTGAGGTCGCGTAGGTCAGGCCCATACCCTGGATGCCGCGCGGGTCGTAAGCGGGGAATTCCTGCTTCTTCACCGTCATCGATAACTCGGGGTGGCCATACTTCTCGCACAGCCGCGCCGAACCGAGGCCGATCTCAGGGCCGAAACCGCGTCCCTCGGCAGTTTGGTGAGCGAAATCGATCAGTGCGTGCGCCGAACCGAACGGAGCGTCGGTGCCGAGTTGCGCGGAGGTCAGTACCCCCATGGTGTAGAGCTCCATCACCGCGCCGATGGTTGCGCCGAACGAGATCGGGTCCATCCCGTCCTCGTTACAGATCATGTTCGCGACCGTCAGGGCTTCGAGGTCATCCACGCCGTTGGCGGCACCGAGCGACCAGGCATTCTCGTACTCCAGGCCGCCGGTCGCACCCCAGTATTTCGGATTGTTTTCGACGCTCCAGTGGTTCTTGTCGACCTGCGAAATCCGCCCGCAGGCAATCGTACAGCCGAAGCAGGCGGCGTTGGTGATGAGGTTCGACTTGCCGTCACTCGCGCGTTTCTCGTGCATCGCCTCGCCGGAGATGTTCCGCGCACCCTCGAACTGCACCTCGCGCGAGTTGCGGGTCGGCAGGGCGCCGATCTCGTTGATCACGTTCATCAATACCTGCGTGCCGTAAGTGGGCAGCCCCTGGCCGGTCACGGCGTTTTCCGCGAGGATCTTCTTTTTCTCTTTGGTGACCTGCATGAACTGGCGGAAATCCTTGATCCCGCCGACACCCTTGGTACCGCGGATCGCGAGTGCCTTGAGGTTTTTCGAACCCATCACCGCGCCGACGCCGGAACGTCCGGCCGCCCGGTGCAGATCATTGACGATGCAGGCATACAGCACACCGTTTTCACCGGCGCGGCCGATCGAGGAAATTCTGATCTGCGGATCCTGGTGATCCTTTTTGATTCGCTCCTCGGTATGCCAGGTCGTGGTCCCCCACAGGTGAGAGGCATCGCGCAATTCGGCAACGTCGTCCTGGATCCAGAGATAGACCGGTTTCGGCGAGCGGCCTTCGCAGATCACCATGTCCCAGCCGGCCATCTTCATCTCGGCGCCGATGTAGCCGCCGGAGTTGGAGCACGCGATGGCGCCGGTCAGTGGCCCCTTGGTGACGACCGAGTAGCGGCCACCGGTTGAAGCCATCGTACCGGTCAGCGGGCCGGTCGCGAAGATGAGCTTGTTTTCGGTTGCCAGCGGATCAACGGTGGCGGCGACTTCCTCAACGAAATACTTGGTCGCGAGACCGCGCTGGCCTAGGTACTGCTGTGCCCATTCCATATTGAGCGGTTCGCTCACGCAGGTGCCGTGAGTGAGGTCGACGCGGAGAATCTTTCTTGCCCATGCCATGGTTCGTACCTCCTTAAGCGCTGGCGCGTGGTTGGGTGTCGGTGCGGCCGGCCCAGGCACGCATCTTGTCGAGTCCGGTCCAGTCGGCGTCGACGTAGGTGATCGCACCGGTCGGGCAGGCTTCGGCGCAGGCGGGATTGCCGTCGCAGAGGTCGCATTTCTGGACCTTGCCAAGGTCGTGGACGTAGTTGATGGTCCCGAACGGACAGGCAATGGTACAGACCTTGCATCCGACGCAGGTGTCGTTCAACACCATTTTAGCGCCGGTTGTATGGTCGATGACGATGGCCTCGACCGGGCAGGCATGCAGGCACCACGCCTCCGCGCATTGGGTGCAGGTGTAGGGCACCTTGCGCCCGGCGTCCTCGAAGTTGAACACCTTGATACGCGATTTGGCGATATTGAAAACGCCGTAGTTTTCATACGAGCAGGCCATTTCGCACTGCAGACAGCCGGTGCATTTGGCCGGTTCGATATTGAGCGATTTCTGCATCCTCGGTCTCCTCGTGACGTGGGTGGGGTGAAGGATTTTTTGTGTGTGTTCGTCTGATTGTTATATATAGAGTCTTAATTAAGCGGTCGCCAGCGAAAACCGGGAGAATTTCCAATTGAACATGAAAAACGACGGTTGTGGCGCGAACGGTCGCGGGGCGCTGCGCGTCGCCGAGGCGCGGGCGCGCATGCTTGATCTGTTGCGCCCAGTGGATGGCTGGGAGTGTGTTGCGCTGCGGCATGCGCTGGATCGCATCCTCGTCGATGACGTGATCGCGCCGTTCAACGTCCCTGCACACGATAATTCGGCGATGGATGGCTACGCGGTGCGGGCTGCGGATCTCGACGCGAGCGCGCCGACCCGGCTCAAGGTGGTCGGTACCGCGTTTGCCGGCAAGTCGTTCTCGGGCCTGGTCGACGCGGGACAAGCGGTACGCATCATGACCGGTGCGGTGATGCCCGCAGGCAGTGATGCGGTGGTGATTCAGGAGATTGCCACGGTGGATGGCGACTATATTGGCGTGCCTGGCGGGCAGCGAAGCGGGCAAAACGTACGCCGCATGGGCGAAGACCTTGCCGCCGGCAAACCGGCGCTCCGCGCGGGAACCCGCATCGGCCCGGCCGAACTTGGGTTGGCGGCCTCGCTCGGGATCGCCGAGGTGCGGGTGCGGCGGCGGTTGCGGGTGGCCTTTTTCTCGACCGGGGACGAACTGGCGTCGATTGGGCACACCCTCGGCGCCGGCGAGGTTTACGACAGCAATCGCTACACCCTGTTTGGGGCGCTGACCCGACTCGGCGTTGAAGTGATCGATATGGGGGTCGTACGCGATGACCCCGAACTAATTGAAACGGCGTTTACCACCGCTTCAGCCACTGCCGACGTCGTCATCACCACCGGCGGGGTGTCGGTAGGGGAGGCCGATTACGTCAAGGCGCTGGTCGCGCGACTCGGTGAGGTCCGGTTCTGGAAGATGGAAATCAAACCCGGACGACCGATGGCTTTCGGCCGGATCGGCTCGGCCTGGTTCTTCGGCTTGCCGGGCAACCCGGTCGCGGTGATGGTCAGCTTCTATCAGCTTGCGCTCGATCCCTTGCTCACGCTGATGGGGGTCGACCCGTTGCCGGTGCGTCCCACCCTAACCGCGCGCTGCACGGATGGGCTTAAAAAGGCCACCGCACGGCGAGAATTTCCTCGCGGCATACTGTTCGAACAGGATGGCGAATGGTGGGTGCGCCCGGTCGGCAAGCAGGGCTCCGGGGTGCTGAGTTCGATGGCCGATGCCAATTGTTTCATCGTGCTGCCGGAGGATACTGGCAACGTCGCCGCCGGTGATGCGGTCGCGGTGCAGATGTTCGAGGGCTTGCTCGCGTAGCGGCGGCAGTGGCGCTCGCGGCGCCGGGCTCGGCGGTGCCGCGACCCGACCCAGGCGTTCCTGGTTCGCGCACCCGCGCGCCGTAGACAAGGGTGGCGTTATTGCGCCTGCGTGGCGCAGGATTAAACACGGAAGACAACTACTTGTGAGAGCGCGTTGAACTTCCTGTCCTTCATCGCCGGGTCTGAAGGCAGGAATGGGCACGAAAGCGGCGTTGGTGAGGGCGGTTATTAGAGGGCGAGGACGGAAAGGGGCAGGATTTCGGGGTGGTCATAGGGGCCGTGATTTTTCGTAACCCGTGAATTCGGCGTTGACCGTCCCGGAAATGGGCGTTCAAGCTTCCTGCACTCCGTCAACAAGCCGACCTCCGCTGCGGTGGCGAAGCCGTAAGCAGGCTTCCACAGCACCGCCTACAGCCGGGGTGAACGGATCACCGTCATTTTTTCGATTTGCATATCGCGGTAAGTGTAAGGAATGCCGCCCACCCCGTGGCCGGATTGTTTCAACCCGGCAAACGGCATCCAGTCCACCCGGAATGCAGTATGGTCATTGACCATCACTGCCGACGCATTAAACCGCGAAGAGACCTACAGCGCGGTAGCGATATCACGGGTGCAAACCGAAGCCTGAAACGCGTACTTGCCCGGCATGGTAAAAGCCACCTTGTTTTTCGGTCAGTTTCATGTTTTCGGAACAATCCACCGGTACGTCAATCACCACCACGGTATTGTCGTTGAACGCCTGTTCCAGGGTGGGCAGCAGCTCAGCCGCACTGTTCACGCGATAGCCTTTTGCGCCAAATGCTTCGGCGTATTTGACGAAATCCGGGTTGTTGAAGCTGATGTGCCCGCTGCGCCCGAAACGGCGTTCCTGATGCCATTTGATCAGGCCGTATTCGCTGTCGTTCCTGAAGTGGACCCCAAGTGCCAGACAAACACCCGCCCTGCCAGTCAGCCGCCCATAGACATCTGCGATGAACGCCGCGCCTTGCTCGTGGAGCATGTTGATGAACTGGATGCTGCTATCGCGCAGGGCATCCATCACTTCCAGGTTTTCTTCACCGGGAATACCGAAAATGTAATCGACATCTTCGTTTTCCAGGCACTGTACAAACAGTTGGGCGGCAGTTCTCTTGCGAACTCCTTGGGCGATGGGAATACGGGAGAATTATTTAATGTTGGTAAAAACTTCAGTATCAGGATGAAAGGCATACCACGCAAACCAGAAACTGTTGATGCTGTGGAACGGCTTGCCGTGACTGTCATGCACCTCGCCGCTACGGCTGTCGGCATCAAAGCTGATCCGCAGGGTCTGCTTGCCCACGGTGTCCTGCAAGGGCGAGGTGGTTTTCGCCAGTTCGCTGAACGGGTAAGCCTTGTAGGTATTGCCGACCTGTACGCCAAGAACCCGTTCCTTGGGGTGGTAGCGGCGGCTTTGTGCCGTGACCGGAAAATAAATGGATTCACTGTTTTCATACCCGCCGTAGGGGCTGCGGTCATAGTCGCGGTGATAGCCGGTCTGGGTGGAAAGCACTTGGGTGTCGGGGTGCTGCTTGCGCCAGTCCGCCCAGGTGGTGTGTTTCAACCCCAGGTTTGTCAGTCGCTGGCCACGTAGCGGGCCGCTAACCGCTTCGGAGAGGATTTGCGACCACAAGGATTCGGTTTCACGGTCGTACAGCAGCACATCGCTGTTGTACAGCAACCCGGAAACCCCGAAGCGGTGAGTCGTGTCGCCGATCTGGCCGGAATAGGCCAGCCCCGTCCCGCACAGTGGGCAGAAGGTAATGGCGACGGCTTCCCCAGCGATGGTGTCATTGACGATTTCATGCCAGTTGAGGATGCGGATCGGGTAGGCGCGTTTCACCCCCTTGTATTCCAGGCCCAGCACATAATCATCGGCCTTGAGGAAGCTCGCAGCCCTGGCGCTGACAAATTGCGGTTGATCGATGGCGGGGATGCCATCCCGTTCCGGCCCGCCGGAGAGGATGTTTTCGGCAGGGATGAGGCTGCCGTTGAGGTCAAAACCGTTCTTTACAACGGCGACGGCATTCAGGCTGACCGCCATGAGCAGGGCAAGCAGCCCGATTCGTATATTCACGATGAAACTCCTCGGTTACGTCGAACCGTAACAACTAATTGCAACAACGGTGCCTGCACCAGCAACAGGATGAACAGAGCAATCATGAACTCAATGGAGGTGTTGATGGAGCCTTGGGTTTCGGTCATGGCGGGCATCTCCTGGCGGGTGTGTTGATGACGAATATACGCACAGGAAGGCTTGGCAGATGCGGAAGGATGCGACAGGGGACACGGTTTCCGTGGCTGCGCCCGGTCGGCAAGCAGGGCTCCGGGGTGCTGAGTTCGATGGCCGATGCCAATTGTTTCATCGTGCTGCCGGAGGATACTGGCAACGTCGCCGCCGGTGATGCGGTCGCGGTGCAGATGTTCGAGGGCTTGCTCGCGTAGCGGCGGCAGTGGCGCTCGCGGCGCCGGACTCGGCGGTGCCGCGATCCGACCCAGGCGCTCCTGGTTCGCGCGCCCGCGCCGAGCGCCGTAGACAATCGCGTTGCGTTTGTGCCCAGTTGGCGCAGGATTGAATGCCGAATACTGGCTTTATCGCCGCGTCTGCGTATACTCCGCGCAGCCGCACGCCCTACCAATCAGCGTGCGGAATTCCTTTCACACACGATCGTTTCGATCCCTATACGTCTGCCTCGATTGGTGTCGCCGCGTGCGATGGGCCGTCGCAGGAGTTTTTCAAAATATGTCTTCGAATCCCGTTGCCCCGGCGTTTGCCGATTTGGGCTTGTCCGTTCCGCTGTTGCGCGCAATCGCCGAGGCGGGCTACACCGTACCCACCCCGATTCAGTTGCAAGCCATCCCGCTGGTGTTGCAGGGGGGGGACCTGCTGGCGGCCGCGCAAACCGGCACCGGCAAGACCGCCGGCTTTACGCTGCCGATCCTGCATCGGCTCGCCGCGCATGCGATCAATGCGCACAAAGCGGGGCGCCCGCGGTGTCTGATTATGGTGCCCACGCGCGAGTTGGCCGCGCAGGTCGAAACCTCGGTGCGCACCTACGGCAAGCACCTGCCACTGGTTTCGCTGGTGATGTTCGGCGGGGTCAATATCAACCCACAGATCAAGGCTTTACATTCGCGGGTGGACATCCTGGTGGCGACGCCGGGGCGGTTGCTCGATCATGTCGGGCAGCGCACGGTGGACCTGTCCGCGGTGGAAATCCTGGTGCTGGATGAAGCCGACCGCATGCTCGACATGGGTTTTATCCGCGATATCCGTCGGGTCCTCGCGCTGCTGCCGAAACACCGCCAGAACCTACTGTTCTCGGCGACCTTCTCCGACGAGATCAAGACCCTCGCCAACGGACTGTTGCACAAACCGGGTCTGGTCGAAGTCGCGCGCCGCAACATTGCGTCCGAACTGGTAGAGCAAAGCGTGCATTTGGTGCCGCAAGTTCACAAGAAGGACCTGCTCTCGCACCTGATTCGACGCAATGAATGGCAACAGGTGCTGGTGTTCACGCGCACCAAACACGGTGCGAATAAACTCGCCGAAAAGCTCAGCAAGGACGGTATCCCGTCGGCCGCGATTCATGGCAACAAGAGTCAAGGCGCGCGAACCCGGGCCTTGGCCGATTTCAAGGCCAACGCGGTGCAGGTGCTGGTCGCAACCGACATCGCGGCGCGCGGCATCGACATCGATCAACTGCCGCAGGTCGTCAATTTCGAATTGCCGAACGTGCCTGAAGATTACGTCCACCGTATCGGGCGCACCGGCCGGGCCGGCAGCGTCGGCGCGGCGGTTTCGCTCGTGGACCAGGAAGAGATCGGTTATCTCAAGGACATCGAGCGGCTGATCAAGCGTTCGATCACCCGCGTCGCGGTTGAGGATTTCGTTCCACCGCCGCTTGCGCCGCGCGCTCCGGTACAGGATACGCGCCCACCGCGCCGCGACTCGGGCCGACCCGGAGGCGGGTCCGCACGCCCGGCGCAAGCCGCGCGCGGCCGAGGCCAAGGCGACGCCAATCGCCCCGCGAGCGGTAGCTCCGAGCGCAATGGGAATCGTGAAATCAACGGCAATCGCGAGATCAATGGGAACCGTGAATTCAACGGCAACCGTGCGGCGAATTCCGCCGGCACGCCGCGCCGCGCCGCCGTTGGTGGCGTCGCGGTCGGGTCGGGACGCGGCAGTCGCCGCGGGCGCTGAACGACATCCTCGGACGTTGAAAACCATCACTGCTTCGGTGACCCGGGTCGCCGAAGCATGATCATTAACGAAAGAACCCGATTCCGAGGGGTGCCGCTCCGGGTTGGCTAAGGAGGGCGCGTCGGCCGCAGGGAGGCGGCTGCTGAGCCCCAGGGATGGTTCACGGCGTCTCCCAACTGGCCGGCCCGGAGCGGCTTTCATCCTTCAGGGCGGTGTCCTCCCAGGCAAGTTAACGTGAAAAGCACGCAGTGTCGCGGAATCGTCCTTGGCCTCCGGGAGCGGGCGGGTGGAGGGGCGTGCGCGTGGAGAATCGCCGGTTCATCCGCCGCGGCGGCGATTCGTCACGCATTTTCAGTTCTATCGTTCTGAGCCGCGACTCACGGCGCGGAAACGACCGTCGCGGCATCGACGGGGGCGACGAGGAAGGTGTATCCGTTGTAGGTCATGGCGAGCATGAGCGCGCCGAGCAAGATGAAGTAGTGCGCCGGGGTGATGCGGGTCAGCGACGCGGATAGCCCGAAGCCCGCGGGGCGGTCGGCGACGAGGCGCGTGATGCGCTTACGCAGGCGTTTCATGGGTTCCTCCAGCAGAAACAGGACCGCGATGGAGACGATCAGGGTCGCCACCAAGGCGGTGATGTAGCCGTATTGGGGGACCAGTTTCTGATGCGCCAGCAACTCCAGGAACGGGAAGTGAAGCAGGTAGATCGGGTAGGTGAGGTCGCCGATGAGCACGTCGCGGCCGGCGAGGAAGCGGGTATTGGCGACCATGACCGCGAACAGGACCATAACGATCACGCTGGCGACAACATAGTTGCCGAGCTGATACGGCACGAGCGCAATCAACAACAATCCCAACAGCCCGATCCAGAAGTGATACGGGCCGCGCAGGCGTTCGCGGTAGTGATACACCAACGCGCCGATGGTGTAGGCCGCGAGCAGGCCATGGCCCGCGAGAAAATAGCGTAGATGCCAGGTTTCATAGGTGTTTTCGAGCGTGAAGGCGCAGAACGTGGCATATACGAGTTCGATGCCGAGAACGGTCCAGAGACGGCGGATGCTGCCCATCAGAAACGGCGCGAACAGGTAGAACAGCAGATCGTAGGTCAGGGTCCAGGTCGGAATATTGGTGGTGTTGTAGGCGAGCCGGCCGAAGTCGCCGAAAAAGCCGAGGATGCCTTGCGGGATCAGGGTGTAATCAAGAAACAGGCGCTGCGGCGAAGGCAGTTCGGGCGGCCGCACGATGAACAATGCCACCACGAAGATCGTCAGAATGATCCAGTGCAACGGATAGATTCGCAGCATGCGGCTGACCAGGAACGCGCTGGTGCCTTGCGGGTGCAGCTTGTAGTTGGTGTTCCAGACGAAGGCGATGAGAAAACCGGTCACAACAAAGAAGCCATAAACCGCGATATGACCGATCCCGAGAAATATCAGGTTCTCCGCGCCCAAATACTCCGAGGCGATGCGCTGCAGGTGATGCTGGGCGAGATTGAAGTGTTGGTCCACCACCAGCAGCGCCAGGATCACGCGAAACAGTCCAATACCCCTCATTGATTTCTCCCTAATTTCGAGTTGGCGCGAACCCAGTCGCGGCGTGCGAGTGCGCGATCTCTCGTGGAACGTGTGCCCCGGGACTGTTGCCTGGTCCACGACGGTGGGGCAGGCATTGCCAGCCCCCGAATGACACCTACTTTCGCCCGTTGAACCCGCAATGCGAATGCTCGTAGGTCGGGGCGACGACGCCACCCCAGCTTGCGAATGTAACGTCTCCCCCGCCACCCTGTAGGTTGTGGGTGAGCCTGCGAACCCCAACGTAAATATTCAACCGATTGAAACCGTTGGGGTTCCTTCGTCACCCCAACCTACGAGCTGTGTCGCCTTAGAAACCGTAGATCGCCTTCAGCTCATTGAACCACTTCATGGCGATCTTCTCCTCGCCAGCGGTGTTCGGGTGGATGCCGTC
>CAZUJU010000018.1:6087-56243 GCA_964620675.1 uncultured Thiotrichales bacterium | reverse complement strand
CGACCTGCAACACGCGCGCCTCGCTCACTTTCTCCTTGGCGAGTTGCGCGCCTAGCGGCTTGGCCTTGGCGTCGTGCTTGCAGCACGGCAACAGAAACGCAAGCCGCAGGTGGTGGTCATCCGGCTTATGGCCCGGAAACAGGCGATACAGGGCGGGGCACAGGCTGACCGATTCCAGGTCGGGCAAGCGGCGCAACTCGGCGCGTGCGCCGTTGGTAAAGGCTTCGCTTTCGAAACGCGCGCGCAGCGCGACAAAATCCGGCAAGTCCTGGCTCATGCGTAGTCCTCCATCAGTTTCTTCAGATCGGTGTTGAGTGAGCGCCGCGACCAGGCGATGACTGGAATCAGCTCGGGCTTCATGGCGTAAGGCGCAGTCAGCTCCTCGAAAATCTCCCGACAGTGCCGGGCGATCCGCTCGGCGTACTCGCCGCGCGCCTTGCCCCATTCGCGAAAAGTGGCGTCGCTGGAAAAAGTCTGGTGAATCAGGCTTTCGGTGCGGGCGTAGAAGAGCTTTTCGGCGGTTTCGTGGATGGCCGCGCCCAAGCCCTTGAGTCCCCTATCCTTGTTCCCTTGGACCGCGAAGTAGAGTTTGCCGCGCAAGGCTTTCTTGGCTTCCTTACCGATCTCCACCAGCTTGGTAAGGCGCAGTTTGCCGTCGCGCCAGCCTTGCGCCAGACCAATCAACTCGTGGCGCCGTTCCAACACCGAGGCCTGATTGGTGCGGTAGCCACCGACCACAATCTGGAGCCGCGCGTCATCTAGGGTCGCGGCCTGCGCGACCGGGCCAGCCGGCGTGCTGCCTTCCTTTGCGTCCTTGTCGTTCGCGCCACGCGGCACGACGAATTCGGAAAGCTGTGTCCAAGCTGGCGCTGTCGTGGTGAAGCTGGCGAATTTCTGCTCCCGCACACCTTTCTTCACGGCGAAATTCATGGCTCCGTGTGGGTGCGGCCACACGCCTTCCACGGTGAAGTTGAATTTCTCCTTGCGAAACCCGCTGTAGCCTGCGACTGAATCGCCACCCAGAACATCGCAGGGCCGCGCGTCGGCGGACTTGACCAGTTCGACATGGGCTGGCTGCCAGAACAGGCCGCGCATAAGACCAATCCGGTTCCACGGAATGCTGGACTTCTCGGCGATCGGCTCGACCCAAACCGGCTTGTCCAGCGCCGCGCCAGGCGCTTCGATCTGCCGCTCAGCCAACGGGGCGCGCGTCAGCACATTGCGCCAGACCATGCGGCGCAAATCCGCATCGAACACCAGCGTGGTGATCGGCGCGCCGCCGCGCAGGCTGCCCTTAAAGCCACCGCCGAAGCTCGGGCAGTTGGACGCCTGATTGAAAAGCGCGATCGCCGCCAGCGCACCGGAGAGATGCGCGGCCTCACCAGCGTCGTTGAAAAAGGCGTGGTTGTTGCCTTCAGGCAGCCCGATCAGGAGTTTCTGGATCGGCGTATCTTCGGCGGCTTTCACCCCGCGCGTCTGCATGAAGGGCTGGGTCGGATGGTCCAGGTCGAACCAGGCGGCATAGGGGGCGATGGCGGTATCGAAATCGTCCTGGGCCAGCGGTGCGGCAATCCCGGCGCGCAGTTCAGCATCATCGCTGGGCAAGAACACCACCTGCGTCATGCAGACCAGCAGTTGCAGGCAGGCGAGTTCGAGATCGTCGCGCGGCAGGCTGATTTGCCAGTTGCGCCCGAACTCGCAGAGCAGATCACGATAGGTCAGCAACTGGAATTCACCACGACCGGAATCGGCGCGGACGGGAATCCAGGGGGATTCAAGCAGATTCATGGCGATCTCTCTCCAGGCCAAAGTCTTTCGAATAGGTAAAAATGCCGTCCTTGCTGTGCCAATCCCCTGACGATGTGGCGTCGAGCGCGAGTTGGTACACGCCCGCCAACGGTCCTTCGTTTTCCCGGCGGCAATCGTGCAGGTGCTTTGTCCAGCTTGCGGGTACGGGCACGGTGTCGAGATTGATCGCTTCGGCCAGATCGCGCTCGGCGATGGCGTCCACGCGCTCGCCGTCGAGGAGGCGGGCATCGCTGGTCAGCGGCAGTACCGCCAGGCTCATTTCGCCGTCGCGGGTGAGACCGGTGATGCGGTCGTCATCGTCGCGGAAGCTGCAGACCGTCATGGTGGTGAGCCGCTGCGCGTCTTTCTCGCGGCGGATTTGGTCGCTGCTGAATACGTCGTACTCGGTGGCGATGGCGTCCGGTTCTGCTTCCCAGTCATCTCGCTGGTAAACCCGTTCAATCCAGTCCCGGTACGCTTCTGGGAATACGAGTCGCCCGCTCGACTGTTCGAGTAGCCTTTGGGTGCGCCACAACACACGCGTGTTGCCATAGATGAGTTTGAATACGCCGTAGTCTTCTCCGGTCACGCTCAGCACCGTGCAACGCGGGATTTCAAACCCCGGCGGTCGTTGCTCGCGGGCGTGGCGGTGCAGGCGGCCGAGGCGCTGGAACAGCAGGTCAACCGGACAGATCTGCGTGAGCAGCCAGTCGAAATCGAGGTCGAGGCTCTGTTCGATGACCTGTGTGGCCACCAGGATGCGCCCCCTGCCGCGTGGCGCGTCGCGCCCGTAATGTTCGAGCACGGCCTGCTCTTTGTCCTGCCGATCCCGGAATCGGTAACGCGCATGGAATATGTCCACGGGCAGCGTGGTCAACTCGCGCAATTCGCGTGCGAGGCGCTGGGCGACATCGACGACGTTGGCGACGAAGCCGACCAGCGCGCCCGCCTCGGCGACGGCGACGATGCGGGCTTTCAGGGCGTCGTCAGGGTAAGCATCGGCGAGCAGCAGGCATTCGACGCCGACTTCGCGGCGCGGCGGCTGTTGTGCCTCGCCTACGGTGCGCGCGACGATTTCACCGCCGGTGGCGTGCCATAGCGCGGGATACGGTGCGTCACCAGTGCCGCGCGCGCCCCATGCGGCGAGGATCTTTCCGCGGATGCCACTCGGGAGCGTGGCCGAGAGCAGGATGGCGCTGCCCCCGCAGGCGCGCTGGTTTTTCAGCACTTCGCCGAGCAGGCCGTGCATGTAGGCGTCGTAGGCGTGGACCTCATCGACGATCAGCACCGCCTTGTTGATCCCGAAGCCGCGCATGAACTTGTGCCGCACGGGTAGCACCGAGAGCAGCGTTTGATCGACGGTACAAACGCCGATCTGCCCCAGAAACACCAGCTTGCGGCTGTTCGCCAGCCAGGCGGCGCACTGAACGGAGGCTTCCTCGCGTCCCTGTATCGTGAGCCGCTGGCCGCGTTCGACCAAGGTATTGAAGGCATCGCTGAATTGCCGTTTGCCGTGCGCGAGGACGACGTTGGCACGACCGAACGCGCGTTCGGCGAAGGACTGGATGCGCGCGAGCATGGCGTTGGCCGTGGCCTGCGTCGGTAGGGCGAAGACGATGCTGTCGGCGGCGCCCGCCTCCAGCAGCCGCCATGCGTAGGCTAGAGCGGCCTCGGTCTTGCCGCTGCCGGTGGGTGCTTCGATCAGCGTGAGGCCGGGTGCGACGGGCAATTCGTCGATAACGGTCTGTACGCCACGCGGGCTTTCGCCTTGCCCCAGCAAGACGCGCAAACCCTCGTAGGGCACGGCAGGATGCACCAGGCCGAACCGAGCCAGAATTCCGCGCTCCCGGATGTGGCGCTGTCGCTCGTCGAAATAGTCTTCGAGCGCATTGTCCTGCGCGCGATATTCGAACTCGCCAGTGTTTGAGCCGATCCAGTCAGACACCGCGCAGAATCCCGCCAACAGGGCGCGCGCGGCGTCGGAACAGGCTGGCGGCAGTTGCCGGAGCGTGAGTCCGACAGGCTGTAACAGCAGGGTTTCGAGCGCCTGTACCCAAGCGTGGCGGGCGGCGCGGTCGTGCTCGATCAGGGTGTCATCGGCTTCAATGGCATCGCGCCCGTCCCAGCCGGGCGAGTAGTAATCGCCGTGGTGACCGGTCACGGCGGCGAGCCAGTTGCACCAGCGTTCGCGCACCGGCTCCGGCTCGGCGTCGATCCAGTTCGCCAGTTCGCTCCAACCCCACGCCATCCCGGCGTGACCGTGGTCGAACTGGCGGATGTCGCCGTCCGGGATTTCATGGTCGCGCGCTTTCACGAGCAGACGCCACGCATCGGCCAGCGCCTCTGGCGCCTTCAACTGAAACCGGATATCGAACTTGCCGAGATCGTGCAGGGCGATAAAAAACAACACCCACGCGCGCAGGGTCGCCGTGTCGTCCAATCGGAACGCGAGCGCGAAACGTGTGCGCATGGCGGCCGATGCATCCCACCAACAGGCGGCCACGGTCGTCACGTCCAGGCTGTGGTACGCAAGCGGATGCCATTTTGGCTGGCCGGAGTAGCCTGGATCCGCCTTCCCCCAGTAATGCCAAATAGGTGAGCACGGCACGATCGTCGCGTTGCCAGCGTGTATGCTCATTGTGTTGAGACGATAACAAGGGAGATCTGCGGTTTGAATACCGCGACCGAACCGAGCGAACATGCTTGATGTGGCGGCAACGCAAAGCGGGCTAAGGTCGTCAATCTAAAGCGCCAACCACGAGTCGAGTTCACTGGCCAACCGCCATCTACGCGATCGACGAGAGAGCGCTCCAAGTTTAACTTTCGACACTGATGGTCACGAGACCTACGTCTGTCCATATCGCCCTGCTTACTTCGAACTAAGAAACAACTAAGGCAGCGCTGATTTATTCGTCAAACCTGCGAAGGCGGGATTCCAAGCGCCTGTTTTTTAATAAGTTCCCATTTCATCTGGATCGACGCGTCGGATTAAATTAGCAATTACCTGCAAGACGCGCCAAAACCGACCTTCTCGGCCGTTTCCTACCCACGCAAAGTATGGATCGAAAGCCCACACAATAATGTGAGCGCAATCACACCAGAGAACACGACCAGCCGGAATTTCTCGATCAAGCGTCAAACCACCGCGACGTATGCCAGAGCCGTCAGTGTTGGTGCCATCGCAGGGCGGATCGCAATTCCCGTTCCAATTAGTTACCGATTAATGCGCGCTTAAGCCGCTGGTTTAGCCCGGGCCCGGCTCGCGCCACTCTTCGCGCCTAGCGCATGCACTGCGAATCCGGCAAGCGGCACCCATACCACCCCGAACACCGACCTGATCGCCCGCTAGGGTCCGCAAGCCGGGCCGGGGACATTGCGTGAATCCCCAATAGATACGGCGCAAGAAGTCGATTTTTTCGAAGTGACGGCCGCTCGGCGCCAGGCCGCGCCGTTTGGCGCCTGCTACGCCCGGCGCGAATCCCTTGCGGCGCGTGATGCGCGTCGGCGTCCCCCGCGCCACCGCAACCCTACCCACCGGAAATCTCGGCCCGGCGGGCCAAACGGCTGCCCACACGGCGCACCAAAAGCCGTAAAATAACGGCAGAGCGAGCGACAGCGGTGTGCGGACGCTCATACCTCTCAACGCGACCCGCGTTTCGCGCCGCCGCGCACTTGCCTTGATCATAAGAATTTCGCGACCCCGCGCGGCATCCCACAACCGTGCGCAGCCTGACCCGCGTCGACCCGGCTCGCGATCGACGCCAAGGATAAATCGATGAATGAGTACGATTCCACCCACGCCGCCGACTCCGGCACAATCTGGCACACACTGACCCCGCGCGCCGCGCTCGAGCGTCTCGAATGCGACGAGGGCGGCGGTCTCACCGCGGAAGACGCACGCGCACGGTTACGCCAATACGGCCCCAATCGCTTACCACCGACCCAGCGGCGCGGACCTCTACTGCGATTTCTGCTGCAGTTTCACAACCCGCTGATCTATGTCCTGCTGGCGGCGGCGGTGGTCACGTTCTGGCTCGAACATTTCATGGATGCGACGGTGATTCTCGGTGTGGTCGTCATCAATGCGATCATCGGCTTTGTCCAGGAGGGCAAGGCCGAACAAGCGCTCGAAGCCGTGCGGGCGATGCTGGCGAGCCACGCCATGGTGTTGCGCGACGGCGAGCGCCATGAAATCGACGCGACCGAGCTGGTGCCGGGCGATATCGTGCTACTCGAATCCGGTGCGCGAGTGCCGGCAGACCTCCGCCTGCTGCGCGTGAAAAATCTACGGGTGAACGAGGCCGCGCTGACCGGCGAATCGGTGCCGGTGGAGAAATGCAGCGACGCGGTCGCCGCCGAGGCCGCGATCGGCGATCGCACCGGGATGGCCTTCTCCGGTACGGTGGTCACCTTTGGTCAGGCGCGCGCGGTGGTGGTCGCAACCGGGCAGGCGACAGAGATCGGGCGGATCGGCGCATTGGTCGCCGGCGTTGAGACCCTGGCCACCCCGCTCACCCGCCGGCTCGATCAGTTTGCACGCCAGATCACGGTGTTCATTCTTGCGCTCGCGCTGCTCACCTTCCTCTACGGACACTACGTCGTCGATCTGCCCGCGTTTGAGATCTTTCTCGCCGTCGTTGGCCTCGCGGTCGCCGCGATTCCGGAAGGCTTGCCGGCGATCGTGACGATCACGCTTGCGATCGGGACCCGGATCATGGCCCGCCAACGCGCGATCATCCGGCGCCTGCCGGCGGTCGAAACCCTCGGTTCGGTGACCGTGATCTGCTCGGACAAGACCGGCACCCTCACGCGCAATGAAATGGTCGCGGTGCAACTGCTGCTGCCGGGTCGCACGATCGAAGTGAGTGGCTCCGGCTATGCCCCGGAAGGCGGCTTTCACAGCGCGGGCAGCGCGCTCGATCCGCGCCGCGACGAGTCCCTGCGCGCGCTGGCGCAGTGCGCCTTGCTGTGTAACGACGCCCGCCTGAAGCACGGCGAAGCCGACGACTGGACCCTGGTCGGCGACCCGACCGAAGGCGCGCTGTTGACCCTGGCGCTGAAGGCGGGTTTCGATCCGGTGGAAGAGGCCGCGAATGCGCCGCGGATCGACGAGATTCCGTTCGAGTCCGAGCATCGCTTCATGGCGACGCTCCATCACGACCACAAGGGGCATGCCTTCGTCTTGCTCAAGGGGGCGCCGGAACGGGTACTCGACCTCTGTCGGCGGGATGGCGCCGGCGATGCGCTCGACCGCGACGCTTGGGAAGCACGCATGGAGCACGCCGCGCGGGCGGGCCAACGGGTGCTCGCGCTGGCACGGCGCGAGATTCCATTCGACACCTCGGCGTTATCGATGGCCGACATAAACGATCATTTCACCCTGCTCGGTCTGGTCGGCATGATCGATCCGCCGCGCGCCGAGGCGATCCGCGCGGTGGCCGAATGCCGCGACGCCGGGATTCGCGCGGTGATGATCACCGGCGACCATGCGGTGACCGCCGCGGCGATTGGCGGCGAGCTTGGACTGAATGCCGCCCGACCCTTGACCGGCGCGGTGATCGAAACCCTTGATGACGCGGCACTGCGCCAGCGCGTCGGCGAAACCGACGTGATCGCCCGCGCCAGCCCCGAACACAAGTTGCGCCTGGTGGCCTCGCTCCAGGCCCAGGGGGAACTGGTCGCGATGACCGGCGACGGGGTGAATGACGCACCCGCGCTGAAGGCGGCGGATATCGGTGTCGCGATGGGCTTGCGCGGTACCGATGCGGCCAAGGAGGCCGCCGATCTGGTGCTGACCGATGATAACTTCGCCACGATTGCGCGCGCCGTGCGCGAAGGCCGGGCGGTGTTCGACAACATCAAGAAGTCGCTGGTCTTCATCTTGCCGACCAACGGCGGCCAAGCGGGCGTAATTCTGCTGGCGGTATTGATCGGGCTGCAGTTGCCGATCACCGCCGGGCAGATCCTGTGGGTGAACATGGTCACGGCGGTCACGCTGGCGCTGGCGCTGGCATTCGAACCCGCCGAATCGGGCGTGATGCTGCGCCCGCCGCGCCGCCCCAACGAGCCGCTGCTGACGCGCCCAATGCTGGCCCGCATCGTATTCGTCAGCCTGTTGATGATTGCGACGACCTTCGTGGTGTTCTATTGGGCGCTGGCGCGTGGCGACAGCATTGAAATGGCCCGCACCGCCGCCGTGAACATGCTGGTATTCGGCGAACTCGCCTATCTCTACAACGTACGCCATTTCACCGCCAACACCCTCACCCGGCAAACGCTGTTTGGCAACCCGATGGTGCACTGGATGAGTGCGTTGCTGATCGTGTTGCAGGTGTTGTTTACCTATGCGCCGCCGATGCAGACCGCCTTTCACACCCGGCCGCTCGATCTCACCGCATGGTTGCTGATTCTGAGCCTCGCGACCGGGGTGTTCTTCGCCGTCGTCGCGGAAAAATGGTGGTTGCGCCGCCGCGGCGTCAACCAGATGTAGCCCTCAAGATTCATGGAGATCGACCCAATGCACGAGCCTTTCGCGGAGCTGGCGCTGCTACTGATCATTGCGGCCGTGGTTGGCGCCGCCGCGGTACGTCTGCGCCAACCGGTTCTGATCGCCTATATCGTGGTTGGCATCGCGGTCGGCCCGGCCGGCTTTTCATTGGTAACGGCGCACGACCAGATTAATCTGCTGGCGCAAGTGGGCGTTGCGGTGCTGCTGTTTCTGGTTGGGCTTAAGCTCGACTTGCAACACGTGCGCCATATCGGGCCGGTCGCGGTGGCGACCGGCCTCGGGCAACTGGCGTTTACCATTCTGTTTGGTTTTGCGCTGATTCTATTGTTCGGTAAGGATTGGCTAACCGCGCTGTACGTCGCGGTCGCGCTGACATTTTCGAGCACCATCATCATCGTCAAACTGCTTTCGGATAAACGCGAACTGGATTCCTTGCACGGCCGGATCGCGGTGGGCTTCCTGATCGTGCAGGACATCGCCGTGGTGCTGGCGATGATGACGATGAGCGCGTTGCGCGCGGATGGCGGCGAGACCGGCAGCCTGATGCTCGCGCTCTCGCTGCTGGGGCGCATCGGGGCCACCGGGGTGCTGTTGTTCATTTTGATGCGCTATGTCCTGCCGCCACTGGTCCGGATCATGGCGCGCTCGCAGGAACTGCTGCTGATATTTGCGATCGCCTGGGGCATCTCCCTCGCGGCGCTCGGCGAATGGGCCGGATTTTCCAAGGAGGCGGGCGCGTTCATTGCCGGATTCTCGCTCGCTTCGACCCAGTATCGCGACGCCATGAGCGCGCGTCTCACCGGCATTCGCGATTTCATGCTGCTTTTCTTTTTTATCGATCTTGGCGCAAAGCTGGATTTTTCCACGCTGGGTGCCGAAGTATTGCCAGCCGCCGCGTTGTCGCTTTTTGTACTGATCGGTAACCCGTTAATCGTGATGGCAATCATGGGCTACATGGGATATCGCAAACGCACCGGATTTCTTGCCGGCCTGACGGTCGCTCAGATCAGTGAATTTTCGATCGTATTCGTAGCGATGGGCATCACCCTGGGCCATGTCGGGCCGGAAGCGCTCGGGTTAACCACCCTGGTGGGGATTACGACGATCGCGCTATCGACCTATATGATCCTGTACTCCTATCCATTGTATGACCGCCTCGCGCCTTGGCTCGGCTTTTTTGAGCGCCGCAAACCGTTTCGCGAACTCGCGGTCGAGCGGCAGCGACACACCGCCAGCGAACCTCGCGTGATCGTAGTCGGGCTTGGACGTTACGGCGCCCGCCTGCTCGAACAGTTGCGCGCACAGGCTGTCCCCGTGATCGGGGTAGATTTCGACCCGGAGGCAATCCGTACGCTGCGCCGGCGCCGCCTGCCGGTGTACTTCGGCGATGGCGAGGATCCCGCGTTTCTGGAATCGTTGCCGCTCGCCCGCGTTGAATGGGTGGTCACCACGCTACCCGAGTGGGTCCACAATCGTGCCCTGCTCCATGCCCTGAATGAGATCGGCTATACCGGAAAGATCGCCGGCGTGGTGCGTGATGACGCCCACGAAAGCGAATTGCGCACCGCTGGGGTGGAACGAGTCATCAGCCTGTTCAACGACGCGGCCGACCACGCCGCCGCGGATCTCGCACTCAGCGTGAACGCGGAGGCCAAACCATGAACGGGCCCCGTCGCGCAGCCCATGTCAGTCGCCGGAACTCAGCCTCCATTCACCTCGCACGCCAGACCGGACTTGCGCCATGAATCGATTCAGCAACCTCTTGATCGTCTGCAACCCCGAGTCAAAACAGGATGCGCCGATCGCACGCGCACTCGAACTCGCGCGCCGTCATCAGGCCCGCGTCAGCGTGTTGGCGGTGGCGCGGGAAGCCCCGGGTCTGTTCAATTTTCTGTTTGACAGCGCCGCGACACGCGCCACGCTGCAGGCCGATCTGGTAGCGGAATACCGCCAGCGGGTCGAAGCGCGGCGGGATTTTCTCGCCGCGCACGGAGTCGAGGCCGATGCCGAGGTGGTCACCGGGACCCCGTTTCTCGAAATCATCCGTAAGGTGATCCGCGACAACCACGATCTCGTGGTCGCGTATGCCGAGGGTAACGGCAGCCTGCGGGCACGATTGGTCACCAGCACGACGATGCATCTGTTGCGGAAATGTCCCTGCCCGGTGTGGGTCGTCAAGCCGGGGCGGCGGAAGAAGTATGCCCGCGTGCTCGCCGCCGTGGACGTGACGGAAACGCTCGCGGACGAGCCGCGCGAGTCCCTCAACGATAAGATTCTGGGCATGGCACGCGATTTCGCGCGCATGGACAGCAGCGAACTGCATGTGGTGCAAGCCTGGTCGGTGTACGGCGAGGGCTACATGGAGGTGCGCGGCAATATCGACGACCATGCGCTCGAACGCCTGCGCCAACAAACCCGTCAACTGTACCAGGATCGCCTCGATGACCTGTTGCGGCCGTTCGATCCGCGTGGCGATGCGATCAATCGACACCTGACCCGCGGCGACGCGCCCGAGGTCATCACGCACCTCGCGCACGGGCTACACGTCGATTTGCTGGTGATGGGAACGGTATGTCGCACCGGCATCGCCGGTTTTCTGATCGGCAACACCGCGGAAAAGGTCCTCAGCGAAATCAGATGCTCGGTGCTAACCCTCAAGCCCGACGGCTTTCAAACCCCGGTGACGCTTTAGCGAACCAGTCAGCCTCAAGACTCGGTACGCGCTTTTTCAAACGCGCGCACGATCCGGCTCACGGTGGTGTAGTGAACGCCGAAGTGAACGCCCACGGCTTTCAGCGTGTAGTCGCCGGAGAGGTAAGCCTGCGCGATGGCGGCGTCGCGATCCGGGTAACGCACGGCGTAACTCGCGAGTGAATGTACCTTGCGTTTGCGCCGTGTCGAGCGCACCTTGATTGCGCCAGACAACTTGCCCTGCATGCGCCGGATGAAGGCATCGTCGCCGAGATAAATCTGTCGCCGCACGCTGGCACGGAGGGAAGGCAGACCTATTCCCGCTGCAACGAACTCGATGTACTTACGGATTGCGCGCTTGTGTTGCGTGCCAAAGGTCGCCAAAAGTTCCTCTCGCGCTAACCACGCGGGGGCCGGCTCTTCGCCGATCATTTCGAGATAGCTGCTCCAGGGCCAATCTTCGCTGCGTGCGACAGCGCCTACGCGCACCGGATTCAGAACCACTTGGCGAGCGAGCGCGCCGAGGTAGGGTTCCCGATCGACCAGGACTGCCTTGAATCGCCCCTGAAATAGCTGGCCGGCGTGACCATGCCGACGGTTGAAATGCTGGGTATAAACGCCATTGAGCTGGCGCATGCCCTTTGAAAGATTCGCCTCGGGCGTCTCCAACAACACATGGTAGTGGTCGTTCATCTGGCACCAGGCGTAAACTCGCCAGTGGAAACGCGCGCAAACCTGATCGAGCACCTCGAGCCAATCATGCCGATCACTGTCATCGACAAACGCCACCACGGCATCCTCACTGCGGGATGAGACGTAATACAGTCCGCCGGGAAATTCGATACGCACGGGTCTGGCCATGGGCGGAGTGTAGCACAATCGAAGCGCGGCTACAGACCTGACCCCACACGCCGACACCCGTCACCGTCGCGTCGAGGCGGGCATCGCAAAGGCTGGCATGGGATTCTCCGCCCACGGGCACCGCGATCCGGCAGGATCGAAAAACGCCGCGGGTTCGGTCGCTGCGTCCGCTGCGTCACCCCAGGGTTGACCCCGAATTGTTAAATAATGAAACGTGACGTATTTCCTAGTTTTCAGCCTCGATTTGGCGATACTTGGCGTGACGTGCAGCGCGCCCGGTCCCTTTACCGACCGAGCCGTCGCAGGTTATTAATTGGGGGAAACCCGCACGCCCGCCACCAGAGTGCGTGATCGTCGTGTAAAGGACACGCGCGACGGGGTTTTATGGAGGAAAGCGCCTATGTAGCGCGCCAGATACGGGGCTAAAACATCATGAGCGAATTGACGACAGGTCCAGTTTCGGACAGCGCGTGGGATGCCTATGTCGGCCAGCATCCGGCCGGCCATCACGAGCAAAGCAGTGGATTCGGTCACCACCGCGAGCGGCACGGATTCAGCGTCTCCCGCCTCGGCGTATTCGAGCACGGCAAGCTCGTCGGTGGCGCGCAGATCGTATTTCGCAACGCACCGCTGATAGGGCGCCTCGGGACCGTTCCGCAAGGCCCCCTGGTCGATGACCAACGGATCGACGGCGCGGCCGCTTTGATCAAGGCGATTCGCACCCAAGTCCAGGAACTCCAAATCAGTCGTCTGCGCGTGATCTCCTACGCCGAACCGGAATTCTGGTCCACTTTACTGAGCGACTTCGGTTTCGCTCCGAGCGGCTACCGCTGGCCCGCGGGCGAAACGGCCCTGGTTCGGATCGACCGCGGCAACGACGCCATCCTCGCCGCGATGAAGCCCAAATGCCGGTACAACCTGCGCCTGGCCCAGCGTAAGGGCGTGCGGGTCGTGCAGGGTGAGGTCGGCGATCTGGAGACCTTCTATCGCCTGCACCAGATCACCGCTGAACGCCAGAAATTTCCGATCTTTCCCTTGCAGTATTTCAAAGACACCTGGCAGGTGTTTGCGCCGCAAAAGAAGATCAAACTGTTTTTCGCCTACAGTGACGACGACACCCCGTTGGCCGCGATCCTCGTCACGGTGATGGGCAACCGCGCCTACTACGGCTGGGGCGGGCTGTCGAACGAAAAACCGGAACTGATGGCGAATTACCTCACGCATTGGGAGGCGATCCAATGGGCGCGCGACGCCGGTTGCGAGATCTATGACTTTGCCGGCGTCGACGGCGACGACGGCGTGGCGCGATTCAAGAAGCAGTGGGGCGGCGACCTGGTGCACTACCCCGACGCCCTGGACAGCTATTACGGCTTTTTCGCCGGCGCAATCGAGGCCGCCAGCGCGATCGCGTGGGACAACCCACGCCTGCGCGACCTCACCTGGAAACTGAGCTACCGCCTGTACGGATCGATACCGCACTGAGGGCCGGGGAAAATATCCCGCAATCTACTTGCGGACGCCCCCCGCCGTAACGGTAGGGGATATGCTCACACCCGCTCAACCGGCGCTTTCGAGTTCAAACTGCACCGCCTCAATGCCGGCGGCAGCACAAGCCTCATCCTGCGCGCCGGTGGAGGCCCCGGACACCCCGACCGCGCCGACGATATTTCCTGCCGCCGAGATGGGAATGCCGCCCGCGGAGAACACCAGCCCCTCGACCTTGCCGACCGAGAACGGCGCGGTGAATCGGTTTTCCATACTCGAAAGTGGCGCATTGAAATTCACCGCGGTATAGGCCTTTTGCCGACTGATCTCGATCGTGATGCGCGGCGCGAGCGTATCGCGCAACACCGCCATGGCGTCGCCGCTGCGATCGACCACCGTCACACCGATCTGAATACCCTCTTTACGGCAGGCCTCGACGGTGGCTTGCGCGATTTTTTGCGCCGTCTCCATGGTCAGGCGCGGAATCATGACGATTGGCGAGTCGCTCGCCTGGGCGGGCGTTGCCGCCAATCCCATCAGGACCAGGGCGACAGGGCGTTTAGGATTCATTTGCATTCTCCATTGAAGCGATTGGTGGTTACCCAGCGCGCGTCACAGCGAATACGCTCGCGCCTGGCGCGACACTTGATAAGGGGGCACTTGAGCCAGTCAAGGCTATCCTAAATCGTAGCGCTGCACGCTCGACGTATCGCGCGCAGATGCATCGACTTTCTGGGGGATTTAGGCGTAAGTCACTCGGCTAAACGCCTTTGCGAAACGTTTACCACGCCCACCGCGATGAGGGAAATGCGAGATCGCGCGGCGAGGCACCCGACGCGCGATACGGAGATTGGACGCTCAACAGGCTTGGCAGTAGTAATCCGGCAACCCCGCCAGGCGACATGCCTGCTTGCAGCCGCCGCGCGGAAACATGGCCTTCAGATGCTTGTGCGTGCAGCGGCCACTTTGGTGTAGCTGTTCCCCGACAGTGCGAATCATCGTGCGCGGCGACGGCGGCACCTCATACTTCGCGAAATACTCGCGCAGAAAGCGAATCGCGGTCCAATGGCAGTCGGTCAGCTCCAACCCATCGGCGGCGGCCAACTCGCGCGTCACATCCTCGTCCCAGTCTGAAAACGATGCCAGGAATCCATGCGGGTTTAACGGCAGCGACCTGGATGAAACCTGTAGTGTTGTCATAGCGGCTTCCTCATTGGCTTTGGTGGGTCTAAATTGGTTTTCAATGACAGTCTGCAACTCTGCGGACAGCAAAGCTTGACGATTGTCAATAACGACCCACTAAAAAGCGCCTCCATGACAGAATTTCACTAGGGTTTACCCAGACTTTTTCCCTCTTAAAAGCATGGATTTAGCGAATGACTCATGACTTTTCAGGCGGTAACGTACGGTTTCTGAGTCAAAGCCCGATGTTTTTCTTTATTGCGCCTGATCCGGACGCTCGAGCAGCGCCTTGCGCCGCAGCTCGGTGACCGCCTCCAGTCGATGTTCGGCCACCTGGCGTTGGTGGATGCCACTGTCGTCGGCGTTGATCGCGATCTGGAATTGCTCCATCGCCGCGCGGTATTCACCAATCGCCGCGTAATACTCCCCCTGATGGATATGCGAACGGGTACGCGACCCCAGCGCCGCGTAGGCCTCGGCGGCCACCTGACGCAAGGTGATATCGTTGCGATCGCGCCGCGCCAGTTGGCTTTCGGCGTATTCGGCGGCCACCGACGGTTGCTTATCCAGCAACAAGGTCTTCGGATAGTCGTATACGAGTTGCATATGATCCGGGTAATCCGCGAGCGCCGCGCGGTAACGCTGCAACGCCGCCGCCAGTTGATCGGACTGCTGCAGAATTTGCCCGGCCAGCGATTCGACCATCGGATGCCGCAGCCCGCTACGATCGAGCGCCGCGATCTCCGCCAGCGCCGCCCGATATTCCCGCTTGCGCAGCAGCGCGGCGGCGAGACCATACTGCAACGCGGGGCGCTCGCTCGCGGTAGCACTCGCCAGCGTCGTCCGCGCGCGGAGCACCGCCTCATCAGCAGTCCCGCGATAACTGCGCAGCAACGCCCGCACCAACGCGAAGTCGATGCTGTCCTTGACCTCGCGCCGCGCGTGGCGGTGGGCCAGATCCTCAGCCTCCGCAATCCGCTCCTGGGTCATCGGGTGGGTCATCAGATAGCCAAAGATTGGTGACTCATCGCTGTAGCTCGCCTGTTTCAGGCGCCGGAAAAAACTTGCCGTCGCCGCCGGATCGAACCCGGCGCGATCGAGTAGCTGAAACCCGATGCGATCGGCTTCGCGCTCACTCTCGCGCGTATAGTTGATCTGGCTCTGCAATTGTCCGGCCATCGCACCGGCCATTGCCGCCGAGGCGACCTGTCCGTTTCCGGCCGCAGCCGCAAGCACCGCGGCCGCGAGCGCGGCCATCGTTGTCAGGGTCGTACCGGATTGCGCGGCCATCTGCCGCGCGATGTGGCGCTGGGTGACGTGAGTGATCTCATGCGCCAGCACCGAGGCCAGTTCGCTCTCGGTTTCCGCCAGCAGAATCAGCCCGGTAAACACTCCGACGTAACCGCCGGGTAACGCGAACGCATTGATTTGGGGAGAGTTGACAGCGAAAAACTCGAACGCCTGCTCATTCGCCGGTCCGGCAGCGATCAATCGCCGGCCGAGACTGTTGAGATAGGCGGTGATCTCGGGGTCGTCGAAGTAGCCACCCGAGGCCTTGAGGCGCAGCATGGTCTGCTCGCCCAGCTCGCGCTCCGATTGACCACTCAACGTGGTCGCGGCCGGCTCGCCGAGATTCGGCAGATTGATCGCAGCCAGGGCGATGCCGCCGCTCACCAACGTCACGGTCAGCACTGCGGCAAGCGCGCGACTGAAGCGGGGCGGGAACGCCATGACGATACCTCTCTTGATTCCGGATGCGCCTCTTCAGGCGTTGCGATGACGCAAGGATAGGGTTGAACCCGGCTCCCTGTCACTTTCGCCCGACCACAAGCGGTCACTCGCCGCGAATCAAAGGCATCCACCCGCGCACCTTGACGGCGCTCACCGAGGGCGGCGGGCGCTTACCCTGGTCCGCCGCCGCCAATAGCGCCCGCTATTGGCGGAAACAAACCGGATTCCCAGGGGGTGCCACGCCGGGTTGGCCACGCGCGGGCGCGCCGGCCACAGGGAGGCGGCTGGCGAGCCATGGGATGGGTTCACGGCGTCTCCCGCCTGGCCGGTCCGAATCGGTATCCCCACCATGAGCGCCAATGGTGACAGGAGCGACGGCCGACGGGTTGTCAGAATGACTCCCATTCATCGCCGCCGACGGCTTTCGGCACCCTCGCCGATGGACCGCTGACCGGCGCGCCTGCCGCTGGCGGCGCGGTCCACGGCCGACTTGCGGCGCGCCGCTCGGGGATGAGCGGTGCGCGTGGTGACGGGGTCGCGGCGCGTGGTAATGCCTTCGACCCCGCCGCAGCTTAAGATTTCGCTGCCGGCGTTAACGCTGGCGCAACGACCGCGCCCAAGCGAAACGCCGCGACGGCGCCGGCGAGCGCCTGGGCGTGGTTGTGCATCGTTTCGCTCGCGGCAGCGACCTGCTCGACCAACGCCGCGTTCTGCTTCGTCATATCATACATATGGCGTACGGAGGCCTCGACCTGCTTGATGCCATGCAATTGATCCTCACTCGCGGATGCAATTTCGGCCACGATCAAGCTGACTTGATGCACCGACGCGACAATTGAACGCAGGGATTTACCGGACTCATCGACGAGCTGGGTGCCCGCATCAACCTTGGCGGTACTCTCCTCGATCAACTGCTTGATCTCCCGCGCCGCCGTCGCGCTGCGCTGGGCGAGATTGCGGACCTCGTTCGCCACCACCGCGAAACCGCGCCCTTGCTCCCCGGCGTGGGCCGCCTCGACCGCCGCGTTTAACGCCAGCAAATTGGTTTGAAACGCGATTTCGTCGATGACAGTGGTGATCTCGGTGACTTTACGGCTGGAGTCACTGATCGCCGACATGGCAAGGACGGTTTTATCCAATACCTGAACGCTATGATCCGCTTGTTGCCCGGTTTTACTCGCCAGATCGCGCGCGGTGCTGGCGGATTGATTATTGTGCTGGGCCGATTGCGTGATCTGCGACATCGCGATCGCGGTTTGCTGTAGATGCGACGCATAGTTCTCGGTCCGATGCGACAAGTCGAGATTACTCCGCGTTTGCCTACCGAGTACCAGTGTCTCAATTACGCGCCAGGAAACGATCCAGAGCGTTGCCGAAGGCCTGCCGGTCGGCCTGGCTCAAAGGCGGTGGGCCGCTGGTATTAACACCACTGGCGCGCAAGGTGTCCATAAAATCACGCATATTCAGCTTGCCTCGGATGCTATCGGCCGAATAGCGCTCGCCGCGGGGATTGAGTGCGTGACCGCCTTTTTCGATCACCTCGGCGGCAAGCGGAATGTCGCTGGTGATCACCAGATCGCCTGGCGCGAGCCGTTTGACGATTTCATTATCCGCAACGTCGAAGCCGCTGCCGACTCTAAGCGCATCCACATAACGCGACGGCGGCGTGCGCACCGACTGATTCGCGACCAGGGTTACCCGGACCTGCATGCGCTCGGCGGCGCGAAATAAAATATCCTTAATGACTGTTGGACAGGCGTCGGCATCGACCCATATTTTCATTGCAGCAGCTTCCTCAGGTAATCTTTCTACTCACGCACAACCCGTACCCAATGATCGAGCACTCGACCGACGATAGCGCTCATTACTCTGGCTCGGTATTGATATCAGGTAGCCGCAAGACCTGGCCCAAAGAGAGCGCCGAAGGACTCGCCAGCACATCGCGATTAGCCTCGTAAATGGCTTGCGCATGGCGCGAATCGCCATAGGCTTTGCGCGAAATGCTCCACAGCGAATCACCGCCTTCGACCGTCACCGTGCGCGGCGACACCTCACCGTCGCGCGGGCCGGGCGACTCGACCTCGGACACCGAGCGCTCCGCGACCGGCACGACCGATTCCCGCTCCAACTCGCGCGTCTCTTTTGGCGCCTCTTCCGCCATGGTCTCCATTTCCGATTGCGGTGAGACCCGGGACTCGGATTCGGGCTCAGCGCCCGACTCAGTTCGACGCGGTGACTCCGCCTCGACTTCGCGCTCGGGTGTTGCCACCGGGTCCGCAACCAAGTGGGCGGGCGGTTCCGGCGCCGCGGTCTCGGCGTCGGTCGGCGGTACCGGCGGTTTACGCGCCGGCTCCACGGGGTCGACAGCCACGGCTGGCATCGCGACCACAACGCCTGCGATCGCCTGGCGCTCGGCGTAAATCAAGGCCTGTTCGTCGCCGAGCGACAATACGTCGTTAGATCCCGACCTCAACAACGCAGGGATATCGATCGGGCGCACCGTTGTCGCGGTCAGCCGCGCCCGATCGAACGCGTGCTCGGTACGCTGTGCGGTCTCCGGCCATGCCACCCACGCCGGGAGCAAGGCACGCCCCGGAGGCCACTGCGTGACCAACGCGGCCGCCGTCGCCAACACGATCGCGGCGACGACGAGGCGTCGCCAGGTCACCCAGCCGCGCCCCTGGATTTGCCGAATCCGCCCGTTGCGGATCACCACGCGGACGCGCGGATGCCGGATCGCGCGCGGTGTCATCGCCCCGCCTCACTGGCACCCATTACGGCGCGAGGGCCCGCCGCTTCCGAGGGACGCACACCCAGCGCAAAATCTCCCACGCTCACCATCTCGTTGGTTCCAGCCAAGGTCTCCCTACCACGAATCGTTAACCTTTGCGCGCCATGATAGCCGATACCCGCGCCAAATTCGGTGCCAGCTTCCTCGCGGCAGGGCCGCTGGCGCATACGTCAGGGACAAGCCGTCGCACCGAAGCAGCGATCCCACGTCGGCGCGCCGGCGAACCGCTCAACCAGAAAGTCGACGAACACGCGGACCCGCCGCGATAGATGACGGGTTTGCGGGTACACCGCGTGCGCCGCGAGTTCGCGCCAGCAGACGTCGGTGAGCACCGCCTCCAGATCGCCCGTCTCGACCGCTCGATGCACGATAAAAGTGGGCGCAATCAGAATCCCGGCGCCGGCGCAGGCGGCGCGGGTCAGAAACTCGCCGTTGTCTGCGCGCAACCGCGCCGGCACCCGCACGCTGCGCGCCCGACCGCGGCTGTCGCGCCAGGTCGCGAGTTCAGGATTAGGCACGTTGGTGTAGATCAACCCGGGGTGAAACGCCAGATCCTCCGGGTGCCGCGGACGTCCGTGCGCTGCAAGATAGGCGGGGCTCGCGCAGGCCACCAGACGGATCGGTGTGAGTCGGCGCGCGATCAGCGTCGAGTCCTCGAGCTGGGCAATCCGAATCGCGAGATCGAACCCCTCCAGCAAAAGGTCCTGCTGGCGTTCGTTGAATTCGAGGTCGAACTCGACCTCGGGGTGCGCCTGCATGAACTCAACGATCGCCGGCCCCAAGTGGTGCAGCCCGAAGCTGATCGGCACCGCGACCCGCAGCCGCCCGCGCAGCGTTTTGTGCGCCTGGCTCACCGCCGCCTCCGCCTCCTCCAGGTCGGCCAGTATCCGCACTGCCCGCTCGTATAACCCCCACCCCGAATCGGTCAGACTCAGCTTGCGCGTGCTGCGGCGAAACAACTGCACGCCGAGGCGCTCCTCCAGGTCGGCGATACGGCGACTCACTGCGGATTTTGCAATGTGCAGCTGGTTGGCCGCCGCTGAAACCCCACCGTGCTCGGCCACCCGTACAAATACCCTCAAATCTTCGAAGCGGTCCATAATGTTCTGATTTAGAGAACAGTCTTTACTGAAAACGGTAATTTATTCCCGATTCGAGCAAATGCAAACTGGTCCTCACCCAAAACCGGGAGCGCGCATGTTCGCCCCACCCACACGGAACCGAGACTGAACATCGTTGCATGACTGAACGTAACCGTACCCGCTACAACCGGACCGCGATCATTCTGCACTGGGGCGTTGCGCTGACCGTCTTCGGCCTGTTCGCGCTCGGGCTCTGGATGGTCGATCTCGGTTACTACGACCCCTGGCGCAAGGACGCGCCGGAGATCCACAAGGCCGTTGGCGTGTTGCTGTTTATCGCCATGAGCGTGCGTCTGGTCTGGCGGCTGCTGCATCCGGCCCCCGCGCCCTTGGCGAGCCACGCCCTCTGGGAACGACGCGCCGCCGCGATCACTCACGCACTCCTTTATTCGCTGTTGTTCGCAACCATGGTCGCCGGCTACCTGATCTCGACCGCGGATGGCCGCGCGATCAGCGTGTTCGGCTGGTTCGAGGTTCCGGCGACACTCAGCCGCCTGCCGAACCAGGAAGATATCGCGGGCGAGGTTCATTTCGCGCTCGCGGTGACGACCCTCGCGCTCGTCGCGGCGCATGCGCTCGCCGCGCTCAAGCACCATTTTTTCGATCGCGACCCGACGTTGTTACGGATGTTAGGTCGCGCCACTTCAAGCCCAGAAACCTAGTCCCAATCAGGAGTCAATCATGATCCGAAAGTCCCTCGCCGCTTGCGCCCTCGCCACCGCAATCGCGTTCCCCAGCCTGGCACTGGCCGAAGATTACGCCATCGACATCAAAGGCGCGCACGCGTTCGTCCAGTTCCGCGTAAATCACCTGGGCTACAGTTGGTTGTCCGGCCGCTTCAATGAGTTTGACGGCCAGTTCAGCTACGACGAAAAAAATCCGGCCGCCGCCAAGGTTGAGGTCAAGATCAAGACCGCGAGCATCGATTCCAACCACGCCGAGCGCGACAAACATCTGCGGTCAAAAGAATTTCTTGAAGTCGACAAATTCCCGGAAGCACGCTTTGTCAGCACCGCCTTCACCGAAAAGGGCGACGGCAAGGCAGAGCTGACCGGCGATTTCACCCTACGCGGCGTGACCAAACCGCTCACCATCGCAGTCGAACACGTCGGCCATGGCCCGGATCCGTGGGGTGGCTACCGACGCGGCTTCGAGGGCACGACCAAGTTCAAGCTCGCGGACTACGGCATCGATTTCGACCTCGGCCCGGCGTCGAAAGAAGTCGAACTGACGTTATCGATCGAAGGCATCCGCAAATAGCAACCCAGGCGTTCAGAATGACACCGCGTCCCGTTTCCCTCCGTATCGGTGCCCCTGCCCGTGTCCGAAGGCGCGGGCGTGGAAGTCAGGCGCAGCATCGGCACGCCGACGCTGCGCCGTCTCGATCCGTTCCTGATGCTCGATCACTTCAGCAGTGACAACCCCGACGACTATCTCGCCGGCTTTCCGGATCATCCGCACCGAGGTTTTGTCACGCTGACCTACATGCTCGACGGCCACATGCTGCATCGTGACAGCATGGGTAATCGCCGCGATCTCGTCAGCGGGGGTGCGCAATGGATGAAGGCCGCGAGCGGCGTCATCCACTCCGAAATGCCGCAGCAAAGCGACGGCCTGATGCGCGGACTTCAGCTCTGGATCAACCTCCCGGCGGCGCAGAAGATAACTGCACCCACGTATCGGGAGATCACCCCCGCGGCGATCCCGACCGTGGAGTTATCGGGCGCCACGGCACGAGTACTCGCCGGTCGCGTCGGCGATACGCAAGGCCCGATCGACGACCCCCACGCCGCACTGCTGTATTTCGATATCACCGTCCCCGCCGGGCTGACGATTAATCTCCCGATTGCGAACGCGCTGGACGGATTCGTGTATCTATTTGAAGGTTTGGCACGGGTTGCTGAGGTCGACCTGCCGACTCATCAACTCGCGGCGCTCGGTGCGGGCGACTCGATTGTGTTCACCGCCGGGCCAACCCGCGCGCGATTCCTCCTCGTCGCCGGCCGGCCCATCGGCGAGCCGATCGTGCAATACGGGCCGTTTATAATGAACACCCGCACGGAAATCGAGCAGGCCTTTGCCGACTATCGCGATAACCGGCTGGTTCGCGCGCGCGCCGACATCGTCGGCGATTGAGCCTGGAGCCCGCCAGTGACGGGATAGCCGCGTGAATCAGTCTAATCCGGTACGCAAATGCCCTGCTTGCGCACCGCAGCCGCGGTGCGCACCAGAAGCAATGCGACGACCGCTGTAAGCACGAGCAACAATCCCCCGCCGAGGTAAAGGTATGCGACCGTGCGACTTTGCTCATACATCACGAGGCTGGCAACCGAAATCGCCGCGAGCGGGAACGAGTAAGCCCACCACGACAGAAAAAAGCGCAGTCTGACGAAGCGGTTGAGCTGAAAAAACAACAGCAACGTGAAAAACAACGCCGCGAAATACAGGATCCGCGCGAACGCATCCAGCTCGCCAGTGAGGCGAACGTACGCGACAAACCCAACCGCGGGCGGCGCAATCAGGATAAACAGCGTCGGCAGCAATTTCTCCGGCAACGGGTTGTGAAACATCACGCGATAGAACAACACCGTCAGCAGGATCATCCAGAACACGAGCCCGACGCTGAAGAAAAACCAGGAGATATCGAGTTGGCCCAACGGAACACCGGCCAGCGGAACGAGTACGTTGCCCACCGCCGGGATGAACCAGGCGGGATTCAGATGATGCAATTCGAAATGTTGCTGGTGGATCCAGGCATTCACCACATGGAGCGTGAACAGCAGGTGCAACAGAGCGCCAAGCGTCCACAGCCATTGACTGACACCCGCGTTGAACGGCAGGAAGACCACCGCGAGCAGCAGCAGACTGATCGAGATCGCGGGAAAGAAATTCAGCTTGATCGGATGACGAAATTCCGCCACGACCGCCGCGCGGTGTCGGACCCACTTGAGCGAATAAATCGCGGCCAGCAGCAGAAACATCACGCTCACGAACGCGGCCAGCCACGGCGTGACGAACAAATCGCGTCCAAGCACGTGTTGCGCCTTTTCCCAGGCAATCGCCAATCCGGCCAGGCCCATGATCATTGCGAAGAAGGAGATCGGGAAGTGTTCGAGCCGCTGCCCGGGTTCGGCGACGGGTACGTGAGTGGTCGGCATGGCGATGCATCGATGGAGTCGTTAAAGTTGATGCGTATTGTAGGGAATTGGGTGCGCGCCGCATTGAGAATCGGCAACCTCGGAGGCGCTGCCGAAGCACCCGTTTCAGCTGCGGTTTGTTGTACCCTTGGCGTGGGTTCTTGCCACCTTCGCACGCCGCTTTCGACCAACTGTCACCCACGGGACAACCGTTTGCTCAATTCGACTCGATTCATCGTCAGCGGCCACGTACAAGGCGTGGGCTTTCGCCCGTTCGTCTATCGGGTGGCGCGCGCGCTGGATTTGACCGGTTATGTACTGAATCGCGGTGGCCAGGTGGAGATCGTCGCCCAAGGTCCGGCCGCGGCGAGAGCGGCCCTCGGCGACGCGGTACTGCGGCAACACCCGCCGCTGGCAAGACCCCGGATCGACCTCACGGAGGACTGCGCACAACCCGAATTCGACGCCTTTTCGATCCGCCCCAGCGCCGCCGCCGATCAGCCGGACATCCAGGTACCGCCGGATTACTTCGCCTGCGCGGACTGCCTCGCCGAGATCGACGACCCCGGCGCCCGGCGTTATCGCTATCCGTTTATCAACTGCACCCAGTGCGGCCCACGGTATACCTTGATCGACGCCCTGCCCTACGACCGACCCAACACCAGCATGGCGGCCTTTGCGCTGTGCCCGGCCTGCGCCGAGGAATATTCCGATCCGCTCGACCGGCGCTTTCACGCCGAACCGCTCGCCTGCGCCACCTGCGGCCCGAGCCTGAGTTACCGCCAAGACGGCGCGACGGTCGCGGGGAATGAGGCGGCGCTGGCAGGCACGCTCGCAGCCCTGCGCGCCGGCGCGATCGTCGCCGTCAAAGGCGTCGGCGGCTACCACTTGATGTGCGACGCGCGTAACGCCACAGCCGTGGCAGGTCTGCGCGCGCGCAAGCACCGCCCGCACAAACCGCTCGCTGTGATGTACCCGCTGCGCGGCGAGGATGGCCTGGCGGCCGTGCGTGAGGACCTCGATCTCACGCCCGCGCACGCCGACGCGTTGCGCTCGCCGCAACGCCCGATCGTGCTCGCGCCGATGCGCCACGACGCCACCCTGGCGCCGGAGATCGCCCCCGGCCTCGGCGAAGTCGGTGCATTCCTGCCTTACAGTCCGCTGCACCATTTGTTGCTCAAGGATTTCGGCGGCCCGCTGGTCGCGACCTCGGGCAACGTCAGCGGCGAACCTGTGATCATCGACAATGACGAGGCCGAGCAACGGCTGAGCGCTGTCGCCGACGCATTTCTTCACCACGACCGACCGATCGTGCGCCCCGCGGACGACTCGGTGTTGCGCGTGATCGCCGCTGCGACGCGTCCGCTGCGGGTTGGGCGCGGCCTTGCCCCGCTCGAATTGCGCCTGCCATGGCCGATCGCCTACCCGACGCTCGCGGTGGGCGGACACCTCAAGAACACCGTCGCCCTTGCCTGGGGCGAACGCGTCGTGATCTCGCCCCATATCGGTGAACTCGACAGCCCGCGCAGTCTCGCGGTTTTCGAACAGGTGCTCGCCGATCTTCAGCGCCTGTATCAAGTTCGCGCCGAGCGCATCGCCCACGATGTCCACCCGCGCTACGCCAGCACCCGCTGGGCCAAGCGCCAGCCCTTACCGGCCCGGGCGGTGTTGCACCACCCAGCGCATGCCTCGGCGCTGGCGGGTGAATATCCCGAGATCGAGCGCTGGCTCACCTTTACCTGGGATGGCACCGGTTACGGCAGCCGTGGCAGCCTTTGGGGCGGCGAGGCATTTTTCGGGTGCCCCGGGCGCTGGCAACGAGTAGCGAGCTTCCGCCCCTTCCGCCTGCCCGGCGGCGACAAGGCCGGGCGCGAGCCGTGGCGTTCCGCGGCCGCGCTGTGTTGGGAACTCGGCCGCAACTATCAACCCCAAGGTGTGCTCCACGCCGCGTTGGCCCATTCCGCCTGGACCCGCGGCATCAATACCCCCGTCTCCTCGGCGGTCGGGCGCCTGTTCGATGCCGCCAGCTGTTTACTCGGGCTTGGCGAAAGCGTCAGCCACGAAGGGCAAGGCCCGATGCGTTTGGAAGCGCTCGCGGGCGACGGCAGCGCAACCGTCGCGCCGCTGCCACTCGGCCTCGACAACGCCGGAGTCCTGCGCGCCGATTGGGCGCCGCTGCCCGATCTCTTGACCGATCCGTTCGAAGACAATGCGACCCGCGCCCGGAACTTTCACGCCACCCTCGCTGTGACGCTGGTCGCCCAGGCACTATGGGCGCGCGAACGATTCGGCGCGTTCACGGTCGGACTGACTGGGGGCGTGTTCCAGAACCGGATCTTGACCGAACTCGCCCTGGCGCATCTGGCCGAGCACGGGTTCGACGCCCGCCTGACACAGCAGGTTCCCTGCAATGACGGTGGGCTGGCCTATGGACAAATCATCGAGGTGCTGCATGTCGACGCGCATTGAAGACCGTTACATCACCCTGGCCCACGGCAATGGCGGACGCTACATGCGCGAACTGATCGACGAACTGTTTGCCCGTTACCTCGGCAACGAACTGCTCAACACCCAGGCCGACGCCGCTCGCGTGCCGCCCCTGCACGGCGACCTGATGATCTCCACCGACGGATTTACCGTACAACCGCTTGAATTTCCCGGCGGCAGCATCGGCTCGCTCGCGATCCACGGCACCGTCAACGACCTCGCGGTTTCGGGTGCCATCCCACACTACCTCACCCTGAACGCCTTCATCGAAGAAGGGATGGAAGTCAGCCAACTCGAACGCATTCTCAAGGACATGGCCCGCGCTGGCACCGAAGCCGGCGTGAATATCATTGCGGGCGACACCAAAGTGCTGCGCCGCGGCGAGGGCGGCGGACTCTACCTCGCGACCACCGGGCTCGGGATCAAGCCCCCCCACCTCGCGCTCGGACTCGATCGCATCCAGCCCGGCGACCGCATCCTCGTCAGTGGTCCGGTCGGCGACCACGGCACCGCAGTGATGCTCGCCCGCGAACAATTCGGCCTCAGTGGCACCTTGCTCTCGGACTCCGCCAGCGTGCTGCCCCTCACCACCGCGTTGCTTGATCTGCCGGGGCTGCGCTTCATGCGCGATCCCACCCGCGGCGGCCTCGCCACGGTCGCTCACGAAATCGCACGCGCGACGCGGCATGCGATCCATCTCGAAGCCGCCACGATTCCGGTTCACGACGAAGTCCACAGTGTCTGCGCCATGCTGGGTTACGACCCCTACTACTTGGCGTGCGAAGGTCGCGTGGTTGCGGTCGTCGCAGCCGACGACGCCGAGCGCGCGCTGCAACGCTGGCAAGCACTGTTGGCGGGACAATCAGCGGCGATCATCGGCGAGGTCCGCGTCGGCACCGCACAGGTGGTGCTGACCACAGAACTCGGTGGCCAACGCCTGCTCGAAGAACTCGAGGACGACCCGCTGCCGCGGATCTGCTAGCGCCGATTAAATCCGTCGACAATCTCCGGTAAAACGTCCCTGAAGCGGTCGACGCTTACGTTCGGCGCGATCCTCGGCGCAACGGGCACGCCTCTGCGGCCCACCGTATTCAGTGCCGATTCAGTTACGATTTGTTTGAATGAATGCAGAATCTGAATCCTGCGAGGCGTTCGCCGTGAAAACACTCAAAACCGCTCTGACGTCGCTGGGATGCGCCTTACTCCTCTCTCTCGCCCCCGCGATCGCCGGCGATATCGACCCGGCGCGCATTTCGCGCAGCGTGGAACAATCGCGCGCAACGCCGGCCGCCGACCTGGATAATGCCTTGCAAAGCACCCAACCGGCTGAACTATCGCCCTTAAAGCGGGAAGGCTACCGCAGCGAACCCGGTCCCGGCGCCGAATCGGCCCAACGCCTCCAAGCCCGTTCCGCGCGCGCCTGCGTCGCCACCTGCGCCAGCTTCTGGTTCAGCGACGCCGTCACCGTGCTGAGCCGCGACTTTGATAATGACGGTTATTACACCCGACTCGCGGTGCGCTTCGACGCCAACACCAGCGATTTCGTCCGTTACGTCTACGCCAGGATCTACCTGAGCTACGAAGGCGGCCCCTGGAACACCTTGCACACCACCCGAGATATTCGCCTCGACGGCAACTCGGTACTCGATGAGTACGAGGTGATCACCGACCTCGACGCCGGCTACCGCACCGGCTACTACGACATCCTGATCGAACTCTACGACGCCGGCACCCGCGAATACCTCGCCAGCTACGGCCCGAACGAGGACGGCTCGCTGCGCGCACTCCCGCTTGAGGATATCAGTCGCGACCAATCCAGCGGCTCGGTCGACTTCGGCGTCGGACTCGGGGTGGGGATCGGCGTCGGCACGGCGGCCTATGTCGTCGGCAGCGGCGCCTGGGACGGCGTGGGTTTGCTGTTGCTTGCCGGCGTTGCCGGGTGGCGCTGGCATCTGCGCCGGGGCCATCACATTCGCCGTTAATCAGGAAGAGTCGTATTTCCGTCGACTGAGTCACATACGCCGCCCCGCCAAAGTCGTTAAATTATGTCAGCTGTACGCTTGTGCGCGTGCATGGCAATGTTTACGAAACATCATTCGGGGCAGAGTTCCTGCCAAAGGAGACGGTATGAAAAACAAACTTTGGCTTGCGCTACCGCTGGCACTTGGATTGGCGGCTTGCGATACCATGCCGATTCAGATGGGAGGCGCACCAACTACAGCCACCGGGGCTGCCGCGGGTGCGACTGCACACAACGTCAACCCGGAACTTGAGCGATGCACCAAGCCACTGGGTACCTTGGCGCTCGACGAAGACACCGCCGCGCCGTGGTACTGGCGATTGACCAATGAATACAAGCTCACCTCGACCCGCCCGGTTTTGCGGATGCTGGTGCAACAAAGCAATTGTTTTGTCGTTGTCGAACGGAGCGCGTCCGGAATGGGGCAAATGCAGCGCGAGCGCGCGTTGATGGACTCGGGCGAACTCCGCACGGGGAGCAATTTCGGTAAAGGCCAGATGGTTGCGGCCGACTACGCGCTGTCTCCCAACATTGTTTTCAGTTCCAACGATACCGGCGGGCTTGGTGGCGCAATCGGGGGACGGCTTGGCGGGTCACTCGGCGCAGCGGTGCTAGGCTCACTCAAATTTCGCGAGGCCAACACCATCCTGACGTTGGTCGATAACCGCTCGGGGGTCCAAGTTGCTGTTTCCGAAGGCAGTTCGAAAAAGGCCGATATGGGACTGTTTGGCGGTCTGTTGGGCGGCGGTGCGGCCGGAGGACTCGGCGGCTACACCAAAACCCCCGAGGGTAAGGTCATCGCAGCCGCATTTACCGACGCTTACAACCAAATGGTACGCGCGGTAAAGGACTATCGACCCCAGGATTCCGCGGGCCCTGGCGGCCATGGCACCGGCGGCGCGTTGCAGGTGCGTTAACCCCGAGCGATCGCTCGCAGAGATCCACGGCCATATTGCCGTGCCGCGAAAAAACGCGGCACGGCACCTCGATTTGTAATCGGAAACCCCGCGCCCCAACCGAGTCGAATAACGCCGCAAGGGCGTCAATATCAGCTTGTGCGTCCAGCCACCGTGTCCGCAGCTGCAGACACCCCGCGTCTATGCTAAAAGCTGCCGTGTATCGCCCCCCTTCGAACTCACCCGCCACAGGAGATCCCCATGCGTATCGGTACCCCGCTTTCGCCCACGGCCACCCGCGTGATGCTGCTTGGCAGCGGGGAGCTTGGCAAGGAGGTGATCATCGCGTTGCAGCGGCTGGGGGTTGAGGTGCATGCGGTCGATCGCTACGCCAACGCGCCGGGGCATCAGGTGGCGCAGCATGCGCATGTGATCAATATGGCGGATCCGGCCGCGTTGCGAGCGTTGGTGGAGCGGGTTCGGCCGCATTTGATCGTGCCCGAGATCGAGGCGATCGCAACCGACGAGCTGGTGCGGATCGAGGCGGACGGCTTGGCGCGCGTGATCCCGACCGCGCGCGCGGCGCGGTTGACGATGAATCGGGAGGGGATCCGCCGCCTCGCCGCGGAGGAACTGGGGCTCCCGACCTCGAAGTACGTTTTCGCCGAAACGCTGGCGCAGCTCAGGGACAGTGCCGATCAGCTCGGCTACCCAGTCATCGTCAAGCCGGTGATGTCGTCGTCGGGCAAAGGTCAGTCAATGGTGGAAGACCCATCGCAGATCGAGCCGGCCTGGGATTACGCCGCCTCCGGCGGGCGGGTCGCGAAGGGGCGGGTGATCGTCGAGGAGGTGATCCGCTTTGATTACGAGATCACCTTGTTGACCGTTCGGGCGCAAAACTCGCGCGGCGAGATCGAGACTCAGTTCTGCGAGCCGATCGGTCATCGTCAGGTCAAGGGCGATTACGTCGAGAGCTGGCAACCGCAACTGATGAGCGCGGCTGCGTTGGCACGTTCACACGAGATCGCGCTGCGGGTAACCGAAGCGCTCGGTGGTTGCGGCCTGTTCGGGGTTGAGTTGTTTGTCCGCGGTGACGAGGTCTGGTTCTCCGAAGTCAGCCCGCGCCCGCACGACACCGGCATGGTGACAATGATCACTCAGTTCCAGAACGAGTTTGAGCTGCATGCGCGAGCCATTCTCGGATTGCCGGTCGATACCCACCTCGCCGGCCCCGGGGCCAGCGCCGTGATTTACGGCGGCCTTGAAGCCCAGGGCATCGCCTTCCAAGGCGTCGACGAAGCCCTCGCGATACCCGGCACCGAGATTCGCCTGTTTGGGAAGCCGGAATCGTTCTTACGCCGCCGCATGGGGGTTGCGCTCGCCCGCCACGAGGATTTGCAGCAGGCGCGCGCGAATGCCCAACTCGCGGCGGGCAAGGTGCAACCGGTCATGGACGTGGTGTGATAGCGACGGCTTACGCGCCGATGCTGTATCTACACGCTGCGCGCGAGGCATGGGGAACGCCCGCGTTCCCCGCAGCCCTCAAGCACGCGCTCGAACACGCCGATCCGGCCGCGCTTCCGCTGCAAGCCGGCTTGGCGCATGGCAGCCACGCCACCGATCAGCCGATCCAGGCCATGGTGTTGGCGGCCGATGAAACCCCAGCCGCGATTCAGGTGCGGGTGGGCCTGTTCTTCACCAGTGTGATCGCCGGTTGCAATTGCGCCGACGACCCCACGCCGGTCGATACCCTGAGCGAATACTGCGAGGCGCTGGTCGAGATTGATAAGGCGACGGCGGCGACGCGGATCTCGCTGCTGCCGATCTAATCCGCGCGCCCGTGCGATTCACCGCGCCCCCCGTGCGCAGGCTCAGAACCGCAGTGCCACACCCGTGCGCGCGCGCCGGCCGTCGACCCGCTGCGGATATCACCCGAGCTAAGCGGAACCCCCCTTGTCAGCGGCCGCCCCCTTCGCGCATCCGCAGAAGCTTGGCCTCAAATTCGTATCTGAGCTCAAGAAATGCGTCCTGCGACAGATAATTGCGTGCCTCGTTGACCGCTGCTTCGGCGAGGCGCGCGTGGATCTTCGCCTCCGCTTTGCGACGATTTCGGCTCAGACAAAGTGCCTTGGTCAGATGGCGATTTGCATTCACGTGAAGCTGCTCGCCGAGGTGTCCATAAAACACATTCAAGCGTTTGCTCGCGCGAAACCGGGCCGCCAGCGGCGACGGTTCCGGTAACTGAGGCCCCGCGACGAAACCGCCACGAGCCGCGCGTTTGGACACCGGATTTGCGGCGTTGGCAGGGTCACCGACCGCGTCGTCGGCCTCGACGTAGCGCGGAGCGACGAAGTCCTCCACCGCCGTGGCAATACTGGGAAACTCGATTTGCTGGTTGACCGCACGATGGGTTTGCAGTCGATGCCGCAACCCCTCGTGATAGACGTGATGGAACAGATGGCGAATCGCATCGAGCAGCGAATGCAGGTCGACAGCATGAACTGGCGCGTCTTGATAGCGTAGCGCGCGGTAGTTTTCAGTGGCGCTCATCGGGTTTCCTCGGTCTTTTGTTATTGTTGAGACATGACGTGGGAAACGGCCTTGTCGGGCATGTCTTGCGAGAGGCGAATTCACGCTCGCCCCAATGCGGGATCGAAAGCGACTCCCGCAGCCCGTTATCGGCTACCTTTCGCGAAACTTTAGGCCGGAATCGGCACGTCGGTCGCTTGATCCGCGCCGTTCGGAACCCTATCGAACGGCTCTGTGCAGGCAACCACCGCACCCTCTGGGAACCGCATTTTAATGTTGTTCCCCAATTTGCTGCCCAGTCACTGGGACCCGTCCACCCAACCGCGTATAAATCGCGGAACGCGGCATAGGATGGCCGCGCGGTTGATCCACAAGGAGGTGATCCATGTCTCGACTGCAACCCAGTGCCAGTGACGCGATAAGAACGCTGGCCACATTGCGCGTGACGCGACACGCCAAATTGGGCCGTTTGGCGGGCTGGCTAACCGCATCTGTGCTGCTGTGGCCATTCCTCGCCGCCGCGATGCCGATCACCCTGGCGCGCGTATATACCGACGGCGTGGCGATCGAGGGCTTCTGGATGAGCGAAAAACTCGACGGCATTCGCGCGATCTGGGACGGGCAGGTTCTACGTACGCGCGGCGGACAGCGGATCGCGGCACCACAAGGGTTTACCGACGGCTGGCCCGACTTTCCACTCGATGGTGAGTTATGGACCCGCCGCGGCGATTACCAGAACATCGCGCGCATCGTGCTCGATCACAGCCCATCGGACGATTGGCGGCAAGTCAGCTTTCACGTCTTCGACGCGCCGCTGCCGGGACTGACCTTTGCCGAACGTCTGGCGCGGATCGAGCGTTGGTTCAACGAACGTCCGAGTCGCCACGCGCGGATCATCGAGCAACGCGAATGTCCCTCGCGCGCGGCCCTCGCCGAATTTCTCGCCGCGATCGAGGCCGGCGGCGGCGAAGGCGTGATGCTACGCGATCCCGCGGCGATCTTTGAACCGGGGCGCAGCGCGACGCTGCTCAAGGTTAAGTCGCATGACGACGCCGAGGCGACTGTGATCGGCTATCGCCCCGGGAAGGGAAAATACACCGGTCAGGTCGGCTCGCTGGAGGTCGAAATGGACGGCGTGCGCTTTTTCCTCGGCAGTGGTTTGCGCGATGTGGATCGTTCGGACCCGCCCCCGATCGGCAGTCGCGTGACATTTCGCTACAACGGCCTGACCGATTCCGGCAAACCGCGATTTCCACGGTTTCTACGTCGGCGTCAGGATTGACGGTAACCGCCGTTGTGCTCAGGTCTCGCCAGCGCGCCGCGCCGCCTCGGCGCGAATACGCTTGAGCATTCCCTCAAGCCCGTTGCGCCGGCTCATGGTGAGGTGGCGGTCGAGCCCGAGGTCGCGGAGCAGCGCCTCGGTATCGAAGGCGAGAATCTCGCGCGCGCGCTGTCCGGAGAACACACGTTGTAGCAACGCGACAATGCCGCGCACCAGCGGTGCATCTGAGTCAGCGACAAAATCGATCGCATCGGCGCGCTCGGGGCAGGTGCGTGCATGCAAATGGACCGTGCTCATGCAACCCCGCACCCGGCTCGCGTCGGTCTTAAACGCCTCGGGCATTGGCGGGAGGCGTGCGCCGAGTTCCAGCAGGTATTGATCGCGGGCCTCGCGATCGTCGAGCAGTTCAAAGTCCTCGATCAGCCCGGCCGCGGCCGCGGCAACGCTGGCGGCACTCGGTGCGGGATAGACGCAGGTCTCGGCGCGCGCACCCGATTCGCCGCCGCGGGCCTCGCGCCTGACCGCCCCAACCAGCCGCGTGAGCGCATCCGCCAGCGCGTCGACGTCGTCGCGGGTGTTGTAGAACGCCAACGATGCACGCGCGGTGCCGGCGATTCCGAGCCGATCCATCAGCGGCATGCAACAGTGGTGGCCGGTGCGAATGGCGATGCCCTCGTTGTCGAGCACCACGCCGGCTTCGTAGGTCGAGATCGGCGGATCTTCGAGTACGAAACTGATCACCGCGCCCTTGTTGGCCGCGGTGCCGACGATGCGCAGGCCCGGAATCTCGCGCAGGCGTTGCTGCGCATAGGCCAGCAATTGATGCTCGTGCGGCATCGTGTGCGCAAAGCCGATGCCGGTCAGATAGTCGATCGCGGCGCCGAGACCAATCGCCCCGGCGATGTGCGGCGTGCCCGCTTCGAACTTGTTGGGCAGGCCCGCATAGGTGGTTTTGGCGAAGCTCACACTCTCGATCATGTCGCCGCCGCCCTGGTACGGTGGCATGGCTTCGAGCAATGCCTCCCGCCCATAGAGCACCCCGATGCCGGTCGGCCCGAACACCTTATGCCCGGAAAAAACGTAGAAATCGCAGCCGATCGCCTGCACGTCGGTCGGTCCGTGCGCAACCCACTGTGCACCGTCGATCAACACCGCTGCGCCAACGGCCTTGGCCATGCGCGTAATCGTGTGGACGTCATTGATCGTGCCGAGCGCATTTGACAGGTGGGTCACCGCAACAAGACGGGTGCGCGGGCCGAGCAGACCCGCATAGGCATCCAGGCGCAACTCACCCGCGTCGTTGATCGGGATGACCTTGAGAACCGCGCCGGTCGCTTCGCATAGCATCTGCCACGGCACGATATTGGCGTGGTGCTCCAACTCCGAGACGATGATTTCATCCCCCGCCGCGAGCCGCGCACGCCCGAACGTACTCGCGACCAGGTTGATCGATTCGGTCGCGCCGCGCGTAAAGACGATCTCGCGCGGGCTGGCCGCGTTGACGAACCGCTGCACGGTACGCCGCGCGTGCTCGAAGGCGTCGGTCGCGCGTTGACTGAGCGCATACACACCCCGATGGATGTTTGCGTTTTCAGCGCTATAGAAATGCCGCACCGACTCGATGACAGACTTCGGCTTCTGCGAGGTTGCGCCGTTGTCGAGGTAGACCAGCGGCTTCCCGTGGACTCGGCTACGCAGGAGCGGAAAGTCGCGTCGGACAGCCGCGGGGTCAAAGGCGTCGGCCCGAAGCGCACTGAAAACGGCAGCTTGGCCGGAATGGGGCGGTACGTTCATTCCATAATTCTACGCCAAGTCCCGCTCCGGTAACCGCCTATCCCCGTTACCGCGGCGCCGAAACGGCGGTCAGCGACGCAGCTGGGTTGGCGCCCTTCACTTTCGCGGCGCGGTGGTTGCCATGCGTGATCCGCCCGCCGGATCATCACGCGCGCCGCACGGTCGTGGCACAATCGGCACTATCCAATGCGTTCGGAGATTTTGTCGTGGCCCGCAGCACTCAGGTCGTAACCCGCCTTATCGGCGGTTTGCTCGGATGGTTCGGGCGATATATCGGCTGGTTGCTACTGAGCGCCACCGTGACCCTGGGGGGCGGTGCGGTGCTCATGCTGTTCAAACGCTGGTCGGTCGATGCCGTGATCACCTCGATGCTGGCATGGCCGGCGCTTGGGTTCGCGATGGCGCTGGCGATTCCAATCGCACTGCTACCGCTTGGGCGGTTCTATTTTTATAGCGCCATCGGCAGCGGATTGTTTTACAACACGTTGCTAATGTTCGCCTGAGCCACTCGCACCGGATTCACCGACGCCTTGATGCGCACAGTCGGATTAATACGCCGACTCGGCGCTTAAGACTCACCCTCCCTGCACCTGCTCCACCTTGTGTGTGACGTGCGTCTCGGCGCTCCGTCAAATATTCGCAACCCATCGGGTCGCGCGCGAAATAATTCCGCGGCTCAACTTCACACTTTGCGCCCCGAGCAGGCAGCACTCCCCCACAGCGCGTAAGATCAGACCGGCGCAAAGAAATCTTCTGTGAAGCAGGCCAGCCGCAACAGCGTCAACACCCGCCGGTCCTCACGGGAATACACCAGGTGGATCGACCGAGCTAATTCGAGATGGATTTAACGGATTATTGTAGTTCCCCTACGAAGCAATAGAACAGGATCCAATTATTATCTGCGAGATAACGCACATAACTAAAGAATGAAATACGCCCGTCACAAATTTGCGTACTTGTCGCGCACTCCCGCAATTGCGCACGCACATGATTTAGTGCCATTCGAAACCGCGAACGAATTCCAGGACGAACAGTAAGCGCCTGACTCTAATGGGAAATTGATTTCATCACCCAGCACACGAAAAACAATTGCCTGACAAATGACAGATATTGACCGATCAACGTCGGCACGGAGCGTCGAATTATTCGGACGAACGGATAGGCTCGCTTAGGCGTCCACTTGATCCTGATTCGGAGACGATTATAGTCCGGGACAAGTTTCATCGCAGGGATGCCCTGACGCCAATAACCGCGACGGTGAAGCACGCGTAACCTCAGTTGCATCATTCACTCAACAGTATTGAATCGGAAACACGAATATGAATATGAGAGCCATCATTCGACAATCTCTCGCCGCGGGGGCTGTTGCGATTATCTCCACGTCGGTAGTGTCCTGCGGGTCAGGTTCGTCTTCGACGCCGTCCAACAACTCAAACAATGCCAACGACCCTTCCAACAACAATAATTCGCCAACTTCCGTTACCACGCTGAGCGGACAGGCCGTCGACGGATTCATCGTTAACGGCGCAATTTTCTGCGACAATAGCGCTAATGGAAAGACCAAAGCGGCGGGACACTATACCTGTCCGACCGGGTCGAAACTCGTCAAGATCCGTGGCGGAGTCGATGTTGGTTTTGACGAAAACAAAACCAGTAGCGATCTCAGTTTCGATGGCGAACTGGTGGGGCCAGGATCCGCGAAATATATTACTCCCCTGACGACACTCGCGGTCGAGCTTGCCGGCGGCGAAGATAATTTCGACGAAAGCGCCATTCCGGCTGCACTCGAGAAGCTCAAGGCTGTGTTCGGTCTCTCGCAATTGACCCTTGACGACAATCCGGCCACCAACCCGGCACTCGCACGCATCAATGCCCAGATTTCACAAATTATCAGCGATTTTTCGTGGACTGCCGACGATTACCGAAAGGTCATGCGCTCGATGTCCAAGCTGGTCGCCGAACGCTACGCGAGCAGCAGACAAATCGACATCGCCGGCGGTGATGCGTTCGACCAGGACATGAGGGAGCTCAACGGAAAAATTGGCGAGGATTACCAGGAGCTATTTCTATCCGACGCGACGGAACTCAACAACCGCATCAACCGTCTGAAGAATTTATCGAAAAACATTGAAGACACCACGGACGTCAAGGATATCGATAAAACCGTAGTGGAGTCCGACCCGCAACCCAAGTACGTATTTGCGGTGCGGGAGAGCTGGGGCGTGCTGCGCGTGCGCGCCGAAGACAAATCGATGCCGATCTACAAGATCACCGAGTTCGAAAATGATCAAACCGATACCCAGGGCCGATACCTCACTCAGGTCAGCCGCGGTATCCAAGGTGTCGCCTATGATCCCCAGGCGTTTGACGTCGAGAAATCGATTAGTGAGCAAGCCGTCAGCATTGGTATCAGCGTCAAATCGACCACGCCAGGCGACTTCCGCCGCATCGACGCGGTTGCTGATGGCGTACTCCTGACAACACATAAAGGAGACGCCGCCAATGTCCAGGTCTATGCGCCCGCCGGGCTGGAGTGGCACTTCAAGGGTGTCAAGAGTGATGGGACAACCCAATTGGCCACGATCGAAAACGAAGAGGCCAACCTCTTCAACAGCATCGACGAGATTCGTCCGCAAAGTATGCGAGTCAATTTCGATTCCGTATCGAAATGGCTGGACGATCGTGGTTTTATGGATATCACGCAAGAGACTGGAAACTTCGAAATGACGATGGTCATCAGCGGCATCAAGTTCGCGCGCCTCGTAGGCAGTGAGGAAACTCCGGCGCGCCCAGAGTCATTCACTGTCTCCGTTGACGAAGATCGCACGGTTACTGGCCCCGGCCTTAAGGGCTACGTGACGGTGACACCGTCCAGCACCAACGCAGATCCGATTTAATTCACGCACGATCCCTACTTGCCAAGCGTTTACCAAGGAAGGTAATTAAATGCTGTAAGACCGGAGGGCGTCGCCCACAGCGACGCCGCTCGAAACCCCCCTTTGCGGCGCCCCGTTACCGGGGCCCGCTTTTTCGTGGTGGCCAAAATGAAAATAATAAAGAGCCCCGCGAACACGGACGTTCGATGCGTCGAGATCAAAGTCGCTGGTGCGCGGCATTGTTTTATCCTCGGCGCGATGATCGCATGCGTTGCGCTCACGCACGCCTCCAGTTTATCGGCAATGCCGCTCGATTCGTTCTTTTTCACCGAATCTCCGCTAACGCATCCGGTTCAGCGCGAACCCTCGCGTGTACTTCTGGAGACCGCGTACGACACCGTGTTCGACACCGTCGCTTACGAAGGTCCCGCACCGGACGGTATTGCTTCGCAGAGTGAAAATCTGCCGCGTTACCGTGGCGCGCATGTGCGAGGCACTTTTAAGCCAGATGAGGCCTGGGAGTTTTCCGGCGGGTACTGGAACCGCGAAATGGCGAATAAACGCGACCGCTACGAGGTTCAATCGCTACAAGCGGCGGCGCAATACTCGCTACCGCAACTGTGGCGCGGCAATCGGCTGGCGCTGCGTTTAGGCTACTGGCGTAACGACGCGAGTGAATTGTCGAAAAACTCGTTCACACGCATCAACGATTACAAAATCACGTCGCTGTCGGTCGTCCAGCCGCGTGATGAAAATCTACAACTTAATTTCATCCTGTCCCAGCCAGTTAGCAAGACCTGGAATCTGAGTGCCTACGTCGGTCTCGGGAGTACGCGCGTCGACTATGAGCGTATCGAGGGATTACTGCGCGACAAGAAAAACTGCAATTACCGCTTCGATCTGGAAAAGACCTCGGGCACCGTCAACCAGCTCGGTCGTTGCGGCGCGGTCAAGGCGCTCGTGATCGAAATGCCGACGGAGCAGTCCGTCGCCAACAATATCGGCGTGAATCCGCGCGATGCGCTTGAATACGATGCCGTGTATTACCAGATCGGCCTGGGTGCCCGCTACTCCGCCCGCCGTTGGCAAACCGCGCTTGGTTACGAATTGCGGCAGATTCATCGCCCCGACATCGACGCCATGGTCACCGAAAGCGGCGCCACGCCCTACGATCTGAATCATTCGGTCACCCTGGATCTGGCCTATCGCGTGAACGATTCCGTTCAGTTGTTTGGCCGCACGGAGTATGAAACAAGCCGCTTGCTATCGACCGTACCGCTTGCTTACAACGCCTTCACCGCCGAGCGTTTCGCGCAAGCGGGGGTTTATTTTAGCTTTGGCCTGCGGATGGGGTTCTAACCAAGGGGGATCGATTCGCGGAAGTCCCCCCGGATAAGGCTATTCCGCCGTGTCGAGCGCGCGTGATCGTGTCGCGTCGGGAATCGGTTCGAGAGGCACGACCTCAACCGGTGCGCCGGAGGTTTCCACCGCGGCCGGTGCGGGCGACAGCACGGAAGGCGACGGGACTACGGGGTCGATCGGTTCGATGCCGGGGGTCGCTTCGGGTGGCGACGTGGGCACCTCTGGCGCGCTCGGGAGCGGCGGAATCGGATTGAACCGCGCGCAAAGACGCGCGCCGAGTGCGTCGGCAACGGCGCGGTGACCATTGGCATTCCAGTGGCCAATGTTCGGTGCCGAGTTCGGAAACCCGTGCAAGGGTGTGCGGGCTTGTTCGACCCAGAACTGCAATACCGGCGCCAGCGCCAGTGAATCGATCCCCTGCGATTCGGCGTAAACCTGGAGCCTGCGCCAAGGGTAGTCGAGATCGGGCAAGCCGTGGCGTTGCGTAAATTGTTGCCGCGCCTCGGTCGGCAGGGTCTGGTACCCGGTGGTCGCGATCATGAGCTGAAACTGCATTCCGGCCTCGGCCACACGCTCGGCGAGTGTCGCGACCGCCCATTCGCTGATACCCCAGGCCTCTTGCCAGTCCCGCGAGCGCGGCTCACGGTAGTGCGCCAAATCGACACCGGGTTCCGCGTCAAGCCAGGTGATGCTCGCGTTGGCTTCAGCCTGACGCTTGAGCTTCCATTGATCGATCGCGGCGTCGCCGAGTTGTACCAAACGTAATCGGCGCACCGCGGGGTAGCCCTGCTCCGCCTGGAGGCGGCGCCAGTCCGATGTTTCGCGAAACGTGTAGTCGACCAGATAACGCTCGTTACGCTTGCGCACGAACGGACGCAAGCGATCCTTCGCCAAGGTTGGGTGATTCTCCTCCAGGTCGTTGCCGGGAAAAAAATTCAGTACGACCCAGTCGGCGTCGAAGGGCTTGACGTACTTGTCGAAGGTCAACAGCGCCTGGACCGTGCTGTAGCCACTCACGCCAAAGTTCTGCACCTGGACCGCCTCATACCCGGGCGGAACACAGCCGCGAAGTCGTTCATCGAGGCGAGCCCACCAGGTGCGGTGCTCTTGTACTTGCACCGCTTCGGTAAAGGAATCGCCAAGCACCGCGATCCGCAGGGTCCGCGGTGGCTTCTCGGCGTAACCCGGTCCGCGAAAACCGAGCGCGTTGGTGCGGATCTCGGCATCGCCCTCCCACGCCTGGGTCGACTGGGTAAGCGCCAGCGGAATCCAGCCGAGATCGGGTTCGGCGCTGCGCGAAACGGTCCAGTAATTCGAAAAGCCCCAGGCACGCAACGCGGATTCCGCGAGCACCAGCAGAATTGTGAGCATCAACGCAAACCAAAACAGGTAGCGTAGCTGTCGACCCAACCAGGCGAGCATGATTTCCAACCCTTATATCGTGTAAACCGGCGCGCGGCGAAAGGCGCGCAGGATATCAAGTCCGCGCCGCCAGGCCAAAGCGTCGGCGTAGCCTACCGTGATCCGTCTGAGTCCGGCGGCGGCGCGATTGATTTGAGTTGTAGATGCAGTGCGGCCTTGGCAAGCAGGTGAGCACTCACCGGCGCGGTGATGAATAAAAACAGGGTGATCAGAATTTCGTGGAGGCTCAGACCGTCACCGCGGGTGCTGAAGTAGATCGCGGAGGCGACCAATAGACTGCCGACGCCGAGCGTCGTGGCCTTGGTCGGACCATGCAGGCGGGTGTAGAAGTCACGTAGGCGGGCGAGACCGAGCGAACCGACAAATGTGAACACCGCGCCGGTCAGAATCAGAAATGACAACAGATATTCAAGCATCGCCGCGACCCTCCGCTACTCAATGATATCGCCACGCAACACGAACTTGCACAGCGCGACGGTACCCACGAAGCCCATCAGCGCAATCAACAGCGCCGCTTCGAAGTAAAGCAGACTCGACAAGTGAATGCCGAGTAAAACCAGCAGCGCGATGGTGTTCACATATAGCGTATCCAGCGCCAGGATTCGGTCCGGCGCGCTCGGGCCTCGCATCAGGCGCCATAGCGCCAGCGCCACGGCGGCGGATACCAGCCCAAACGCAATCAGAATGACCGTGTCTAACATGATTCGAATATCTCCTTCAGCGGTACTTCGTAGCGCTGCTTGATCGTGGCGACCAACTCGACCGGGTCGGTCGTATCAAGCGCGTGGACCCACAGCGTCCGCCGGTCGGCACTCAGCTGCGCCGACACCGTACCCGGCGTGAGGCAGATGGTGTTGGCGAGCAAGCCAATCGCAAGATCAGTTTTGAGGTCCAGCGGCAACGCGACGAACGCCGGGCGCAAGCGCTCCGGGCGCCCCAGGATTCGTAACGCCACGACCACATTGGCGACCAGAATGTCAAACAGTAGGATTCCGGTAAACTTCAGTAACATCATCGGCCTGTGTATACGCACAGCGTCCGGCCAAAAGCGCAACGTGAAAAATGGCAAGGCCCACCCCAAGAGCAATCCGAGCGCGAGGTGTCCGGGCGCAACGCTGTTGTTCAATAGCAGCCAGATCCCGGTGAGAACCGGCGTGAGAATCGGGTGCGGCAACCAGCGATAGATCATAACTGGCCTCCGAGCACCGCCTGGATGTACGCCGAGGGCGACGATAATTGCGTGGCAATCGCCTCGGCATGCTGGTGGATCACGCCCGCCCCAATGGTCATTGCCAGGCACAGGGCCAGCAAGCCGACAGCGGGGATCAGCAAGTGTGCATCGGTTACCCCGGGCGGAGGTGTCTCGTCGACCTCAAGCGGGCGCGTGCGGAAAAATAACAGACTGCCGCTGCGCGCAAGCGCGATCACCGTCAACAATCCCGCGCTCAGAACGACCGCAAACACCCACGCCCATGCGGCATGGTCGATGGCCGCGCGTAGGGTCAGAAACTTGCCGACGAACCCTGACAGCGGCGGTAGCCCCGAGACCACAACGGCAATCGAGAAAAACAGCGCACCGATCAGCGCGTGCTGAGCGATCGCGGGTGCCTGCTCAAATTGATCGCCGAGCGCGCCGCGACGGGTCGCGATGGTGTCTGCGAGTAGAAACATCGCTGCCGCCGCGAACGTCGTATGGGGCAAGTAATAGAACGCGGCTGCCAGTCCTGCCTCGTTATCGAGTCCCACCGCGGTCATCAGGGAACCGACCGACGCCACCACAAGATACGCCGTCTGCTGGCGCAAGGATCTGCTGGCGATTGCCCCCAACGTGCCCAGTACGAGCGTGATGAGGGCGAGGGGCAACAACCAGGGCTCAATCAGGTTCGCGACCGGTCCCGCCTCGGCGCCGAACACCAGGGTGTACATTCGCACGATCGCATAAGCCCCGACCTTGGTCATGATTGCGAACAGGGCCGCTACCGGTGCGCTGGTATTGGCATACGCCGCGGGCAACCAAAGGTAGAGTGGTACCAACGCTGCCTTGAGCGCGAACACACCAAACAATAACAACCCCGCCGCGCGCACGATCGACACATGCTCGGGCGCGGCCGCCGCGGCCTTGACCGCTAGATCGGCCATATTGAGTGTACCGAGCACCCCGTAAAGCGCACCGACCGCGAACAGGAACAAGGTCGACCCGACCAGATTGAGCACCACGTAGTGCAAACTGGCCCGCACCCGCAAGCGACCACCGCCATGCAAGATCAAACCATACGAGGCAAGCAACAAAATCTCGAAAAATACAAACAGGTTGAACAGATCACCGGTGAGAAACGCGCCGTTTAAGCCCAATAGCTGAAACTGAAACAACACATGAAAATGACGCCCCGCCCGATCGACGCCGCCAACTGCGGACAACAGCGCGAAAAAGGCCAGCAACCCGGTGGTCAACAACATCCACGCCGCCAACCGGTCCGCCACCAGCACAATCCCGAAGGGCGCCGGCCAGTTGCCCAAGGCATAGACCAGAATCTCACCGCCAGCGGTCATTTGCACCAACCACAGCGCCAGCAGAACTTGCAGCGCCACCATCGCGACACTCAACACGCGGCGGCGCTCGAAATCGCCGGCGCGCAACAACAGGAGCAGCACACCGGCCACCAGTGGCGCCAGCACCGGCGCAATCACAATATGATTCACCCGTCGTGCCTCCCGTCCACATGATCGTTGCCGAGGTCAGCCTTGGCCCGCAATGCCAGCATGATCACGAACGCGGTCATGGCGAAACCGATCACGATCGCGGTCAACACCAGCGCTTGCGGCAACGGATCGGCGTAACCGGGCGCGCCGGGCGCGATGATCGGCGGCTGGCCGATCGCCAATCGCCCCATGACGAACAGAAACAAATTCACCGCGTAGGACAGCAGGGTCAGCCCGAGCACGACCGGAAAGGTCCGCCCCCTGAGCGCGAGATAGACGCCGCAGGCGGTCAGTACCCCGATAATCACCGTGATCAACAACTCCATCAGCGTATGGCCTCGCTTGGGTGTGACTTTGGCGGCGCGCCATGCACCCGCCCCAAGTGAATCAGAATCAGCAGCACCGCCCCCACGACTACTAGGTACACACCCAGGTCAAACGCCATCGCCGAGGCGATTTCGAAGTCGCCGACCACCGGCCAATGGATGTGGCTGAAGGTAGAAGTCAGGAACGGATACCCGAGCCATAGGCTGGCCACCCCGGTGAACATCGCGAGCCCCAGGCCGATTCCGATCACCGGGTGCATGTCGATACGCAGCCGATCATGGGTCCAGGCAACCCCATTGGCGAGGTACTGCATGATCAACGCCACCGCAGTAATCAACCCGGCGATAAAACCGCCGCCCGGCTGATTGTGACCTCGCAAAAGCACATAGACCGACACCAGCAGCGCCAGGGGGAGCAACAAGCGGGTAAACGAGGCCATGATTGCCGGGTGGATATCCCAGCTCCACGCCCGCCCCTCCCCGTCCGTTTCCGGACCATGTAAACGCAGACCTTCGAGCATGGCGAAAATTCCGAGCGCCGCGATCGCCAGCACCGTGATCTCGCCGAGGGTATCGAAACCACGGAAGTCCACCAGAATCACGTTGACCACATTACTGCCACCCCCGCCGGGGACACTATTCTGCAGGAAGTAGTCGCTGATACCGACATAGGGCCGGGTGAGCACCGCCCAGGTCAGCGCCGAGGCGCCCGCGCCCGCGAGCAACGCCACCCCGATATCTCGCCAGCGCCGCCCTACGCCCGACTCGATGTGCCCGCGCTGAGGTAAAAAATACAACGCCAACAGCAACAACACCACGGTGACGACCTCGACCGACAGTTGCGTCATCGCCAGGTCCGGCGCGGAGAATTTGACGAATATCAGCGCCACCACCAGACCGACCGCCCCCGCCAAAATCAACGCCACAAGGCGTTGGCGATGCCAAGCGGCCGTTCCGATTGCAGCACAGACGAGCAAAAACGTCGCGAACAGACTGACCCCATCGACCGGCAGCAACGCGCGCTCCCCAGTGAGCGCCGCGCCCGTGCTCCACCACCCGAATCCACCCAGCGCAACGGCCCACAGCACAAACACCCAGACCATCCGCTGCAGCGAGCCCACGTCCAGCACGCGAGTCACACCTCCGGCCAACGCAAAAACCCCGGTAAGCAAACTGTTGTAGACCTTGCGCGCGTCCATCCTGCCGTCGATCCGGCGGTGCAGCGCGAACAGCGGCCGGCGCACAGAATACACCACCACGCCGCCGATCAACGCCGCCACGCTCATCCACAGCGCCGGGTTGACCCCATGCCAGATTGCCAGACTATAGGCCGGCAGCGGCGCCTGCAGCACACTCCCGGCTGCTACCGCAAGAATCGGCTCTACGGTCAGCGTCGGCAGGATGCCCACCAGCAAGCAAAGCGCGACCAGAATCTCCACTGGAACCTTCATCCAGCGCGGCGGTTCGTGGGGCACGCGCGGCAACTCGGCCGGCTCACCGTTAAAAAACACGTCATGGATGAACCGCAGCGAGTAAGCCACCGCGAACACCCCCGCTACCGTCACCGCAACGGGCAATAACCAGCCCCAGCGGAAATGGACCGCGGCATCCACCGCCTCGGCGAAAAACATCTCTTTCGACAGAAACCCATTGAACAGCGGCACCCCGGCCATCGCCGCCGCGGCCACCATCGCCAGCGTCGCGGTGTACGGCATGTACTTCCACAAACCGTTGATCCGGCGCATGTCGCGCGTGCCACACTCGTGATCGATGATACCCGCGGCCATGAACAGCGAGGCCTTGAAGATCGCGTGATTGATGATGTGGAACACCCCGGCCACGGCTGCCAGCGGCGTGCCGATCCCGAACAACACCGTGATCAGACCCAGGTGACTGATCGTTGAATACGCCAGCAAGCCCTTCAAGTCATGCTTGAAGAGCGCGGTGACCGCCCCGACCAAGAGCGTCAGCAAGCCCGCCCCGCCGACCAGCCAACTCCATTCCGGCGTCCCCGAGAGCGCCGGAAACAACCGCGCGAGCAGAAACACGCCGGCCTTCACCATCGTCGCCGAGTGCAGATACGCCGACACCGGCGTCGGCGCGGCCATCGCATGCGGCAACCAGAAATGGAACGGAAACTGCGCCGACTTGGTGAATGCGCCGAGCAACACCAGCACCAGCGTCGGTACATACAACGGATGGGCCCGAATCAGGTCGCCTGAGGCCAGCACCACCGAAAGCTCGTAACTGCCGGTTATCCGCCCCAGCAGCAGGATGCCTCCCAGCAATGCGAGTCCACCCGCACCGGTGATCGCGAGCGCCATCCGCGCGCCATTGCGCGCCTCCTTGCTCTGATACCAGTAGCTGATCAGCAGGAACGACGACAAACTGGTCAGCTCCCAGAAAATCAGCAACTGGATCAGATTTTCGGACAGCACGACCCCGAGCATCGATCCCATGAACAGCAGCAGATAGGCATATAAGCGCCCGAGACTGTCGCGCTCAGAGAGGTAATAGCGCGCATACAAAATCACCAGCAGCCCGATCCCGAGGATCAGCAACGCGAACAGCAGCCCTAGGCCATCGAGCCGGAACACCAGATCAACACCCACCAGCGAAAGCCACGGCAACCGCTGAATTTCGGTATGTCCGGCAAATGTCGCCGCCGCCAGCGGGATCAGCAGCAACAACGACGCCAGCGTCACCGCACCGGTGGCCCACGCCGCGTGGGAACGCCCTAGACGCGCGACCCAGGCCACCAGCGCGGCGCCGAGAAACGGTGTGATGACAATCAGGAGTAGGCTCATAATCAGGCCGTCGTTATCGAGCGGTGGGGTTCAGTCCGTTGTGGAAAATTCCGCCTGCGGTTGTTCTTTGAACGAACGCGCCCGGCGTTCGTCCTGGCGCCGAGACTATAGCGTCAGTGCTCGCCGAAACGCCACATCGCGACCGGTCTAGGGGTAAAATCCCGACACCATCCGAGCGGCGATGTCCGCTCGATGCAAACCCGTGTTTGCTATACTTTTGCGCCAACAGCAGCGTTGCAGGGAGTCTCGTTTGACCGTCACCCCGAAAATGTCCCCGGAGCATGGCCCGCGCGGCGACGGGATGATCAACTGGAAAATCTACGATTCCGCGCCTTTTTTCGATGAATTGATCAATCCCCGTGGACAACCCCGCGCTGCGGCGAAAGGCATCGTCAGATTCCTCGGCAAGCTCACCGCAAAGCGCCTCACCACGCTGCAAAACGCGGTGGATCTCGCCATCCAGGAACTCGGCGTCAGCTTCACCGTGTACAGCGAAGGCGCCAATATCGACCGCGCCTGGCCGATGGACATCATTCCGCGCGTACTCGATCTCAAGGAGTGGCGGCAGTTGGAGGCGGGACTCAAGCAGCGCCTCATGGCGCTCAATCTGTTCATCGACGACCTCTACAATGCGCGCCGCATCATCCGCGACAAGGTCTTCCCTGCCGAGCTGATCGACGGCTCGAAGGAGTACTTGCAACCCTGCATCGGCGTCAAACCCCGCCACGGGGTTTGGGCGCACATTTGCGGTTCGGATCTGGTGCGCGACAGCGACGGCACAATGTATGTGCTGGAAGACAACCTGCGGGTCCCTTCAGGGGTTTCCTACATGCTGGAAAACCGCGCGGTCACCAAGCGGGTATTTCCACAGGTGTTCACCAAGCACAGCATTCTGCCGGTGGACGATTACCCCTCAAACCTGTTCGACATGCTCGCCGCGCTCTCGCCACGCCCGCTCGACTATCCCGAAGTGGTCGTGCTCACCCCCGGCATTTATAACTCGGCCTATTTCGAGCATGCCTACCTCGCGCAAAAGATGGGGGCGGAGCTGGTGGAAGGCTCCGATCTGGTTGTCGGCGATGACGATTGCGTTTACATGAAGACCATCCGCGGCCTGGAGCGCGTGGATGTGATCTACCGCCGCGTCAACGACGATTTCATCGATCCGGAGACCTTTCGGCCCGACTCGATGCTCGGCACCAAGGGCCTGTTTCGCGCCTGGCGCGCCGGTAACGTCGGTTTGGCCAACGCACCCGGAGCCGGCGTCGCCGACGACAAGGTCGTGTACACCTACATTCCGCAAGTCATCAAGTATTACCTCGACCAGGATCCGATCATTCCCAACGTGCCGTCATTCCTGTGCGTGGATCCGGCGCAGCGCCAGCACGTGCTTGCGAATCTTGAACGCATGGTGGTCAAGCCAGCCAATGAATCTGGCGGCTACGGCATGCTGGTCGGACCGGCCTCGACCAAGGATGAGCGCGAGAAATTCGCAGCCCTGATCAACAAGCATCCGCGCAACTACATGGCACAGCCGGCACTTGCGATCTCCACCGCGCCGACATTGTGCAACGGCAAGGTCGAGCCACGCCACCTAGATCTACGCCCGTTCACGCTGCATGCCGAGAAGCAGACCGTGACCGCTGGCGGATTGACACGGGTCGCGCTGCGCAAGGGCTCGCTAGTCGTCAACTCGTCGCAGGGCGGCGGCAGCAAGGACACCTGGATCGTGGATACCGAGGACGGAGGCTAAGAGCCTGTGAAAATATCCCACGATCTACTGCGGACGCGCCTGGGCGCGGTATCCTGCGTAGCGAGAGGCTCGAAATCGGGTCATGTAGACCCGCTACACTCTCCAATTTCGGGCCTCTCGCACCTTGTTCACCACGTCCAGGGTCGCCCTCGCGACGATCGTGGATTTTTTCGCAGGCTCTAAGCCCATGCTGTCACGTGTCGCCGAACGTATTTACTGGTTCGCTCGCCATATCGAGCGCGCGGAAAACACCGCGCGCCTGATGCAGGTCTACCAGAAACTCGTGCTCGACCTACCGGAAAAAGCGCATCCTGGCTGGGGCTCCGTCATCGAGGTGCTGGGTGGCCACGAGCAGTACGGCAAGCGCCGATCGAAACGCGAACCCGAGGTGGTTCACTTTGTTGTTGCCGACCCGCATAACGGCAGCTCGATCCTTTCGTCGATCGCCAGCGCGCGCGAAAACCTCCGCACCACCCGCGAGATCATGCCCAACGAGGCCTGGGAGCTGACCAACGGATTGCACCTATACCTCAGTCGCAAAGCGCGTAGCGATCTACCGCGGGCGACCCGACACAAGCTCTTCAACGAAGTCATCCACCGTTGCCAGACCATCAACGGCATGCTCGGCGGCAGTATGAACCACGGCGACCCGTACCAGTTCGTCATGCTCGGGCGCAATCTCGAACGCGCAGACATGACCACCCGCATCGTCGATGTGGGCTCCGCCACGCTGCTCGGCCACACCGATGCGCCGCTACCGTACGACAACATGCTGTGGATCAGCGTACTGCGCTCGCTGAGCGCCTATCAGATGTATCGCCAACACGTCAGGCGCCGGATCATCGGCCGCGATGTGCTCGACTTCCTGCTCCGCGCGCGCCAATTTCCGCGCTCACTCGCCGGCGCCCTCAGCGTAATCGAGCGCGCGGTGATGGCGCTGCCGCGCCATGAGCATACCCTGCGCCCGATCGACGACATCAAGCTGATGCTGATCGAAACCGACTTCGACACCCTCAAAGGCCCGGCGCTGCACGAGTTCATCGACGAACTGCAGCTCAAGCTGGCACGACTCCACGGTGAAATCGCGGTGACCTGGTTCCGCCCCGACCTCGCGGCCGCATGAAGCGCTTCACCTGCGTCTGCGGGCAGACGGTGTTCTTCGATAACACCCGCTGCTTCAACTGCGGCCGCACTCTTGGGCACGATCCCTTGCGCGCCGAGTTACTGGCCTTGGAGCCTAGCGGCGGTGAGCTGTGGCACGCGCCGGCGACCCAGATCGAGTACCGGCATTGCCGCAACCGCCTCGAACACGGCAACTGCAACTGGCTGATCGAGTCCCGCTTTGATGACGAGTACTGCCTCGCCTGCCAGCTCAACGAGACCATTCCGGACCTCTCCGCGCCCGAGAATCTGCCGCGCTGGGCGCGCCTCGAACGTGCCAAACGCCGGCTGATCTACCACCTTATGCAACTCGGCCTACCGCTCAACGCCCCGGTGGCCGGATTTCCGCGTGGGTTGAGCTTCCGCTTTCTCGAAGACAGTCGCTCGCGCCCCGAGATCGACCTCGAATGGGTGACGACCGGGCACGACAACGGCGTGATCACCCTCAATGTCCTCGAAGCCGACGACGTGCAGCGCGTCTGGCAACGCGAACTCTCCGGCGAGCTTTATCGCACCCTGCTGGGTCATTTTCGCCATGAGTCGGGGCACTACTATTTCGAATTGCTGGCGCACGACCGCGCCGCGTTTGCGTCGACGTTCGGTAACCCCGACCTCCCCTACGCCGAGATGCTGAAAAGCTATTACCTGCATGGCCCACTCGCCGGCTGGGAAGGCAGCTACATCAGCGCCTACGCGAGTGCTCACCCGCACGAAGACTGGGCCGAGTCGTTTGCCCATTACCAGCACATCCTCGACACCCTCGAAACCGCACGCGCCCGGGGACTGTTAACGTCCGCGGTGGCGCCCGAGTCCTTCCGCGACAAGCTCGCGGCCTGGGACGGCGTGTCGGCCACCCTGAACGAACTCAACCGCAGCCTTGGCCTGAGAGACGCCTACCCGTTCGTCATCTCGACGACCATCGCCGCGAAACTCGAATTCGTCGACGCCGCCGTCAGACGCTATACCGGATCTTGATCATGGCGGCATCCGCACCGACCTTGTTCTCGCTGATTGAGTCCCCCACCCATCCAAACCTCAGCGCGCATTATCGCCAGCTCGGATTGGTCGAAACGCGATTCGAAACCGCGCGCAAACTGCACCAGGCGCTCAAAAGCGAGCGCCCGGACTTCCTGGTCGGCGAGTTTATTTATGGCTATGGCAACAACTACGCGGGCGTCAACGTCTGCAATCTCGACGTCACGCTCTACGCCCTACAACGGTTTTCACCCCGAACGCAGGTCATTGTCCTGGTCGACAAGGCCGAGGCCACGTTCGTCGTCCGCCTCACTGATTTATTCCCGATTCACGCGGTCTTGGTCAAACCGGTGGTTCAGGCCGAGCTCGAAGCGGCGGTGAAGGTGTAGTGCGCTCGAATCCGGGTCCCGCCGCCGGTGCGCGTTCCGCCGGCAGCGGTGCCTTCGGCCC
>CAZUJU010000018.1:0-5987 GCA_964620675.1 uncultured Thiotrichales bacterium | reverse complement strand
ACGCTGACCTTGGATTCGACCGCGCGGACCTCACCCTGGAGCGAGGCCACCGCGCGGGCGTTAAGGTTGTGTTTGAGGTAAAGGGTTTGATCCTGAAGCACATGCAGTACCGGAGCGATCCGCGCTTGCGCCGAACGCATCCGTTGCCGCATTTGCTCATAGCGTGTTTGCGTGGTTTGCAGGTTACGCCGGCTTTGGTCCTTGAGCGCGGGGTTGGTGTACTGCGCGAGTTCAGCCTCCCATTCGATGAATAGATCCCGGGCCACCGACTCGACCGCGGTGATTCGCTTGTCGAGCGTGGCGGCCTTGTCCTCGCTGCGCGTCACCTCTGCGACCAGGGTTTTATACTGCTTTTCGAGCCCGCGATCGTCCACCGCAACCAGGGTACGGAACTGCTCGTAAGCGGTGACGACCTGATCTTTGGTTTCAGCCTGGGAATTACGGGCCTCTTTGATCCGGTCGATCAGGATATCGCGTTTATGTACGCCGACTTTTTCCAGGGCGGCGTATTGCACCGTCGCGCAACCGGCAAACTGGAGCGCGGCGAGGACAAGCAGGGTTCGGAATAGCAAGGTCATCATGGATACTCGGCAACGTTGGCAGGGTTTCGAACGACGAATCGGGTGACGCGGGTTGGTCGATACCGCCGCGAGCCGAGCCCGGATCCGGCGAGCCACAAGCCCGATCGTATCACGACGCCTAATCGTCGCGGATCCGTATGTAAACGAGCGTTGCGCAGGCAGCCGAAGTCTACCCACTCCGGTATACTTTGCCGACCGTCAATCGCCCAAATTAAGCCTTTCACGATGTTTTCAGTCACCCGCCATCCCCTTTCGACCCTTCGCGGAGTGCTCGCATGGCTCACCGCGGCGTTCGTCCTGTTGAGCCTCGCGGGCTGCGACCGCCTCGACCCGGCGCGACTCTGGAAAGAGCCCCGCGAACTTTTGGTCGACCGGGTGGAAGTCGCGCGCGACGCGCAGCAAGCGGCGGTGGAGGAATTTCAGACCGCAATGGAGAAGTTCAAGGCGGTGACGAACTTCAGCGGCGGCGATCTCGAGGCGCAGTTCAATACCCTGAACAAGGCCTTCACCCGCAGCGAAGGCGCCGCGAAAAACATCACCCTACGAGTCGATCGCGTCGCGAGCGCGGCGAATGCGCTGCTCGACGAGTGGCAGAGCGAACTCGACCGCTATCACGACACGAGCCTGCGCCAACGCGCCGAGCAGCAATTGAACGAAACCCGCTCCCAAGCGGTGCAACTGATCAAGGCCATGCGTCAGGCGGAGGAAAAGGCTAAGCCGGTGCTCGACGTATTTCGTGATCAAGTGCTATTCATGAAACATAACCTCAACATGCAAGCAGTCACATCGCTCGAAAACCAAACCGCTGCGATCGAGACCGATGTCGCCGCCCTGATCGCGGAGATGCGCCAGTCGATCACCGAAGCGAACCGCTTCATCGAAACCTTGACGAGCGGCGGCTGAACCGGAACCGCACCCGCGTGTCGACGCACCACCGCCGCCTGGCGAACCTCACCCCGGTCGCCCGCGCGTCGCTTGCGCGACTCACAGCGATCCGCCGCGCTGCACCGCGCGTCGGCGCCCATCGACCACTGCCCGGAGATTACCCCGTATGAGTCCGACCCCCGCCTCGCAGGACAAGATCTGGAGCGGTCTGTTGCGCTTCACCCACTGGTCGCTCGCGGCGCTGGTGACGATCGCGCTTGCCACGGCCTGGCTCTTCCGCAGCGCTCCGGAAATCGGCGCCGGCCTCCGCGAGCTGCACCTGCTCGCCGGCAAGCTCACCGTGCTGGTGCTGATGCTGCGGGTCTGGCTGATGTTTTTCGGCCCGGCGAGCGAGCGCTGGTCGGCGCTGCTTCCGGCGCTCGCGCATCTGCGCGCGGCCCTGTTCACCCCTTTATTGTGGCTCGCGCAGCGGGTGCTGCGTAAAAGCCCGGAGCGGCTCGAAACGCTGCTGCCAGGCAGTACCGAACCGCGCCGGCTCGGCGACATTTACGCGTACTTCTTCGACATTCGTGCCGCCGACCCACCCCCGCGCAACGCCCATCATCCGCTGTGGGCGCCGGTGTATCTCCTGATCTGGATCATACTGCTGGTGGTGCTGCTCTCCGGTCTATCGCAGCTCAACGGCCAGCTTTTCGCGCCCGCCACCGCGACGCACCTCCATCGTTGGGGCGCCGGAGTGGTGCTCTGGTTTGTCGTACTGCATCTCGCGTTTGTGGTATTCAGCGACTGGAAGCTGCGCGCCTGCGGCATCTCGACGATGATTCACGGCTATCGCGTCACCGCAGACGCTGCAATCCCCACCGTGCACGCCCTGCGCCGCCCGCCGACCCGCGAGAAATCCGAATCCGAAGCGCACCTCGACCGCGCGGAGCAAGCCGCCCGCGAAGCGACGGTTGCGCGCGAAGCCGGGTCTGCCGAGCGCCCAGCCACCCCAACGCCCGCGCCCGACAACCGCATCACCACCATCCACACGCAGTTCACGAACGACTAAACGACCGCCGGGGTCAATCATCCGGAGCCGGAGACCGGATGACTCGACCGATGCGAGATCACACCCTTGGCCGATAGCGCAAATCCAGGGTACAGGGGAAGTCCGGATTATCCGGCTCGCTCTGAAAGTCGAACACCCCCGGGGAGTGCCCGTGCGGCCAGAACCGGGCGATTCGACGCGCTTCGGCCTCGTAGGCATTAACCGGGAGGGTTTCGTAATTGCGTCCGCTCGGATGCGCGACATGATAGGTGCACCCGCCGACGCTGCGGCGGTTGGCGAGATCGACGATGTCGAACACCAACGGGACGTTGACCGGCAATTGAGGATGCAGCCCGAACGCCGGTTGCCACGCCTTGAAGCGAACGCCCGCGACGTAAGCACCTTCGATCGAACGCGCCTGCAACGGCACGCGCCGACCGTTACAGGTCACCGCGTAACGCTCGGGATTGAAACGCGCGACGCCGACTTCGAGCCGCTCGACCGATGAATCGACAAAGCGCGCGGTGCCTTGCGAGGTCACCTCCTCACCCAACACATGCCAAGGCTCGATCGCGCCACGCAGCTCCAGTTCAATCTGCTGCGCCTGGATGCGCCCGTAAAACGGAAAGCGAAACTCGAAAAACGCATCGAACCAGTTGATGTCGAACGAGAATCCGGCCCGCGTGAGATCCTCGATCACCTCGACGAAGTCCTCACGGACAAAGTGGGGCAACATGAAGCGATCATGCAATGCATTGCCCCAGCGCGCCGGCCGACGCAAGTAAGGGGTTCGCCAGAACCACGCCACCAACGCACGCAACAGCAGCATCTGCACCGCGCTCATCTGCCAATGCGGCGGCATCTCGAAGTTGCGGAACTCAACCAGGCCAAGCCGCCCCATCGGTCCGGCCGGATTGTAGAGCTTATCGATGCAGAACTCGGCCCGGTGGGTATTGCCGGTGACGTCGACCAGCAGATTGCGGAACAACCGGTCGACCAGCCACGGCTGGAGCGCCTCACCCGGCACGATCTGTTGAATCGCGATCTCGAGTTCATACAGCGCGTCATCGCGCGCCTCGTCGACACGCGGCGCCTGCGAGGTCGGACCGATGAACAGACCAGAGAACAGGTACGACAACGCCGGATGGTGCTGCCAATAGACAATCAAGCTGGCGAGGACATCGGGCCGGCGCAGAAACGGGCTATCGCTCGGACTCGCGGCGCCGAGCGTGACGTGGTTGCCGCCGCCGGTGCCGGTGTGACGCCCGTCGAGCATGAACTTCTCGGTGCCAAGGCGCGTCACACGCGCGTCCTCGTAAAGCACCTCGGTGGTGGCCACCAGCTCGCGCCAGCTTGCGGCGGGATGAATATTGACTTCGATGACCCCCGGATCGGGGGTGACGCTCAACTTACGCAGACGCTCGTCGGGCGGCGGGGTGTAGCCCTCGAGGTCTACCGGCAGCCCGGTTTCGCGCGCGACCGATTCGATCGCAGCGATCAGGTCGGTCCAGTGTTCGAGATGGGTCAGCGGCGGCATGAAGATCCACAACCGGCCGTTACGCGGCTCCACACACAGCGCCGTGTGCGGCACGTCTTCGTACACCGTGCCATCATCGGCGTATTCCTGTTCGGCAATCCGCTGCCCGGCGCCTAACGTGGTCGCGGGGGAAAACACACTGTAACGGCGCGCGATTTCGCTCGCCGCGGCGAGTGGATCACGGCGCTCAAAACTATCGCGCGGGAGCTGCGGCTGGCGTTTATGCGGCGCGTGCTTTGGCAACGACGCCAGGGGTAAACGGAAGCCTAGCGGCGAATCGCCTGGTAGCAGCACTAGACGCTCGCGGCGCAGTGTCCAACGCGCGCCATACCAGCCGTCGCCCTGCCACGACCACACCAGTGGCATGACGAACCCGGCCACCGCATCGATACCGCGATCGAGCAATGCGGCCATGCGTCGGCGCTCCAGCGAATCCTTGAGGTCGGCCTTGCGCGGATCGACGTTGTCTGGCAACTGCGACTCAATGTGCAGGTAATGCGCCACATCCTCGTAAGCCGATAACAAGCAGCCCGGCTCAAGCCCAAGGCGCTGAACCAGCGCCGAGGCGAATTTTCGGGCATCGGCGATGTTGGCACCGTGCGCCGTGTCGGGCGCCAACAATTCCGGATGCCGCCACAGCGGCTCGCCGTCGGCACGGAAAAAACAGGTATAGGCCCAGCGCGGCAACTCCTCGCCCGGATACCACTTGCCCTGACCGTGATGCAACAAGCCGCCCGCGGCGAAGCGCGCACGTAACCGCTGCAACAATTCGCGCCCGAGGCGCTCCTTGTGTGGACCTAGCGCGGCGGTGTTCCACTCCGCGCCATCCATATCATCGACGGATACGAAGGTGGGTTCACCGCCCATCGTCAGGCGTACGTCGGCTGCGTTTAGCGCCTGATCGACCCGCTCGCCCAGCGCCATCACGGCCAGCCATTGGCCGTCGTTGAAGGGTTTGGTCACGCGCGGGTCTTCGTGTATGCGCGTCACCGAATTCTCGAACTCGAAGACCGTCTCGGCCGCTTCAATCATGCCGGTCACCGCTGCCGCCGATTCCGGCTCGGGAGTGCACGCGAGCGGAATATGGCCCTCGCCAGCAAATAAACCGGACGTCGCGTCAAGGCCGATCCAACCCGCGCCGGGAACAAAAACCTCGGCCCAGGCGTGCAAATCGGTAAAGTCGGTTTCCGGACCGGAAGGCCCGTCGAGCGCCTTGACGTCCGGCGCCAGCTGCACCAGATAGCCGGAGACGAAGCGCGCCGCGAGCCCGAGATTACGCAAAATCTGCACCAGCAACCACGCGCTGTCGCGGCACGAACCGCGCCCGGTCGTAAGGGTCTCCTCGGCGGTCTGCACGCCGGGCTCCATACGAATGACATAACCTATGTCGTGTTGCAGACGCTGGTTGAGCGCCACCAGAAACGTCACCGTGTTGGTTGGCGTTCGATCGACACCCGCCAGCCATTCGCGCAAGACCGGCCCGCTTTCGTTGACCTTGAGGTAGGGCGTTAGATCGTGGGCGAGCTGCGCCTCATAGGTGAATGGCCATTTGTCCGCGTACTCCTCGACGAAGAAATCGAACGGGTTGATCACCGTCATTTCCGCGACCAGTTCGACGTCGATACTGAATTTTTTGGATTTTTCCGGAAAGACGAAGCGCGCGACGAAGTTGCCGAACGGATCCTGCTGCCAATTGACGAAATGCGTGTCCGGCTCGACCTTGAGCGAATACGCCAGGACCGGGGTACGGCAGTGCGCCGCGGGACGCAGGCGGATCAGATGCGGCGAGAGGGTAACCGGGCGGTCGTAGTTATAAACGGTCCTGTGCCGGACGGCGACGCGGATGGACATGCGCTGACTCCACGATTGAGGTGTTTGCGGTTACGGTCGACATAGTCGACCACATCCGACGTTTAATCGAACGAACGCTCTCCATCGGCTCGACGCGACAAAG
>CAZUJU010000017.1:0-57061 GCA_964620675.1 uncultured Thiotrichales bacterium | reverse complement strand
CGCGCAGATAAGGCAACAAGTCGAAATACTCATTGCATCTGGGAAAACCTCAAGCCCACCACCCGCGCCGATTGGGCGCTCAAGCAACGGCCGTACGACGCCTATCCGCGCGGCCCCGAGTCGCTGCGAGTGCCTAAGCGGGTACCGGCTCCCATATGTATTCAACCACTTCGAGATCGAATCCACCGAGGGCGTGGAAGCGCTTCGGCGCACTCAGCAGGCGCATCCGATGCACCCCGAGGTCAGCCAGGATCTGCGCCCCGATGCCATAGGTCCGCAACTCCTCCGGCTCGACCGCAATGGTTTTCTTTTCCGGTGGATGAACCAGATCTAGCGCACGGATGCGGTCGAGCAAGGCCGCTTCGGTTTCGCGTTGGCGCAACACCACCGCAACCCCGCGACCTTCTTCGGCGATCCGGCGCAATGCGTCACGCAGCGGCCACCCGAACGCCGTGGTATTGAGCGGCAAGGTGTCGGCCAGGGTGTCCTGCACGTGGACCCGAACCATCACCGGATCCGTGCCGGAGATTTCACCTTTGGTGATCGCGAAGTGCAGCAGTTTCGAGATATGGTCTTCGTAAGCAATCAGCCGGAACTCACCCATCTCGGTCGGCAGGATCGTTTCGGCGACCCGCTCGATGCTGCGCTCGTTCTGGATCCGGTAGTGAATCAAGTCCTCGATGGTGCCGATCTTGAGGTTGTGGGTTTCAGCAAAGCGTTCGAGATCCGGTCGCCGCGCCATCGTCCCATCCTCGTTGAGGATCTCGACAATCACCGACGCCGGCTCCAGTCCGGCCAGGCGCGCCAGATCGCAACCGGCCTCGGTATGGCCTGCGCGCGTCAGCACCCCACCCGGACGCGCCATCAACGGAAACACATGGCCTGGATGCACAATGCCCTCGGGCAACGCATTGGGTGCCACCGCCGTGCGGATGGTGTGGGCGCGGTCATACGCCGATATCCCGGTGGTTACCCCCTCGGCGGCCTCGATCGACAGCGTGAAGTTGGTGCCATGCGCATCGCCGGTGCGCCCGACCATCAGCGGCAGATTGAGTTGACGGCACCGTTCCTGGGTCAGCGTCAGGCAGATCAGCCCGCGGCCGTGGGTTGCCATGAAATTGACGTCTTGCGGCCGGATCAGCGACGCGGCCATGATCAGATCGCCTTCGTTTTCGCGGTCTTCGTCGTCCATGATGACGACCATTCTACCTTCAGAAATATCCTGAATTATTTCTTCTATGCTATTGAATTTCATTTATTTACAGACTTGAAAGATGCGACACATCAGCGCGTGGGGGGAGCGAAGCCGACGCGGGCCAACAAGCTTTCGGTGACGCCACCCGCGGTGGTCTCCGGCACCTCCTGTGCGCCTTGCAGCAGGCGCTCCAGATAGCGCGCGATCACGTCGACTTCGAGATTGACGCGTTGTCCTGGCTGTGCCCGCCCCAGCTGCGTCGCGCTCAGGGTGTGTGGCACGATATTGAGTCCGAACAGATCACCCTCGACGTGATTGACCGTCAGGCTGATGCCGTCGACACAGATCGACCCTTTCGCCGCGATGTATCGCGATAACTCATGCGGCGCGCGGATCACGAAGCGCTCGGAACGCGCGTCGGGCCGACGCTCGATGATTTCGCCGAGGCCATCGACATGTCCGCTGACAAGGTGTCCGCCGAGTCGAGTGGTGGGCGTTAAGGCCTTTTCGAGATTGACCGGCGCACCTACGGGCAACGCCCCCAGCGTGGTGCAGGCCAAGGTTTCGTTCGAGACGTCGGCCGCGAAGTGGTCCGCGCCGTACTCGATCGCGGTAAGACACACGCCGTTGACGGCGATACTGTCGCCGAGTGCGACATCGTGCATATCCAGCGCCGCGGTATACAGGGTGAGGCGTAGGTCACCGCCGCGGTTTTCCTTGGCGCGAATCGCTCCGACCGCTTGAATAATGCCGGTAAACATCGTTACACCAGCACGGTCTTGGGCGCGCCACCGGACTGAATCACGAGCCGATATTCGCTCAGCGGCAACGCGGTGCCGGTATCAAACTCGGCGGCGGCGGCGACGGCCGCATGGGCAATCGTGAGCGGATCGTCGAGTTGATCGTAAAGGGCGTGCATCGCGCCCAGCGCGAAATTCGCGCCCGAACCAATCGCCCAAAAACGGGTGTACTCGAATACCTCGCGCAGCGCATAGACGCCAAATATCCCGCCGCGGTTCAGAATCAGCGCATCGACCTGGGACGACTCATACGGATCGTCCTCCCCGTCTTTTGGGTTAAGGAAGTACACATCCTTGAGTACTGGATGCAGTTCGCGAAAGGTCTCGAAGATCGCCTCGCGCGAGCTTAAATCAGGGTGTTCGACATGCCGGAACGCACTTTGCAGCACCATTTGATGCGCGGCGCTCCCGACCAGGCCGATCAGGCTATCGCCTTGGCGCAGGATCTTGTCGGACACCGCGTCGTAGTGCGCGGGCTGGCGCGTATCGCCGAAGGTGGTCAGGCTGTCGGCGACAATGCAGGCTTCTTGGCCCTTGCGGACCACGACAATGGTGGACATCTTCAGTGAACTCTAGTTCTGCACGGGGTAGGCGATGATACGCCAATCCGCGCCGACGGAACGAATATCGACGATTTGCAAACTGATTCTCTGGTCCATCTGCTGTAGCTGTGGCAGGTGGAATAGTCCGCGCGCGCCATCGCCCATCAGATGCGGCGCGACATACAGCAGCAATTCGTCGAGCAAACCCTCGCCGAGCAGCGCACCGGACAGGGTGGCGCCGGCCTCGACATGGACCTCGTTGATCTCGCGCCGCCCCAGTTCTGCCAGCACTTCGCCGAGCGCGAGCCCATGCGGACCCGTTCCGACTGTGATCCGTTCGACCTGCGAGAAGCCTACTTGAGAATTTACTTTACGTATAGTTTTTGAGTTTATTATTAAGATCTTACCATCAATATTAAATAATTTACTTGAACTATTGATCGAGTCGTTGGTATCCAGCAGTACGCGCAAGGGTTGCCTGGGCTCGACCTCGCATTCCAGCGCTTCGCGGTCAACGCGCAGGTTGAGCGAGGGGTCATCGGTGCGTACCGTACCGGATCCGGTCAGGATCGCGCAGCTGCGTGCGCGCCAACGTTGAACATCGTGCCGAGCGGCGGCGCCGGTAATCCATTGACTCTCCCCGCTCGCCATCGCCGTGCGGCCGTCGAGGCTCATCGCGAGTTTCACCCGCACCCACGGCCGACCGGTTTCCATGCGCTTGATGAAACCCGGGTTGAGCCGGCGAGCCTCGGTTTCGAGCAATCCGGTTTCGACCTCAATTCCGGCCGTTGCAAGTCGTGCGAGGCCCGCCCCGGCGACCCTTGGGTTGGGATCGCGCGTGGCCGCGACGACGCGTTTCACCCCGGCCTGGATCAACGCATCGGCACACGGCGGGGTACGCCCGTGGTGACTGCATGGCTCCAGCGTCACATACGCGGTCGCCCCGCGCGCGTTTTCACCGGCGGCGCGCAGGGCAAAGATCTCGGCGTGAGGCCCGCCGGCTTCGCGGTGAAAGCCTTCGCCAACGATAGTCTGATCGCGCGCGACGACGCAGCCGACACGAGGATTGGGCCGTGTGGTATAGAGGCCGCGTTCGGCCAATTGGAGGGCGCGCGCCATACAGGCGTGGTCGAAGGCCGAAAAGCTCACCGCTCGCCTCCGCTGCACTTGATAGGGCCGCCAGCGCGTACGGCGTTGGCGGGACATCGCAGGCGGGTCACGCTTCGGGCGTCGAAGCGGCCCCGCGTGCGGTCCGTAAGATCAATCGTGGTCGCCATGCAGTAACGGGATCTGCCCCCGGTGCTCCTCGGGTGTCGGCTCTTGTTGCAAGCGCTCGATCGCGTCTCGAAAGGCCTCGATATCTTCAAATTTAAGATAGACCGAGGCGAAGCGGATGTAGGCGACATGGTCGAGCTTGCGCAACTCCTCCATCACCCATTCACCGAGTCGCGCGGTCGGAACCTCGCCCTCGCCGCTCGCCAACAACCGGCGTTTGATCCGATTGATCGACGCCTCGACCAGGTCGGTTTCGACCGGGCGCTTTTCCAGCGCGAGCATCAGTCCATGGCGTAATTTACGTTCATCGAAACTCTCGCGCCCGCCATCGCGTTTGACCAGTCGCGGCAGATGCAACTCTGGCGCTTCGTAGGTGGTAAACCGCTCGGAACACCCCAGGCACTCGCGTCGGCGCCGCACCTGGCGGCCTTCATCCGCCAAGCGCGAGTCGATCACCTTGGTCTCGGCGTGGCCGCAGAACGGGCAGTGCACCGCTCAGCCCGCCGGGTGCGCGGCGCCCGCATTGCCGTAGACCGGATAGCGGGCGCAGATCTCCAGCACCTGCCCGCGCACCCGCTCGATCACCGCGGGATTGGTGTGGTCGTCGAGCACGTCGGCGATCCAGCCGGCCAGAGTTCGGCACTCAGCCGCGCCGAATCCGCGGGTTGTAATCGCGGGCGTTCCGATCCGCACCCCGCTGGTGACGAACGGCGACTGCGGATCATTCGGCACCGCGTTTTTGTTGACCGTGATATTGGCCTGTCCGAGTGCCGCATCGGCCTCTTTGCCGGTCATCGGTTTGCCGATCAAGTCGAGCAGGAACAAATGGTTGTCGGTGCCGCCCGACACGATTCGGTAACCGCGCTCGATCAGCGTCGCCGCCATCGCCCGCGCGTTGGTCACGACCTGCTGTTGATAGACCGTGAACTCCGGCTCAAGCGCCTCCTTGAATGCCACTGCCTTCGCCGCGATCACATGCATCAGCGGCCCGCCCTGGGTACCGGGAAACATCGCGGAATTGAGCTTTTTCTCAATCTCCGGGTTTGCGCGCGCCAGGATGATGCCGCCGCGCGGCCCGCGCAGGGTCTTGTGCGTGGTCGAGGTCGTCACATCGGCGATGGCGACTGGGCTCGGGTAGACCCCCGCCGCAACCAGCCCGGCCACGTGGGCCATGTCCACCAGCAGATAGGCGCCGACCGCATCCGCTATGGCGCGGAAACGTTGCCAGTCAACCACGCGCGAGTAGGCGGAAAATCCTGCGATCACCATCTTTGGCTTGTGTTCGTGCGCCAGGCGCTCGACCTCGGCGTAATCGATTTCGCCGGTCGCTGGATCCAGTCCGTATTGCACCGCGTTGAACACCTTGCCCGAAAAATTGACCTTGGCGCCATGGGTGAGGTGTCCACCATGGGCGAGACTCATGCCGAGCAGGGTGTCGCCCGGTTGCAACAACGCGAGAAACACCGCGGCGTTCGCCTGCGAACCGGAATGCGGCTGCACATTCGCGTAATCGGCGCCAAACAACTCGCGGACCCGTTGCAAGGCGAGATCCTCAACATCATCGACAAATTCGCAGCCACCGTAGTAGCGCTTGTGCGGGTAGCCTTCGGCGTACTTGTTGGTCAGCACCGTGCCCTGCGCCTCCATGACGCGCGGACTTGCGTAGTTCTCGGAGGCGATCAGCTCGATGTGTTCCTCCTGCCGCCGCACCTCACCCGCGATCGCCCGGGCCACCGCATCGTCATATCCCGCTATCCGCATATCCCAAGAAAACATGCCTGCCACCTGCCTGCGATATCTATGAATCAAGGGCTGCGATTATACGCAATGGTGCCCCGCACGCGACATTGGCTACATCATCTTGTGTCCACCGTGACCCATGCGGCGCCGCCGGCGAGCCCGGCGCGAGCGTGCGAGCATTTTGTGGAACCGCGTGAACTTTCATGCCACTGGACCATCAAAGCGTCGATCCCGCGCAGGTCTCGGGCTACAATCCCTCGCACTCGACAAGAAGCACGCCGGTCGCTGGCAATCTCGGAGGACGTTCTCGATGAATTCTCGTCTCCTGCCCATATTCGCGGGGCTCGTGGCGTTCGCCTTACTGGCGTATTTTTGCAGCTACCGCCATACCGCCCGCATTGAAGCCGAACTCCAGGACGCCACCCGGCAGGCCCTCGACGCGAACGGCTTGAGTTGGGCCAACGCCGCGACCAGTGGCCGCGACGTAACGCTGACCGGCAACGCACCGGATGCCGCCGCGCGCAAGCTGGCCGGCGACGCCGTCGTCGCCATTCCAGGCATCAACGGGGTTAAAAACCGGATCGAAGTCTCGCGGAATCAATCGGCTGCGGTCCAATCCACAGGTCCTTACTCGGCCACGATCACCTTGCGCGACGACCTGGTGACCCTGAGCGGAGCGATCCCGAGCGACGCGACGCGACAATCCTTGCTGCAGGTCGCGCGGGCTCGCTTTGGGGGCACCAACGTGATCGACCGGCTTGAAGTGCAGCCCGGCGCGCCGCCAAAATTCGTACTCGCGTTCGAGGAAGCCGTCCTCCAGCAAATTGATGGGTTCATCGAGGGCAAGGGAACCGTCACCGACAATCTGATCGAACTCGACGGTGTGGTACGCGGCGCCAATGATGGCGAGCGCCTGCAAGCCGTCGTCTCGCTCGCGGTGCCGCGCGACTACAGTCTGCGTTTCAACGCACGCGTCATCGATCAGATGACAACCGAGGAACTCGCCGCCCTCTCCGTAACCCACGCTGCCACCTGCCAGGCCCGTCTCGATGTGGAAATCGCAAGCGCGCAGATCCGGTTCGACACTGGCAAGGCGCTTATCACACCCGACACCATTCCGCTCCTTGAACGTGTCGCCAATATCGCCCGGGCCTGCCGCGACTCGCGGATCGAGGTTGCCGGGCATACCGACAACACCGGCAGCGCCGAGTCGAACCGGCGCCTCAGTCAGAGCCGTGCCGATTCCGTAAGGGCTTTCCTGATCCGCCAGGGACTCGACGCCGAGCGACTCAGTACCAAGGGTTACGGCGCCACGCGACCCATCGCCGACAACGCCTCGCCGGCCGGACAAGCCGCCAACCGGCGGATCGAATTCATCATTCAAGGGAACTAGATCATGCTCTATCTGACCACGCAGATCGTCTTGTGCCTTGCCCTCGCTACATTACTCGGCCTGGTGATTGGCTGGTGGCTGCACGCCTTGACCCGCCGGAGTCAGGAAGGACCGCTACGGCAGGAGAACGAGCAACTCGCCGAGCGGGTTGATCTGACGCGCCGGGAACGCGATCGGTTGATCGACCAACGCCATGAACTTGAGCAGGAACGTGACGCCATGCGGCAGCAGATCCTGAACCTCACCGCGACGAACCCGGGTGGCCACGCGAGCGTCGAAATCGGGTCGGTTTCTCGCGTAGATGTCGATTCCGCCGATCTGAGCGATCATCTTCCGGCTTCCGAACCCTCCCAAACCACCTGGGAATTCAAGGCCCGAACGACCTCCAATGTCGCCGCCTTCGATGTGGCGGATTTCGAGCAGCGGCGAGAGCCCACGGTGGTCGCGCCACCGCCCGGCGCGGCACCGGTCCCGCCGCAACCCGAGACGGAAGCGGAAGCAGTCGTACCGCAACCCGAGACGGAATCCGCCAGCGGGCACGCGATCGAGCAGATCGAAGGCGTCGGCAAGGGCTATGGCAAGCGCCTGCGCGCACTCGGGATCGACACCACCGACGACTTGTTGCTGCAATGCCGCACCGCCGACGGTCGGAGTCGGATTACCGAACACCTCGCACTGGAAGAGTTCGTCGTCCGTAAATGGGCGAACATGGCGGATTTTATGCGGATTCCCGGGGTGAGCGGGCAGATCGCCGGCTTGCTCGATCGTGCCGGCGCCACCTCGCTCGGCGAACTGGCAACGCGCCACCCCCATCCGCTTGCCACCCGTCTGGCGGAATTGGCGGTGCAGGAAGCGAGCACGGTGCGACCGCCCAGTACCGGCGAAGTCCGTGCCTGGATCGAAATCGCGAAGCATCTACTGCGGCAGACCACCTGAGCTGTCGTAGCCCATCCGCGGTCGGCAAGCGACGGGCGAAAGCGCCCGTCGCGCAATCATTTTGGGCAGGCGCTACTTCAGGAATTCGGCGATCAGGTCGGCCGCGTCCTCGGCGTAGAGGTCACGGAAAAAGTGGTCGGCTCCGTCGATGGAATTGATTTGTATGCTTTTCTTGTCACCCAGAGCCTCAAGACCGGGTTGCAATTTTGCGGACAACGCGTCCTCGGACCCGGTGATAACCAATATCCGCTTGTCGGTCGCCTTGAGCAGATTCGGGGTGTGCTTGCGCGCATCATCGCCGTGGTAGGAGACAAACGCGGCTGCGCTGGCCGCGGCCTTTTCGCAGTAGATGAACGGGATGTCGCTTAATAGTTCATCGCCCTTCCCCGCCTCGACCAACGCCTGGGCTTGCCCGAGTAACGCGGCCGGGGACTTCGCGCCACGCGCTTCCAAGGCCTTGGCGTCCTCCGCCAAGTCCCAGGTCATCGGGGCGATCAGAACCAGATTCTTAAGATTCGACTGCGGGTTTTCGCGCTCGAACCACAGGACTTGATTTCCGGCCCGCGAATGACCAACCAACACCGCCTCGCCCGCGCCCCGGGCCTTGAGCCACTCAAGCCACGCGCCGAGCTCGCTCACCGCATCCTCATGGCGATGGGTATGGCGGGTCTCGCATGGCAGCATGCCGGTTCGGTCGCTGAGGTTGTAGCCGAGATTCACGGCGAGGGTACTCAGGCCACGCTCATTGAGCGCCTGTTCCAGCGCGGTGATGATCTCCATGCGGTGATGGGCGATGGTGCCGTGCAACAGCACGAGGACCCCATCGGACAGTTGCTTGCCTTCGGCCAGCCGCAACTCGGAGACGAGCTTGACCCCCTGATGTTCGATGCTGACGGGTTCGGCAAGCGCCAGCGCTGGTAGTAACAAGCCCAACGCGCAAAACAGTTGTCGTCGCATCGAATCCTCTCGTGTGGTGTGAATGATCAGGTATAGACGCTCGCGGCGCGGTGGATTATTCCATCGCGGTTGCCGGGAGACCTTCCGACGTATTGCGTTCACGAGTGGTTGCCTATAATGCGCGCCTCTACTACCCGCCACGCAACCGGAAACGTTCGCATCAGCCATGGCCCAATACATCTTTACCATGAACGGCGTCGGCAAGATCGTGCCGCCGAAAAAGCAGATCCTCAAAGACATCTACCTCAATTTCTTTCCCGGCGCGAAGATCGGGGTCCTAGGCTACAACGGCGCAGGGAAATCCACCTTGCTCCGGATCATGGCTGGACTAGACCAGGATATCCTCGGCGAGGCACGGCCACAGCCGGGGATCAAGATCGGCTACCTGGCACAGGAACCGCAGCTCGACCCGGCAAAGGACGTCCGCGGCAACGTCGAGGAAGGGATTATCGCGATCAAGCAGGCCCTCGCGGAACTCGATCAGGTCTATGCCGCCTATGCAGAGCCGGATGCCGATTTCGATGCCTTGGCCGCGCGGCAGGCGACCCTGGAGAACATCATTCAGGCCACCGACGGACATAATCTGGACCACACCCTCGAAGTCGCGGCCGATGCCTTGCGCTTACCGCCGTGGAACGCCAACGTCGCCACGCTCTCCGGCGGCGAAAAACGGCGGGTCGCGCTGTGCCGGTTGCTGCTTTCGGCACCGGACATGCTGATCCTCGACGAACCCACCAACCATCTCGACGCCGAATCGGTGGCTTGGCTCGAACGCTTTTTGCAGCAGTTTCCCGGCACCGTGGTCGCGGTGACCCACGATCGATACTTCCTCGATAATGTCGCCGGGTGGATTCTTGAACTCGACCGTGGCCACGGCATCCCATGGGAGGGCAATTACAGCTCCTGGCTTGAGCAAAAGGAGAAGCGCCTTGAAGTCGAACAGAAGCAGGAGCAAGGCCGGATCAAGGCGATGCGCCACGAACTTGAGTGGGTACGGCAGAACCCGAAGGGTCGTCAGGCCAAGAGCAAGGCGCGCATCAAGCGCTTCGAGGAACTCTCGTCGCCGGATTACCAAAAGCGCTCCGAGACCAACGAACTCTACATTCCGCCCGGGCCGCGGCTCGGCGACCTCGTCCTTGAGGCCAACGGCATTTCGAAACGCTTTGGCGATCGGGTGCTGTACGAAAACCTCAGTTTCAACCTGCCGCGCGGCGGTATCGTCGGTGTCATCGGACCGAACGGGGTGGGCAAGTCGACCTTGTTCCGAATGATCGTCGGCGAGGAACAACCCGACAGTGGTGAGTTCCGCAAGGGGCCATCGGTGCAAGTGGCCTACGTGGATCAGAGCCGCGATGCGCTGGTGTCGACCAAAACCGTGTGGGAAGAAGTCAGCGAGGGGCACGAACTGATCACGATCGGCAATTATCAGTTGTCATCGCGCGCCTATCTCGGACGCTTCAATTTCAAAGGTGCGGATCAACAAAAGCGCGTCGGCGACCTCTCCGGCGGCGAGCGCAACCGGCTGCATCTGGCGAAGTTGTTGAAAGCCGGCGGAAACCTGCTGCTCCTGGACGAACCAACCAACGATCTCGATGTCGAAACCTTGCGTGCGCTGGAGGAGGCCTTGCTTGAGTTTCCGGGTTGCGCGGTGGTGATCTCGCACGATCGCTGGTTCCTGGATCGCATCGCGACGCATATCCTCGCTTTCGAGGACGACGGCAACGTCACCTGGTTCGAGGGCAACTTCAGCGAATATGACGAAGACCGGCATCAGCGTTTGGGCATGGCCGCGGACCAGCCGCATCGCCTTAAGTATCGCAAGCTCGCGATGTGACACCTGCTGTTCCGATCCGGCCACGTCGAGCGGTAAAAGCGTCGCCGCAGGCGTGGCCGGGGAGGCGCCGCGCGTTCCGCTGTAATAAACCATAACAAAACCGGCTTGAATTGAACAAACGCTTGCGAATCAAGCGTATTACCACTACCGTTTGGAAAAGTTCTCACCCTCCCCTTAGCGAGCGCAGGTAACCCATGGAACAAGACGGCATCCTTATCGGCCTAGGCGAAGACAAGATCCACCTCCATCCACGCTACGCCAATCGCCACGGCCTGATCGCGGGTGCGACCGGCACCGGCAAAACGGTGACGCTGCAGGTCCTCGCGGAGGGCTTTTCGAGTCTCGGCGTGCCGGTGTTCATGGCCGACATCAAGGGCGACCTCACCGGCCTCGGACGACCCGGAACGATGCATCCGAAGGTTAAGGAACGGATCGATAAAATCGGTATCGAGGGTTACCGCAACGAGGGTTTCCCCGTCGTGTTATGGGACATCTTCGGTGAGCAGGGCCACCCGATCCGGGCCACGGTCTCCGACATGGGCCCCTTGTTGCTGGCGCGACTGATGGAGCTGAACGAGACCCAGGAAGGGGTACTCAATATCGCGTTCAGGTTCGCCGACGACGAAGGTCTGCTATTGCTCGACCTGAAGGATCTGCGTTCGATGATCCAGCATGTCGGCGAGAACGCCGCCAAGTTCACGACCGCCTACGGCAACGTCAGCACGGCCTCGATCGGCGCGATCCAACGGCGCCTGCTGGTACTTGAAGAGCAAGGCGCGGATAAATTTTTCGGCGAGCCGGCCCTCGAGTTGGCGGACTTCATGCGGGTCGACCGAACGGGTTATGGTCAGGTGAATATTCTCGCGGCGGACAAGTTGATGAATTCGCCGCGTTTGTATTCGACCTTCCTGCTGTGGATGTTGTCGGAGTTGTTCGAGAACCTGCCGGAAGCGGGCGATCTGGACAAGCCCAAACTGGTGTTCTTCTTCGATGAGGCGCACCTGCTGTTCAACGGCGCTCCCAAGGCATTGGTCGACAAGGTCGAACAGGTGGTGCGGTTGATCCGGTCCAAGGGCGTCGGGGTCTATTTTGTCACCCAGAATCCACTCGACGTGCCGGAAACGGTGCTCGGACAGCTCGGCAATCGGGTCCAGCACGCGCTGCGCGCCTTCACCCCACGTGATCAGAAAGCCGTGCGCACCGCTGCCGAGACCTTCCGCCAAAACCCCAAGCTCAACACCGCTGAAACGATCATGGAAATGGGCGTCGGCGAGGCGCTGGTCTCGGTGCTCGAAGGCAAGGGGACGCCAAGTATCGTCCAGCGCGCGTTGATCCGCCCGCCCGCGTCGCGGATCGGTCCGGTAAGCCCCGAGGAGCGGGCGGAACTGATCCGCTTCAGTCCGATTGGCAAGCGCTACGATGAGGTCATCGACCGCGAGTCCGCCTATGAGATTCTCAAGACCAAGGCCGACGCGGCCGCGCTGGAGCTGGAACGGGTCGCAGCCGCGGCCGAAGCGGAGAAAGCCCAACGGCTGGAGCAGCGGGTCTCGAGCCGTGCGAGCAATCGCCAGGGGGTCGGCGAAGTCCTGGTGAAAACGGTGGCGCGCTCGGTGGCGTCGAATGTCGGGCGGCAGATCGCCCACAACGTCGTCCGCGGCCTGCTCGGATCGATTTTCCGCGGGCGTTGATCACACATGATCGAGGACCGCCTGGATCAGCTGATCTTCTTGCTCAAGCGCCTGGTGCGCGGCGTCGAACAGCAATTCAACGTTGCGGTCGAACCCGAACAGTGGGACGCCCTCGCCTATCGTTGGCGACGGCCCGGGCGGTTCATGCCGATCTATCATCCGAGCCTAATCGCGCTGGATGACTTGCTCCATATCGACCAGCAAAAGGCCTTGCTGGTGCGCAACACGGAAAAGTTCCTCGCTGGCCTGCCGGCCAACCACGCCTTGCTATGGGGCGCTCGCGGCACCGGCAAGTCGACCCTGATCAAGGGTTTGCTCAATCGATACGCCGTCGACGGCCTGCGTGTGATTGAGATCGAGAAAAACGATCTGCTGTATCTCCCGGAAATCGTCACGCCGCTGTATCAGCAACCTGAGCACTATCTTTTATTCGTCGACGACTTGTCGTTCGATGCGCACGAGCAACAATTCACCGCACTGAAGGCGATCCTCGACGGCTCGATCACGGCCACGCCGCGCAACACTCTGATCTACGCCACCTCGAATCGGCGCCACCTGATGCCGGAATTTCAGAACGAGAACCAGAGCTCGCGTCTGGTCGACGGCGAGTTACACCATAGCGAGGCGGTTGAGGAGAAGATCTCGCTCTCGGAGCGTTTCGGCTTGTGGTTGTCGTTCCATCCGTTCAAACAGGAGCAGTACCTCGATATCGTCCAGCATTGGGTAAGGCGTTCGAATTTCCGGAATCCCCATACGCGCGACCTACACCGTGCCGCGCTTCAGTTCGCGCTGTATCGCGGCTCGCGCAATGGCCGCGTCGCTCGGCAATTTGTCAACGACTGGATCAATCCGGACGCGCACCGCGTGAACGGCGACGATGACCTCGCCGATTAAACGCAGTACGCCGTGCGTCTAATCGCAAAACATCGAACAGACCTGCTGGCTCGAAATTTGTCCGCCACAGTTTTCGTAACAGCGCCGATAATTCTCGTCGCAACGCGCGTGTCTGCCGCCGACGCAACTGACATAGCTGCGCGGACAGACGTCATCCTTGCGGCCCGCGGCGCGGGCGAGATCGCGACAGCGCTGATGTTCGAGTTCAGCCACCTGTTGTTCGCGGCGGCAATTCTCGTCGCGCAGATCCTCCGCGACGCTGCACTCGCGTAAGGTCTCTTCGCACTGAAGCACGCAACGTATCCCGTTATCGTCGCGCGGCGGTTCGAAGTGATAGACCGTTTTATACACCGGACCACAACCCGCAAGCGCGCTCATCAACGCCACCCATCCAATCAACCAGACCGCTAGCTTCACCCCGTCCGCTCCCGCGCCACCCTAAACCGGCGCGTATTATAATCGCGTTTGCAACACCCGTGGTGGCGAAGTGCGCGGCTTACGCCGCCAACCGATTGCCCGGTAGAACAACAGCGCAGCGACCACGCCGGCATAGAACAAGGGTTCGGCGACATCCGCCTTGGAGGATTTCATCCAGAAAAAATGCAACACCGCCAGCGGCGTCGCGAGGTAGATCAGACGATGCAGTTGGACCCAGCGTCGTTTGAGGCGTCGAACCATCGCATCGGTTGAGGTGATTGCGAGCGGGATCAGCAACACCCACGTGGCGAACCCGACGGTAATGAAAGGACGCTTGACGACATCGCGCCAGATCTCTTCCCAGTCGAAAAACTGGTCGAGCCAGAGATAGGTAAGGAGGTGCAACACCGCGTAGAAGAACGCGAACAAGCCCAACATCCGGCGAATTCGTTGCAAATCGTGCCAGCCGCTGAGGCGCCGCAATGGCGTGATCGCGAGGGTCAGGCACAGCAGGCGCAGCGCCCAATCCCCTAGCCCGCGTGTCACCGCCTCAATCGGGTTCGCGCCCAAAGAATCAGCGATCAGCCCGCCCAGGTAATACGCCAACGGGATCAGGCAAAGCCCGAACGTGAGCGGCTTGAGCACCGCACCCAGCGCCATTTTATTCAAAACGTTCACATCAGCCGCCGAATCAGAAGTCGCGACGCAGGTCGGACCCGGCATAAAGGCTCGCGACCTCATCCGCGTAACCGTTGAACGGCAGGGTCGGTCGCTTTAGAAACTCACCGATGCGGCGTTCGCGCTTTTGGCTCCAGCGCGGATGGTCCACCGCGGGGTTGACGTTGGCGTAGAATCCGTATTCTTTCGGCGCCGCGATGTTCCAACTCGTCGGCGGCATCTGCTCGACGAAGTCGATTTTGACGATCGACTTGAGGCTCTTGAACCCATATTTCCACGGCACGACCAAACGCAGCGGCGCGCCGTTCTGATTTAGTAGCGCTTGATCGTAGAGACCCACCGCGATCAGCGTGAGCGGATGCATGGCTTCGTCGATCCGCAAACCTTCGACGTAAGGCCAAGCGAGCACCGGGCGGCGCTGGCCGCGGAGATTCACGGGGTCGTGCAAGGTCTCGAACGCAACATACTTGGCCTGGGCGCGCGGGCCGAAACGCTTGAGCAGATCGGCCAACGGAAACCCGATCCACGGGATCACCATCGACCAGCCTTCCACGCAACGCAGGCGATAGATTCGTTCCTCCAGGCTCCGGCCTTTGAGAATGTCCTCCAACGTATACTCGCCCGGTTGGTCGCAATGACCGGTGACGCGCACCTGCCACGGCACGGTGACGAGCTGCTTGGCGTTGCGCGCAGGATCCTCCTTCGCCGTACCCAACTCGTAAAAATTGTTGTATGTCGTGACGTCTTTGAAAGACGTCAGTTTTTCGCCGGTCGAAAAGCGACTTTTCGGCAAGTTCTCGAACCCTTTGGGGAGGACCGCCAGCGCGGGATTCAGCGCCACCTCGCCGAGTATTGCGGCGGTGCCGGCCGCGATCGCGCCTTGCATAAAACGCCGCCGTTCCCGATAAATGGACTCAGGAGTGATTTCGGAAGGCAGCACGGCGTGCCGCGGTTTGATTCGAATGAGCATGACGATTCCCGTGGTTTGGTTCTTGCTAAGTACGCGCAACCGCGCGGTGCGGACGCAATGCGACAGTCGCGCGGAAGGCTGACCCTCGCCCTGTTCGGTCACAAATACCCGACCCGAGCGCGCGCAATTCCGCGCGCATGGCGCTAGAATCAAAAAGAACTCGAACCCCAAGCCCAACGCGATTCGATCTCCCATGCCGCGTATCCTCTACAAGCCGACTCTGAGCCGCAACACCCTGTTGCTCATGCTTTCCGCGCTGGTCGCCGTCGCGCTCGTGGTCGCGTATTTCCAGGCGCCGCTACAGGCGTTGTACTTTCGCGATCAGGTCTCGACCACCTCCTTGACGCTCAACGGCATCATTGTCGCGATTTTCCTCGCCGGCATCGTCCGGTTGGTACTGTTGCTGCTGCGTTATCGGCGCGAGGAACGGGCGATCGCGATCTTTCTCGACCACATGCACCACGAGAGCGACCGTAACGAAGTCGATTCCGAAACCCTGATCGCGCGCCGTTATACCGCGATGCTGCTAGCGAGCAAGCATGGCGTGACCCCGAACGTCGGCGCTCTGGCCCAGATTCAGGTCGCGCGCGAGAGCACCCGCGGTAGTTTCGCCCGCTTCGTGAATAACATTCTGATCCTGCTCGGGGTTTTCGGCACGATCGTGTCGCTTTCGCTGGCGCTCTTTGGCGCGACCGACTTGCTCCATAACGCGGCGAGAAATATCAATGGGTTGGAGATGATTGTTCATGGAATGTCGACGGCGCTGTCGACCACCATGACGGCGATCGTTTGCTATGTGATTTTTGGCTTCTTTTTCCATCGTCTGACCAGTGTGCAGACCCAGATCGTCAGCGCGATCGAGGAAATTACCCAGGAATATCTGGTGCCGCGGTTTCGCGTAAAGGCGGAAAATCTGGTCAATGAAACCGCGCTGTTGATCGAAAATCTGCAAAAAGTGGTCCAGCAACTCCAGTTGGCGCAAACCGAGCAGCACGCCCGCGAGCAAATTATCGCCAAGGCGTTGCAGGATCACGAACATCAAATGCAGGAACTCGCGCAACAGTTCGTCAAGACGCAACGTATTTTGCTGCGTGGATTCCGCTTAGGCGACAAGGGCGAATGATCGACGGCTTTGGTGATCTGCGAGTCGACCACGTTCGCACCAGCGGCGAGGACAGTTTCTGGCCGTCCTTTACCGATATCATGATGGTCATCGTGATGATCTTTCTGATCACGACCACGTTTTTGATCGTGCGCAATTGGGAGCTGGTGCGTGAACTCACCGCCACCGTCGAGGCGGAGCGCGAGGCCCAGGCGGCTGCCCAGGTCACCCTTGCCGAGAATCTCACCCTCGAAGAACGCTTGGCGGCACTTGAGGAGGCGCTGTCGATTGCCCAACTGCGCCAGATGCAGACCCAGGATGAGAAATCTCAGTTGCAGCAGCGGTTCGAAGCCATGCTGAACGAACTCGCGTCCAGCAACACGCTGCTTGAACGGTTCAAGGCGCAACTCGCGGCCCGCAGCGAGGAGATTCAATCCGTTTTGGCGCAGTTGACCGCCTTGCGCGCCGAACTCAACGCCGCCCGCGACGAACTCGCCGGCAGTCAGGCGGAACTCACGTCCGCCCGCGCGACGATCGAGGTTCTGGAAACCTCCCAGGCCGAGAAGGATCGCACGCTCATCGCAACCACGGCGCGCCTGGAACAACTGGAATCGACACGCACCGAACTCGAGGATGAGTTCACGTCACTCAAGACAAAATACGACCGCCTGATCCGCCCGGCCCGTTCCAGCCAGGGCAAGCATGTCGCCAACGTGCGCTACCAGCGACTCGGCGGCGCACCGACTTACGATCTCAAGGAAAGCGAGACCACGGATTACCGCCGTGTCACCGAGACCGAGTTGCATCGCCGCCTCCAGGCGCTCAAGGAGCAACATGCCGACCAGCTCTATATCCGGATCATCTTTCCCGACGACGCTCAGTTGACTTACAAGGATGCCTGGGGTTTCACCAATGAAATCCTGAACAAGTACGATTATTACCATCAAGCCGGAAGTGCGAGTCAGGCCACGCCTGAGTGACCCTTCCCCAACGGTAGCGCCACCGTGCTCGTTCGTTAGCGTGAAATACCCGATTCCCAGGTGTGTCGACGCGCCCTCAGGGATGGGTTCGCGGCGTCTCCCGCCGGGCCGGCCCGGAGCGGCTGTCATCCTCAGGCGCGATGCCCTCCCCATCAACCTAGATTCCTCGGTTGACCGCTCATTGGAGAACGTAACGTGCTGTATTCGCGAAATAGCTGTGGTGAATTCGGCATCACCTTCCGGGTGCACTCGGGCACGTCCAACCGAAGAGATGCTGAACCAACACCGGATTGTTACGGTCGCTCCGCAGCGAGGTTGGAGCCTTGGATTTGAGATGCGCCCCATAAACCACCACCTCCGGCGGTTTCGGACTGCGCCCGCGCGGTTGAATCCTTACCCGCAGCGGCGGACGGGAAAAACGTTCGAGGGTCAGATTGATCGTCTCGCGCGCATCGCGCGATTCCTTGAGATCGACGAAGCGGCAATCCTCGGGAAACTGCTCGATCCACTCGGCGGAATCTGGAACCAGCAGACCTTGCCGAGCCGCAAGTGCGACTTGTATCGCTGCCGGTTGCTGATCCCGCGCCACCAGGTCGTAGGCGTCCAGTCCGTAGCGTTCGCGGGTAATTGCGAAGGCTGCCGCCAGGGCTTCGGTTCGCCACAACTCCTGAAACCCGATGACGTCGGCATCCAACTGCGCCAGCAGGCGGGCGATCCAGTCGAGCCGGGCGTGGTAGTGGGCTTCGCTGAGACCGTCGGTATCGGTATAAATCCGCTCGCCGGGCAAGTGCAGATTGTAGAGATTGAAGGTCGCGAAGCTGAGATCACGCATGTTCCGCGCCATGGATGCCGCCTTGCCGGTCGTCGCCGGTGCTGGTTGTGAAACGTAGACCATGAGATTAGCGCCAAAGTGACGTTGCGGCATCCGCGCGCTTTGATCGCCCGCGCGATGCCGGGGAGTGTTAACCAGTTCCGCCCGTAAGACCGGCGGATCGGGTCATACTTTAAGGCCACAACGCAGGTCGACCCGCCCGCTCACGTCACCGCAACTGCACCCTCATGAGGACTACCATGGCGAACCGTTCTATCGCCGCGCACGCAGTCGATGCGCGACATTTGATCCTGCTCGCGTGCGGCCTGCTGCTGTCGCCCGCCGCAACGCTGCAGGCCGCTGAAAGCGTACAACCGTTTTCGGTTGACCGCGCCGATTACGGCGCCGGAACCTACGTGCCCCCACCGCTGCGCGAAGGGCCGGCAGTCTTCTTTGTCGCGCCCGACGGTGACGATCGCAATCCGGGCACCCTCGAACGCCCCTGGGCGAGCCCGATCCGCGCCGCCACGGCCCTGCGCGATGGTCAGATCGCCTACTTGCGCGGCGGCACCTATCCGCTGACCGCGCGGATTATGCCGCAACACTCGGGCGTGACGCTCGCCGCATACCCCGGCGAGACGCCGGTGATTGACGCCTCCGGTATCGCGACCGAGGGTCCCAGCGGTATCACCGCCGGGTATGGTCGTGACTTGGGTGCCCTCTTCATTCACGGGGTTGACCGTGTCACCGTGGCCGGTCTGACCGTGGTCGAATCGCGCGGCACCGGAATCTCGATTTGCACCTCCGATGGCACCACGCTGATCGGCAATACCACCCGCGGCAGTTTTTCATCGGGAATCAATACCAACAGCATCCTCCACCACGGCTGCAAAGCCACTGACATCCGAATTCTGCGCAATACCGTGCTCGACGCCACAACCTTGCGTTTGCGCAGCGCGGATTACCCGGCCGAAGCCACCGAGGCACCGCACGAAGCGATCAGCATCATGGGCGCGGACGGTTTTGAGCTGGCGTACAACTACATCGCGCAGAGCGCCAAGGAGGGTTTCGATATCAAGGAGACCAGCCGTAATGGCGTGGTCCGACACAATCTGGTCGAAGACATCGTGCGGCAGTGCTACTACGTCGATAGCTGGGGCGGTGTGCTCGACAATATCGAGCTCTACGGCAACGTCGGGCGTCATTGCGGCTTCGCTGGCTTCGCGCTCAGCACCGAGGAGGGTGAGCGGAGTCAGAACATCCACTTCCACCACAATCTGCTCTACGGCAATGGCGGCAGCGGCATCTACATCTCGCGCTTTGCGCTCGATAAACCGCGTCAACACCTCCGAATCCACCATAATACCGTCGACAACAACGGTCACGGCAAGGATGGGGAATGGATGCGCGGCGGCTTCGCGTTGTTGACTGCGAACCTCACCGACGCCGAGATCCACGAAAATATATTCAGCAATAACGCCGGATTCCAAAGCAGCGTCGGTAACGAGTACATCGGTGCGGAGGGGTTACCTGGGCAGAATATCGTGATTCGCGACAACCACCTGTTCGGCCCACAGGAACCGACCTCGATGCATCTGGCCGAGATGCTGCCGTGCCCGGGTCACGCCGTCACGCACGGTGATCCGGGCTTCGTCGATCCCACCGTCGGCGATTATCGGCTACGCCCGGATTCGCCGGCCCGCGGCAAAGGTGCGTACGCCGACTGAGCGGCAGCGCCGCGTTTTCCGTCGATCCCGCTTTTCCCGTCGGCCTGATTTCTCGCCGCGCTGATCGCGCAACAGGCGGTCGCGGTCCTCGCGGGAACGCCGACGGTCGAATGCTATCTGGGCAGCCGTATCGGTCACCGCATCGGCGCACCCGCCGCTGGCGCGTTTGCCGGTGCAGCAAGCCGACCACGCGCCCGAATCGACCACCGCAGGGCAATTGCAGCAGCTGCTAAGGGATCAGCTCGCGACCCTGCCGACACTCTGGCGGTCGCTGCTCAAAGGACGCCTCAAGCTCGATCGCTGGCCACTGATCAAGTGACGCTGCGCGACTGCGGACCCGGGAGTTGCGGCCTGTTTCGCTTGCGAACCGCCAACCGGTGCCGCGTTGCTGGGGTCAACGTGAACCCGCAGCACCACCTCAGAAGCCCGCGCCCGGGCGACGGTCGCCGAGCCAGTAGAAGCGAAACGGCGGAATCACCAGGCGCCCGTTGAACAACGCCGGCGACTGCCCGCTCGCGAGATCCTGGACCTGCCCCAGGCCGAACCGGTCGCGCCCGCGCGCACCGAGGTTGTCGAGGTCGAGAAACTGGGGCGCGTCGTCAAAGTTTGCGACCGCGAGTACGGATGCCCCTTGGAGCGCCGGATGGGTCCGTAGAAAAGCAAAAAGATGTGGATTCTCCACATCGAGCAGCTCGCGATTATTGAAGTCGGCAAACGCCGGGAGGGTCTTGCGCACCGCGATCAGCCGCTTGAGACCGTCGAACACACGCTGTTCCACGGTGCCGTGCTGGTGTCTGCGCGCGGCGCGGGTCCAATCAATCCGTGGCCGATGGACCCAACGCGAATCGGCCGCTTTGCTCGGATCCTGCAGGAACGAATCGTCGTTCGGGGTGCCGAGTTCGTCGCCGTACCAGATCAGCGGCAGCCCGCCAAAGGCGAGAATCATGCCATGCAAGGTCAGGATCATGTCGATGGCCTGGTCGATCGCCACCCGATCCTCGCGTTGCAAGGCGGTCTCCAGACCGACCAGCGAGGCCAGCGCCCCGGCGATGCGCGCGTCGCCATTGCGCGGGTTGACGCCAAACGGTCGCCCGCGCGCCGGCGAATCGTCGTAGCGGCCGGTAAACCAGTCGACTAGAAACCGTCGGTGCGCAACCGGCTCGTAGCCGCAGCTCCGGATGTCGGTATCATCGAATCCCAGACCGATGTCGTCGTGGCAACGCACGTAATTGAGCCAGGTCGCGCGATCGAGCTTGTTCGGCAGGCTTTTGAGCCCTTGATTGAGGAGCCGGGCATTCTTGGTCGCGACCGCATCCCAGAGCAGCGCCATAAAGGTTGCGTTGTAGGCGATTTCGCATTCCTTCGCGATCACCGCGTCCTCGCCGAAGTACTTGATGATTTCGGACGGTGCGACGATGGCCTCGGCGATAAACAGTACTCCCGGCGCCACCACCTGGCAGCAGTCCTTCAGCATCTGCAGCAACAGGTGCGCCTCGCGTTCGTTTTGCGAGCTGGTGCCGATCTTTTTCCATAAAAAAGCGACCGCGTCGAGACGCAGAATATCCGCGCCGCGGTTAGCCCAGAACAGCAGGATATCCACCATCTCGATGAATACCGCCGGGTTGGTGTAATTGAGATCCCACTGATAGGTATTGAACACCGTCATCACCCACCGTCCCATCTCCTCGTCCCAGGTGAAGTTACCGGGGGCGGTCTCGGGAAAGATCTCCGGCATGGTCTCCTCGAACATGTCGGGCAAGTCGCGGTTGGGAAAACAGAAATAGTAGTCCTGATAAATCGGGTCACCGGCGCGTGCGCGCTGCGCCCACGGATGTTCGTTCGAGGTGTGGTTCACCACCACATCCAGGGTCAGGAGCATCCCGCGCAGCCGCATCGCCGCCGCCAATTCGCACAAGTCGTCCAGCGTCCCGGCGCGGGGATCGATATCGCGAAAGTCGCTGATGGCATAGCCGCCATCGCTCGCGCCTTCCGGACATTTAAGGATCGGCATCACGTGCACCAGATTGACGCCGAGTTCGCTCAGGTAGCTTAGACGCTCGCGCAGCCCCTTGAGATCGCCGGCAAAGCCGTCCGCGTAGAGCGCCATGCCGACCCAAGTCTCTGACAGAAACCAGGTATGGTCCTCTTCGCGCGCCATATCGAGTTGTTTCAGGCCCGCAGGGCGATCGATGTAGGCCTGCGCCAGGCGTTCGGTGAGATGGATGAGCTGCGCCTTGAAATCGTCACGTCGTCCATACAGTTGATGAAACAAGGTATGAATTGCGTAAAAGTTGGCGCCGAGTCGGGTATAGAAATGGCGCAGGTCTTCGCTGCTGATTTCAGGGCGCAACTCGTCGAGGACATCGTTCAGTAGCGCGTGCGCGATCGGTTCGTACATCGGATTTGTGACTTGACGGCAGGATTTGTGGAAACTTAACTCGTACCTCGGACGGCGTCATAGCTCCTGCGCCGCCGCGTTACATCTCCTCCCACGCGACCTTGAGGTACTCGACCATTGACCACAGCGTCAGAATCGCTGCGATCGAAAGCAATGCCAGGCCGATCTCATAGCTCGGCAAGCCTAACAACCGCTCGTGATAGAGCAGGAAAAACAGCGCGACCATTTGGGCGGTGGTCTTGATCTTGCCGATCGAGGAGACCGCGACTTTGTGCCGCTGCCCGATCTCCGACATCCATTCGCGTAGCGCCGACACCGTGATCTCACGCCCGATGATGATGATTGCCGCGAGTGTCAGCCACAGTCCGGAATGGCGGTCCACCACCATCACCAGAATCGCCGCAACCATCAATTTGTCCGCGACGGGATCGAGAAACGCGCCGAACGAGGAGGTTTGATTGAGCCGCCGTGCGAGGTAGCCATCGAACCAGTCGGTCACCCCGGCGAGCGCAAACAGGATCGCCGCCACCGCGCCGGCGTGGACCCACGGCAGATAATAAATGGCGACGATAAGAGGGATCATCACGATCCGCAGGAGCGTGAGCAGATTGGGAATATTCATTGTCATGGATCGCGATTCTACCCGTCCGGGTGATGCGCGGCATAGATTTGTTCCGCCAGCTGCAGGCTAATGCCTTGCACCTTGGTCAGTTCCTCGATACTCGCGCGGGCGATTCCACGCAACCCGCCAAAGTGGCGTAGCAACTGCTGGCGGCGTTTTGGGCCAAGCCCTGGAATGTCCTCCAGCGAAGAACTTGCGCGGCGTTTATCGCGCCGCTGCCGATGCCCAGTGATCGCGAATCGGTGCGCCTCATCGCGGATATGCTGGATCAGGTGTAGCGCGAGGGTATGCGCGGGCAGGATCAGCGGGGCCTCTTGTCCATCGATAAACAGGGTTTCGAGTCCCGCCTTACGGTCCTCGCCCTTGGCGATACCGACCAGGGTTACCCCCTGCACCCCGAGCTCTTCCAGCACCTCGTGCCCTTGTTGCAACTGCCCTTTGCCGCCATCAATGAACAGGATGTCGGGCAGCGGAAATTCACCTTGCTGCACCCGCTTATAGCGCCGCATCAAGGCCTGATGCATCGCCGCATAATCGTCACCCGGAGTGATTCCGGTGATGTTGAAGCGTCGATAATCGGCGCTTAGCGGGCCGTCCTGATTGAATACGACGCAGGAGGCAACGGTCGCCTCGCCCTGGGTATGAGAGATATCGAAACACTCGAGCCGGGTCGGTAACGCATCGAGTTGCAACGCCTCCTGCAAGGATTCGAATCGCTCCTGCAGATTGGCCTTCGACGACAGGTGCGCCTTGAGTGCGGTGCGGGCATTGCGGACCGCCATCTCGACCCAGCGCGCGCGTTCACCGCGCACCGCGGACTTGAGCTGCACCCGGCTCCCCTTACGTTGCTCCAGCATCGCCTGCATCGCCGCTGCGGCGTCGATCGCACCGTCAAGAATGATCTCGGACGGAATCTCGCGCACGCTGTAATACTGCCCAACGAACGCTTCGAGAACCTCGCTCGCGCTGACTTCGCCATCCGGCAACCGGGGAAAAAAGCTGCGGTTGCCGAGGTGGCTACCGGCACGAATAAAAAATACCTGGACACAGGCGACGCTGGCCTCACTGACACAGGCGAGCACATCCACGTCGCCCTGCGCGCCGTTGATGTACTGCTGCTGGCTGATCCGCCGCAGCAACTCAATTTGATCGCGGTACTCGGCGGCGCGCTCGAACTCAAGTTGCCGCGCCGCCGCCTCCATGCGTTCGAGGCGGGCGTTGACGAGTTCCTCGCTCTTCCCTTCCAGAAACGCGATGCTGTCATCAATGTCGGCTTGATAAGCCTGAGGTGAGATCAAGCCGACACAGGGCGCGCTGCAACGCTGAATCTGATGTTGCAGACACGGCCGCGACCGGTTGCTGAAATAGCTGTCTTCGCAGAGCCGAACGCGAAACACCTTTTGCAGCTGATTGAGGGTGAAGCGAACCGCGCTGGCACTCGGATAGGGTCCGAAAAACCGCCCGGGCCGTGCCCGACTGCCACGGTAGAAGCTCAAACGCGGGTAGTTCGCCTGGGTGTCGATGTGGATGTAAGGATAACTTTTATCATCGCGCAGGACGATGTTGTAGCGCGGCCGGTGCTGCTTGATCAGGTTGCTTTCGAGCAGCAGCGCCTCCGCTTCGGTGTGGGTGAGTGTCACCTCGATGGCGGCGATCTTGCTAACCAGAGTTTGAATCCGCACGTTCGCGGATTGTTTGGCAAAATAGCTGGCAAGACGCCTCTTGAGATTTTTTGCCTTGCCGACATAGAGCAATTCGCCGCCGGCGTCGAACATCCGGTACACCCCGGGATTCTCGGGCGCGCTGGCCAAGAAGGGCTTTTCATCGAAAGGGGGCACGGCCACGCTCATGCCGCCAACAGCATCTGGAACCCGGCTGCAACCGTGAGTATCGAGCGGGGGTACGAGGGACGTTCGGCCATGGGCCGATGATAGGCGAAGAAGCGAATGTATGGCGAGCCGATGGCTCGCCATACAATGGTTCGATCTGTGATCAGGCGCGGACTACTTTTCCACCAATCCGTGCAGACCCGCGAGGGCGAAGATTTCCTGCGTGTCATCGACCCGCAGCTTATCGCGCACACGGTGCTTGTAGGTACTGACCGTTTTCGGGCTCAGCGCGAGGCGGCTCGAAATTTGCAGCGCGCTGTCACCCTGGCTCAACTGGATCATGACCTGCATTTCGCGCTCGGAGAGTCGGTCGAGCGGTGAGGTCTCGCCACCCGGCAACAATGAGATCGCGATCTTCTGAGCAATTTCCGGGCTGATGTACTTTTCCCCACGTTTGACGGAGAGAAGCGCCTCCACCATGTCGTGCGACGGCGTGTTGCGCGAGACGAAGCCGCTTGCGCCTGTTTGCAGCAGGCGTTTAGCGAACGGCCCGTTGGAATGGACGAGGTGGATCACGATCCCGACGCGCGGAAAGTTCATCTTGAGGTAATCCATTGCCTCGAATGCACCGAGACCACCGAGGTTCAACGACATCAAGACGACATCGGGTGGTGTATCTTTTACCGCAGTGATGACCTCTTCACTGGTTTTGCAATGGCGTACGAGGTGGATGTCGTGCTCAGCGAAATCGTCGAGCACGGCCTTGTTGGTCAGCGGCTTGATATCAGCCAACATGACGTTAATCATTCGTAAAATCTCCCTGGTCAAAATTGTCCTGTCGCATTGAAGGCTAAGAGCGAACGCCTATTCGAACAAGAGACGCCGTTCTCACCACGACTTGAACGGTTTTTTTACGAGACAAGCGTTGTAGTACCTCAGATCGTTTGTGACCTCAGTCCCAATCCACTCGGGAAACGTAACCACCTCATGCGGCGATGTCAGTTCAATCTCGGCCACTTCAAGCCCCGCGTTGTCACCCTCGAAAATGTCGACTTCCCAATGATGGCCAGCGCACTCGACAAAGTATCGCGTTTTCTCGATCAGCGGCCCCTCACACAATTGCGCAATCATCTCCTCCGCGTCTGTGACCGGGATCTCATATTCGAACTCGAGACGTTCGATTCCGACACTTAGGCTTTTGATGTTGACCCACGCCTGCGTGCCGCCAATGCGAACCCGCACCGAACTCCGCAGGCCGGCGCCGGTACACAGGTAGCCTTGGACGAAATGGTCGCGGCGGACCACGTGGCGGCGCCAGTGGTCATTGACGAGAAGAAATTTGCGTTCGATTTCGCGCGCCATGTCAAGCCGTGTTGACCGATTCGGTCGATCAGGCGGTCGAGTGTGACATAAATGACGCAGGCCCGCAGCGTTTGCGGTAGGTTATCCAGGGGGACGTGGCCGCACGTTCAGTATTTCAACAACACCGAACCCCAGGTGAAGCCGCCGCCAAAGGCTTCCATCAGAACGGTTTCGCCGCGTTGAATGCGCCCATCACGTACCGCAGTGTCGAGCGCGAGGGGAACCGAGGCGGCTGAGGTGTTGCCGTGGTCTTCGACCGTGACCACGACATGATCCATGTTCATATCGAGTTTTTTCGCCGTGGCGGCAATGATGCGGTTGTTGGCCTGGTGCGGCACCAGCCAGTCGACGTCGGACTTTGACATCCCGTTTGCTTCAAGTGTTTCATCAACAATACGCCCTAACGTATTGACTGCCATCCTGAAAACTTCATTTCCTTTCATCTGCATAAAAGCCTCGCCCCGCAGCAGCTGGTCATACCCCTGCGAGACGCCAAACGGTACGTTGAGCAGGCTTTCGTACTTGCCGTCGGCGTGCAGGTGGGTTGAAAGGATCCCGGGGGTGTCGGAGGCTTCGAGGATCACGGCGCCGGCACCGTCGCCGAACAACACGCAAGTGGTGCGATCGGTCCAGTCGATAATTCGTGACACCGTTTCCGCGCCCACCACCAGCGCGCAGCGATGGGTGCCGGAGCGCAAGAACTTGTCAGCGACGCCGAGGGCATAGACAAATCCGGTGCAGACCGCCTGTACATCGAACGCGGTACAGCCATGGATGTCGAGCCGTTGCTGCAACAGGCAGGCGCAACTCGGAAAGACCCGGTCCGGCGTGGTCGTCGCAAGAACGATCAGGTCGATCTCTTGAGGTGCGCGTCCGGCCATTTCGAGCGCACGCCGCGCCGCGACCTCGGCGAGATCGGTCGTGGTTTGCCCGTCAGCAGCGATATGTCGATTGCGGATCCCGGTTCGTTCGAAAATCCAGTCGTCCGTGGTATCGACCATTTTCTCGAGATCCTTGTTGGTCAGGACCTTTTCGGGGAGATAGCCGCCGGTACCGGTAATGCGCGAATACACGTGTTTTAGGCCCTCAGGACACCAAAGTCTGCGCGACCAGGGCATCAATGCGTTGGGGGATCGCCTGCTGCACTTCGAGGCGGGCGATCTTGATGGCGTTCGCAAACGCCAGCTCATCGGCACCACCGTGACTCTTGATCACGATTCCTTGCAGTCCGAGCAGACTGGCGCCATTGTAGCGCCGCGGATCGATCGCGCGGCGAAATGATTGCAGCACCGGGCGTGCGATCAGTCCGGCGAGTTTGGTCAGCGGCGAACGCATGAACTCACCCTTGAGATTGGTCGAGATCATCTTCGCCAGCCCCTCGCTCGTTTTGAGCGCGACGTTGCCGACAAAGCCATCACAGACCACGACATCGACATCCGCCAGATAAATGCTGTCGCCTTCGACGAAGCCGATGTAGTTGAGCGGGCTGGAGGCGAGCAGTTGATCCGCCCGCTTGACCTGGAGATTTCCCTTGATCGCTTCCGAGCCGACATTCAACAGACCGACCCTCGGCTTGGCCTTGCCATCGACCGCCGCGGCCAGCGCCGAACCCATCACCCCGAACTGATACAACTGCTCGGCGGAACAGTCGACATTCGCGCCGAGGTCGAGAATATGGGTGTGCGCGTGGAGCGAGGGAATCGCGGTGATGATTGCCGGGCGATCGATTCCGGCCAGGGTTTTCAATACGAACTTGGCTGTCGCCATCAAGGCCCCGGTGTTGCCGGCGCTCACGCAGGCGTCGACCTCGTTGGCTTTGACGAGATCGATACTCACCCGCATCGAGGAATCCTTTTTGGAGCGCAAGGCCTGCGCCGGTGGCTCGTTCATGCCGACCACCTGGGTGGTATGCCGAACCCGGATCCGACTCCGATCGATCCCGGGTTGCACCGCCAACTGGTCGTCGATGGCGCGTTCGTCTCCGACCAGCGTCAGCGCAATATCCGAGTATTCCCGCAACGAGCGAGCGGCGGCAGGCACGATCGCCGCTGGCCCGACGTCGCCGCCCATCGCATCCAGCGCGATACGAATCCTGCCCCCCCGCCTGATGCCGCCATTCATCGGGCGCTACGGCCGCGACGGGTGTCGACCGGGTCGGTCACCATGAGGCGCGCACCGTTTACCGCGCTACTTCGGCGCGACATGCACGCCGAATCGCTTGCGATGAGTGGGTTCGAAGTGCCTAAACTGCGACAGGCGCCGAGGGCGCCTGTCTTAAATGCCTCGGTCGAGGTCATTTATTCCGACTCTTCCTCGGCAACCGGTTTTTGTACGACTTGCCGGCCGCGATAGAACCCGTCAGGGGTGACATGGTGGCGAAGATGGGTTTCCCCGGTTGAGGCATCGACCGACAGCGCGGGTGCGGTGAGGGCGTCGTGCGCCCGGCGCATACCGCGCTTGGCTCGGGTTTTTCGATTCTGCTGTACTGCCATGATTCAAACTCCAAAAATACCTGATAAATGATCTGATCCGAGGATTCAATGCGTCTTGAGGTCCGCCAATATCGCGAACGGATTGGCTGGCTTCGGCGCTTCGCGGACCGCTTCCGGTCGGGAAAACTCCAGTGGTCGGCAAGCCGCGTGACCTTCGGCGTGGCGCGGTACCGCTGGCAGCGCCAACAGCAACTCGTCTTCGAGCAGATCCGCGATTCGCAGCGATCGCTCGGCGACGATCACCGCTTCCAACCCATCCTGTTCCATCGCGCGCTCGGCGCCGGCTTCACTCTCAACCAAAGCGAGTTCGAATTCACTCTCAAGGGTCACCGCAAACGGCCCCAGACAGCGCTGACATTCGAGCGTCACCGTCGCTTCCACTTTGCCCGCAACGCGATGCCGGCCGCTTCCCGCCTGAACAAAGTGCAGCTGAAATCGCACCTCCCCGCGCGCATCCGCCAGCACGGCCGCGAGGCGCTCGCAACACGTCAGTGGCAGCACGCCTTGCAGACGCATGCCCTTTTCGGTGCCTGCGAACGGGTCGACGTATTCGGGATTCCGGCGGGACATAAGCGCGGGAGTTTACTGTGAATCGGAAAATCCTGTCAAAAGAACATGAGTTAAGGTTCTAACGGGCTACCCTTGTAAAACCAATCCTCTTACACTTCGCGATTAACGGGATAAATACTCGCTGATCCCACCCCACCCGCTTCGCCAAAGGGGACCTATGAAGATTACCAAGCTCCTGATCGCCAACCGCGGCGAGATCGCTGTTCGAATCATTCGTGCCTGCAAGGAGGCCGGCATCACCTCCGTCGCCATCTTCACCGATGCCGACCGCCACAGCCTGCATGTAAAAAAGGCCGATGAATCCTATTATCTAGGCCCAGCGCAGCAGAAGGGCTACCTCAATATCCACCGGATTGTGAACATCGCCAACGAGGCCGGCTGCGATGCCTTGCATCCGGGTTATGGCTTTCTCTCGGAGAATCCTGATCTGGCACGCGAGTGCGCCGAGGAAGAGATCATCTTCGTCGGCCCGAGCGCCGAGGTGATTCGACGCATGGGCGACAAGATCGAGGCGCGACGCGCAATGATTAACGCTGGCGTGCCGGTCATTCCCGGCAGCGAAGAAAGCCTTGAGAACCTCGAACAAGCCGTTCAGCTCGCCACCGAGTTCGGCTACCCGGTGATGCTCAAGGCGACCAATGGCGGCGGCGGGCGCGGGATCCGGCGTTGCGAGAATGAACAGGAACTTATCCGCAGCTACCCGCGCGTGATCTCTGAGGCGACCAAGGCCTTCGGCAGCGCGGAGGTGTTTCTGGAAAAGGCAATTGTCGATCCGCGCCACATCGAGGTGCAGGTGCTGGGCGATCACTACGGTCACGTCGTGCATCTGTTCGAGCGCGATTGTTCGATCCAGCGCCGGCATCAAAAGCTGCTGGAGATCGCGCCGTCGCCGCAACTGACGCCAGCGCAACGGGAGCATATCGGACGGCTGGCGGTGCGGGCGGCTCAGGCGGTCAACTACGCCAATGCCGGTACCGTCGAGTTCCTGATGGATCACGAGGATAACTTCTATTTCATGGAAATGAATACCCGGGTGCAGGTCGAGCATCCGGTGACCGAGATGGTCACTGGCATCGACATTGTGCAGGAACAGTTACGGATCGCGGCCGGCGAGCCGATGCGTTTGCGTCAGGAGGATATCCACTGCCGCGGCTGGGCGATGGAATTTCGGATCAATGCCGAGGATCCACAAAACGATTTCTTGCCGTCATTCGGTAAGATCACCCGTTACTTCGCCGCCGGCGGCCCGGGCGTGCGCATCGACGCCGCCATCTATACCGGCTACGAAATTCCGCCGTATTACGACTCGATGTGCGCCAAATTGATCGTCTGGGCGCTCAGCTGGGATGCACTGCTCGCGCGCGGTCGACGCGCGCTCGACGATATCGGGCTGTACGGCATCAAGACCACGATCCCGTATCACCTGTCGATTCTCGAAAATGAGGAGTTTCAATCCGGACGCTTCACCACGAGTTTCGTTGAGGATCACTCCGAACTGACCGACTACGCCACACCCCGCAACAACCACCAGATCGCCGCCGCCATTGCCGCGGCCTTTGCCGTTTCCAGAGGACTCTAAGCCATGCCGCAAGTGCACATCACCGACACCATTCTGCGCGACGCTCACCAATGCCTCATTGCGACGCGCATGCGCACCGACGATATGCTGCCGGCCTGCGAGATGCTCGATCGGGTTGGCTACTGGTCGCTGGAAGTCTGGGGCGGCGCCACTTTCGATGCCTGTGTGCGGTTTCTCAAGGAGGATCCGTGGGAGCGCCTGCGAAGACTGCGACTGGCACTGCCCAATACCCGCTTGCAAATGCTTCTGCGCGGCCAGAATCTGCTCGGGTACCGACACTACGGCGACGACGTCGTCAACGCTTTTGTCGCCAAGTCGGCCGACAACGGCATGGATGTGTTCCGCATTTTCGATGCGCTGAACGATGTGCGTAACCTGGAAACCTCGATCGCTGCGGTCAAGCGCGCCGGCAAACATGCCCAGGGTACGATTTGTTATACCACAAGCCCGGTGCACGACATCGACTCGTTTGTCAAACTCGGTCGCGAGCTCGAAAACCTAGGTTGCGACAGCATCGCGATCAAGGACATGGCCGGACTACTGACCCCCGCGGTAGCGGAGTCCCTGGTGCGCGCGCTCAAATCCGCCCTCAGTCTGCCGCTGCATTTGCATTCCCACGCCAGTTCGGGACTTTCCGAAATGTGCTCGCTGCGCGCGGCCGAGAACGGATGCCTCCATATCGACACCGCGATCTCGTCGTTCGCCGGAGGCGCCAGCCACGCCCCGACCGAGAGCATGGTCGCGGCCTTTCGCGGCACCGAATTCGACACCGGGCTCGACCTCAATTTATTACAGGAGATCAGCGAGTACTTTCGGGAGGTGCGCAAAAAATATCGCCATTTCGAAAGCGAACGCACCGGCGTCGACACTCGGGTCCAGATCAATCAGGTGCCGGGCGGCATGATCTCCAACATGATGAATCAGCTCCGCGATCAAAACGCGGAGGACAAGGTGAACGCGGTACTCGCCGAGATTCCGCGCGTGCGCAAGGACCTCGGTTACCCGCCCCTCGTCACCCCGACCTCACAAATCGTCGGCACCCAGGCGGTCATGAATGTGATGACCGGCACGCCGTACAAGGTGGTGACCAACGAGGTCAAACTCTATCTCAAAGGCCACTATGGGCGGGCACCGGGCGAGATCAATGAAGAGGTGCGGCAACTTGCAATCGGCAACGAAACCGCCATCGATTGTCGTCCAGCCGACCTGATCGAGCCCGAACTCGAGGATCTGCGGATTGAGGCTCAGCTGCTCGCCGATTGCGAGGAAGACGTGCTCACCTTCGCCATGTTTCCCGAGATCGGGCGCGACTTTCTCGAAGAACGCAAAGCCGGCACGCTCACACCCGAGTTACTCAAACCGCTCCAGGTGGAAGCCGCGGCGCCCCCGCAGTGCCCGCCCGCGCCCGCCGAATTCTACGTCACCGTCCACGGCGAATCGTTTCACGTCAAGGTGGGTGGAACGGGTTACGTGGTCGGCACCCAACGTCCGATCTATCTGACGATCGATGGCGTGCCCGAGGAAGTCGAGATCGAGGTGGTCGACACTTTCGAAGGCACCGAGCCCAATAAACCCGCCCAGGCCATGCCGCAGACCCCGAACGCGGCCAAGGGTGGCAGTCGACGCCCGCAGGCGCGCGGGCCGGGTGACGTCACCACCGCGATGCCCGGCACGATCATCGATGTGCTGGTCAAGGAAGGCGACAGCGTCAATGCCGGCGACCCGCTTTTGATAACCGAAGCCATGAAGATGGAAACCGAGATTCAGGCGCCGGTGAGCGGTCGTGTCGTCAATATCTTCGTCGCCAAGGGCGATCGGGTGAATCCCGACGAAACCCTGATCAAGATCGAGGCATGAGCGAACCCTTGCCGTTGGTACTGGCGTCCACCTCGCCGTACCGCGCCGACCTGCTGCGCCGCTTGGGGCTTGTATTTGCGACGCTCGCGCCTGACGTCGACGAAACGCCGAGTCCCGGGGAAACCCCGGCGGCCATGGTGCGCCGCTTAAGCCTCGCGAAGGCCGCGGCGGCGCGCGAATACTATCCGGCGCATCTCGTCATTGCGTCGGACCAGTGCGCGGTGCATGCGGGCGAGATACTCGGCAAGCCCGGTACTCATGCGCGCGCGGTCGCACAGCTCGAACGATTTTCCGGGGGCAAGGTTGAGTTTCTGACCGGGCTTTGTCTGTTGAACACCCTAACCGGCCAGACCCGCTACGATCTGGTACCGTTCAGCGTGCATTTTCGCCGACTCTTGACGGACCAGATTGAACGCTATGTGCGGATCGAGCAACCTTACCACTGCGCCGGCAGCTTCAAATCCGAAGGTCTCGGCATCACCCTCTTCGCACGGCTCGAAGGCGACGACCCGAACGCACTGATCGGGTTACCGTTGATTCGTCTGACCGATTTTCTGGCTGCGGAAGGATACGCATTGCCCTGAACTGGAATTCGTCCGCTGAACGCGGGCTGCGCTCACGAATCGAAGACTATTCACCTCCGGCGCAAGATTGCGGGCAATGACCGGGCGCGGCCATTGCCCAGCAGGCTTCCTGAGAGCTTGTGAAAATATCCCGCGATCTACTGCGGACGCCCCTGGGCGCCCTCGCGACGATCGGGGATTTTTTCACAGGCTCTGAGGCTACTGCAATCCAGGGCGCAAAATACCGCTGAACAGCCGCACTGAATAATCCGTACTGGCATCGGTGAGTTGCTCCAGCAGGCTCTTCTCGCGCTCGTAGGTCACGATCGTTTCCGCGCCGATGAGGTCGCGCGCCACTTGCCCGGTGCTGCGCAGGCCATCGACCAGCCCCTGCGCGACCGCCTCATCGCCAGTCCAGATCAAGCCACTAAAAAGCTCTTCCGCCGGCTTGAGGCGGTCACCGCGACCGGCCTTGACGGCATCGATGAACTGCTGATGAATCCGAGCCAACATCCCTTCGAGGTGAGCCCGTTGCTCCGGTTCAAGCGGTTGAAACGGATCGAGGATCGCCTTGTTTTCGCCAGCTGTGATGGTGCGGTTCTCGACCCCGATCTTTTCCAGCAAACCTTGCAGACCGAAGTTGTCCAGACGCACCCCGATCGAGCCCACGATACTGCTCGGTGCGGCATAGATCTCGTCGGCTGCCGCCGCGACATAGTAGCCACCCGAGGCGCAGATGTCGGTTACCACCGCGTACAATTTGATATCGGGATACTCCTCGCGCAGGCGCTTGATCTCGTCGTAAATATAGCTTGCCTGAACCGGGGTGCCGCCGGGACTGTTGATCTCCAGCACCACACCCTTCGTGTTTTTGTCCTTGAAGGCGGCGCGCAGCAGCTTGTTGACCTTTTCGGCTGCGCCATCGCTGCCTTCCGCGATCACGCCCTTGAGCTCAACCCGCGCGGTATGCTTTTCCTTGGTCACCTCTTTCGAGAGGAACGACCAATCAACGAACAGCGCCAGCAGCGCGACCAGGTAGGCAAAAAACAGAAACCGGAAAAACACATTCCAGCGCCGGGACCGGCGTTGCTCGGTCTGCGCCGACTCGGCCAGACGTTCGATCAGTTTGCGCTCCCAACTGGGATCCTGGGTGGGTTCGGTCATAGCGGTGTGGTGGCGTTGTGGTTTGAAATTCGATGGATGAGTCCGGCATCGACCGCTGGATCGTGTCCCAGCCAGGCGACGAGTTCGCGGATGTCCTCAAGGATTGCGAGCGGTGCGTGGCGCAGCAAACGATCACGCTCGTGCACGCCGTAACCGACGCCGATTCGTGGCATGGCCATCGCCGCCGCCATCGCGAGGTCGAACTCGGTGTCACCGATCATCAGCGCGCGCCCGGCGTCAACTGCCAACTCGTCGAGCAATTCCCGCAACATCAGGGGATCCGGCTTGGAACGTGTTTCGTCGGCGCAGCGCGTGGCTTCAAAGTACGGATGCAATGCCGTTTCATCGAGCACCTTATCCAGCCCGCGCCGTGACTTGCCGGTCGCCACCGCCATGCGGAATCCGGCGGCACGAAGTGTGTCCAGCGTTTCCAGGACCCCCGGGAACAATTCGCTCGGGGTCGGTTGCGACGAGAGGAAATGCCTACGATATGCGTCCACGGCCTCCTGCACGGTACTCGCCGGGGCTTCCGGGAGCAACGCGAGCATGGCCTCGCGCAGCCCAAGACCAATGACCTGACGCAAAGACCGGGTATCGCGTGGCGGCAACCCGACCTCCCGCAGCGCGAGCGCAAGGCAGGCGACGATATGCGACTCGGAGTCCATCAAGGTGCCATCCCAGTCGAAAACCAGTAAATCAAATTTCAGATTCATGAGGTGTCTGCAAGTGCTCGAGTACCGCCCCCAGATCGTCGGGCAACGGTGCGTGAATTTCGATCGGATCGCCCCCCCAAGGCCATGTAAATCGCATCCGGGCCGCGTGCAGGAACATCCGTTTGAGCCCGAGCTTACGCCATTTGCGATTCGCGGCGAAATCTCCGTATTTGTCATCGCCGAGGATCGGATGCCCGCTCTCGGCCGCATGGACCCGGATCTGATGGGTGCGGCCGGTAAATATGCGTACCTCCATCAGCGTGGCGTCCGCGAAGCGCTGTAGCGGTGCGAATTCGGAGTCCGCCAACTTTCCGTCTTCTGCGCTGGCACTGCGCCGCACCTGACCCTGCGGTCCGCGGCGCTGTAACGCGCTGCTGACCCGTCGGCGTTCGCCGTCCCACTGACCATTGACCAGCGCGAGGTAACGTTTGTCGATACCGTTATGCGACCGCAACAGCTCATGAAGCGCGATCAAGGCCTTGCGTTCACGCGCCAACAGCAGACAGCCGCTGGTCTCGCGGTCGAGCCGATGCGCCAACTCCAGCATCGGTTCATCTGGACGTGCCGCACGCAGGATCTCGATCACGCCATATTCAACCCCAGTGCCTCCGTGAACTGCGACCCCGGCCGGCTTGTTCAGGGCCAGAAGTCGCGGATCTTCATGGATGATCGCAGCGCTGAGATCGCGCTGCCGCGCCGGTGCAATCGCCTCATCGCGCGCGGCGCGTGGCTCGGTCCGCACGGGGGGCAGGCGCACCCGATCGCCGGCTTGAACGCGATAATCCGGTTTCACCCGCCCGCCATTCACGCGCACTTCGCCGTTGCGCAACATACGATAGATCCGGCTCTTGGGCACATCGCGCAGCAAGCGAAACAGATGGTTGTCCAGGCGTTGCCCGGCGAAATCCGCTTCGATGCGTATTTCGCGGGCGCCGTGCTGGGTCAATGCAGTACTGGAGCCCTCGCGCGACCGAAACGACACAAATAATTTCTCTCGAATCAATCAATTGACAAAGTGCATGGCATTGTTATCATGCTCGCTTGCGCCATTATAACCTGTGCCGAGCGCTTCGAACCGAAAGGTGCCGTTGACGCGACTCAACACCTCCCTGTCCTCGGGTTAGCTAGCCAGCATGGAATGGCGCCAGGTTTTCCAATGCACACCTTAATAGAACAGCCGAGCGTACGCAGCGCCCTGTTCGCGCGAGGCACCGTCATGATTCTGAGCAGCACGTTCTACACCTGGATTACGTGGACCGTCGTCCTCCTCGCAGGAATCAATGTCCGCGCGACAACTGGCGCCGCACCCGGCCCTGTCGTAATAAGAGACACCATAAATGAAACGAATACTGATCAACGCAACGCAGCCGGAAGAACTGCGGGTTGCCATCGTCGACGGCCAGAAACTCTACAATCTGGATATCGAGGTCCCGGCCAAGGAACAAAAAAAATCCAGCATCTACCGCGGCGTCATCACCCGGGTTGAACCCAGCCTGGAGGCCGCTTTCGTCAACTACGGCGGCGAACGGCACGGCTTTTTGCCGTTCAAGGAGATCGCGCCCCAGTTTTATCGCGAAGAAGCCCGTCAGCAGGAAGGCCGGGTCGGTATCCAGGACGCGGTTAAGGAAGGCCACGAACTCATCGTCCAGATCGAAAAGGAAGAGCGCGGCAACAAAGGCGCGGCACTGACCACCAAGATCAGTCTGGCCGGACGCTACATGGTTCTGATGCCCACCGAGCCGCGCGCCGGCGGCGTCTCGCGCCGAATCGAAGGCGACGATCGCCAATTGATTCGCGATACCCTGCAACAGATCAACGTTCCAGACGACATGGGTTTGATCGTGCGCACCGCGGGGGTCGGGCGCTCGGGCGAAGAGCTCCAATGGGATCTCGATTATCTGATCACGCTGTGGCGAGCGATCGAAAAGGCGGCCGAAACCCGTCCCGCGCCGTTTCTGATCTACCAAGAAAGCAACGTCATCATCCGCGCGTTACGCGACCATTACAGCGACGATATCGGTGAGGTCATTATCGACCATCCCAACGTCTACCAGGACGCCGAGGATTTCATCCGCCAGGTAATGCCGCACGCGTTGCGCAAGCTCAAGCTCTATCAGGAGCGGGTGCCGCTGTTCAACCGCTTCCAGATCGAGTCGCAAATCGAAAGCGCGTTTCAGCGCTCCGTCCCGCTGCCCTCCGGCGGCAGCATCGTCATCGACCACGCCGAGGCGCTGACCGCAATCGACGTTAACTCGGCGCGTGCCACCAAAGGCAGCGATATCGAAGAGACCGCGCTCAACACCAACCTCGAAGCGGCGGACGAAATCGCGCGGCAACTGCGGCTGCGGGATCTCGGCGGACTGATCGTGATCGACTTTATCGACATGATGCCGAACAAGAATCAGCGCGAAGTCGAAAACCGCCTGCGCGACGTCATGCGCTCCGATCGGGCGCGGGTCCAGATCGGACGCATCTCGCGGTTTGGTTTGCTCGAACTGTCGCGGCAACGGCTGCAGCCCTCGCTGGGAGAATCGAGCCAACAGGTCTGCCCGCATTGCAAGGGCCACGGCACAATTCGCAGCGTCGAATCAATGTCGTTATCGATTCTGCGCTTGCTGGAGGAAGAATCCCTGAAAGACAAGACCGGCATCGTACTCGCTCGCGTACCGGTGGATGTCGGAACTTACTTGCTGAACGAGAAGCGCACCCAGCTGAGCGAAATCGAAGCCCGCTCCAGCGTTCAGATCATCGTCGTGCCCGACCCGAATTACGAACGCCCAATTTACCTGGTCGAGCGGGTTCGCGCCGACGAACAACGCCATGTCTCGATCACCCAGCCGAGTCACGAACTGATCACGCGCGTCGAGACCGAGGTCAAACTGCCGGATCGAGTCGCCGGAAGCGCGGCCCCGGCGGCTGTACAGGCGATACTTCCGGCGCCGCCACCACCACCCGCACCCGCGGCGCCCGCACCAACCCCAGTGCAGCATGCGGAAAAGCCCGCCGTACCCCGCGCGGTTGCCACGCCGATCGCGGTCCACGAGCCCGGAATCATTACCCGGATCTGGCGCAAGCTGTTCTCCACCGGCAATATCAGCGAGACCCGTTCCGCCGCCGCGTCGAGCTCGACGGAAGACAGCCGCAGCCAGGAGCGTCGCGATACCCAAGCCCGATCCGAGGGAGATCAGCGCGGCCAAGGCAACGGTCGCAGTCGCCAGGGCGGTCGGCGGCGGTCGGGACGTGGCGGCTCGCGGTCCGGCGGACAACGCTCGCCGCGCGAAGACGGCGCGAGCGAAACCACGCCGGCCGATGCGCCCACCACCGAAGCCCGCGCGCCAAACGCAGACAATGCCCCAAGCGGGGAGCGCCGCGGCCGCGGCAACGAGTCGCGCCGCGAACGCCCGCCACGGACCGGCAATGAACCACGCAATCGCGGCGACGGGTCGCGCACGGCGGGAGACAATGCCCCGGCAGCGCCGCGCAGCGACGAGCGTCAAGCCAGCGCCGAGCGCAATCCCCCGCGCGAACGCGCGCCGTCCGAGGCTGGCCGCGCGCCGTCGCAACCGCGTTCTCGCGGCGAAGTGCGACGCAGCAACGACGACTCCGCGCCGCGCGGCGGTGACGACCGACAACCGGGAGGCGAGCGCAATCCACCACGCGGACGCGACGACCGCCAAGCCGGAGTCGAGCGCAATCCACCACGTGGCGGCGACGACCTACAGGGCAGGCCCGAGCGTCATTCGCCGCACGGCGACGATGAGCGCCAAGCTACCGGCGAACGCAAACCACCACGCGGTGTTGATGCCCCTCAAGCCGCGGGCGAACCTAATTCACCGCGCGCCGACCAGACTGGTCAGGCCAGTGACGAACGCACGCCCGCGCGCGGTGGTGACGAACGCCAGGCCGATGCCGAACGTGATACGCCGCGTAATTCGCGTCGGTCCGATTCGCCCCGAGCGTCCTCGCCCGCGCGCCAACCGGCGGTCGGCGTAACGCCCGAAGCCGACGGCACCCCGCGTAGCGAAGGCCGTTCGCAGCAGGCTGAAAGCAAGCCGCCGCGCGAGCGGTGGGAAGCAGACACCGCTGTGGAAGCGCCCGCCCCGGCACGCGACACGGTCGTAACGGTGCGCGCCAACGATTCAACGCCGAGTGCGATACCATCAATGTTGCCCCCCGTCAGTGCACCCGCTCCAGCGCCGGTCCGCGAAAGCCCGCCCAAACCCTCGACCGAACCGGTGCCGATGGCCGAACACGTGGACACCACGCCACGTGCCGAGCCTGCACATCAACCCGCCCCGCCGATCAAGGCCCCCGCCGAAGCCCCGGCCCCGGCGGTGGTTGACACCAAGTAAACGATAGCCACGCTGACGGCCCGGGGAAAACCCCAGCGCCGTCAGCGCGGCCCGTCGTTGCAAGTGCCGCGCCTACAATAGAGCGCGGCCTGACCGAGCGATACCGAGTAGAAATCTGGAGCGCTCTAGAAGCGAACCCGAAGAACGTCGCGGAAGATATTCACCAGGCATCCGGCACCTTACCCGCCGGCACCCAAGCGGGTACGTCGATCAGCGTCGGCATAGTCCTGCCGGACTAGCGATTAAACGGCGGCTAAAGCGGGAAAAGTAGTGACCTTTACCGATCATCTACGTCGCAAACGCCCACAGTCTCTCAGACGCGATGCGTCTCGCGAATGTGTTGAAGCAGACCTTTGGCCGCAATTTCGACCAGATCGAGCACGCGTTCGAAGTCCGATTTGGACCCGCTGTAAGGGTCAGGCACTTCCTTACCCTGATGGGACGGGCCGGCGAAGTCCATGAACAAGCGGACCCGTGGCCAGCAACTCCGCGGGCACTTCGAACGCACATCCAGCAAGTTCATCTCATCCATCACCAGGATGTAGTCGTAGTGTTCGCAATCTTTCGCCCCGACCCGTCGCGCCTTGAGATCGCTGAGGTCGTAGCCGCGACGCGCAGCGGCCACCTGTGAACGATCATCGGGCGGCTCACCGACGTGATACGCATGCGTGCCGGCCGAATCGATCTCGATCAAATGGTCAAGTCCGTGCTCGCGGACCCGATGAGCGAACACCCCATGGGCGGTGGGCGAGCGGCAGATATTCCCCATACACACGAACAGCACTTTTACGGTCATGATTTCAACGCGATGATGATCGACATGAGCGCTGAGGTTAGCACAACCCATGGGACATCCCGGCGTGACGGATTTCGCAATTTGCCGGGCGCAACGCCTAAATCTCCCGAAGCGCGTGATATTCGACTCGACGAAGCCGGTCGCAGACTGTCCGGCGAACCGCGCTCACACAATCGGAACCCGCGCAAATCCCGTGGTGCGAACGCACAGCTCACGTGCTGGCAAATCCTGCACGCACACCGTCGGAGCACTCGGACACGATTTCGCGTATACTGCTTGGCTAGCTATCCATTTGATGGAAAAGGACGTTTCCCGCGACGCACCAACCGCCGCAATGACAAGCGATGTTGCGACATCGAGTGGCCTGCAGGGTACTGGCCGGGCGCGACCTGCAAGGGCGTATCGGGCTCAGTGACCCCACTTAATCCGTGCCCGCAATGACCGAGAACCGAGATATTATGTACCTCCAGATCGCTAAACCTTTCTCGTATGGCGTGAGGGACACAGCATGTCTGTAAACCGCAGTCGCCAATCCACGGTGGTAGACGGCATCATTTCGTTTCCCCGGCTCGAATGCTGGAATCCGATGAACAATGTTGCGACCGTTGCAGCCGAGGTCAACAAAAGACGCATTTTGTGTCGAATCTCGCTTGAGATCCTGCGCGAAAAGTTCGCGGCCTCCGACGACAACCCAATGCAGTCAGTGGTGTTGCACCGCGCGGAAATCCAGGAAGCGGCGCGCCGGTTGATCGAGCGTGAACAGTTCGAGGAAGACGGATCGGTCGTGATCCGCGCGCTCGACGTATAAGCACCGAGCCGGGTTACCGATCGCCTCCCGTGCGGTGCCACAGGAATTCCGCGATATGAAGCACCTTGGGGCCACGGCCCTGCTTCTCGAACGCGCCGCCGATATTCATGAGACACCCGCAGTCTTGCCCAAGTAAGAACTCGGCCTCCGTCGCGGCAATGTGATCGGTTTTGTCGGCCACCATGGCGGCCGAGATTTCCGCTTGCTTGACGGCGAAGGTGCCGCCGAATCCGCAGCATTCGGCTTTATACGCCTGCTCACGCTTTTCCACCTGAGCGAGCTGATCAACGAGACGTTCAATCCGGTCGGCAACACCCATCTCGCGTCGGGCCGAGCAGGAGGTATGAATCGCGATGCTGGTCGGTGGCCCAAGATCGCGTAACTCGATCGCCAGGCCGTCGACCAGAAACTCGGTAAATTCAAACACCCGAGCGGAAAATGCCGCCGCTTTTGCCTCCTCGGGCTCATTTGCGAACAGCTCCCGGTAATGATGCTTCAACATCCCGGCGCAGGAACCGGACGGAACCACCACTGGAATATCGCGCGCAAACAAATCGAGCTGCCGCCGCGCCACCGCGCGCGCCTCATCGCGGTAACCGGAATTGAAGGGTGGCTGACCGCAGCAGGTCTGACCTTGTGGAAAGATGACCCGGACACCGGCACGCCGGAGCAACTTCATCGCCGCCAATCCCGCCTGTGGAAATAGCACGTCGATCAGGCAGGTGCCGAAAAAATACACTTCACGCGGACGCTCGGCAGATGTGTTCATAGGTAGTACTCGAACTGATCGGAAGGCGGTACGGTGATTCGAGTGTACACGAGACTCAACCGTGCGACCGACCACCTGCCACTTGCAGCCCCGTGAAGTGCCATTCTTCGGCCAGCGGCGCTAACTCTCATGGCGAAGACACCGCCCCCGAGGATGAAAGCCACTCCGGGCCGGTCAGTCGGGAAACGCCGCAAACCCATCCTGGTACGTCATTTCACCCAGATTTGCGGGTCGATCCGTTTCAGTTGGCTGAATCCTCAACTGACCATGGTTGCAAGGTTCCTGCAACGAGGTACCCGGATTGGTTGTAACAAGCGACCCGCCCGTCCGTGGACACTGGGCCCCGGCAATCCCTGCCGGGGTGACGGAGGTAAGCGGCGCATGCGCGCAACCTCCCCGCCCGTCCCCCCGTCATTCCGGCAGGGAATGCCGGAACCCAGTGTACAAGGATGTACATGCACAATGCCGGAACCCAGCGTACAAGGATGTACATACAAAATGCCGGAACCCTGCGTACAAGGATCTACATGCACAATGCCGGAACCCAGCGTACAAGGATCTACATGCACAATGCCGGGACCCAGCGTACAAGGATGTACATGCTTTCACGTGGATCTCGCCATCTCAACTTAGGGTTCGACGGGTCCACCAAGGGCGGAATCAAACGAATACCGTTCATCCTGCGCATTTCGCAGGACTCAAGCAATGCTTCGCTAGGCCGGATAGAGCGGATCGAGCGCCGCCGCCTCACGGCGCCCACTCGCCGGCCGTACCCGACGGGGCAAGCCATTCGCCAGCGCCCGCGCCAACGTATCGCCGCGCCAGCCCGCGGTTGCCTCGCGAAAGAGCTGCCCATGTAACTCCAGGACCGCCTCCGCTCCGTGTTGGAGCCGCGCCGCAATCGCGGTCAACGAAGTGACCGATTCCTCGGGCCACTCGGCGCGCGCCCACGCGAGCAAAGTACGCGCGGCACGGCGCGGATCCTGTTCACTGCACGCGTCGAGACAGGCCGCTTTCAGCCGCTCTCGTTCGGCCTGATCCGGCGTGGCGACGGGCGCGGAATCCTTTGCTTTCGCGCCACGGCGCCAGTGGTAGAGTGCGCCGCCCACCAGGATCGCGAGTGCGATTGGCATCCAAAACCACCCCAGTCGCCCTGCCCGCGCGGTATCGACCGCAGAAACCGTAGGCGCGACCGTCGCTTCCGGTTCATCCACCCACCCGTCCGACCGCGTTGCCGGCGCCGGTGCCGGCGGTGCGACGCCGACGCCTGGCGCCACGTTCAGGGTCCAGGCCGGGAGTTCGACCACCTGCCGCTCGCGCGCCTCGGTATCCCACCACGTGACCCGATACGGCGGCAGGGCGAGCGTACCCGCGCGGGCCGGGATCATGGTAAAGCTGCGACTGCTGACGCCAATCACCTGCTCACCGTCGGTGCGGCTTTCGAGCGCGGCGGGTTCGGCATAAATACTGAGATCCGCCACCTCCGGAAGCCGAATTTCGGGAATCTGTGCCCCGGTCAAGCCCTGTACGGTCAAGGTCAAGGTTCGCCGCGCGGGTTCGCCAACGCGGAGGCTTGGCGGTGCGCTGGTCCAGGAGTCGGTCACCATGACGGCCCGCGCCGGGAGCCAATCCGATCCCGCCACCGGCGCAGGCTGGACGTTCAAGGTGATCGCCTCGCCGCGCGCGGTCACCGGACGTACCGCCTCCGCTGCGCGGCCGAACACGCTGTCATCAAAAAAGCGTTGCACGATCGAGTCGTCGAAGAACGGGTCGTTATCGAAAAAGCGCTGCAGCGGCGACCCGGTACCGGCGGGATCGCGCGGGCGCGGCGGTGCCGCGAGCGTGCCGCGAAACACCACCGGCGGGAGGGTTAAGGGACCGCTCTGCTGTGGAAACACGGCATAACGACGTTCAACAACGTGATACTCGGCACCGTCGCGAGTCGCGCTGTAACGCCGATCCGGCCCCAGCTTTTCGATCAAGGCCGCAGCCACCTGCGGTTCGCTCAGACTGCCTTCGCGGATTGGACGCGCGGTCAGCACCCGCACCGTGAGCGGCACCTGCGCCTGCACGTAAGGATCGGAACCGCCGGTGACCTCCATCTCGACCCAAACCTCGCGCGGCATGTCGGCCGTCGCGGCAGGCGCGGAGTCGCTCACCTCCAGGCTGAGCGGCGCGGTGCTTGCCTCGCCCACCCGCAACGCCGGGAGAGTCAGCGTGCCGGTGCGTTTCGGCATCAAGGTGACGCGCCACTGCGTGCTGTCATTGCGTTGACCGTTGATAATCCGGACCTGGGTGCTGGTGCCGGTCCCGAGTATTTCGAAATCGGCCGCAAGTGGAGCGAGATCGGGTTGCACGCCATCGACATTGCCGGCGGCATGGAGGATCAGAATGACCGTCTCACCGTCGCCGATGCGGGCGCGGTCAAGCAGCGCGCTGACCTGAATCGCCCACGCCGGCGTGAGCATGCTCCCCAGCAGCAGGAGTAACAGCAGGGGCCAGAGTCTGGAAAGTCGTTCACTCAGTCGCATCGTGTCAACCGTCTCAAGTTTCAAGAGGTTTGCGGACGCAGCTATCGCTCCGCCACTCAACGCCCGCGCCAGCGTTCATCGTCAATCCCCGGTTCGCGCGCACGCTGCTGGTATTGGTATAAAAACTTACGGCGCAAGAGTCCCCCAGGATCGTCCGGTACCCGGCGCAGATACTGCTCGACCGATTGCCGTTGCTCCGGACTCAAATGGTCGGCGGCCATCTCGCTCGGGTCGGAATCCTGCGCCGACGGTTCGCGCGCCTGTTCACGCGCCTCGGCGACGGTCTCGTCGGCCTGTTGCTGTTGCGCCGCTGCGTCGGCGGCGTCCGACCCGCTCGCGGGCGCATCCGCCGTATCCGTCGCCTCGGCGGATACGCCCGGCGCGGCGGGATCGCCGTCGCTTTCAGCATCATCTCGCGCTGTCCCCTCGGCGCTATCGTTCCCGGGATCGCGTTGCGACTCCTCGCCGTCGGAGCCTGCCGGCGGCGCGTCTTGACCAGACTGCGGTGGCTGCTCCTGCTGTTTACGCAGCGACTCGACGAGTTCCCGGTTGAATCGAGCGTCCTCGAACCCAGGGTCAGCCCCCAGCGCGGCGTCATAGGACGCCAGCGCTTCGTCGAAGCGGCCGAGGCGCGCCAGCGCGTTGCCCCGATTGTAGGCCGCCGTCGCGTCGTCTTCGCGCGCGAAGGCGTCGACTGCCGCGGCATAATCGCCCGCACGATAAGCCGCCGCGCCGTGTCGCGCCGGATCGGTCGCCCGTTCCCGGGCACGCGCATAGTCGCCTGCGTCGAGCGCCGCATGGGCCTGCTGATCGGCACGCTGCCAGAGATCGCGCCAATCGAGTGCGCTGGCCCCCGGCGCACTGGTCAGCAGGAGCGGTCCCACCACCCCCCACGCGATGCCTACCAGCCAACCACGGCGAAACGCGAGCGCGGCGAGCAACAGCAAGGGCAACAACAGCCACGGCCCCCGATTCAGCCAGCGTTCGGCCTGATCGCCAGCGCTCGCGTCGGCGTCGATACGCGTTTCCGCGCCACCGAGATTGAGTTGCGCGGCCACGTCACCGCCGCCGAGCAGAAAGAACTGACCGCCGCCAGCCGCCGCCAGTGCCGAGAGCGCACTTGGATCGAGTCCCAATTCGGCATCCGCTTCGAGCTCGGCGTTGCGCGGTTGGCCAGCCGCGATCACGCTCGTCGCAAATCCTTCCGCGGCAAGGCTGCGCGCCCGCTCAAGCGTACGCGCGCCGCCCCCATCGCTGGCAATCAGTACGATCTGACCCGACCTACGGCCCGATTGGCGCAGCAATTCCGCCGCCAGGGCTAAACCACGCTCGGGTCGGGTGCCGCTCTCCGGCATCAGGTCCGGATGAAGCACCCGCAGCTGCGCCTTGAGCGTCGCCGCATCGTCGGTGAGCGGCGTGACCGCAAAGGCATCGCCGGCGTAGGCCACCAGCGCGAACTGAGTGTCGCGGGCGCGGTTCAGGAGATCCTCGATCGCAAAGCGCGCCCGCTCCAGGCGGTTCGGTGCGAGGTCTGCCGCCAACATGCGCGAATCAAGTTCGAGCACCACCACCGCCGCCACCGGGCTGCGATACACCGGTTGCGGCATCCGCTCCCAGGCCGGTGCGGCGAGCGCTGCGATCGCCAGGATTCCACCGCAAGCCAGTGCCGCCAGCGCCCAGCCAAAGCCGCGCCGCCCGCCGGATTCCACCACCAGGTACGGCAACAAGTGGGCGTCCACCTGGCGGTGCCACGGTGAAGCCTGATCCGAGCGCAGGTGTCGTGCCAGGCGCCACACGGCGAAGGCGAGCGGCAGCAATGCCAGCCACCAGAGGGGTTCAAGAAAATGAAACTGGTTGATCATCACGTCTCGCCCGGCCGGCGCCGATGTAGCAACCCCGCCGATCGCACGCCGCCCGCGGCAACCAGCACCCGCAACAGCGCCAGCGCCAGCGCCAACGCCAGCGGCCAGCGGTAGAGTTCATCGACCTCGCGCTGGAAGCTTGGCTCCTGCTGGACCGGTTCGTGGCGATCGAGACGCTGATAAATCTCTTGCAGCGCTTGCAGGTCGTGGGCGCGATAGTAATGCCCGCCGGTACGCTCGGCGAGTGCGCGCAAAGTGCGCTCGTCGATCTCGTCGCCGACCATGAACGGTGCGCCGAAAAACCCACGCGCCTCGCGCCCGGCGCCGACCCCGATGGTATAGATACGAATGCCCTCCGCCGCCGCGATCTCCGCCGCCTTGAGGGGATCGAGCTGACCTGCGGTGTTGGCGCCGTCGGTCAACAGGACCAGCACCCGGGTGCCCTCCGCCTGATCGCGCAGACGTTTGACGGCGAGCCCGATGGCGTCGCCGATCGCGGTCTCCTTGCCCGCCAGCCCAATGGCGGCCTCGTCGAGCAAGGTCCGTACGGTGCGCCGATCGAAGGTCAGCGGCGCCTGCAGGTAGGCCTGCTGTCCGAACAACACCAGACCGATCCGGTCGCCGACCCGGCGTTCGATGAAATCCCCGGCCACCGCCTTGACCGCCGTGAGGCGATTTACCCGCTGCCGCCCGAGCACCATGTCCTCCTGCTGCATACTCCCGGACAGGTCCACCGCCAGCATCAGATTACGGCCCTCGCGCGGCACCTCGTACTCCGGCCCGACTTGCTGCGGTCGCGCCGCCGCGCTCACCAGCGCGACCCAGGCCAACACTGCGACGACTAAACGCCAACGCGCGCGTGCCGCCAGGCGCGGCGGCTCACCATCGGCGAAGTCGGCATAGAACGGTGTGCGTAAGGTCAGGCCTGGTCCGCTCGTCGCACGCGGCAACCGCCATGCCACCAGCAACGGCAACGGCAACGCCGCGAACAACCAAGGCCAAGCGAAGCTAAAACTCACACGAGGTTCCTGCGAATCCAGCGCCGCGCCAGCCGCACCAGGGCCGCGCGGTCGTATTCGGTGGCGGTTTGGTACGGGCCATACGCCAGCACGGCGCCCGGTCCCGCGCCGAACTGCCCGCCGCCGCCGGAACGATCGAGAAAACCTAGCCACTCGGCGCCGGTGAGATGCGCAACCTCCGCACGCGGATAGCGACCCAACGCCACTCGGCGCAGGATCGCGCTGAGCGCCGCCAGCAAGCGCGCCTGGTCCTCCCCCGACTCACGCACCGCGTCCGCCAGCAGTGCCTCGATCGCCGCCACCCGGCGCGCGCGTTGGGCGCGGCGCCGGAGCACCCAAATGATTGCCGCCACGCTGAGTAGCGCGAGCACACCGAGTGCCCACCAACCCGGCGCTGGCGGCCACAGCGGCGGCGCCGGCGGTAAATGGATATCACGCAAGGCGGCGAGCCGATCGGGTGTCATGGGCTTGGTTCACCCACCGATTCAGGATCACCCCCCGCGAGGTCGCCGCGACCACTCAGTCCCCGCCGCAGCATCAACGCCAGATCGTCGGTGGTGCGCAACCGCAGTCGCGGAACCCGCAACCCGTCGAACAACGCCCGCGCGCGCAAGTGCCGCTCGGCGAAGTAGGCGTGAAAGCGTTGTCGCGGGGTGTCATCGCGCAAGTTCAACAGGGTTCGACGCTGGCCATCACTGATCCCATATTCGCCCGGCACCGGGATCGCCAGTTCCAGCGGATCGCTGACCTGAATCGCAAGCAGTTCGTTATGCCGTTTGAGTTCGGTCAGGTGATGCCGGGCCAAATCGCCGAGCGCCAGAAAATCGCTGATCAAGACCAGCAGGCTACCCGGTCGCGCCACCCGCCGCAGGCGTTCGAGCGCGGCGTCGAAGTCGACCGGATTCGCGCGGCGCGGGGTGGCTTCGAGTGTCCCGGCCCGGGCCAAGGCGTCGATCAGTGTCAGCACCCCGCGCCGACCGCCGCGGGGTTTCAGTTCCTGATGCCCGTCGTCCAGCACCAACGCGCCGATGCGATCGCCATGCGCCACCGCCGCCCAACCGATCAAGGCCGCCGCGCGCGCCGCGACTACCGACTTGAACGCGCCGCGCGTCGCAAAGAACATGCCCGGGCCGAGATCGACCACCACCACCACCGGGCGTTCACGCTCCTCGACATAAAGCTTGACGTACGGCGCGCCGGCCCGCGCGGTCACCCGCCAATCCATGCTCCGCACGTCGTCGCCGGCCTGGTAGTGGCGTGATTCGAGATAGTCCATGCCGCGACCGCGCAAACGCGAGCGTTGTACCCCGGTGAGCGGCGAGCCGACCGGCCGTTCGACCCGTAACCGCAGGCCGCGGGCCGCGTTGCGCAAGCCGATCAGATCCCGCCGATCGACCTGCACGCTCGGCGGCGGCGAGGCGTGCATCACGTCAACGGCACCCGTGCGAGGAGCGTATCGAGCAAGCGCTCGGTATCGAGCCCCTCGGCTTCGGCCGCGTAGGACAGGATAATTCGGTGCCGCAGCACATCGTGCGCCACCGCCTGAACATCCTCGGGGGCGACAAAATCGCGCCCGGCGAGCCACGCATGCGCACGGGCGCAGCGTTCCAGCGCAATCGAGCCGCGCGGACTCGCGCCGAACGCCACCGCGCGCGCGAGGTCGGCGCCATAGCGCCCCGGCGCCCGCGTCGCCAATACCAGTTGCACGATGTAGTCCTCCAACGGTTCAGCGATGTGCAAGCGCATCACCTCGGCGCGCGCCGCGAACACTTGCGCCGGCGTGATGCGGGTTGGCGTGGTGGGTGTCAGTTCCTGATTGGCCTCGCGCCGGGCGAGGCGCAAGATCTCGCGCTCGGTGGCCGCTTGTGGAAAATCGATGCGGACGTAAAGCAGAAACCGGTCGAGCTGCGCCTCCGGCAACGGATAGGTGCCCTCCTGCTCGATCGGGTTCTGGGTCGCCATCACCAGAAACAACTCGGGCAAGCGATAAGTCTTGCGACCCACCGTGATCTGCCGCTCCCCCATCGCCTCCAGCAGCGCCGATTGCACCTTCGCCGGTGCCCGGTTGACCTCGTCGGCGAGAATCAGATTGTGAAACAGCGGGCCCGGCTGAAACTCGAACGCCCCGGTCTGCTGGCGGTAGATATCGGTGCCCGTGAGGTCCGATGGCAACAGATCCGGTGTGAATTGCAGGCGCGCGAAATCCGCGTCGACCCGTGCCGCAAGCGCCTTGATCGCGGTGGTTTTCGCCAGGCCCGGCGCGCCCTCGACCAATAAATGCCCATCGGCGAGCAGCGCAATCAGGAGGCGGTCGACCAAGCGCGCCTGCCCGAGGATGCGCTCCGACAGCTCTGCTTTCAGCCGCGCAAACGCCGGCCGCATCGTGGCGCCTGGAACTGCCGGCACGGGGGTGGACTTCGGAGGTAAGTTCATTCGAATTCGCCTGTTTGAATCGTGGATCCGGGCCGCGGTGGCTGCGCACGGGAATCGGTTTGCTTGCGTACCAAAATTTTAATTTTCACAATCTTAAACGCAAGTTAACGGGGCGCGTCACGCACCATTGAAAACAGGCGCTGCGTGGAATTTTACCCCACGCGGCTGTTACTTGAGCCGAGCGGATCGACCTACCGGCTGCGGAGCCCGTCAAGGCACGGCACCAACTTAGTCGCCGTCGGCCGGATGTTACCGCGCCGGGACCCGTCGGCGACAGATTGCGTGGCGATCTGCGTAGACACGCGTCGCGCGCATCTCAGTCCAACTCGTGAGTGAGTTAACCCGGGCGATCGCCGGATGGAAACGCGCTTAAAGGCGCAAGAAGATTACCGTTCATCCTGAGCTTGCCGAGGGACTCGATCAGCACGTCCTGCTAGGACCTGACCCCAACATTTAACAGCGCGACTGACGGTCATGCTGTGGACACCGAAGTGGCTTGCGATTTCGGCCATGGTGTAGGCGCCGGAGTGATAGGCTTGGGCCATGGCTTCGGCGCGATCGCGGAAGCGCTCGGCATACTCGGGGAGCGCGAGTGCCAGTGATTTGCGCTGCAACTTGGTAACTTCGAGCAGGCGGTCGTCGGTGGCTTCGTTTCGCAGGCGCGCGACGAAGTCGTCATCGCCCAGAATGAGTTGATACCGAACCTGTCCCCATGGCCGCGGCGCCTCCATCCCGGCGAGGACGAAGCGGCGGTAAGCAGCAATGGCGCGGCCTCGCGTGCGTCCGAAGTGAGCGAGCAGTCCTTTGGCATCCAGCCAGGCGGGGGGCGGCACCTCGCCGACGGTGGCGCGATAGCTGCTCCAGGGCCATTCGGCGGGGTCCGACACCAGGCCGACGCGGACCGGGTTTAACACCAGATAGCGGGCAAGTTCGAGCAAATAGGTATCCTTTTGCACCAGAATGGCCTTGTAGCGGCCTTGAAACAGGTGACCGGAAAGTGTGTAGCGGCGATTGATCCGTTGGGTATACACACCGTTCAACTGTCGCATCCCGCGCCCGAGATTGCCGTCAACGGTTTCGACGAACAGGTGATAGTGGTTGGGCATGAGGCAGTAGGCATAAACGACCCAGTTGAATCGCCGACACACATCGCCGAGCACGGTCAGAAACTCGTCACGGTCATCGTCGTCGAAAAAAATCGCCTCACGCCGGTCGCCACGTGCGGTTAGGTGGTAGAGGGCGCCGGGAAATTCCAATCGCAGGGGTCTCGCCATGGACCGAGTATAGCCGTGAATGTTGGATTGTGAGAACTGACCCCGTGAGGTATTCTTTGGGTATGTCCAAGCCGCCTGATCTTACGCTCGTTCGCAATCTCGGTATCGTCGCGCATGTGGATGCGGGGAAGACGACGCTGACCGAGCGGGTGTTGTTTTACACCGGGGCGTCGCATCGGATTGGTGAAGTGCACGATGGCGCGGCGCATATGGATTATCTTGCGGAGGAGCAGGCGCACGGAATTACGATCACCGCGGCGGTGACGCAGGCGAGTTGGGGCGGGCATTTATTCCAGCTTGTCGATACCCCTGGTCACGTGGATTTCACGATCGAGGTGGAGCGGGCGATGCGGGTGCTGGATGGCTGCGTGATCGTACTCGATGGGGTGCGCGGGGTTGAGCCGCAGACAGAAACAGTGTGGAGCCAGCGCAACAAGTTCACGGTGCCGACGCTATTTTTCGTCAACAAGATGGATCGCGCCGGCGCGGATTTCGACCACGCGCTCGCGACGATCGGGGCGCGCCTCGGCGGTGAAGCGGTGCCGCTGACGGTGCCGTTGCCGGATGCAGCGGCCGTGGTGCATTTGATCGATCGCACGCTGCTGCATTTCCGGGGTGAGCAAGGTGAGGTCGTCGAAACGACGCCGTGCGACGACGCCACCTGGCAAGCGGTCGCGCGGCACCGCGAAACCTTGTTACTTGCGATCGCCGACGCGGACGATGCGCTCGCCGAGCAGGTGCTGAACGGGATCGACCCGGAGCCCGAAGCGATTTGGGCGGCACTGCGCGAGGCGACGCTGACCGGTCAGGTGCAACCCTGCCTCGGCGGCAGCGCGTTGCGCAACCAGGGCGTGCAACCATTGCTGGACGCGGTAGTGCGGTTACTGCCCTGCCCTACCGATCGTCCGCCGAGTCAGGCCCTCACGCTCGCTGGCGCGACCGAAACCGTGCGCATGGACCCGAAAGGTCCGTTCGCCGCGCTCGCGTTCAAGGTGCAGATGTGGGACGGCCGGCGCCATGTGTTCGCGCGGATTTATCGCGGCCATCTCAAGGCGAGCGATCCGGTCGCGATCCCGGCGGCGGATGGTCGGGTGCATCAGGAGCGCGTGGCCCGCCTGTTTGACGTCGACGCCGATAAGAAAATCCGCATCGACGAGGCCTTTGCCGGGCAAATCGTTTTGCTGGCCGGCTTGCGGCATGCGAGTACCGGTGACACGTTGTGCGCACCGACACATCCGCTCTTGCTGGAGCGCATCGACATGCGCGAACCGGTGATCGGATTGGCGATCGAGGCCGCGAGCGGCGACGACGAAGAAAAACTCAACGACGCGCTCGACAAACTGCAACAGGAAGACCCAACCCTACGTCTCGCCGAGGATCCCGATACCGGCCAGCGCGTGCTGCGCGGGATGGGCGAATTGCATCTGCAGATCATCTTCGAGCGCCTGGAACGCGAGTACAACCTGCGGGTGCGCAGTGGGCGGCCGATTGTGGTACTGCGCGAAACCATCGCGGCACCCGCCAGCGCCAGCGCGCTGTTCGATCGCGTGCTCGAACAGGAACACAAGCGAATCGAGTTGAAGGCCGAAGTCGCGCTCACCGTGACCCCACTCGCGCGTGGCGCTGGTCTGCGCGTGACCAATCAGGCGCGCGTGACACCGGTCGCGAATGAACTGACCCCCGTGCAACGCGAGGCGGTTGAAGCCGGCGTGCGCGATGCGGCCGAATCCGGTCCGGTCGACGGCAACCGCATGGTCGATCTCGAAATCCGCATCGACGCGGTCACGCTGTTCGCCAACGCCTCGCAACCGCAAGCCTTGCGTGTCGCCGCCGCGCTCGCCGCGCGCAAGGCCTTCGCCGCCGCCGGCGGCCTGGTGCTGCATCCGATCATGGACACCGAGGTCGTCGTCCCCGCCGAAGACATCGGCGCGGTGCTCGGCGACCTGCAAGCGCGCCGCGCGCTGATACGCGCCACCCATCCCGGCAGCGAAACCGTCACCATCGAGTGCGACTGCGCGCTCGACCGCCTGCTCGGCTACATCACCGACCTGCGCGGCATGACCCACGGCCGCGGTCAGTTCAGCATGAAACTGGTCCGCTTCGACGTGGTTTGAGCGCGACCCTGCCACCCGCGCTGCGGAACGGATGCGGGTAAACCGCAGGCCCGTTTCCCCGATCTTCTTGGACCAATCCCAAATTGTGTCCTATAAGTCACATCTGATTAAAACACAGTTCAGGAGTTTACATTCGATGCGCCAAGCGCATCGGCGCGCAGGTTTATCACGCTCAACCCGTCAATGGAGGAACCACCATGACGACACAGCCCCGAGACCTGATCCCGAATCCCGTCGGACCGTTCCCACCCTTGCCCGATCCGTTGCCCATCTCGTTACCGGAACCGAATGTGTTGCAACCCTTGCCGCATATCGATCCGGTATTGTTTCCGCCGATCCGTCTGCGCAGCGTGCGCTGCGGCTGTTACCTCATCAACTACAAACCAACCGGCAGCGCGCTGGTCAGCTACGACGGCACGTTGCGGGTCGAGTGCCACAGCGCCGGGCGGACCGCGAGTGGCGATTTATACCAACGCCGCTTGATTCTGTTACCAATCCTACCGGGGTTTCCGCAGCGCCCAAGCGCGCCAATCTTGTTTCCGGGACCGAGCCCGGCAGCCGGCATCCCGATTCTGGCGCGCGGCCAATACCGCTATTACTTGCGCGTGACGCAAATCCTTGAGCATTTCACCATCGGCAACAGTTTTACGCTCGGGTTCGAAATGCACCGCTTCACCAAGAATGCCGGGAGCTGGAATACCGGTGGCACCTGGAATAACGAAGGGTCGTTCACCGCATTGATGAGCTGGCAGGCGGCCCCAACCGGTTACCCATCGAGCGGCGATTACCTGGAAGGCGACCTAAAAAACAGCGCCGGTGCGGTGATCGGCCGCCTGACCATGGGCTGGGTTTCGCGCTTTTTACGCAAGGCGACGGTGGAAATCGACCGCGTCGCGCAGTCCGAGGCACCGCTCAATAATGGTGCCGGTGTCACCTGGCAAACCGTCGGTGAAGGCGTCGGCTGGGACATCACCCTCGACGTGAGCGACGCCAACGTGCCCGAGCCGAGCGGCGAGTCCTGGTCCAACGCCGAGTGCCACGCCGCGATGCTCGCGCGGCGCGCAGCGTCGAATCTTGATGCCGAGTGGCGTTATTACGTGCTTGCAGTGCGCCGGCTCGATGCCACCTCGCGTGGAATCATGTACGACAACGGCGCCACCGACTCGAACAACGTGCCGCGTGAAGGCTGCGCGCTGGCCTCGCATTGGGTGATTCCGAATACCACACTGTGGGGCCTGGTCAAAGGCCAACGCTTCGGCGTCGCGACCCAGCCCTACTACCGCACCGCCGTGCACGAAACCGGCCACGCCATGGGCCTGTACCACAACACGGTGGACAACGGCTTCATGAACACCACCGATGTCATCGCCAACAGCGCATCCAGCCCCGGCAGCCCGGCCTTTCCGAACAACATCCAGTGGACCTTCGCCGCCGATGACCAAAAACGTCTGCGGCACATGCCGGATATTTACGTGCGCCCCGGCGGCACCCCGTTCGGCACCTCCTACGCCACCACGCCGATCAGCCCGACCGATCTCAGCCTTGACGTCGAAGCGCTCGAACTGCGCGTGCGCCCACTGCTTGAATCGGTGCCCATCGGCGCCCCGGTGCGGATTGAAATCGAACTGGTCAACATCACCGAACAGCCGGTGCTCGCGCCCTCCACCTTGAGCTTGAAAGGCGGCATGGTCCGCGGCCTGGTCCTCGATCCCGCCGGCGCGCGCCACGCCTTCGCCCCGCTCGTGCTCTGCGTGGAGGAACACCTCGAAACCGTGCTCGAACCCGGTGCCAGCATTCAGCACGCCATGACCCTGCTGCGCGGCCCGGACGGCGCGCTGTTCCCAATGCCGGGTGCGCACCGCGTGATCGTCGAAGTCAACTGGGACCACGGTGGCCTCGAACTCACGATCAGCGGCGAGGGTCATGTCATGATCACCGCCGCGGTCGACGACGACCACGCCAACGCCGCGCTCAAGGTGCTCTCAACCCCCGACGCCCTGCTCACCCTGGTGCTCGGTGGCGACCACCTCACCGATGGCATCGACGCCATTCAAGGCGCGTTGAAAAACCCCGTGTTACGGCCCCACTTCGGGTATATTGAAGCCAAGCGGGTCGGCGAACGGTTTGGCAAACGCAAGGCCAATCTCAAGGCCGCCGCGCAGTTGATCGACGACAATACGGTCATGAGCCCGAACGAAATCAAGCGCGCCGCGGGTCTGGTGCAAAGCGAATCCGGCGACAGCGCCGCCGGCAAGAGCATGGCCAAGGCGCTGAAAAGCAAGGTCAACAAAACCAGTGTCAGCGATGAGGTTAAAAAGATCGTCGACGCCCTTTAGCGCAGCGCGCAAACACCATCACCCTGCCCGCCGCGCGGTCGGCGCGGCGGGCGTTTTACTCCTGCTCGCAGCCTGCGACGCCACCCCACCCGAACCCCCAGCGTTACCACGAACCGCCATGACCACCATGACCCAGACCCATTCCGCCGACGCCATTATCGGCACCTGGGAGAAAGCCACCGAATCTCCCTGCAGCGAAACCTATCCGCAGACCCTGCAATTTCAAACAACCGGATTGCTGTTTGGCCGCAGCGAACCCGCGGGCAGCTACACCCATTGGGACGCAGGCACCTACGAAATCCACAGCGACACCGCGATCAAGATCTCGACCGCGAACGACGAGATCGTCACCTACCTTTACCGAATTCAGGCCAACGAGCTCATCTTCGCCGATCCGGCCGGGTGCGAATTTCGCTATCGACGCAGCGACTGATCCGCCACACTCAACCCGCCGCGTAATGGGCCATTAGCGTCCGTCCGCGCACGCGTGGCTATCCTTCAAATCATTCGACTATCGCACGAACGCAGCACGAGGCCAGCCAACGTGAAAGACATCATCGCCATCCACAACGCCCCCAACGGTCACTGGGTCGGTGACGGATTCCCGGTACGCCAAATGTTCAGCTACAGCAAGGACGCCGAGGCCTTCAGCCCATTCCTGCTCCTCGACTACGCCGGCCCCGCCGAATTTCCACCCGGCAGTCGCCGCCGCGGTGTCGGCGAACACCCCCACCGCGGCTTCGAAACCGTCACCATCGTCTACCACGGCGAAGTGGAACACCGCGACTCCACTGGCGCCGGCGGAACAATCGGCCCCGGCGACGTTCAATGGATGACCGCCGCGGCCGGTATCATGCACGAGGAATTTCACTCGCAAGCCTTCACCCGCACCGGCGGCACGCTTGAAATGATCCAACTCTGGGTTAACCTGCCCGCCGCGCGCAAAATGTCCGAACCCGGCTACCAAGGCCTCACCGCCGCCGAGATCCCCATCATCACCCTACCCGACCAGGCCGGAACGCTCCGCATCATCGCCGGAAATTATCTCGACCAACACGGCCCCGCGCGCACCCACACCCCGATGAACGTATGGGACATCAACCTCAAAGCCGGCCGCACCCACGCCCTCGAATTGAATGCGGGCTGGACCACGCTCATCATCGTCCTGCACGGCATCGTCCTGATCAACCACCGCGAAATCGCGCGCGAAGCACAAATGGCGCACCTCAGCCGTAACGGCACCACCGTCACCCTCGAAGCCAACACCGACAGCAGCCTACTTATCCTCAACGGCCAACCCATCGACGAACCCGTCGTCGGCCACGGCCCGTTCGTCATGAACACCGACGCCGAAATCCGCCAAGCGATCAACGACCTAAACACCGGCGGTTTCCGTCGCCTGGCGACTTAGCGAAACACCGATAATATCCCTCAACACACTGCGGATGACCTGAAACGATCGGCGGACGTTGCCCTTCATCCGGCCGGGCGACGGCGGAAAAGTCCGCGGCTCCGATCGACCTGCGCATCTCGAACCGGTAGAAAAAACCTTGTCCGAAATCGTCAGCGAGTTGCGTAAGTGATCCTCTACCTCGATACCTCGGCGAACATAAAGCGCTAAGTCATCGAGGCTGGCGCAGAAATTATGCGTCAGGCCGTCCGCGCCGTGCGCGCCCACG
>CAZUJU010000016.1:51689-61613 GCA_964620675.1 uncultured Thiotrichales bacterium | reverse complement strand
ACTGACGACCTACCGCTTACAAGGCGGTTGCTCTACCAACTGAGCTAAAGCGGCATAACTGTGCAAGAAGCGTGAATCGCCAGCAACGACGTTCGGGGCCGCGATTTTAGGTCAATCGAAATCCCGATCACAACCCCTTCGCGCAAATTCTTCGATCCAAGTAACATCGGCGATCGAGGTGTCGCGCGGCGGTTACGATACCCCCGCGCGACAAACCAGACGTTATTTCTTCAGCGCGAACGCCGGCAGCATCTGCGCGACCGCGAGGTTCTTCAAGGTGACGTATTTCGGCATCCCGTTCTCAAACGGCGGGTAGTCCTCGCCTTCAATCAATGGATAGAGGTACTCCCGGCATTTGTCGGTGATGCCGTAACCGTCGGCACTGATGAAGTCACGCGGCATGAATTTCTCCACATTCGCCACCTCTGACAGGGGCGCGTGGCCGACTTCCCACACATAGGGGCTGGACGATTTGCGCACCACCGTTGGCATGACCGAGTTGTGTCCCGCCAGCGCGAGCTCGACTGCGGCCTGCCCCATTGCGTACGCTTGCTCGACATCCGATCGCGAAGCGATGTGGCGCGCGGCACGCTGCAGATAATCGGCTACGGCCCAGTGGAATTTGTAGCCGAACGCATCCTTGATCATGTTCGCGACAACAGGCGCCGCGCCACCGAGTTGCGCGTGGCCGAAGGCATCGCGCGTACCCTGCTCCGCCAGGAATTTACCGTCGGGCCAATGACACCCTTCCGAGACCACGATCGTGCAGAAGCCATGCTGCTCCACATTCGCCTTGACGGCGGCGAGAAAGGCATCCTGATTAAATTCGATTTCCGGAAACAGCGTCAACACCGGTATCCCCTGGTCCGCAACCAGCGCACCCGCGGCCGCAATCCAGCCTGCGTGACGCCCCATGACCTCGATTACGAAGATCTTGGTCGAGGTTTTCGCCATCGAGCGTACGTCGAATGATGCCTCAAGGGTCGAGGTCGCGATGTACTTTGCAACCGAGCCGAATCCTGGGCAGTTGTCGGTGATCGGCAAGTCGTTATCGACTGTTTTCGGCACATGGATGGCTTGAACCGGATAGCCCATGGTTTCAGAAAGTTGCGAGATCTTGTAGCAAGTATCGGCCGAGTCGCCGCCGCCGTTGTAGAAAAAATAGCCGATGTCGTGCGCCTTGAACACCTCGATCAGGCGCTCGTACTCGGCCTTGTTGGCCTCCAGGCTCTTGAGTTTATAGCGGCATGAGCCGAAGGCGCCTGACGGCGTATGACGTAACGCGGCGATATCGGCGTCGCTCTCGGCACTGGTGTCGATCAAGTCCTCGGTCAAAGCCCCGATGATACCGTTGCGGCCGGCGTAGACATTCGCAATCTTGTCCTTGTGCTTACGGGCGGTCTCGATCACGCCACAGGCGGAAGCGTTGATCACCGCGGTTACGCCGCCGGACTGGGCGTAGAAGGCGTTTTTAGCCATGCAAAGATCCTCCGATCAGTCAGTCTTGAAAATGGATGCGGGTGCCGAGGCACGCCGTTAAAGAACCTCTGGATGCAGAGCGCTCGTCGACGCCGATTTGGTTGCGCCGCCATTCCCCGCGCGTCGTTGTGTCATGATGCCGTTGGTCATTTGCCGCGAAGGGCTCGCGCCTGAACCGCGCGCATTCTAGACGATGAAACCTGCGCGTGCCAGCACACCAGCCGATCAAGCCCCAATGGGAGCGCGGTCCAGCTAAAGTCGCGCCCGCAACTGGTACAACAAATCCAGCGCTTGCCGCGGCGTCAAGGTGTCGGGGTCGACATTGCCGAGCATCTGTACCACGGGATGCGGTTGCGGCACGGGCTCAAAGAGTGGCAGGCCCAATTGCGGCGTCGGTTCGGCGCGCGCCCGGCTTTCGCCTTCGAGTTGGCGCAGGCGCTTGCGCGCGGCTTTGATCACCACCTTCGGCACCCCCGCCAACTGCGCCACTTGCAGCCCATAGCTCTGATTCGCGGGCCCGGCCTTGACCGCGTGCAGAAACACAATCCCGTCGCCATACTCAATCGCGTCGATGTGTACGTTGCGTATCGACGGATCGGCGTCCGGTAACGCGGTCAGCTCAAAATAGTGCGTCGCGAACAGCGTGTAGGCACGATTGTTTCGGGCCAGATGCTCGGCGCAAGCCCAGGCAAGCGACAATCCATCGAACGTGCTGGTGCCACGACCAATCTCGTCCATCAGGACCAGGCTGCTCGCGGTCGCATTGTTCAAAATGTTGGCGGCCTCCGTCATTTCGACCATAAAGGTCGAGCGCCCTGACGCGAGGTCGTCCGACGCCCCTATACGAGTGAAGATTCGGTCGAAATCGCCGACTTGCGCCCGCCGCGCCGGGACGAACGATCCGCAGCGTGCCATCAGGACGATCAGTGCCGTCTGCCGCATATAGGTCGACTTGCCACCCATGTTTGGCCCGGTGATGATCAACATCCGCGACTCCGGGTGCAGCACGATATCGTTCGGCACGAACGGTTCCCGCAAGGCACGTTCGATGACCGGGTGCCGTCCGGCCTCGATTTCGAGTTCCGCGCGCGGCGTCAACAACGGGCGGACATAATTCAAGGTTTCGGCACGTTCGGCGAAACAACACAGCACGTCGAGCTCAGCGATGGCCTCGGCGGCCGCTTGCAGCGGAGCGAGCCAGGTCATCAAGCGCTCCAGCAGCGCGTCGTAAAGCGCCTTTTCGCGCGCCAGCGCGCGTTCACGGGCGGACAGCACCTTGTCCTCGAACGCCTTGAGCTCGGGGGTGATGAAGCGCTCGGCACCGGTCAAGGTTTGACGCCGAAGATAATCGTCGGGGGCGTGCCGCGCGGCCGCCTTCGAAATTTCGATGAAATAGCCGTGAACCTTGTTGTAAGCAACCTTGAGATTGGCGATGCCGGTACGGGCTCGCTCGCGCTGCTCCAGATCGAGCAGGAACTGGTCCGCGTTGTCCGCCAGCGCGCGCAGCTCGTCGAGTTCCGCGTCATAACCCAGCGCGATCATGCCGCCGTCGCGGGTCAATACCGGCGGCTGCTCGATGAGCGCGCACCGAAGCAGCGCCAGTGCCTCGGGGTGCTCGCCGATCGCCTCCCGCAACTGCCGGGACATCGTATCGGTTAGCGCCGCCAACTCCGCGCGCAACGGCGGAAACTGCGTCAACGACTCCCGCAATCCACTCAGATCGCGCGGTCGCGCGCTCTTGAGCGCCACTCGGGCCAGGATCCGCTCGATATCCGCCACCCCCCGCAACAACTCCCGCACGGGCTCGAACACGCGCGACTCGCCGAGATTGGCCACGACATCATGCCGCGCGCTAGCCGCCTCCGCGCTACGCAAGGGCCGCTGCAACCAGCACCGCAGCATGCGCCCTCCCATCGCCGTGACGGTGCTGTCGAGAACCGCGCATACGGTGTGTTCCTCGCCCCCCGCGAGATTCCACTCCAGCTCGAGATTACGGCGGCTGACCACATCAAGAATCAACACCTCGTCATGACGCTCGACCCGGATGCCCTGCAAATGTGGTAGCGCGCACTTTTGGGTGTCCTGAACGTACTGCAACAAGGCGCCAGCCGCGGCCACGGCAAGCGGCATATCATCGCAACCGTATCCTGATAAATCGCGCACCCCGAATTGCCCGACCAAGAGGCGGCGCGCGGTCTCAACCTCGAAATGCCACGGCGGTCTGCGCGTCACTCCGGTCCGCTCCGGTCCGGGAACCTGGCATCCGTCCTCGATCAACAACTCCGCTGGCCGCAACCGCTCAAGCTCACTTAAGAGCGACTCGGCGCCCGGCAGTTGCTGCACCGTTAAGCGCCCACTGCTCAGCTCGAGTGCAGCCAGCCCGAAGCCATTCACTTGCTGCGCAATCGCGACCAGAAGGGTCGCCCGGCGGTCGTCCAGCAACGCATCCTCGGTGACCGTTCCCGGCGTGACGACGCGCGTCACCTCGCGCGCAACTGGACCCTTGCTGGTGGCCGGATCGCCGATCTGTTCACAAATCGCGACCGATTCACCCGCTTTGACCAGCTTAGCGAGGTACTGATCGACCGCATGGTAGGGCACGCCGGCCATCGGAATCGGTTCACCCGCCGAGCGCCCACGCTGGGTCAGCGTGATATCCAGCAATCGCGCGGCACGACGGGCATCGTCAAAGAACAACTCATAGAAGTCGCCCATGCGATAGAACAGCAGGGTCTGCGGATGGGCCGCCTTGATGCGCAGGTATTGCTGCATCATCGGGGTATGCAGCGGTGACGGCTCGAAGGTAGAGGGATCGGACATCGGCACAGTTTAGAGCCTTATGCGGCCCGAAACACGCCCTGTGGATTTCGCGCACAACACCGAGCACAGAGCGCAGCGTTGTGGCGCGGACAGCTAACTTTGGAGCATGCTCATAATCTTTGTGACGTAACTTTGAGTCTCCTTGAAGGGTGGCACACCACCGTACTTCTTCACTGCCTGGGGGCCGGCGTTGTAGGCCGCCAACGCGAGCTTCAAGTCCTGTTCAAAGGTGTCGAGCATCATACGCAGGTAGCGCACCCCGCCATGGATATTTTCCTGAGGGTCGAACGGATCACTGACGCCGAGATCCTTAGCCGTGCCCGGCATCAACTGCATCAACCCCTGCGCGCCGACGCGCGATACCGCATTCGGATTGAAACAGGATTCGGCAGTGATCACCGCACGCACCAATCTGGGCTCCAGCTCATAACGCGCGGCGAACTTATCGATATGCACCGCATATTCCTGCTGGCGTTTGCGCAAGGCATCACGATCGGAAAAACAGGTTTTCACTGGCACGGCTGCGGGGCGTCCGAAGTACTTAACCCCAACCAATTCAGCGGTTTCAGTACGCCGATCGGTAAATAAATAAGAGCCGTCCTGCTGGCGATACTTGTACACTTTGTATTCCGCGGCTTCTGCGACGCCGAGAAACCCCAGTAGCGACGCCGCCACCAGGGTAAGCCATTGATTAACAATCCTTGCTTTCATACGCTGTGCGTGAAGTTTCCTATGTGTCGAGGTTAAACCAGAAATATTGATGGAAAACAGTATATTGGTCACACTGGCGGACGGAAACAGCCACCCCATCGCGGAACTCGCGGAGCGCCACGGCGTTTCCGTGACGCAACTCGATGCGTGGTTGAACCAGCTTCGAAAGGATGGCTTGACCCTCACCCTCGACCCGAGGCGCAACGTCCGCTGGACCCACGCCTGCGTTCCACTCCAAGCGCGACGCATTGAAGCGGCGTTACATGGGTCAACCCGGCGCCTTTTGTATCGATTGGACGTATTCTACAGCCTCGACTCCACCAGTCAGCATCTTTCACGCGACGGCAGCGAATCCGGGCAAGTCTGTCTTGCGGAGCTTCAGACCCACGGGCGCGGTCGCCGTGGGCGACGTTGGGTCTCGCCGGCCTGCGCGAATCTCTACCTATCATTCACCTGGATTTTCCACGACCCGACCACGCTGGACGGATTGAGTCTCGGCGTCGGAGCCCTGTGCGCGGGTGCACTCGGCAAGGTCACAGGTCTGGCGATCGGCCTGAAATGGCCGAACGATCTATACCTCGATGATCGAAAACTGGGCGGCGTGCTGATCGATCTTGCACGCCAAGGGACCGTAACGCGCGCCATCATCGGGATCGGAATCAATATCGCGATGACGGCTCATCAGCCCGCAATTGATCAGGACTGGACGCAACTTGCTGAATTTATCAAGGATGCCGGCCAACGCCGCAATGAGTACGCCGCGGTCATTCTGGATCATCTGCTGCCATGGCTTGCGGCCTTCCCGACCCTGGATCCGGCCACGATTCGAACCGAGTGGACGCGTTACGACATCAGCCGCGGGCGCGCGGTCAGGATCGTCAGCGCAACCGAGAGCGTCACCGGGATCGGTGCGGGTATCGACGACCGGTATCGCTTCCGCCTCCGCGACGGCGATCGCTACCGTCTTTTTAACAGCGGCGACGTCAGCTTGCGACTGTCATGAACGATATCGGCCTGCTCGATCTCGGCAATAGCCGCTACAAATGGACGACTCGCATCGCCCTGGACGCGGGCGCAGCGGCACTCGCCAAGCACCCGTACGCCGCGATCGACCCGGTTGCCGAACTTGCCGCTCGCTTGCGCCAAGTTCCGGTCATGCGCTGGGCCATTGCGAGCGTCAAGGGGCGCGAGTTCGACACGGGACTTGCCGCCGCGCTCGCCGATCTCGAACCGGTGTTTGTGCGGATTCCCACGCCCCCCGCCCTACCGTTGGCGTATCGCGAGCCGCGCCAATTCGGCATCGATCGCTACCTCAACCTGCTGGGGACTGTGGCCCGTTACGCCCCCCCACTGATCGTCATCGATGCGGGCACCGCGGTCACCTTCGACGCGCTCGACCACAACGGCGTGCACCTCGGCGGCTGTATCTTTCCCGGGCTCAACCTGCTTGGCGCGAGCTTGGCGCAAGGTACCCGGCTGGTACAAACCGACCCCTCCGCGGTCCCAACTCTGTTCGCCCGATCGACCGCAGCGGGCGTCAACGGCGGAACCGAGGCCGGTTGGCTAGAAGCCTGTCACGGCATCACCCGTCGCATGACCCAAGCGCTCGGACCGGAGAAAGTCTCGCTCATCTGGACCGGCGGCGACGCCGCCCGCCTTCATCTCGGCAGCGACGCTTCTAGCCAGGTCGATTCCCGATTACTATTCCACGGCCTGCGCGCCAGCCTTGAATCACATCACGCATGAAGATCTTTATTTTCCTATTGGTATTGCTCAACGCTGGCTATCTTCTGCTCAGCCTCAAACAAACACCGCATCCGCCGGTCAATACCCGCGGCGACCTCAGCGTGCCACTCCTAACTCTAATCGAGGAAGGCAACGCACCACCGCTGGCCAATTCAACCGTCGACCTGGCGCCGGATCCCGCTCGGATTGAAACGCGCGCCGCAGCACTCCGAACCATGGAACCCGCCGCCGTAACGACCGTCGCCGTCGCAGCGGTCGCACCGCCACAGGAAGGCGCCCCAAAAACGCCAGAACCCAAGGAAGCGGTGCCGCCGGCCAAGGAACCCGCCGCACCGGTAAAGACCGCGGTGAAAAGCTGCTTTACCCTCGGCCCCTTTCGGGATGGTGGCACCGCCGACGCCACCGCCCGGCAACTCACCGCTGCCGGCGGCAGCTTGACCAAGCGTAGCGCCAGCGAACGCCGCACCCGTGGTTATTGGGTCTACCTACCACCGCAACCAAATCGGCAACGCGCGCAAGCGGTCGCCGACAAGCTTGCCGCCGCAGGTTTCAAAGACTACTTCATCGTCAGCGATCCCAAGGCCAACAACGCGATCTCGCTCGGGCTTTTCACGGTCAAAGCCGGCTCGGAGCAACGCGTGGCCGAGCTCGAAGCGATGGGCTTCCGCCCGCGGGTTGAAGTTCGCACCGAGGAGACAACCGTCTCCTGGCTCGATCTCACCATCGCCACGCAGGACGATTGGCAGCGGCGACTCAAAAATGATCCCGCCGAACCCTTCGACGTGATCCCGCGTAAATGCCCCTGAGATCCGCGGCACGGACATTGCGAACCCAGGCCGGCGTGACTAGGCTGATAAGATGAACGACGAACAGCTGTTGCGCTACAGTCGGCAGATCATGCTGCCGGAGATTGGGTACGAGGGGCAAACGCGTTTCGCCGCGGCGCGGGTTCTGATCATGGGGCTGGGCGGCCTTGGGTCGCCGGTCGCGATGTACCTGGCGGCCGCCGGCATCGGCGAGTTGATTTTGGTCGACTTCGACCGCGTCGACCTCACCAATCTACAACGCCAAATCGTGCACGGAACCCCCGATATCGGTCGACCCAAGGTCGCGTCAGCCGCCGCAACCCTGATCCGTATCAATCCCGAGGTGCGAATCACGGGTATCGACCGGCGTCTGATCCCGGAAGAACTACGGGACGCTGTCGCCCACGCTGATGTCGTGGTCGACTGCACCGACAATTTCGAAATCCGGTTTGCAATCAACCAGGCTTGCGTTGAGACGCGAACCCCGCTGGTTTCGGGTGCGGTCATTCGAATGGAGGGACAGCTCGGGGTATTCGACCCCAGGCAGGATGACTCGCCGTGTTATCAATGCCTTTACAAGCCAGGTGGCGTCGAGCAGGAAACCTGTAGCCAGAACGGTGTTCTCGCACCTGTTGTCGGCATTATCGGCTCGCTCCAGGCGGCAGAGACGCTCAAGCTCTTGGCGGGGTTACCCACGCTGACCGGGCAGTGGCTGGTGATGGATGCGAAAACCTGTGAATGGCGCAAACTGCGACTGCCGAAAGACCCGAACTGTCCCGTATGCTCGCAGGCCGCGGCGGCAACGGGCTAGAACGACTCACCGAGGCGATACGCCGCCCTCAGCATCGCCTCGCGCCCTGATTCGGAGCGCCCTGGCACATCCCAGAATAGCCGCGCCACCACCTCCTGAACGCCGCAGTAGCGCAACGTGCCCTGAGTAATCGGTAACACCAGGTGCTCCTTGCGTACGCCCATATTGGCGAATTCGGCCTCGGATCCGCCGGTTGTCACAACGACCAGCGCCTTGCGGTGGGTCAGCAAACCTTGCGCGGCTCCGGTCGCGTAAGTGAAGGCGAAACCGTGGGTAAGCACCCGATCAAACCAGCCCTTCAACATCGCCGGCCGATCAAACCACCACAGCGGATAAACGAACACCAATCCCTCGGCCCAGGTCAGCCAGTTCTGCTCGACGGCCACGTCGTCGGCAACCTTGCCTTGGCGCAGATCGGCCAGCTCTTGCGCACCAAGCACCGGATCGAATCGGTCGCGGTACAAATCCCTCACCCGTACCTCATGCCCCGCACGGATCAGGCCGGTAACGACCTTATCGTAGAGCGCGTGGCAAAAGCTGCGCGGATTCGGATGCGCGATGATGGCGAGTATTTTCACAATCGGATTCAGTGCGTGCCGGGATTGGCCGTGGGAATCAGTGCGAGGCTGAAGAGGGCACCAATGTCCACCGCATCGAAACGAACTCGCGCCCCGCGCGACTGCGCAACCAGCAATGGGATCAAGCCGCTACCCGTAATCTGAAGCGTGAGCGCACCGCGGTGCTTGAGCGTTGCCGAAAGCAGTCCGACGGCGGCGAAGGCCTCGCCCAACACCGTGCGTACCGGGTCGGGGTAAATCACATTGGCGAGCGCTGCACCCCAGGTCTGGTCTAACCGCACCCACTCGCCACGCACGCCGAGGTGCTCGAAGAGAAATCGCCGTAGCGTGTCGCGTTCCATGAATCGACCGTGGCCGGGTGCCGCAGCGGTCAGCCTTTCAGTTTGGATTGCAACAAGTCATTGACCTGCGCCGGGTTGGCTTTGCCCTGGGTCGCCTTCATCACCTGCCCAACAAAGAAGCCGAACAACTTATCCTTGCCCGAGCGGAACTGCTCCACCTGGCCCGGATTCTTGGCGATGATGTCGTCAACGATCGCCTCGATTGCTCCGCTATCGGTAATTTGCCGTAACCCGCGACTCGCAATAACGGCGTCGGCATCACCTTCGCCCGCCCACATCGCCTCAAATACCTCCTTCGCGATCTTGCCCGAGATCGTTTCGTCGCTGATACGGGCCAACAGGCCGCCCAGCGCCACCGCACTGACCGGGGCCGCGCCGATCTCGCGATTCTCCTTGTTGAGTTGCGCCGAGAAATCACCCATCACCCAGTTGGCGGCGAGCTTGGCCTCACCGTTCGCGGCATTCACGACGGCCTCGTAGTAGTCCGCGAGATCCCGGCTTGCGGTCAGGACACTCGCATCGTAGTCACTCAAGCCGTAGTCGGACACGAAACGCGCCTTTTTTTGATCAGGCAATTCGGGCAACGTGCGTCGTACCGATGCGACGAAATCCGCATCGATTTCCAGCGGCAG
>CAZUJU010000016.1:39866-51589 GCA_964620675.1 uncultured Thiotrichales bacterium | reverse complement strand
CTGCCATCCTCGAGCGCAATTTCGATATGCCCGCGCTGCACCACGGGCAGCTCGTACTGACTGATCTGGTAACCCTTCGGCAGATCGGGATAGAAATAATTCTTGCGCGCAAAGACCGAGCGCGGTGCAATCTGCGCGTCGATTGCCAGCCCGAGACGCACCGCCATTTCCACCGCCTGCGCGTTGAGAACCGGGAGCACGCCGGGCATACCGAGGTCGATCAGACAGGCCTGCGTGTTCGGAGGCGCGCCATAGGCCGTCGCTGCGCCGGAAAAAATCTTGCTCCGCGTCGCCAATTGAGCATGAACTTCTAGCCCGATTACCGTTTCCCATTCCATCGTAATTGCCTCGTAAACCCTACTTCAGGAGAACGCCGCTGGGATCGCGCGATGCCAGTCGGTCTCCTGCTGATAGCGATGTGCGATATTGAGTAACCGCGACTCCGCCCAGTAATCCCCGATCAGTTGCAGGCCGACCGGCAACCCTTGCGCCATACCCACCCCCATCGACATTCCGGGCAACCCAGCCAGATTGACGGCGATCGTATAGATATCCGAGAGATACATACTGACCGGATCCTCGGACTTCTCGCCGATCCGAAACGCGGTCGTGGGGGCCGTTGGACCCATAATCACATCGACCTGCCTGAAGGCTTCGGTGAAGTCGTTGCTGATCAGCCGGCGGATTTGCTGCGCCTTCAGATAATACGCATCGTAATAACCCGACGAGAGCGCGTAGGTACCAATCATGATGCGGCGTTTGACCTCGGCGCCGAATCCCTCGCCACGCGAGCGCATGTAGAGATCCTTAAGGTCCTTGGGCGACTCGCAACGGTAGCCGTAGCGCACGCCATCAAAGCGCGCCAGGTTGGACGAACATTCCGCAGGCGCGATGACGTAGTACGCGGGAACCGCCAGGTGGGTATTCGGCAGCGAGATTTCGATCAAGGTCGCACCGAGTCGCTCGTATTGGCGCAACGCCTCGCGGATCACTTGCTCAACCGCTGGGTCGAGTCCTTGCGCGAAATATTCCTTCGGCAGCCCGATCCGCAATCCCCGCAGGGAATTCGCCAACTCCGCCGTGTAATCCGGTACCGGTTGGTCGAGGCAGGTAGAATCGCGCGAATCAAACCCGGCCATTACGTTCAACAATGCAGCGCAGTCCTCGGCGGTCTGTGCCATCGGCCCGGCCTGATCGAGACTCGACGCGAAGGCGATCATTCCCCACCGCGAAACGCGCCCGTAGGTGGGCTTGAGACCGGTCAGACCACAGAGCGCCGCAGGCTGGCGGATCGACCCACCGGTGTCGGTGCCGGTCGCGGCGGGCGCCAACCGCGCCGCGACGGCCGCGGCGGAACCGCCCGAAGACCCGCCCGGTACGCGATCAAGATCCCAGGGGTTGCGGACCGAACCAAAGAAACTGGTTTCGTTTGACGAGCCCATTGCGAACTCGTCCATGTTGGTCTTGCCCAGCATGACCATCCCTGCCGCATTCATCCGCTCGACCACAGCGGCATTGTACGGGGCAATAAAGTTGTCCAGCATCCGCGAGCCGCAGGCCGTACGTACGCCCTGGGTGGTGAAAATATCCTTTTGCGCGATCGGCACACCGGCGAGTGCGCCCGCATCGCCCCGTGCGCGTGCCGCGTCCGCCGCACGCGCCTGGTTCAGTGATTGCTCCGCCGTGACCGTAACAAAACTGTTCAACTGGCCATCCAGAGTCGCAATCCGGCCCAGAAAATGCTGTGTCAACTCAGCGCTTGAGAACTTTCCGTCGGCGAGGCCACGAGCCATCTCGGCCAGGGTCAATCGAAACATGGTACGTCCTTTGCTGCGGGTGGTTGCCTCAACCAGACCGGTCTTACTCGATCACCTTGGGGACGAGGTAGAGTCCAGCCTCGGTACGCGGCGCGATATGTTGAACCTCGTCGCGGATGTCCGCTTCCGTCACCGTATCGGGCCGCAAGCGCTGGGTGACGTCCTGCGGATGCGCCATCGGCAGGATACCGTGGGTATCCACCGCCCGCATCTGGGCGACGAAATCGAGAATGTTCGAGAGATTTCGCGCGTATTCCGGAATCGCGACTTCGTCGATCTGTAGTCGCGCTAAAAAGGCGATCTTGCGTACTTCGTCGTGGCTCAGGGACATCGCTGGAATCCTGCTCGATCCATTGGGAGCGCAGCAAGATACCACATTCACAAGGGAAGTCTAAGCCGGTTAGAATGCGTGCCCCGCAGGCTGGGATTCTTTACATATCAAGCGATTTTCGCGTTCCCGCGCATCGCGGCGTCACCTATAATGGCGCGTTTGGCGCGAAGCGGACGCACAGGCTCGCGCGGGCGCTTCTTTAGGCAAAAGCAGGATGACTTATGTTCAAGGCTTTGATGGGTTTCTTTTCGAACGACCTCGCGATCGACCTCGGCACGGCGAATACGCTGATCTATATGCGTGGCAAAGGCATCGTACTGAATGAGCCGTCGGTGGTTTCAATCCGCGTCGACCGCAATTCGGGAGGTCCACAGTCCATCGAAGCGGTGGGGACCGACGCCAAACGAATGCTGGGGCGAACGCCAGAAAATATCATCGCGATCCGTCCGCTCAAGGACGGGGTCATCGCCGACTTCACCACCACTGAAAAGATGCTGCAACACTTCATTAAGAAGGTGCACCGGAGCAATCTGTTCAAGCCGAGTCCGCGGGTTGTGGTATGTGTCCCCTGCGGCGCGACCCAGGTCGAACGGCGCGCAATCCGCGAATCCGCCGCGGGCGCCGGCGCTCGCAAGGTATTTCTGATTGAGGAGCCGATGGCAGCCGCTATCGGCGCCGGGGTTCCGATCGATGAGGCGATCGGTTCAATGGTGCTCGATATCGGCGGCGGAACATCAGAGGTCGCGGTCATGTCGCTCAACGGCATCGTTTACTCGGATTCGGTCCGCATCGGCGGTGACCGTTTCGACGAAGCCATCATCAACTACGTACGCCGCAACTACGGCATTCTGATCGGGGAAGCGACCGCCGAGAAAATCAAGCACGAAATCGGCAACGCCTATCCTGGCAAAGAGCTGCGCGAAATCGAGGTGCGCGGGCGCAACCTCTCCGAAGGTGTTCCCCGTACCTTTTCGATCAACAGTAACGAAGTACTCGAATCGTTGCAGGAATCGCTCTACGGCATCGTCAGCGCGGTAAAAAGCGCGCTGGAGCGTACGCCGCCGGAGCTTGCGTCGGACGTCGCAGATCGCGGCATCGTGTTGACCGGGGGCGGAGCGCTGTTACGCGATATCGACAAGCTGATTTCTGAGGAAACCGGGATCCCGGTGATCGTCGCGGACGATCCGTTAACCTGCGTGGCGCGTGGCGGCGGCCGGGTGCTCGAGATGCTTGACGGACCCAGCGCGGACTTACTTGCCGTCGAATAATGAATTGTCCAACGAGGCCGCTGGTCCGAGCCGGTTATAATGAGGTATTACTGCATCGGACATGATGGGCATGCGCCGGTTCGCTGCCGTGCCGCGCAGGTCTTCGAGTGAAACAAGCGCTGTTTTTGCGCGGCCCCAGCCCGCTGCTCAGGATGATCGTGCTGGTCTCACTGTCGATCACTTTGATCTTTTACGATCAACGTAGCCAACACAGCGAGGCCTTGCGCGCATTACTCAATAACCTCCTTTTTCCGCTCCAGCAGGTGATCAATCTGCCGGTTCGGATCGGGCAATGGAGCAACGCAAGTTTGGGTGCACGCGCCGATTTGATTGCGCAGAACCGTGCACTAACCGACCAGAACCGAGTGTTACGCGCCCTGCAATTAAAACTCGACGCACTCCAGACCGAAAACGCTAGGCTGCGCGAACTACTGAATGCCGCTCACCGCACCGGCGACACCTTCACCTCGGCGCGCCTGCTTGCGGTCAGCATGAATCCTTTCCGACAAAAGGTAATTGTCGACCGCGGATCACGCCACGGTCTGTTGGTCGGGACACCTTTGATCGATGAATTCGGTTTGATGGGACAGGTCACGCGGGTTTTCGCTTTCCATTCCGAAGCCATGCTGATCTCCGACCCCGGTCACGCGACGCCGGTTCAAGTCCTCCGTAACGGGGCTCGCAGCATCGCGATGGGGGTCGGGCGAATCGACGCCCTCAACTTGTTATATGTACCGATCAACGCCGACATCGTGATTGGCGATACCCTCGTGACCTCGGGATTGGGCGGACGTTTTCCCGCCGACTATCCGGTGGCGCGCGTGACACAGGTCGACCGCTCGGAAACCTCGTCGTTTGCGACGGTCGTCGCCGAGCCGTTTGCTCACCTCGACCGCAGTCGCGAAGTCCTGCTCCTCAATGCCCGCCTTGAAACCATTGGCAACACCGGAACGGAGCCAATCACCGACGGTGCGTCATCTCCACCGCCGCCCGCACCTTGACGAGATCGTAGATGCCCGATCACATTGCACTGCGCTTACTGATCTTCGGAACACTGCTGATCGCGCTGACCCTAGCAGTCGCGCCTTTACCGGAATGGGCGCTGTTCTATCGACCCCTGTGGATTCCGATGACGGTGATGTTCTGGCTGGTATACACGCCAAATAAACTGAATCTCGGGACGGCCTGGCTGGCCGGCTTACTGTACGACGCGATGCGCGGCGGAATTCTGGGGCAACACGCGCTGGCGATCGTCATCGTCGGCTACCTCGCGCTTAAATTCCACAAACAGTTTCCGCTGTTTTCCATCCTCCAGCAGACCACCCTGATCGCGCTTGGACTCGCGCTCTACCTCGGTCTGGCGCTGTGGATCGAGAGTATCGGTGGCAACACGCCAGACCTTTCGTTGTATTGGCGTCCAGTGCTGACGAGCGTACTGTTCTGGCCGTGGCTGAATGCCGTGTTAGGTGTGATTTTCCGGCGCTTCGGCCACGCCTGAAGTTGTTGCCTAGGCCGCACGGCATAAGCGACTCTGACTCAGCGTTACCCACCTAGGCGTGGCGAAAGGCCCCGTGGCAAGGTCGAGCGGCCTCACCCACGGACACCGGCTCACCCCCATCAGTCCACGTTAGGTGCTTTCGCTTCCACCGCCCGATGGGTTGGTGAATCGATCGTTCAGGGATTGAACGAATTGATCCGCCATTTCGCGGATCGACGCGATGCGTTTGCGGCTACCGCGTCCCCATCCCATCGGATTCGCACGCACCCAGTTGCGCCACCAACGCGTGTTCTGCAAAAAAGCCCTTGAGACGCCGCGAAAGCCCTCCGTCTTGAGGAGCTTTGCGGCCATTTTTTTGGCGATCCGGCCGCGTATCACGAAATGGATCGCGAGGGCGACCACCGCGAGCCCAGCGACTGCCCCCACAAGGACGGTCGGATCCTGCAGCAGCGCCAATATTTGCGGTAACAAGCCTGCGAGAACGACGCCGGCCACGATGAGTATCGCGAGGACTCCCAGGACGATCGCGTCCGCGACAAATACCCTTTTACGCCACTCCCGCAACGCCTTGCCAAGCCGAGGAATCCATTGTTGCTCAATCGAATTGGCCGTATGCTCCAAGCCCCCGATCAGGCGATAGGCTCGCTCCACGCTCACTTTCTCAATACGCGAAGTTAGCGCCGCCAAATCCCGGTCGCGCCGCCGGAGGTAGCGTTCGCGGACCGCTTCCGGTTCAATCGGTACCGCGACGCGGTCGCTGAAGAGACAATAGAACGTACCCGCGGTCATGCCGGTTTGCGCGATCGCTTTTTGCCAAGCGGCAACCACATCTTCGAGATTGTCGTCCCTTGCGGTGGTATCGATCTGATTCAGAATGAATATGAACTTATTGGCATCGTTGCGGCGCAAGGTCCCTTTTACCAAGTGCTCGAGCGTATCGTGCATGGCGCCCGGTTCGGGATGGCGCGCATCGAAAAATACCAACACCAAATCGGAGAGCCCGATGATATGGTCGGTGATCCGCAAAATCGTGTTGCGCTGAGCATCGGCGTCAAAACCGGGCGAGTCAATCAGAATCTTGCCCCGCAAGCGCTCGGAGTGACAGGTTTTGAGTTGCAGGTAACTGTCGATTTTCGCGCCTTCTCCGGCCGTTACCTTCTCGATCTCTTCACTGATCTGATAGAAGGGGAATCGGGGGTCAGCGTCTAACGCAAGCCCGGGCAACACCCGAACTTCCTCGTCCCCTGAGAACGTCAAAACGGTAAACTTATCATCGACCGCCTGGTTCCCGGTGGCCTGGAGGTTTTGTCCGACGAGTGTGTTGATAAAGGTCGATTTTCCGGCTGAGAAGGTGCCCAACACCGAGATCAACGGCCACCATGAAACATGGTTTGCAAAGGATTCGTCGGTTCCCAGCAAGCCCGTACGGTAGGCGACCCGATCGACGAATTCGAAATTATCGACCACAGAAACGAGCAAAGGATTTTCACGCTCAAGATGCGTTTTGAGCTTAGTCAGGCGTTGCTGAAGAAGCCGGTCGGGTTTCGACATTTTTTAGGTCTCCTATTGCGCTAGGCGGACTTACGGCGCGGGATCGCTTACAACGGCGGCGACGGTTCCCTGCGTCGTATCGACGGGAGAGTCGGGGGCTTGCACAGGCGCCGAGACCTCGACAGGGACGGCGAACGGCATTTGAACGCTTGGCGCAACACCACCTCGAAAACCCGGGTGACCCACATACCCACCGGGATACGGTCCGTATTGCGGGTAGGCCACCGGAAGTGGCGGCGGATTCGTCGCCTGGCCAAACGGCATAAACGCCGACACCATGTCCATTGGGCCTGACATCGTGTTATTGATCCGCCGCATGTCGTAACGCATGTTGTCGGTACTTACGGCCATACTTTGTGCGGAATTAGCCACATTCGACATCTTGTCCGACATCCGTTCGGTCGTGGTTGCCATGCGCTCGGTCGATGTATTGATGACTGTCATTTCAGAGGCGATCTGATCCATGGTTTCCGCGATGCGGTTCATCGTGTGGTCCATGGTACGGGTCATACTCGTTACGTCGTGCGCCAAACCCTTAACGTCGGCGGTGAGACTATAAATCAAATAAAAACCGTAACCTGCGAGAATAAAAAAAGCCACCAACGCGGCGTACACGACAACCTGCAAACGGTTGACTCCACCTGTTGCAAGCGGATCATCACCCTCTAGGTCGTGCGTGGACGACGCGCTGGCTGCGTCCATCAGAACTCTCCGTTCGCAGCGCGATTCATGATATCCAGCATGGTGTCCTTCACGTTGATCGCCTCGGCCTTCAGCTCCGGCGGCAGTTCGGTTCCACCATGGATCATCAGGTCCATGTTAAGCGTGTAGAGCCAAAGCTTCCCCGTTTTATCCTCGACAAGGCTGATGCGGCACGGCAGATAAGCCGAATACGCATCGCTATGATCGACCATGATCGCCGCCGTCATTGGATTACAGTACATGTACATTTTGAGAAATCGGTAGGGCTGTCCGGAGATCGCCTCAACTTCTTTGTAAAGCGGCAGTTCGCCAACATTCTTGATGTTGTGTTCATTCGCGACAAAGGACATCACCTCCTCGACGTTTTCGGCAGTAAGCCCATCCTTGACCGGAATCTTCCACACCGTGGCTTCGGCGGCATTTCCAGTAGCCAGTACGGACTTGGCCATCTCCCAGTACGTTACGCCCGCCCTGGCATCGAAAGACGGTACGCCACCGGCGAGCACCAATAGATAAATGACGCCAGCGACGACCACGAGGCCGATTAATGCAAGCAGATTACGGATCAGACCCATCTTAAACGAACCTCATAGGTAGTACGCTTTTTAAAGCAGGTTATTGACGCGGTAGCGCGCGAATTTTCTCGATAATCGCAGCTGCACGCTCTCTATCCAGGTGACCAATAAAACCAACCAACGGATGGACGTCGCGCAAGCGGTTCTGCTCGATCAGCAAGTTAGCTGCCTGCTCATAGTAATCAAGCGCTTCCGGTGCCTTGCCCGCTTGTACCAACATGTTTCCGAATTCACCGAGGACATCGGCGTTTTCGGGTTCGGCTGCGACCAGATTGCGGTATATGGTTTCCGCGGTCGTGAAGTCGCGCTTCCAGAATGATTGCCTGGCCTCGAGCAGGGTCTGCACGAGTTGGGTGCGACGCTCTTGGTTAACCGCAGCAGGCGCGCCAGCGACGGGCGGGGTATCGGTAGTTGCTGTTGCGGTGGTCACCGCCGCAGCAGCCGCGGCGGTGTCGGGCGTTGCAGGTGCGGCCGCAGCGTATTGGTCCGTCGCTACGGAAACGCCAACCCCGGCTTCACCCGGAACCGCTTCGGCGGACGTTGGCGCGGTCGTGGTTTCGACGGCAACCGCTGAGGGGGCAGTTTCGACCGCCGCGTCTTTTACCGCTGGCGTATCTGCGGCCGCAGGCGCACTGGCGTCGGATTTGTCGCGCTTTAGAAAATCCAACCAGGACTTCGAACTAGACTCGGCAGCCGCGACGGCCTGTTCGATCGGCGCCGAATCTGGAGCAACCGCAGCAGCCGTGGTCTCGACCGAAGGCTCCGCTGGCGTTGCCGTTGCGTTCGTGCCAACTTCAGCGCTCACTGCGGCGGCTTGTGGTGCAACCTCAGGCGCAACCTCGTCAGGTGGCGCTGCTGCAACTTCGATCGCGGCGGGTGCAGTTACGGTTTCAGCCGCAGCCGCGGCCTCGGTGGCAACCGCTGTTGAGACCTTCTCGGCGTCAGTCGTGACAGTGGCTTTAACTTCGGCGGCTGTCGGAGCTTGATCGGCAGTTGTCGCCGGAGCTTGCGACTTGCGGAAGAAGTCGAACAACGATTTCGGCTGCTCGGTCGCCGCCGCCACCACAGGAGCCGCTTCGGTTTCAGCTGTAGGTACGGATGCAACAGCCGGCTGAGCCTCTCCGGCTGCGGGGGCCGCGCTTTCGGCGGTCGCACCGGTCGCGGTGTCACCCTGAGCGGTCGGCGTAGGCGCTGCGACTTCGCTTGAGATAGCGGACGTCTCGGCTGAAGCAGTTACGGCGGCTTCGCCGGCGCCTGCGGCCGTTGCTTCCGCACCCGCCTGAGAATCTTCGACTTTGGCAACTTGAACGGATTTGCTTTCTCCGCCAAACCAGTGACCGAGGTTTTGAATGTTGAATAATGCGTATAGCAATGTCACCAACACAATCGTCAGGATTGGATGACTAGTGATCCAGCGTAGAAAATACATGGCGCCTCCTCGGTACTGCGAAAAAATGGATTTCAACCTTCAATGAACAACGACGAAAACAGCACCATCGCTAACGCGTTCAGCTCAGCTGATGCCTTTCCGCTTGGTTCCAGTTCGAATACGGCCAATCCTTCACTGAAGGAGCGACGAAAAGTGGTTCTTTGCCCCAGCCGCGCAACGACGCGTCGCAGCCCGGGCAGGCGACTCAATGCATCCAGTGTCTCGGCCGTTTCCCGCACTGCGGGGTTGGTGTCGGCACGATTGATGAATGCCAATAACTCCGGCTTTTTCTCGCGGCGGGCGCAAGCCTCCTTGACGATTCTGATAAATCTTTGAGTCGACCACACGTCCGCCTGACTGGGCGGAACGGGGATGATAATACGGTCAGCCATGAAGATCGCCTGCTCCATCCCGGCCATATTGGCGGTGCCCACATCGATTAGGGTTTGTACGCCTTTTTCGTTGCGGATGTTGTTAACGTTCGTATCGACGGACAGAGTGGGTTGATACCCCTCCTCGGTGCGAATCGTCACCACATCGACCAGCGTCGCTTGCGGATCCAGATCGAAAATCTTGACCGTGAATCCTTGCGTGGCTAACCAAACCGACATATTGAATGTCAGTGTGCTTTTACCAGTGCCGCCTTTAAGTGAGCCGATGAGAGTAATCATAGTTGCAGTTTATTCTACCCGGATTCGCGCTCTCAAGTCGTGCTTGAAACAAAAATCCCGGCCCATTCGGTTGATGGGCCGGGTAGCATGCTCCAATTTTCAAGGTCAGGCCCGGCTATGCCGCCCGACAGTCGCGACTATTTCGCGGCGGGTGCCTGGGCAGGCGCTTGAGGCGCAGCCGGTGCTGCCGGTGCTGCCGGTGCTACGCCGTAAGGCGCATAAGGATAGCCGTAACCGCCGTAGGGATAGCCGTAGCCACCGTAGGGATAATAACCGCCGTAGTAGGCAGGGTGTCCATAGCCGCGACCGTAGCCGGAACCATAACCCGACCCGCGACCGCGACCACTGCCGCTCATGTTGAAGCCAAAGTCGGCATCGCCGAACATGTCGCCGAGCATATCACCCATACCCCAGCCGTCACCGACGCCGCGTCCGTAACCAGGGCCACCCCAACCGGGCCCGCCCCATGCGCCAGCATTGCCCAAAGGAAGCGCCAATCCGCCCGCGATTGCAGCAACCGCAACGAGTTTATTCAGTTTCATAGCTCACTCTCCTAAATGACGTCGTCCCCCTGCTCAAACCCCAGCGCGCGTCCGGGAGACTTAAAGACGCGCACTGGTCATTCGTACTTTATCCGGGCGTCCGTTCATCGCAGCATCGGAGTCAGTCCCGGCGCGGGCATTACTCCGAATGGACTATAAATCGAGCCGTAGGGCGAAACCCCACCGAAACCCGGATACAGGTGCGGACCCGGGTACGCCCCGAAACCAGTCGCCGGCACCGCGGTCGATCCGAATCCGTACGGCGAATATTGCATGTACGGGACGTAGGGAGTTGCCGGCCCGAAGGACGTCCCTGGCGGTACCGATTGCGGCAAAGCGCTTGGCATCCGCGAAATCTCCGCACCGCCACGGCCTCCGCTGCCCATATACGGTTGATAGGGTGAGTAATCCTCTGGCACAAACGTCCCTTGAAACGATTGACCCTCACCCTTCACGGGCCAATTCTGCGCGTAGACATCCGCTGCCGCGACCGCAATGAACACAACCATGAGTGTCGAAACGGCGCGATCACACCTGGCGTTGGCCACACCCCGACTCACGACCGATACCGCCATTGGTCATTCCTATCGAGCACACCTGCCAATCCAAAACCGGAGCACGGTACACCGATACCGGAGCGCGCGCTGCTGGTAAACAGTGCCTGATTGCGCCTGCGGGCGCTCACTGCGGCGATGCCAGCCGCCGCCGACTCCACGTAGGCAGACGCCTCGATAAGCGTTGACAACCCAATACATCGTCGATTCATCGCACCACACGCAAGGCTTAGGCGCAGAGAATATTCTTTTATATTCGAATATTCTAATTTCATAAATTTTGTCATCTCGTCGAACCGTGCGACTTGACGGATATCAATTTTTTTCAGGATGGCTATCAAAACCCTTGAGTCGGATACCGCGCCGACCTTTCGGTTTAACGGGCTTGCCGGGTAAAGTACCTGGCGCCCCGATCGAACCGACATCGTCGGACTCGTCGTCTTGAAGATCCGCAACCCTAGAGTCTAGCTTTCCATCGCGCGTTTGCGCGGAATTTCGCTTTAGCGGAGCCATTTTTCCATTCTTGTGCGCCGGACGAGCGCCCGTTGCGACTGCTTTCTCATCTGCCGCCTTCTCAGCGGCTTCTTGCTCGGCCGCTGCCTTCTCGGTGGCTGCCTTCTCGGTGGCTGCCTTCTCAGCCGCTGCTTGCTCAGCCGCTGCTTGCTCAGCCGCTGCTTGCTCGGCCGCTGCTTGCTCGGCCGCTGCCTTCTCAGCCGCTGCTTTCTCGGCGGCTGCTTGCTCGGCCGCTGCCGTCTCAGCCGCTGCTTTCTCGGCGGCTGCTTTCT
>CAZUJU010000016.1:0-39766 GCA_964620675.1 uncultured Thiotrichales bacterium | reverse complement strand
GCTTTCTCGGCGGCTGCTTTCTCAGCGGCTGCCTTCTCGGCCGCGGCTTTCTCGGCGGCTACCTTTTCAGCAGCTGCCTCTTCAGCGGCTTTAACCGCATCGATATCAACAGTCGCGGCGGTATCAACCAAATCCCTGGATCCCGACCGGTCGCCCAAAACGGCGCCACTGGCTAACGCATCGGCACGCGCCACCTGGTCAACGCGTGTTGTTACATTCGGATTGACTACGGCAGCGGTAGCGGCGGCGGCCTTTCCGGCACCGTTGCGCTTGCCTTGGATCTTCTCGACCAAAAATCCCAATCCCTTCATCAGCGTCATCAGAATCGCTTTGGCAAGGCCCTTGACGATCAGCATCAAGTAAAGCCCCGCCACACTGAAGATCGTACCGATCACCCCGGCGATTCGACTTCCGACACCGTTGCCGCCACCCCCAGAGGAACCCCCACCGTTTGGACCAAGGCCACCGTCCTCGTCATCGACGTGACAAACGAAGGCTTCACGCGCGCTGTAACAACCCAGCGGAATAATAAATAGTGTCAACGCCGTCGAAACGAGCACGCCGAACAGCAGCGAAACCGCCATACCCTGGAAGATAGGATCGAACAGAATGACGCTGGAACCGCCGACCAGCGCGAACGCCGTAATCACGATCGGGCGGGTCCGAACCTGACAGGACATGATGATCGCATCGAGAACATCCATGCCTTGAGCGATTTTATGCTTCGTGAAATCCACCAGAAGGATCGAGTTACGCACAATAATCCCCGCCAGCGCGATGAATCCGATCATCGATGTCGCGGTAAACTCGGCATCCAACAGCCAGTGCCCAGGAATGATACCCACCAGCGTCAGCGGAATTGGCGCCATGACGATCGCGGGTAGCGTGAAGTTACCGAACTCCCACACGACCAACATATAGATCAGAATCAGCGCCACGCCAAACGCAATCCCCATATCGCGGAAGGTTTCGTAGGTGACGATCCACTCACCGGCCCATTCAAACCCGCTTTGATAAGACGTCGCCGGCGGCCCCATCATCGTCCCGGTGATCTGAACACCGTCGGGCGCGGTGTAGCTCTTTAAAAGAGCTTCGACCTCCAACATGCCGTAAATCGGCGCCGCCAGCCTGCCTACGGTCTCGGCAGTCACGAACTCAACCGGACGTAGATTCTTGTGGAAAATCACGGGATCCTGCAGGCCCCTTACGAATCGACCCAGCTCCGACAGCGGCACCGTCGTTCCCATCTGACTGGGAACCGGCAGCTGCAACAAGCGACCAAAATCACTGCGCACGGCAACCGGGGCTTCAATTACGATCCGGGTGATATCGAGCACCGAATTGTACTTAACGTCACCAGCCTGAAAATCGCCCATCGCCATATTCAGAGTGCGATTAACGTCGGCAACACTCACCCCGACCCGCTGCGATTTCTCTCGATCGACCTCGAACCGCCAAATCTCATAAGGTTCCGGCATCAAGTCGTCGACGTCGTCGAGGTGCTCGGCCTTCTCGAACATTTCACGTAAATCAAGAGCCACCCGCCGCCGCGTTTCGGCATCTGGCCCATAAACCTCGGCCACGACCGATTGCAACACCGGCGGTCCCGGCGGCATTTCAACCACCTGAATTCGGGCACCGGCGCGCTGCGCCATCGGCTTGATCATCTCTCGAACCTGAACGGCGATCTGATGACTTGAGCGCTTGCGCTCGGTCTTGTGCGTAAGCTGAACCTGAAGATCACCTTGCCAAGAGTCGCGCCGGAGATAGTAATGCCGGACCAAGCCATTGAAGTTGAAAGGAGAGGCGGTACCGACATAGGTCTGTACCGCCGTGACCTCATCAATCCCGCGCACAACTTCGGCAATCTGTCCAATCAGATTCGCCGTCTCCGGCAATGCAGTGCCTTCCGGGAAGTTCACTACGATATTGAACTCTGCCTTGTTGTCGAGCGGCAGCATTTTTACCTTGACCGCCTTGAAGTAGAACAACGACAGGCACGCGAAAAAGACCAAGAACATGCCGCCGAGAAACATCCAACCCAAAGTACGATTCTTGATCAAAGGCATGAGAATCGCGCGGTAAAAGCGTCCGAGCATCTCTATCTGATGATGCTCCTTGTCTTCCGCACGCTGCAGATTTTCAATCGTCGGGCGCAACTTAAGCGCGAGCCACGGCGTAAACACGAACGCGGCGAACAGAGAAAACACCATCGCCACGCTGCCGAGCACCGGAATCGGCATCATGTATGGCCCCATCATGCCGCGCACCGCCGCCATCGGCAGCAAAGCCGCGACGACCGTGAACGTTGCGAGAATGGTCGGGTTACCCACCTCCGCCACCGCGTCGATGGTCGTCGCGATATCGATGCCGCCTTTTTCCAACCAACGCCGATAGACATTTTCAACCACCACGATCGCATCATCGACCAGAATACCGATCGAGAAAATCAACGCGAATAGACTGACTCTGTCGATCGTAAAGCCGACAACCAACGCGCTGAAAACCGTAAACAGGATCACGATTGGAATAACAATCAGCACCACGGTCGCGGCACGCCAACCAAGGAAGAACCAAACCAGGAACACAACCGCCGCGGTTGCGACAAAGAGTTTGAATATCAACTCATTGACTTTATCGCGCGCGCTTTCACCGTAATTTCGAGTAATACTCACCTGTACGTTGTCGGGAATGATGCGCCCTTTCAGGGTATCGACCATGGCCAACACATCGCTGGCGACACTCACGCCATTACTGCCATGCTTCTTCGCAATCGCAATCGTCACCGCGGGCGCGCCATGCGCTTCCAGATCGCCGTCGTACGCGGCACCGGTGTAATAACTCACCATGCGCTTGACCGGGCCGGGACCCCGACGCACCTCCGCGACATCCCCCAAGTAAACCGCGCGCCCGTCGCGTAATCCGACGATCAGGCGCCGCAACTCATCCTCCGAGCGCAGGAACGAGCCGGTGTAGACAGTCGCGAACCGTCCACCGGCCTCGACATTTCCAGCGTTCTGTTCGGCGTTGGCCGCCTGAATGGTTTGCGCGATTTGATCGAGCGTGATACCGAATCCCGACAATTTTTCGGGGAAGATACTGATCGTCATCTGCTCTTCCCGCCCACTGACCAGGAAGCTCTGACTCGTGTTTTCGATACTCTTGATGTGTTTGAGGACATCAAGGGCGACCAAGCGCAGGGTCGCGTCGTCGACCTCCTCGGACCACAACGTCAAGGTCACAATCGGTACATCGTCGACCCCCTTGGGCTTCACCAGCGGTTGACTCACGCCCGGTGGAATGCGATCCATGTTCGACTGAAGTTTGTCATAGAGCTTGACCAGCGAAGGCTCCATCTGCTCGCCGACGACAAACTGCACGGTGACCACGGCCTGATCGCGCATCGATGCCGAATACACGTGATCGACACCCTTGATCTCGGTCATTAACTGCTCAAGTGGTACGGCAACCTGATTGGTCACCTGCTCGGCACTCGCACCCGGATAGCTGACGAAGATATCCACCATCGGGACCGAGATCTGGGGATCTTCCTGTCTCGGCGTGACAATCAGCCCGAACAAGCCCAGAAACAGGAAGCCAACCAGCAACAGCGGCGTGAGCGGCGAGGTAATGAAGCCGCGCGTCATCGCGCCCGCCAAGCCGGGCGCATTAGGATCGAGATCGTTCGGACCGTTCTGGTCCACGTGGTTCTCAGTGCTCATCTGAACCTTCTTTTCTTTTCGACTGGGCGACTGATCGCCAAAATCCGCAAACGACTATCGCTAGCGGCCGAAGCGTCCCGTGCCTGGGCCAGGCGTACTCGGCACCCAACCGGATCTAACGCCCGACGGTGGATTGTTCACGATCCGCTGCCCCGGTTTGAGCCCTGAAAGGACTTCGATATTGAGATCATCAACCGGTTGCCCGAGTCGAATCAGATTGACATAAGAACCCCCAGCCTCGTCCAGCACCAGCACAGCGGGCAGACTGCGCCCCTGAATCAGCGCGGAGTTCGGAATCACGACCTTGGGTTGGGCGCCAAGATTGAGTGGAATGCGCAGCTCCGCGTACATGCCCGACGCAGTATTGACCCCCTGTGGCAGATCGAATTTCGCGGTAACAGTACGCTTGCTGCTGTCGGCGATAGGGTAAATCTGCGCGACCCGCGTCTTGGTCGAAACGCCGTTATCGAGCCGCACCGGCACCAACATGCCCACGCTCAAATTTTCGACGAGCCGCGCGGGCACTTCCGCCTGCACGCGCATGTAAGTGGTGTGACCGAAAATCATCAACGGCTGCCCCGGCTGAACCGTATCGCCCGCTTCAACCATTTTCTTGAGAATGATGCCTTCGAACGGCGCCACAGCGCTTGCGTCACGGATCTTCGCGTCCAGCTCCTGTATCGCCGATTGGGTCTGCATCACCGAGCTTTGCGCTTGATTCACACCGGTCGCGGTCGAATAAAGTTCCGCATGCCGCTCCAGCCCCGGCTCACTCTGACCCATGAAGCTCGACATGTTGCGGGTGAACACCTGATCAAACATGATCGGCATGCCAAAACCGGGCATCGCCGACGGACTCTCGCTGCGCGGCGAAACCAACTCGCGCCCGTACTGAACCTGCGCGTTGTGTAACGCCGAATAGGCGTTGGCCAACTGCGCCTCCGCCGCGCGGCGCTTGGCTTGAAGGTCGTCGTCGTTAATCTTGACCAACAGATCGCCCTGGCGGAAGGAATCGCCTTCACGCCCAGAGACAACCTCGACACGACCCGGCACCTGCGCCGTTAGGGTTACTTCTTTGTAGGGCACCACGGTTCCGCTGATCGTCGCAAAATCCGCCGCACTGCCGGTCTCGACCACAATGATCTCACCCTGGGCGGCGAGCATGAGCGGCGTAACCAGACCGGCGCCGAGAATCAGAAACTGGATCAATGCACGTCGCTTCATAATCAACCCTTGAGAAATCATTGTGAGCTGGACGTTCGTTACGCAACGCGCACGACATCATCGCAAAAACCTTGTCTAGTGGGCCCGACCGCTTATCGACCGACTCCGTCCCTCCAGCCGAATTCGTCGGCTGCCCGCGCCATGACCGCAAATGCCTCGGGAGCGCATCCCGCCTCGCAAAAGATCGGTGCAAATCGATCCTCAGCCGGCGTCGCAATTATGCCGAAACCTGAGCACGCCATCTTGACCCATGTCGCGTTTGCGCGACCGCCGGGCTCGGAATCTGGCCCTCGCCCGCCGCGTCAACCAAACTCGTCTCATCGCCGCCGAAAGCGCCCGACACCGACCCGACCGGGAGCCACCAGCAATGGCGGCAATGTCGTAGTCCGGATAGTCACCGCACTCGTGATATCACCTCATGTTCGACGCAAGCGATTGATTAGTCTTTTGATAAAGTTCGACGCAGCAACCCGTTTCTGCGCGCGTTTCTAAGATGTATTCTCAGAAGACACGCTTAACTGCGAAGATAACACAAATATTTGTTCTCTTTGCAGTCTGATACATTTTTGCACTGCTCCGCAACCGCGCAAAAATGTACCCGAACGGAAAGCCATTATCGGAAAAACCAATCACTTAGCAATCACTTCACGGTTTCGCCGAGTCGCGGACCGGCCGCTCGCACGCCCCGACTGATCGCAAGCGGAAACCCCCTTTAAGGCGCCTGCAGGCACCTGTTTCGGTGTCGCCATGACGGATTCCAGGCGCGGCTGATGAACACGCGGGGGGAATAGTACAATAAATTATATTCTAATACCCTAATGTACTAGGGCCAACACCAGTTTTACAGGTTTTCGCACCGCCCAAGCGCCTAAACAGCGCCCCCTAATCGAACCGGAATAGTTGACATCCCCCCCGCCGATCGCCGAAATCGGCCAACTGCGCTTCGGCGTTGCGCGGCCAGAAGCGCAGCTGAGAGAACGATGTCGTTTTTTACACGATTCTTTCAACCCGACGCGGTCCCGAGCCTCACTCGCGTTGCGTGACGCGGAGCTTCCCGGTTTCAAAACGTCGCTCCATGCGCTCCATCTCGATGGTCGGCACTTTGAGCTTGCCTTTTCCGAGCAGATGGTCGGCGAAGTGTTGCGAGAAGGATCGGTAGTTGAGCTTCGCAATCACGGTAACGGTTGGGCTGGTGTCCGGTACGTTGAACGCATACTGCCCGTAACGGTGCCCTTTGGGCGGGATTGTGGTGCGATTCTCGAAACGCTCTATATGCCAGATGAACTCGGCAGGCTTGCCCGCTTTATCGACCGCGTAGGATTTGAACATCACCGCGTCGGGATCGATTTCCTGGTGCGCATCGAGCGCGCCTGAGCGCAGCAGCGTGTTGCCTTTGTCGTCCAAGATGGTCACATCGAGCCACAGCTCGCGGATGTGGGTCAAACTGGTCGGCAGGTCATGCCCGGCGCGGCGATTGGTGACTTTCACCTTGAGCTCGTGAAGCGGCCCGCTAACGCGCTTCAAAAACAGTTCCAGTTCCGCGACATTCTCCAAGCGTTCGCGCGCGATTGCGGCATGCCCGCCATCCGCCGCATCGTCATTGAGCATCGCCGTCACAACCGCGTTACCGCCGACGAATCCGTGTCCGTGGACCACGTCCCGCTCCTTGTCGGCGCCCATTCCGGCGAAGCCGCCAAGCTGGTGGTTCTCCAGGCGCGCGACAGGCTTCATTTCATCCGCCACCCGCATTGCGGTTTCGACCGGGACCATGTGGCAATCCTGGCACTGCACGCCCTGCTGCGCATAAACGGAGTATTTCCACTCATCGTAGGTCCGTTCAATCGGAAAGTTGTTGAGCGGGTTGAAAATATTGTGGCAGTTCCCGCAGAAATCCGACTTCGTGTGGTGCTCGGAATACTCGGTCTCGTGGTAGGGTGATTGGGCGTCCTTGAGCGGCCCACGCTTGATCCGCCCAGGCGATGACACATAAGAGCCATTCCCATGTTCGAGCACTGACGTCGCAAGCAGGTTATTGCCCGAGATGGTGTGGCAGACATCGCAAAAGACGCCATTGCGCGCAATATCGGGCGCCGTGAAAGCGCCGTGCTCGCCCGCTTCGGGATCGAACTTGATCGTATCCGTGAGCATGCCCGCTGGCGCATGGCAGCCACCGCAGAACTTGCTGATTTCCGGCCCCAATTCCTTCTCCGCCAAGGCCCATTCGGCCTGAAAGATCGGATCATTGAACGAATTGGAGTGCATTGATCCCTTCCAGCCCTGGTACTGGACCGGATGACAGCCGGCGCAGACCGCGGGATCCTCGAAGTCCTCGGGCACGAGTTTGCGCCCACCCTCGACCGATGCGTTCGAGGGCGCGAATGGTTGCGCCTTGGAGGGCTGAAAGCGTTTCTCGCTCGTCGCCGTAACCGTCGAGTCACCGGCGTTGGGTGCCGCGACCAACGTGAAGGTCGAGATCAGCCAGACGATAATCACCACGCTGGGTAGGCGCAAACCTGGTGTGAATCGGTGCATGTTGTTGCCTCTCGTTCGATGCCGTTAATCAAAAAGCGGGCGCGGCAGACGCCGCGCCGCGAACCGGAACATAGCCAAAGGGCTAGGGATACACGCTACCCAAAGATGTCGCGCGCAATGTTCGTGTACCAGGCCTGCGCGTAGGCGGCTTCAGCCGTACGCCCACTTTCGTCGGCGATCGGGCTCACGCCGCCCGAACCTTCAACGCTGACGATCTTGCCGCCTTGCAAGGCGTAGACCCCCGCCACCGAAATGCCCCAGTCAGGCGACACCAGGCTGTAGCAGGTATTCATCCAGCGTGGCTCGGCGACGGGTTCCCGGCCGTTGAGCAAGGCAACGATTGCCGCGGCGCAGACCTTGCCCTCCGAGTTGGCGGCATAACCCGATTTCGGCAAGGGACTTTGGATCGCCGCATCTCCGATGACATGCACGAAACGATGCAAGGTCGACTCCCAAGTCCGCGGGTCGACCGGGCACCAGCCCGATTCATTGGCCAACCCGGCGTCACGCGCGATCTTGCCGGCCTGTTGCGGCGGAATCAGATTGATGACGTCGCCCTTGTGAGTATCGAACTCGCCGGATACGGTCATCGCCTTGGGGTCAACCGCCAGTACCGTGCCATCAGCGGCCTTCGGTATCCACTCGATCAGGCTATTGTCGGTTTTGTAACCATAAATTCGTGCCCAACCTTGCTCGAACAGACCCTGCTTCGAAAACGCGTCCTTCGCATCCAGCAGCAAAATCTTGGACTTAGGCTTATGCCGCTTGAGGTAGTGCGCGATCATGCTGACCCGTTCCGGAGGTCCGGGAGGACAGCGGAACGGATCGGGCGGCGCGGCAACAATGACGGTACCACCGTCGGCCATCGCCTTGATCTGACGCTCCAGCAACTCCGTTTGCGCACCAGCCTGCCAGGCGTGCGGCATCACGGCCTCGGTTCCGGCGCCATAGCCTTCGATCGCCGCCGTTTTGAAATCAATACCGGGTGATACGATCAAGCGATCATAAGACAGTTTTTCGCCGCCCTTGAGCGTTACTGTTCGCGCTTCCGGATCGATGCTCACCGCCCAGTCGTGTACCAGGCGCACGCCGTAGCGATCCTTTAGCGCGGTGTAAGACTGGGTAATTTCGTCCATCCGCCGCAACCCCCCCAGCACCCAGTTACTTGCCGGGCAAGTGACGAACACGGTCTTCGGTTCGACTAAGGTCACGTCAAGCCCGGCGTCGAACCACTTGAGGTACTTGGCCGCAGTCGCACCACCGAACCCACCGCCAACCACGACCACCCGCGCGCCTTTCGCCTCGCCCTTGGCTGCCGACGTTGACCCAAGCCACGCCAAGCTCGCCGTCATCCCTCCAAGTTTCAAAAAACTCCGCCGTGAAATCGTACTCATTATCGCGGTCTCCATTACTTCAAGCTGGCGAAGAAGTGCGCGGTGGCTTTGATCTCAGCGTCGCTAAAACCCTTGGCAATCCGCCCCATGATCGTCGACGGACGCTTACCGCTCTTAAAGTCCAGCAACGCGGATTCGAAATAATCCGCTGGCAAGCCCTTGATCATCGGGGGAATCGCGGTTGCGCTCATGCCATCCGTGCCATGGCAGCCCATGCAGGCAAGGCCGATATTCAAACCTTCGGCATGTTTTTCGGCATGCACCGCGGGCATGTACGCAAGCACTACCGCGGCAAACATCGGGGGAAAATGTGCTCTCACGGATAACCTCCGCTTGGATCAGGGATGATGTGGTTGGTAAAACACCCCTAAAAAACCTACGCCGGAGCACGCCGGAAGAAACTAACCTATGTTAGTTGAAATACGGATTGATACCGTTGAAATAGGCCTCGACGCAGTCGCTATGGCATCCCGCGCAACGGTGTATCAATCGGCAGCGACTGCGTGACTGATACGCCCGTCAGGCGCGGAAATGCGACTGAACCCAGAATCGAGCATCATGCCTAACACTTTGATTTTCGAACACCAAGCCCCGAACCAGGAGGACTCGCCTTACACCCGCTGCGCGGAATGCCCGGTGCGCGCGATGGCCCTGTTCAGCAAAGTGCCCACTGAAAGCCTGGACTGGACGCAGGAATATCGGCGCTCACAGAGCGCTTTGCGGGCGCGTGAACACTTGTTCATGCAAGGCGAACGCACCGAATTCGTCTACACCCTGTTTCTTGGCTGGATGAAGATCTATAAATCCTCGCGGTCGGGGCGCAACCAGATTCTGCGTTTCGCGCTGCCGGGCGATTTCCTCGGCTTTCAAGGCGACATTGCGGGTCCGGTCGGATATTCCGCCCAGGCATTGACCAACTGCATGGTGTGCGCCTTCCCGCGCAATCGCGTGATGGAACTGCTGAGCCGGGAACCGGCGATCGCCTCCCAACTCGTCATGATGAACGCGCGTTCGATGAGCATCTGCCAGGAATACCTGCTCAGCAGCGGCGCCCGCGACACTCGTGAAAGCATTGCGTTCCTACTGCTCGAACTGTTCCACCGCCTCAAGATCATGCAGCGTTTTCGACCCGAACCGATAGAAGACAATGCCGTGAACATCCCGATCACCCAGGACGATATCGCCGAGGCGGTCGGGGTCACCCCGATTCATGTCAACCGGATCCTGCAACAGATGAAACAGGACGGCCTACTGCGCTGCGCCAACCATCGGCTGGAGATTCTCGACCAACCCGCGCTGACCAAACTTGCGCATTTCGATCCGGAAACGATCGGCTACGGCGCGATGGTCTAACTTTCATGGCGAGGACACGGCTCGCCGTGGACCCATCACTGAGAGCCTGCCTTTCGCGACCAGCGCGCCCGCCCACCCAGCCCGGAGCAGCGTTGCCAGAGGTCTGGAAACCTCCCGTTGACGCCGACGCGGGCGTCGCACTCGCCCGGTCGCACGGGTGGCGCCTCTCGCCGTGGCCGGTTAAAGTCCGACGCCACGGTCGACGCAACCCGCGTCGGCGCAGCAGGACGCCGCTCGCATGACATCCAAACCCCGCGCCACCCTCGATTCCGACCCGCAGTTTCTGGAGCGCTTGATCCACGCGCCGCACCTCGCCATCGACACCGAATTCGTCCGCGAGCGGACGTATTTTCCGCGTTTGTGCCTGATTCAGATCGCGACCGCGACCGAACTGGTTTGTCTCGACCCGCTGTCGCTGCCGGATGCCGCACCGCTGATCGCGCTCTTGCGCGCGGCTCAATGCGAAAAGGTCATCCATTCCGCGGGCCAGGACTACGAGGCCTTGTTGAGCACCTACGCCACTGTGCCGGAGCCCGTGTTCGACACCCAGATCGCCGCCTCGCTGCTCGGTTACGACGAGCAGATCAGCTACGCGGCGCTGGTCAGACAACTGCTCGGGGTCGAGCTCGCGAAGAGCGAAACCCGCACCGACTGGTGCCGACGTCCGCTGACGCCAGCCCAAATCGCTTACGCCGAAGACGACGTGCGTTACCTATTGGCGTTGCGCGAGTTGCTCGCGGAGCAACTCGCGCAACGCGGCCGCCTCGCTTGGCTGGCCGAGGACACCGCCGCCCTCCAGCAAAGCATCACCGCAGCGCGCAACGCCGATGATCTGCTCCATCGAGTCGGCGGGCAACGTGGCACCACCAGCGCGCAACGCGCCGTGATTCGCGAACTCGCGGTCTGGCGCGAGCACCGAGCACGCGAACGGGATCGACCGCGCAAATGGATCCTGGCCGACGAGACCCTTGTCGCGCTGGCGCGGCAGTCACCCCGCGCGCCGAGCGACCTCGCCGCTTACCCCGAACTGGGCACCCTCCCCCCGGATACCCTCTCCGCGCTGCTGAATGCCATCGAGACGGCGCGCTCAAGCCCCACCGCGACCTGGCCGATCTCGCTTGAGGTGAATCCCTTCACCGATCACGAAAAGCGTCAGATCCGTGCCATTCAGGACCGCATTCAACAGCTTGGCAAATCGCTTCAACTCGCGCCGAGCCGGCTTGCATCACGCCGGGACATCGAGCGGTTGGTCAAACACCCGGAGAATTCACCGCTCCGCCGCGGTTGGCGATTACAGGTGCTCGGGGATGAGCTGCGACGCGCCATGGCCGATCTTCCAGACTGAAACTCGCACCCCACTTCATCCCGGAGCAAGGACGGAGTTGCTTTGAATTCCTGGACTTCACAGCTAGACTCTCGCCGCGCAAGGCGAACCGCACCGCTGACCGCGTTGCAGCAACGGTGTGGTGCTTAGCGTCGAACACGGCGTTTGCGCCGCTCCGGCCATCGCGAACCAAGCGCGGGGCTTTATGTGCCGAACGCATCGACGAGTTGCCCTCACACCTGACTGGAGAAAGACAATGTCGCCCTCAGAGATCGAACAAATGATTAGCGCCGGCATGCCTGGGAGCCAAGTGACCGTGAGCGGCGACGGCAGCAAATTTGAGGCTGTCGTTGTCAGCCCCGAATTCGCGGGACTCGGCCCAGTTAAGAGGCACCAACTGGTCTACAAGATGGTCGGCGATCAAATCACCAGCGGCGCGATCCACGCGCTGACGATACGTGCATACACCCCCGAAGAATGGGCGGCGAGCCAGGGCTGAACGCCCACTACCGGAAACTGCGCTGCCGTCATCCGCAACTCAGCGCCGATTGCGTCCAAGCCTTAATCTGATACGCTAATGCGGATCAAACGTACGCTCGGCGAAACCGACGCGCTTGATTACTCGCGTCGTAGCCCTTCTCGTATCTGTCAAAAGTTGTCACGACCCCAATAGGAGAAACCCCAGTGATCATGCCGACCGCATGTGTGTCGAACATGGCCCGATCGATGGCATTCGCCCGCACCCTAACCCTAGCGCTCGCGTTGACGGCTGTTTCGATCGAGAGCGCCGTGGCGTTCGAGTTCAGTGATGTCGAGGCCAAAGCCAAGGCACTGGCGGCCCAGCCCTATAACGCGCCGAAGCCCGTGCCAGAGTTTCTCCGTCGCCCCAATTTCAATTACGATCAACATCGCGACATCCGCTTCATCCGCGAAAAGTCGCTATGGCGCGGCACGAGCAGCAATTTCGAAGCGCAGCTGTTCCACCCGGGATTCGTATACGAGTACGGCGTGGACCTTAATTTAGTCGACGGCAAAGAGACTCGGGCACTCACCCTGGACCCGACGTTATTCAATTATGGCAAGAACAACATCGGCGACAAGCTCCCGTCCGACCTCGGCTATGCCGGATTCAGGCTCCACTTCCCGATCAAGAGCCGACAGTATTTCGATGAAGTCGTCACCTTTGCCGGCGCGAGCTATTTTCGCGCGGTCAGCCGCGACACCCTGTACGGACTCTCGGCACGAGGCCTCGCAGTGGACACCGGGTTGCCGAGCGGCGAGGAATTTCCGATTTTCCGCGAATTCTGGCTGAAGCAGCCAACGCCCCAAAGCAAATCAGCCCGCATTTACGCACTCCTCGATGGCCCGCGCGTCACCGGCGCCTATGAGTTCAACATTAACCCCGGCAAAACCACCGCGACCCACGTCAAGGCCGCGATCTTTCAGCGCGAGAAGGTTAAGGAACTCGGCATCGCCCCCCTCACCAGCATGTTCTACTACGGCGAAAACACGCGCCGGCCTCACGGCGAGTGGCGGCCCGAAGTCCACGACTCGGATGGGCTGTTCCTGATCAACGGCAACGGGGAACGTATCTGGCGCCCCCTTTCGAACGAGGCACGCCTACGCCTGATTTCATTCTCGCTGGAGAATCCACGGGGCTTTGGCTTGTTCCAGCGCGATCGCGACTTTGCCAGCTACGAGGACCTCGAAACGCATATGGAGCAACGCCCGAATGCGTGGGTAGTGCCGGTCGGCGACTGGGGCAAGGGGTACGTGAAACTTACCGAGATTCCGACCAACAGCGAGTATAACGACAACATCGTCGCCTACTGGGTGCCGGAGACCACGCCGGAACCCGGCACACCGCTCCGGGTCGAATACCGCATTGACTGGAGTAGCGAGCTGCCCGCGATCGAACCCAAGGCGCTGGTTCACGCCACCCGCACCGGGTTTGATTTCGACGACGCCGGCAAACCCAAGAATCGTCGAGTCTTGGTGGATTTCGTCGGCGACCAGCTCAAGCGTCTGGGCCCCGATGCAAAGATCGAGCCCGATATCACGATTGGAGCCGGCGGTGAACTGATTGAGAAACACCTCACCTGGAACAAGGTCACACAGGGCTGGCGGCTATCGTTCGCACTGAATACGGAGAAGGACAAACCCGTCGAGTTGCGCGCATTTCTGAAGTCGCAGGGCACCACGCTCAGCGAAACCTGGACCTACCTGCTGGAACCACCGCCACTTGAAAAATAATACTGCGCGTCCAACACTATTATTCGTCGTAACAAACGGGAGAATTCCATGACGCATACGAAATCGCTCCATCTCGAGTTGGCACGAAAACGCGTCGAGCAGTACCTTGCGATGCTTGGGTGCTGCTCTGAAGCGAGTCACGCCGTCATTCAAGAACTGAATGGCACACTCGCGGACGACGCGACCGAAGCGCAAATCCTCGATGCCGCCTTCGCCAAGTTGAACGAGCGCTTAGTCGGTCACCGCGAACTCAATCCGGCAGCCATCATCCACGCGTGGTTCACCCGCGACGGCGCGGTGGACGATCTCGAGCTCGCGGATTTCCAGAATCGGGCTTGGGGCTACCCGCCGATCAATCGCACCCTGATGGCGCCGCCGCGCCGTCGCGAACAAGCCGGGCAACGCCCCGTCTCGACGATCGAATCGATCTGAATCACGCACCGATCTAACTGATGAGCAGCCGGTTCGATCACTGGCAGCGCGATTCGTTGCTACGCCGAGTCGCGCTGTTTGGTGTGGCCGCATTGCAGACCTGGATCGCGACCCGCTATCTACTCAAGACCTTGCCGAACCACGGCGAGACGCCGCTTGAGTTCATCATCGCGGTGTTGTTCGCGATTCTGTTCGGCTGGATATCGCTCGGATTCTGGACCGCGATGGCGGGCTTCTTCGTGACGCTTTTCCCGGGACTTGGACGCCGGTTCTCAATCACCTCGGTACTGCAGGAAAGCGGTGATGAGGCAACTATCCCACTCGCCCGAACCGCCATCGTCATTCCGATCTGCAACGAAGACGCCGCACGGGTGTTCGCGGGACTGCGCGCCACCTACAACTCACTGCGCGAAACGGGTCATATCGAGCATTTCGACTTCTTCGTTCTGAGCGATTCCAACGATCCGGACAACTGGGTCGAGGAAGAACATGCCTGGGCACGCTGGTGCCGCGAGAGCGGTGATTTCAAACGCATCCACTACCGTCTGCGTCGGACCCGAATCAAGCGCAAGACCGGCAACATCGCGGACTTCTGCCGCCGCTGGGGCAGTCAGTACCGTTACATGATCGTGTTCGATGCCGACAGCATCATGACCGGCACAAGCCTGGTCAAGATGGTGCGGATCATGGAAAAGCGGCGCCAGATCGGCATCCTGCAAACCGCGCCGCAAACGGTCAATCGGGAGTCGCTCTACGCCCGTTCGCAACAGTTCGGCAACCACGTTTACGGGCCGCTGTTCGCTGCAGGGCTAAACTTCTGGCAGATGGGCGACGGTTACTACTGGGGCCACAACGCGATCATCCGTCTGGCGCCCTTCATCGAACATTGCAACCTCGAACGCCTGCCCGGCAAGGCCCCGATGGGCGGCGAAATTCTCAGCCACGATTTTGTCGAAGCGGCATACATTCGCCGCGCCGGCTGGGAGGTTTGGCTCGCGTTCGATCTCGAAGGCAGTTACGAGGAATCGCCACCGACCTTACTCGACGAGCTCAAACGCGACCGGCGCTGGTCGCAGGGAAACCTGCAACACCTGCGCCTGATCAGCGGCTGGGGCATCAAGACCACCCACCGCATCATGTTCCTGTACGGCATGATGGCTTACGGATCGGCACTGCTCTGGCTCACGCTCCTCGGCGTCAGCACCGCGGAAGTCGCGCTGCGCGTTCGCACCCCGCCGGAGTACTTCCCGGAACGCTTCACGCTGTTTCCAAGTTGGCCCGCGGCCTGGTTTCCAGAGTGGGTGATCGGGCTACTGGTTGCGACGGCAACGCTGCTGTTCCTGCCTAAAATACTCGGCATCGTATACATTGCGATTCGGCGCTTACATGCACGTTACTACGGCGGAGTGCTCGGACTGAGCGTTAGCGTGTTCTTCGAGGCGCTGCTCTCGGCGTTGCTAGCGCCGGTTCGGATGTTGTTTCACAGCCGCTATGTGATGATGACCCTGCTCGGACGCGACGTGCGTTGGGGCACCCAAACGCGCGAAGACGTGCAGACACGCTGGCGCGATGCCTTGGTTCATCATGGTTTCGGCTTGCTTTTGGCGCTCCTGTGGGCTGCCTACATCTACTATCTCGACCCGGATTTCCTGCTCTGGACCTCACCGATCATCGTCGCCCTGGTGTTTGCCCCTGCGGTTTCCGTCATCACCAGCAAGCGTAGCCTGGGACTTCTTGCGCACAAACTGCGACTGTTTCGCATTCCGGCCGAGACCCAGCGCGATCCGCTGCTGCGCGATCTCGACCACATCCTCGCCAACGAAGACGCCTTGCGCCAACAGTCTGCGACCGGGTTCGCCAAAGCCGTGATCGACCCGGTGGTCAATGCGCTGCACCTATCCCTGCTGCCCAAAGACAAACACTATCCGCCGGAGACTAAAGCCGAACTCGTCGCCCTGCGCGAAAGGGCCTATACCGACGGACCCGAGGGCCTAAGCCCGCGCGAAAAATTCCGCCTGCTCGCCGATCCCGACAGCATTGGCTGGCTGCACCAACGCCTGTGGCGTGCGCACGAGCCGGAAATTCTCACCGCGTGGCAGTTTCAACACCACACCCAACGCCACGAACCCGCCACTGCGACGTTTTGACGGCGATCGATGCGGATGACCGAAAAAGTCCAAGGTTTGCAAGCGCGCGCGGCGACGGCGACAGCCCAAGTGTCCGCCCACCATCCGGTTCGCTGCCGCGCGTTACGCAGCAAGGATTTCGCGATACGCCACGTAGATCGACGCCATCAGCGGCGGAACCACGAGCAAGAGTCCGACGCCTAGCGCAAGCAACCCCGCCACCACCGCCACGAGCGCGACCAGCCCCCAAAGCACAAATGCCCCGAGGTTTGCCGCGCACGCGCTGAAGCTGAGGCGAATCGCCGCGAGTACACCGATGGGATGCCGCATCAGGAGCACCGGGACGAACCAGAATGCCATGGCCAGCAGCAGCATGCCCAGCCCGGCCATGAGCATCGGCACCAACAGCGCGAACAACGCGAGCGGCATGCTCCTAGCATCGAACAGTTCGCGGAGCGCCGCGGGATCCACACCCCCTGTGAGCGCGACATACACCACCAACGCCAGCCCGGTACTCAAGGCACTCCCCAGTAGATAAAGCGCGCCGGCCAGCAACAGACTTGCCGGGCGCTGGCGTAAACCGGAAAACAGCATCGTCAGCGCAAACGGTTGCCCCGCGCTCAACATCGCACAGGCGTGCATCAGCCCCGCGAGCCAAACCGGCGTGAGCAGCGGGTAGAGAAATATACCGACACCTGGAAGCGCCGCGACGCCAAGCGAAACGACGAAGTACCCGACCACCAGCAGGGTCCACTTGAACGGCGCGCGGTGCTGCAGTGCGAACCCACGCGCGATCCAGCCGCCACCCGCCGCGACGGGCAACCGGCGCGGCCAAACGAGACCCGCAATGTCGAATCCTGGAGTCTGGTCGGCCACCCGCGCGCGGGGCGGCCGGTATGGATGGTCATCCCCGTCCCGCGACAGGGTCAAATGATAACGTCCCGCGCGACCGGCGAGATGCCCAGCGGCTTAAAACGCATAGGAGATTCCGAGCGCAAACACCGGGCTGAAATATAGGCCGTCAAGCTCCCCGAGCGCCTTGCCGATACTCAAGCGACCCGCCACGGATTCGCCGGGTCCACCTTGCCATTGATTGGCGTCGTTTGATAACAGCCCCAATTCGACCCGCATACCGAGGCGCCGCTCGGGCCGGTTTTGCGTCGACCAGCCGAGCCCGAGGTAGGACGTCAGCCCATCCATCCCATGCTCAAGTAGCGAATCGCTGGAAAAAGGCAAGCGGTCCACCGAGAGACGCTCGGCGTCCATACGCTGGGACGGCAGATCCTGGTAGAGCAACCCACCGCTCAGGTGGAGTCCGCCGCGCCACGGATGCCACTGGGTAAACCATCCCAGCCGCTCAACCGTGAGACCTTCAGATTGATGCGACAGGTCGCCCAATGGAGCCGGCGCGACCCGCCCGCCGAACGCAAAGCGCGAGTGAAAGCCCGCCGTCGCATCGTGGTCCGCCATGAGGTAGGACGGATCGTAGTTGATCGTCGCCCATCCACCCATCTCGGCATGACACAGGTTTACGCTTGCAACGACCAGCACGACAGTAAACGCAGAACGAAAAACGCTCATGGGCATCACAACGCGAAGCAAGTGCAATGCGTATGACTATAGCAAAAGTGCGACACTCGCGCAGAAGCCGTTAGATTTTCACCACAGACGCGAAGGCTGCGCGGCGGCGGGCGCCTATCGCCACCGCGACCGCTTCAGCGAAAGCGCGACTCTGCCGTGTCGTAGAGCCCCTTTTGCGCCGCATAGAACGCCGCCAGATCTTCGATATCCTCACTCGAAAGGCCCGCCACCATACCCGCCATGATCGCGTTCTTGCGTTCACCGGACTGGTACGCCTTAAGCGTATGGACCAGATAGTCCTGGTACTGCCCCGCCAAGGACGGGAACTGCGCGGTTGGCGAATTGCCATCCACCCCGTGACACGACTGGCAGGTCTGCGACTTGTCCTTGCCGCGCGCCGCGTCACCCGCAGCGTGTACGCTCGCAGTCCCCAAGCCACAGCAGCCTGAGAGCGCAACTATCGCCAAATACTTGAAAGTTGGTTTCATCATCATCGACCTCTGGTAGAAAACGCGTCGCGGGTCTATTTGCCGCCAAAACCGGCGTAAAAAGCAGCCAGATCAGCCATGTCCTGATCACTCAGTGAGGCCGCCTGCGCCTGCATCGTGCTGTGTTGCCGATCGCCGGAGCGATAGCCCTGCAACGCGGCAACCAGATACTCGGGATGCTGCCCGCCGAGACGCGGGACGCGGTAGGTCGGATAGGTATTGAAATAACTCGCAACACCGTGGCATCCCATACAATTACTGGCCTTGTCGCGGCCTTGAACTGGGTCACCGGCGGCGGCAACGAGCGATGAGTGTGCGCTAAGCACCGCAAGGGTTAACGCGAGCGTGAGCGGTTTCACAAGCAAGTCTCCTTTGGATAGTCATTATTTTCGATCGGGCCAGACTGCGGCACCGACCTTACGGCGAATACACCCTAAACGGGGAAAGGCGAGCGCGCATGCGCACTTTCCACGAGCATTCCGGCGGACAACGACCTTGCCGGCGCTGCGGCATCGACCGCGGCGAAACATCGCTTGTGAATCGTCCCATGGAAAGCCCGAGCCGAATAGAATGCCGCTGTCGAAAATAGCATTCTGAAGGGCAAATGAAAATCGTTGCGGATATCGCCTGGCATGCGATTCCAGCGCTGTGCGAGCGCTTCGGGCTTGATGCGCACCGGGTGAACGAAGACCAAGCAATTCCAGGGACTTACTGGGGTGAACCCGAGGCCGGGCTGATTGGTTCCCTGGTCTTTGTCCGGCCCGACACGCCATTACACTCGCTGTTGCATGAGGCCTGCCATGCCATCTGCATGCCCGCGGCACGGCGGATCGGCTTGCACACCGACGCCGGTGGCGATTTCGCGGAAGAAGACGCCGTTTGCTACCTCCAGATTCTCCTCGCCGAACACCTGCCCGGTTACGATAGCGACGCCTGCATGCGCGACATGGACGCCTGGGGCTACACCTTTCGGCTCGGGTCGGCCGCAGCTTGGTTCACCGGTGATGCCGAGGAGGCGCGCACGTGGCTGATTGCCCGCAATCTGCTCACCCTCCGAGGAGAGATCGTTGCGCTGCGCGAAGCACCCGCCAACGAACTTCGCAGGGTTTGACCGAGTTCATGACAATTTGGGGACGATTTGTTTAGGATACCGCGTCAAAGCCGTTTCACGAGTGGTTACACCAATGTTTTTCGATCGCAACAAAAAGACCCCCATCGAGCGCGAACCCGAGCTTCCGCGACCGCGTTTCAAGGTAGAGCGGGATCAGGTCGTCACCGTCGACTACACGATTCGCGACGAGGACGAGCCGGAAATCGTGCTTGACTCGACCAACGGGCGCGGCCTGTTGACCTACCTGCACGGCCGCGGTCAGCTGCCGACGGGCATCGAGCATGCATTGGAAAATCACGTTCCGGGTGACAAAATCACTGCCGTGATACCGGCCCGCGATGCGTTCGGCGAGCCGGACCACAATGCGCGCCAGTCGCTCGAAAAGGCACTGTTTTTCGAAGTCGAGGAATTCGAGGTCGGAATGGAGTACGAGCTGCCGACCGGTGACGGATTACGATATGCGCGGGTCGTCGACGTCGACGAAAACGTCGTAACCGTCGACCTCAATCATCCGCTGAGCGGCAAGAACCTGAATCTTTCGGCCCTGGTCGTCAGTGTACGCCCGGCCTCCGAAGATGAAATCGCGCAGGGCAAGGTACTGCTTTAGCGCCCAGGACGGTCTACCGGCCTAACCGATCGGTCAGACCGTTAGACGGGTTTTGGCTCAGAGCCTGGGAAAAAATCCCCGATTGTCGCGAGGGCGCCCCTGGGCGTGGTGAACAAGGCGCAAGAGGCCCGAAATCGGGGCGTGTAGCCGGCCTACATGACCCGATTTCGGGTCTCTTGCAACGCAGGACACCGCGTTCAGGGGCGTCCGCAGTAGATTGCGGGATATTTTCACAGGCTTTCAGCGGTAGGTGGTCCCCGCGTGGCGGATCCAGCCCCCTTCGATGTGCCCACGCGGATCGTGGTGGGTCCAATGCAGCACCCCACCCTTCTCGTTCCATTCATAGCGTCCCCGGATGCGAATCGGGTCGCCCTTGCGTAACGGCACGTAATCGGCCAGATCGATATTGTGCGCGACGAGCACCGTCTCATTCCCCGGCACTTGCAGCAGGAAGCGTTGGTGCCGACTGCCCTTGTTATCGTCCGGTAGCGTCTTGGCGACCTGCCCCGCCACCTCCATCCAAAGTTTTGACCGCTCTTGCGCGAACGCTTGCCTTAGCACCTCCGCGCCGTCGCCTTCGCCGCCGCTTTTCGGCGAACCAACCGTGCGTTGCTCCCATTGTTCGACCAAATACTGCGCCCCGAGCAGACCCAGAACGAGGACCACACCCCAGACCCCGTAACCCGATTTCTTCATGCCACCGCCCCTGCTTCGGAGTTGCCAAGGGCGTGATAGTGCCATAGCCGACCGACGCCCCCAAGCTCGCGCGGAGTCGCCCCGCACCTCCCGGATTTCGATAGACTAGCGGTCTCCCTATCCGAGTCGAGCACCGAGCATGCCCATTTCGCGCGAACAACCGGACCAAATCTACGCTGAACCCCGTGCGTCGATCGGACGGTTTGCGTTCGACGAAGCGGTAACCCAAGTGTTCGCCGACATGATCAATCGCTCGGTACCCGGCTACCAGACCGTGCTTGGTATGCTCACCGTTTTCGCCCAACGGTTCTCGCGCGATGGCAGCCGCATTTATGATCTCGGGTGCTCGCTCGGCGCATCGACGCTGATGTTGCGCCAAGGTGCCCACCCAGGCAGCCGCATCATCGCCATCGACAATGCGCCAGCGATGGTCGAGCAGAGTGTGCGCAATATCACCGCCGACGCCGGCACCACTCCGGTAGAGGTTGGCCTCGGCGATATTTTGGAGGTCACCTTCGAGCCGGCGTCGCTGATCGTGCTCAACTACACCCTGCAATTCGTACCGCCGCCACAACGTCTGCCGCTGCTGCAGCGGATTCACGCCGCACTTTCGCCGGGCGACGCCTTGGTGCTCGCGGAGAAGGTTCGCTTTACCGACGATGCGCACCAGAATCTGATGACCGAACTGCATCATGGCTTCAAAAAAGCCAACGGTTACAGCGACCTCGAAATCAGCCAGAAGCGAGCGGCGTTGGAAGCCGTGCTCCAGCCAGACACCCTTGACGAGCACACTGCGCGCTTGCGGCACTGCGGGTTTAGCGCGACCCAGGTCTGGTTTCAATGCCTGAACTTCGTCGGTCTGGTCGCGATCAAATGAAACTCGACGGCGGCCAGAACGACCGGCTCATGGCTCGCTACGGCGCCGCCACGCTCGCGGTTTTGAGCGACCAGCTAAAAGCGGCATTAGCGCCGGGACGTCACGGTCACCTGAGCGAGTGGCAAGCCGCACTCGCCGCCCTACCCGCGACCTCCGCGCGGCACCTCGATCTGGACCGCGATTCAATTGAGATCGGCGCGGCTGACGAACTGACGGACACGCAAAGAATCGCATTGCGTTCGGCGTTGCGCGCCCTGATGCCTTGGCGCAAGGGGCCGTTCCAGGTATTCGGCACAACCATCGACAGTGAGTGGCGTTCAGATCTCAAATGGGCGCGGTTGTCGCCGCATATTCAGCCGTTACACGGCCGCTGGGTACTCGATGTCGGCTGCGGCAACGGCTATTACGCGCTGCGGATGCTGGGCGCGGGCGCGGCGCAGGTCATCGGGGTCGACCCGACGCTTCTCTATGTCATGCAGTACGCCGCGATCGCTCAGCTGGCCGGCCCGGTAGCGGCCTGCGTGCTGCCGCTGACACTGGAGTCTCTCGACCCTAGAATCAATAACTTCGACACAGTTTTTTCAATGGGTGTGATGTACCATAGACGTTCACCGCTCGAGCACCTGCAGCAGCTGCACGAGCGCCTGCGGCCCGGCGGCGAGCTGGTCCTCGAAACACTCGTCATCGAAGGGGAGCGGGACAGGGTATTGCTACCCCATGAGCGTTACGCGAAAATGCGCAACGTTTGGTTTATCCCTAGCGTGTCGGCACTCGAATCCTGGCTGCACCGTTGCGGCTACAAAGCGATTCGGTGTGTCGACGTCGCATCCACCATGTTGACGGAACAACGCAGCACAGAATGGTCAAAGGTAGAGTCATTGGTCGATTTCCTCGACCCCACCTGTCGCGCAAGAACGATAGAAGGCTATCCAGCTCCTCGGCGCGCGGTGATCGTCGCTCAGCGGCGGCGATAATAGCGGGTATGTTTATCGTGCAATTTTGTTAATATGTGTAACAAAAGTGTATGCGCTTAAATCTCCAAAGTCAGGTCCTTTCCCCCGCGATGACCCGCCCTCGTTACACCGCATGATGCACGAAAGCGTACGTTTGGTCTTGACCGCAGCGATGGCCTGCGTCGTCTCGGCATGCCAGCAACCGGACGAACACAGCATTGATCAGTTACCGCAACCGTTGACGGTCGTTGAGGCGACCCATCCACTATTGGCAAGTGCCTGCGGCAACCTAGGCGGAACGCAAATCGTACATGGTATCGATCACGATGCCGACGGCTATCTCGCGCCGTACGAAAGACTAACCGTTGAATTTCTCTGTCACGGCTCGCTCGCAACGATCGCGGCGACCGATTACGATCGGCGCATCGCGACGTTGCAAACCGTGGAGCGCGACCCACGCGACCGCTCAGGCATCGAGTAGCGCCGCGTCAGGGCTTGGGGCTGTCGCGCCGGTGTTTACGCTTACGCAACCGCAACAGAAAGATTACCGGACCAGACAGGGTATAGGCGAGGAAGCCAAAAAATAACGTCTTCGGCGGGTCGAATGCCAGCAGCATGACCACCAGCACCATCACCAACACGCCGAAAAACGGCACGCGGCGCTTGTAATCCACTTCCTTGAAACTAGGAAACAGGACGTTGCTCACCATCAATGCCCCGGCCGCGACGGTCACAATGAACGCTGGCACCATCAAGGTTTCACCGCTGATGTCCAGATCCGTTCCCATCCACACCAAACCGATCATCAACGCGGCGGCGGTAGGGCTCGGCAAACCCAGAAAATAGCGCTTGTCGGCCGTTCCCAGCATGACATTGAAGCGCGCCAGGCGCATTGCCGCAGCCGCGGTGTAGAAAAACGCCGCCAACCAACCGAGCTTGGCCCACCCCCAACCGACATCGTTGAGGTTGAACAAGGACCACTGATACATGACCAACGCCGGCGCCAGCCCGAACGAAACCAGATCGGCCAGGCTGTCGTATTGCGCACCGAATGCGCTTTGCGTGTTGGTCATGCGCGCAACGCGACCATCCACCGCGTCCAGGATCATCGCGATGAACACCGCCACCGCCGCCGCCTGAAACCGCCCGGTTTGGGCCGCAATAATGGCGTAGAAACCACTGAACAGCGCTGCGGTAGTAAACAGATTGGGCAGCAAATAAATGCCACGCGGACGACGCACCTCCTCCGGTGCGGCCGAGGCTTCATCCGCCGGTTTACGGGGTTCGGAGTCCTGCATAATGCTCCAGTTTGGGAGAGATAAACGGTGCTTGGGCTTTGGCCAGGTCAATGCCGGCGTCGCAGCCATCAAAAACCCGCGCCCGCAATAAAAACGCAGGCGGGCGGTATTACGCCGCTAAGGGCGTATCGCGCTACCGCAAGCGGCCGCCTGCCGCAGGGAACGGCAGGCGGCCGGGCAACCGACGACTCAATTTTTCGACTTGTCGACGATCTTATTTGCTCCGATCCACGACATCATACCGCGCAGGCGTTCGCCGACCTGCTCGATCTGATGTTCGCGCCCGAGCCGGCGCATGGCACGGAAGTTCGCCCCACCCGACTGATTCTCGAGGATGAATTCCTTGGCGAACGCACCGGTCTGGATCTCGTTGAGAATCCTCTTCATCTCGGCCTTGGTCTCGGCGTTGACGACGCGCGGACCGCGGGTCAGGTCACCGTATTCTGCGGTGTTGGAGATCGAATAGCGCATGTTCGCGATGCCGCCCTCGTAGATCAGATCCACGATCAATTTCACCTCGTGGAGACATTCGAAATAGGCCATTTCCGGCGCGTATCCGGCTTCGACCAAGGTCTCGAATCCGGCCTGGATCAGGGACGTGACGCCGCCGCAGAGCACTGCCTGCTCGCCGAACAGGTCGGTTTCGCATTCCTCGCGGAAGTTGGTTTCGATGATCCCCGCACGCCCGCCGCCATTGGCCGACGCATATGACAGCGCGAGTTCCTTGGCGCTGCCGCTGGAATCCTGAAACACCGCGATCAGCGACGGTACGCCGCCGCCCTGGGTGTAGGTCGAACGCACCAGGTGTCCGGGGCCTTTCGGCGCGATCATGATCACGTCGAGGTCGGCGCGCGGAACAATCTGTTCGAAATGAATATTGAAACCATGCGCGAAAGCCAACGCCGCGCCCTTTTTCAGATTGGGTTCGATCACCTGCCGATAGAGCGCGGCCTGATGTTCGTCGGGGGCGAGGATCATCACGACGTCGGCGCTCCTGACCGCCTCGTCAACCGGCTTGACGGTCAAACCGGCATTCGTCGCCTTGACCGAGGAAGCCGAACCCGGACGCAGGGCAACCGTGACCGCGACCCCGGAGTCCTTCAGGTTATTGGCGTGCGCGTGGCCTTGCGAGCCATAGCCGACGATAGTCACTTGCTTGTTGCGGATGATGCTGAGGTCAGCGTCCTTATCGTAGAAAACATTGATCATGAGCGTGGGTTCCAGGCTGGTCGTCTAAAGGTGATTGAAGAAGCGGCGTCAACCGCGCAAGGCAGTATCGCCGAGCGCGATCCCCATCGCGCCCGAGCGGACCACCTCGATGATATTGATCGGTTGGAGCGCCTCCAGAAAGGCATCGAGCTTATGCCGGGTTCCTGTCAATTCAAGGGTATAGGCGCGCGTGGTCACATCGATGATCCGGGCGCGAAAGATATCCGAAAGATGCTTGATATGCTCATGGCGTCCGCCATCGGACTGCACCTTGACCAACATGTATTCGCGTTCCAAATGGCGGTGTTCGGTGAGGTCCATCAGCTTGACCACATCGACCAGCTTATTGAGCTGCTTGGTGATCTGCTCAATGATCTCATCGCTGCCGGAGGTCACCAAGGTCAGTCGCGACAACGTCGGATCGTCGGTCGGCGCGACCGACAGCGACTCGATGTTGTAGCCGCGCGCCGAAAACAAACCCGCCACCCGCGACAGTGCGCCGGATTCGTTCTCCATCAGGATGGAAATGATATGTCGATTCACAGCGCCCCCTTTAAACCAGGATCATCTCGTTTTGGCCGGCGCCGGCGGGCACCATCGGATACACGTTTTCGGCGGGATCGGTGATGAAATCCATGAACACCAGCCGATCCTTCATCGCAAACGCCTCGCGCAGCGCGCCTTCGACGTCACCTGGACGCTCGATGCGCATCCCGACATGCCCGTAAGCCTCCGCAAGCTTGACGAAATCCGGCAGCGACTCCATGTACGACATCGCATAGCGCCCCTGGTAGAAGAACTCCTGCCATTGCCGCACCATGCCCATGAAGCCGTTATTCAGGTTGACCACCTTGATCGGAAAGCCGTACTGGCGACAGGTGCCCAACTCCTGGATACACATCTGGATGCTGGATTCGCCGGTCACGCACGCCACGGTCGCATCGGGTATGGCCGCCTGCACCCCCATCGCCGCGGGCAAACCGAAACCCATCGTGCCGAGGCCGCCGGAGTTGATCCAACGGTTGGGTTTGTCGAAGCGATAGAACTGCGCCGCCCACATCTGATGCTGGCCGACGTCGGAGGTCACGTAAGCGTCACCGCCGGTGATCTCGTACAGTTTCTGAACGACGTACTGCGGCTTGATCTTGGCGCTGGTGCGATCGTATTTCAGGCAGTCCATCGCCCGCCACTCATTGATCTGATGCCACCATTGGCCGAGCGCGGCGGTGTTTTTCACCCCACCGCGCAGGCGGATTTCGGCGGTCAGCGCCCGCAACACCGGCTCGACCTGACCGACGATCGGCACATCGACCTTGACGTTTTTGGAGATCGACGACGGATCGACATCGATGTGGACAATCTTTGCCCGGGGACAGAACTTGGCAACGTTGCCGGTGACGCGGTCATCAAACCGCGCGCCCACCGCGATCACGAGGTCAGCATTATGCATGCCGAGGTTGGCTTCGTAGGTGCCGTGCATACCCAGCATGCCAACGAACTGCGAATCGCTGGCCGGAAAGCCGCCGAGGCCCATCAGGGTGTTGGTGATCGGATAGCCGAGTTCCTTGGTGAACTCGTACAACGCCCCGGCGCCGCGCCCGAGTATCACCCCGCCACCACTGTAGATCATCGGTTGCGAGGCGGCGAGAATCAGGTCCACGGCGCGCCGGATCTGTCCCGAGTGTCCCGCGCTGGTCGGCTTATAGGAACGCATCTCGACCTTATCCGGGTAGTGATACTCCGCGCGTTCGGCGGTCACATCCTTCGGAATATCGACCACGACCGGTCCGGGGCGGCCGGTCGTGGCGACGAAGAACGCCTTCTTGATCGTTTCCGCCAGCGCGTTGACGTCTTTGACCAGAAAGTTGTGTTTGACGCAGGGCCGCGTGATGCCAATGGTATCGACCTCCTGGAACGCATCGTTGCCGATCAGCGCCCGCGGCACCTGTCCGGTAAAGACCACCAGTGGCACCGAATCCATATAGGCATCGGCGATGCCGGTTACCGCATTGGTCGCGCCGGGGCCAGAGGTGACGAGCACCACGCCCGGCCTGTCGCTACATTTGGCGTAGCCCTCGGCCGCGTGCACCGCGCCTTGCTCGTGCCGCACCAGCACGTGGGTGACCTTATCCTGCCGATACAGCGCGTCGTAAATGTGCAGCACCGCGCCTCCCGGATAGCCGAAGATCGTATCGACCCCCTCATCCTGCAAGCAACGGACAAAAATCTCGGCACCGGTCAGTTCCACGGAGTCACCCCTTGAGTGAAGCAAAAGTAATCGGAAGGGCAAGGCTGAAAACGTTCACCACACGGAGCGGGCAGTGACCGGCGGCTCGGTGGCCGCGCGGCGCGGGTGCTGGTCGCGGCAGTCGTCGTCGTGCGCGGGCCTGATGCCGCAGCCACGTTCTTCATAAGCCTGTTACGCAAGGACTTTTATCACGCCTCGGACGCATCGCCAAAAAGGGCACCAATTTAGCATGGCCTCCCCGCAAGTTCCCAGCGCTTTTCGCGTTGCAGCACGTCGGAGGGCGGTGGCACAGGCCTGCGAAAACATCCCCGATCTGCTGCGGTCGCCCTCGCGACAATCGGGGATGTTTTCACAGGCTCTCAAGGCTCGACGATGCGCAGGCGCTCGATGCCGTTACGCCCGAACTCTTCCTCGTACAGTTCGCGAATCGGCGCCGAGATCCGGAAATACTCCTCCGGCGAGTGATTCAGCTCGCCATCCTCGCTCTCATCGGCCAGATCGCGCTCCGTCAACCGCTCTATCAACTCGTCCCAAAAGGTGTCTTCGTTGTAGCGATCAAGCAGCACTTGCGCCGGACTGTGTTCCTCGAACTCGCGGGTGGGGAAATATTCGTTGCTGACCTTGTCGGCTTCGACGAGGTTGGCGCAACCGGCCTCGACCGCGTAGGAGTAGAGCTTTTGAGCGAGCATCCGATGCGGCGCGGTCTCCGGACCGTCCTCGACGTCATGGGCGTGCATCACCCAATCGCTCATAAATAGCAGGTCGAGCAACAAACGGTATTCCTGACTGGTCAGGCTGATTTTCATGAACAAAGCCTCGCAAATTCTCTGCCGCTACGCTCATTAATTGAGCCGAGCTTAAGCATACCGCCGTTAGCGTTGCCGCAGTAGCCTTCCGCGTGGGCCGGCAGGTCAGGCGGGATCGCGATGGCCGGTCATGCGATCCAGCGCCGCGTACAGCATCGCCGCGATACGGTCATACGGCGCGTCGCCGCGCAGCAGCGCGGCCTCGTCTTGCACGAACCGCCCCGGCACCAGGTCGGCACGCGCATGCACGACCAGATCGGCGGCGCCTTGCGGCGTGGTTTCGATATGAAACTGCAATGCCAGCACCCGCTCCTGCCAGATAAAGGCCTGATTCTCGCAGGCCTGCGAACGATAGAGCGGGACCGCGCCCAACGGAATCTCAAAGGTGTCGCCGTGCCAGTGAAAGACCGATTCGCGCGCCGGCAGGTGACATCCGAACACCGATTGCGCCGCGGTGGGCAAGCGCTCGATCTCAAACCACCCGATCTCGCGCTGCGGATTACGCCGCACCTCGGCGCCGAGCACCGATGCGAGCAACTGTGCCCCCAGACACACCCCAAGCACCGGTTTGCCAGTCGCCACCGCGGCTTCGAGCGCACGCTTTTCCGCGCGTAGCCACGGGAACTCGGCCTCGTCGTGCACCCCCATCGGTCCGCCCATCACCACCAGAAACTCGAATTGATCGGGTTCGGGCGGAGTTTCACCGGCGTAGAGATGGGTCACCGCGGAGCTGTGGCCGCGCTCGGTCACCCAGTCCGCGATCCGTCCGGGTCCTTCAAACGGAACATGTTGCAAGAAATGAACGCGCATCGAACCCCCCGTCAATCCATCCAGATCAGGCTGGCCATGCGTCCGGTGGTACCGCCGTCGCGCCGGTGCGAGTAGAACCGCTTGCTATCGGTATAAGTGCAAAGCCCGCCGCCAAATACTTGCCGGCAACCAACGTTCATCAGCCGCAGACGCGCGAGCGCGTAGATATCGGCAAACCACTTGCCGCTGTGCGCCGGCTCGAAACAGCCGATGGCATCACGCCCGCCCCGCAGGAACTCATCCACCACCTCCTGCCCCACCTCGAACGCATTTGGCCCGATCGCGGGACCGAGCCACGCCATGACCTCGTCCGGCGGCGTGCCCAGCGCGGTCAAGCTGGCCTCCAGCACACCGTTCGCCAGCCCGCGCCAACCGGCGTGCGCGACCGCGACCTTGTCGCCGTCGAGGGTACTGAAAAAAACCGGTAGACAATCCGCCGTCAACACCGCGCACACCACCCCGGAACGGTCGGTCACCGCGGCGTCAGCCTCCGCCGGCGTGGAATGGACCTGACTGGCGTCAACCACCCGGGTGCCATGGACCTGGCTCAGCCACACCGGATTGTCAGGCAGCTCCAGCATCAGTCGCAGCAGGTCGCGGTTACGCTCGACCCGGGCCAAGTCGTCGCCGACGTGGGTAGCCAGATTGAAGCCCTGATACGGGGCGCGCGAAAACCCCCCGGTCCGCGTCGTCACATAGGCGTGCACGTGCGGGGGGATCGGCCATTCCGGACGCAGAAAATTCAGATTTTGAGTCAGTTTCATGACACTTGATGCGGTTCCAAAGCCTGTAGCAGACGCGCGAAATCCTCGGGCAAAGCCACCTCCCAGCTCACCGCGCAGCGCGATTCCGGGTGCTCAAACGCCAATCGCGTTGCGTGCAGCGCTTGCCGGCGAAAGCCCTGCAGCGCCGCGAGCAGCTTTGCATCGGCCTGTTTCGGCAAGCGTAAGCGCCCGGGGTACACCGGATCCCCCACCACCGGGTGACGCACATGCGCCATGTGCACGCGGATCTGATGGGTTCGGCCGGTCTCAAGCTGGACTTCGAGCAAGGTATGCGCCGCGTAACGCGCCGCCACGCGGTAGTGCGTCACCGCGTCCTTGCCGCCCTGCACCACCGCCATGCGCTTGCGATCGCCCGGGTGACGCCCGAGGGGTGCGACCACGGTGCCGCCGGCCACCATCTGTCCCTCGACCAGTGCGGCATAGGTGCGGCTCACGGTGCGCGCCTCCAGCGCCGCGACCAGGCGCTTGTGCGCCATCAGCGTACGCGCGACCACCAGCAACCCGGTGGTGTCCTTGTCCAGCCGATGCACGATTCCGGCGCGCGGCACCGCGGACAGTTCCGGATAGCGCCAAAGCAGACCGTTGAGCAGGGTACCCGACCAGTTCCCCGCCGCCGGATGGACCACCAACCCCGCCGGCTTGTTGATCACGACAATCGCGGCGTCCTCATGCACCACCTCGAGCGCGATCGGCTCCGGCGTAAAATCGTCGAGACGCTCGTCCTCGGGCAGATCCAGCTCAACCAGCTCGCCGCCGGCCAGTTTATCCTTGCAGCGGCGAACCGCGCCGTCGACGGTGATCGCGCCTTGCTTGATCCAACGCTGCAAGCGCGCCCGCGAATACGCCGGCACCAAGGCCGCGAGCGCCTGATCGAGACGCTGCCCCGCCTGTTCCGGCGGCACTTCGAGTTGCGCCAGATCGCCGTCGCTCACACGCATGGGCCACCCGCAAGGCATCCCAACGCCATCGCGAGCGTGCCCCGCAGCCGCCCGAATAGAGACCTATGGATAAGCATCGCGCTATTATACGGCCTGAATGTGTTCATTACCGGACTCGAAACCACGCATGCACGCGCGCATCCTAATTTTGCTCCTCGCCGTCTCACTGGTCGCCTGTGCTGGCGACGGCAAGAAAAAGCGTTCAGCAGTGGATATTGATCCCCGCGAAACCGCCGAATCGCTCTACACCGCCGGCAAGAGCGCCCTCGACAAAGGCAACTTCGAGTCCGCGATCGAAACCTATGGCAAACTCGAGTCGCGCTACCCGTTCGGACCCTACGCGCAGCAGGCCCAGCTCGACACCGCGTTCGCCCACTACAAGCTCGACGAACCCGATGCTGCGATCGCCGCCGCGGATCAATTCATCAAGCTCCAGCCGCAGCACGCCAACGTCGATTACGCTTACTACATCAAGGGGCTGGCGAATTTTCACCGTAACGCGAGCTTTCTCGACCGGGTTGCCGGCAAGCGCCTCTCGGACGTCGACGTGACCCCGCTACGCCAGTCATTTATCGACTTCAAGCTGCTGCTGCAACGGTTTCCGCAGAGCCGCTACGCCGACGACGCGCGCCAGCGCATGATCTACCTGCGCAATCAACTGGCGCTGCATGAATTTTCGATCGCCCAATTCTATGCGCGCAAACGCGCCGATGTCGCCGTGGTACAGCGCCTCACCAGTCTGATCGGGCAATACGACGGCGCCGACGTCATCCCGCAAGCGCTGGTCCTGCTCGCCAACACCTACGACCGGCTCAAACTGGCCGATGCGTATCGCGAAACCGTGCAACTGCTGGAACTCAACTTTCCCGACCAGGCCAGGAAAGTGAAACGCAACTGATCCTTGACGCCCGCCTGACCGGCCCGGAGCGGCTTTCGTCGTCCGGGGCGGTATCCTCGCCGTTAAAGTTCGCTTAAACCTGGTATCCGGTTTCACGCCATCTTGCGATTGCGGTCGGTTGAGGTTTTACGGATTGGCTCGAAAATCGAGGTGAAACAGGGTGCTGGGCTTCGGCACCAGGGAATGTATAACCTTGTGCGCTGGGTTCCGGCATTCCTCATCGCACTTCCTTGTGCACTGGGTTCCGGCATTCCTCATCGCACCTCCTTGTGCACTGGGTTCCGGCATTCCTCATCGCACCTCCTTGTGCACTGGGTTCCGGCATTCCCTGCCGGAATGACGGACGGGGTTTTTGGTTAGCGCATGCGCCGCTTGCCACCGTCACCCCGGCAGGGATTGCCGGGGCCCAGTGTCCACGGATGGGCGGGTTGCTTGTTGCAACCAATCCAGGGACCTCGTTGCATGAACCTTGCAACCTAGAATCCTCGGTTGGACGTGCCCGAGTGTGCGGTATTCGGGGTGCAGGGCGAAGGGCACGATGCCCGGAGTAATCGGGCACGTAGCGCGTACACCCGGAAGGTGAAGCCGAATTCACCACGGTTTTTTCGCGTATACAGCACGTTGCGTAGCCAAACGAGCGGTCAACCGAGGAATCTAGGTTGCAACCATGGTCAGTTCAGGATTCAGCAAACTGAAACGGATTGACCCGAAAATCCGGGTGAAATGACGTACCAGGTCAAACCGCGTCCGACCCGGTCTCGCCGGTCCGAATCCGGATCACTTGTTCGATCGTCGAGACGAAGATCTTGCCATCGCCGATCTTGCCGGTTCGCGCCGCCTTGGTAATCACTTCGATACAACCGTCGACCCTGTCGTCGTCGATGACGACCTCCAGCTTCACCTTCGGCAGAAAGTCCACCACGTATTCGGCGCCGCGATAGAGTTCGGTGTGCCCCTTCTGACGCCCAAATCCCTTGACCTCGGTCGCCGTCAGTCCGGTGATTCCGATCTCGGTCAGCGCTTCGCGTACTTCGTCCAGCTTGAATGGCTTAATGATGGCTTCGACTTTTTTCATGACGTATCCCAATACCCAATGACGATGCCGACGCTCGCATACTCCGAAACGTCAGCGGTTGAAGAATTTCTGGTAGCCCGACGTAATCGGATAGCGCCGGTCCTTGCCGAACCCGCGGCGGGTCACCCGCACCCCCGGTGGTGCCTGCCGGCGTTTGTATTCATTGCGCAGCACCAGGGTCGCAACGCGCTTGATCAACGCCATATCGAATCCGGCAGCCTGAATTTCCTGCATCGATTGGTCGAGTTCGATAAAGCGCTCCAGGATCGGATCCAGCACTTCGTACGGCGGCAGACTGTCGGAATCTTTCTGATCCGCGCGCAGCTCAGCCGAGGGCGGGCGGGTCAACACGCGCTCCGGAATGACCGGACTCAGCGAATTGCGATGGCGCGCCAGTTCGAAAACCCGGGTCTTGATCACGTCCTTGAGCGGCGCGAAGCCACCGGCCATGTCGCCGTACAAAGTCGCGTAGCCCACCGCCATTTCGCTCTTGTTACCCGTCGTCAGCAACAAGCGGCCGGACTTGTTCGACAGCGCCATCAGCAGCACGCCGCGACAGCGCGCCTGGATATTCTCTTCGGTCACGTCCATCGGCAAACCCGCGAACACCGGTGCCAAGGTCTCGATAAACTGCTGAAACACCGGTTCGATCGAGATCTCGCGGTAGCTCACGCCCAGCGCCTCGGCCTCGGCCGCGGCATCGTCCAGGCTCATTTGCGCGGTGTAGCGCGACGGCATCATCACCGCCTCGACCCGCTCGGCGCCGATCGCATCCACCGCGATCGCCAGCGTCAGCGCCGAGTCGATCCCGCCGGAAAGGCCGAGCAACGCGCCGTTGAACCCGTTCTTTTCGAGGTAGTCGCGCACCCCGAGCACCAGCGCCTGATAGATCAACGGCGTCTCGGGCACGCTCGCGAGATCGAGCGGATCGGGGGCGGCCACGAAAGGCGTCGTGACGACATATAATTCCTCGGCGAACGCCGGGCATTGCATCACTGTTTCACCGGCCCCGGTTACCACCAACGACTGGCCGTCGAATACCAGCTCGTCCTGCCCGCCGACGCTGTTCACATAAACGATCGGCAGCGCGGTCTCGGCGCAGCGGTCGCGCAGCGCGCGCACCCGTTCGGCCAGTTTGCCGACGTGGTAGGGCGAGGCGTTCAGGTTCACCAGTAACTCCGCGCCCGCTTCACGCGCCTGACGCGCCGGCTCGGGTTGCCAGATGTCCTCGCAGATCGTCACCCCGATCGCTACCCCGTGACAATCGAATACGCACGGCGCGGCGCCGGGGCGAAAGTAGCGCTTCTCGTCGAACACACTGTAGTTCGGCAGAATCTGCTTGAAATAACGGGTGAGCGGTTTGCCATCGCGCAGCACGAAGGCCGCATTGAAGAGATCGTGCCCTTCCTGCCACGGCAGCCCGAGCACCACATCGATCCCCTTGATCCGATGCGAAAGCCGAAACAACGAGGCCTCGACGCACTCCAGAAAACTCGGCCGCAACAGCAAGTCTTCCGGCGGGTAGCCGGTCAGCGTGAGTTCCGGAAACACCACCAGATGCGCGCCGAGTTCATCGCGCGCCCGGGCGGCGTACGCCTCAACCTTCTGCGAGTTGCCTTCAACGTCCCCGACCAGCAGGTTGATCTGCGCGAGTGCAATGCGCAACGCCGCGGTCATCGGGTGCCCAGCACCTCAGCCACCTTGCGTCCGATCTCGGCCGGCGAGCGCACGGTATGCACCCCGGCCTGTTCGAGCGCACGGTACTTATCCTCAGCCTTGCCCGAACCACCCGAGATGATCGCCCCGGCATGCCCCATGCGCTTGCCCGGCGGCGCGGTCACCCCGGCGATGTAAGCCACTACCGGCTTGGTCACCTGCGTCGCGATATACGCCGCGGCGGCCTCTTCGGCGCTGCCACCGATCTCACCGACCAGCACGATAGCCTCGGTTTGCGGGTCGACCTGAAAGCGCGAAAGGCAATCGACGAAATCGAGCCCCTGAATCGGATCGCCGCCGATCCCGACGCAGGTCGACTGCCCCAAGCCCTCACGGGTGGTCTGGAACACCGCCTCGTAGGTCAGGGTGCCGGAGCGCGAAACGATCCCGATCTTGCCCGGTTGATGGATCACACCCGGCATGATCCCGATCTTGCATGCCCCCGGAGTGATCACGCCGGGGCAGTTCGGCCCGATCAGCACCGCATCGGTAGACGCCAGGGCCGCCTTGACCTTCAGCATGTCGAGCACCGGAATCCCCTCGGTGATGCAGACGATCACCTTGATCCCGGCGTCGGCGGCTTCGAGGATCGCATCCGCCGCGTAACCCGCCGGGACGTAGATCATCGTCGCGTCGGCGCCGGTCGCACGCACCGCGGCGTCGACCGTATCGAACACGGGTAGACCGAGATGACTCTGCCCACCCTTGCCCGGGGTCACACCGCCGACCATTTGCGTCCCGTAGGCGATCGCCTGTTCGGAGTGGAAGGTGCCTTGCTTACCGGTGAAGCCCTGACAGATCACCCGGGTATCGCGATTGACGAGAATGCTCATGCCACCCCTCCACGCGCCGCGGCGACGACCTTCTTTGCCGCCTCGGCCAACCCGGCCGCGGCGATCACCGCGAGTCCCGATTCGGCGAGCAACTGCCGCCCCTCCTCGGCGCGAGTGCCTTCGAGCCGGACCACCACCGGAATGGTGACGTTTACCTCACCGATCGCCCGCAATATCCCCTCCGCGATCAGATCGCAGCGCACGATGCCGCCGAAGATGTTCACCAGCACCGCCTTGACGTTGCCATCCGAGAGAATCAACTTGAACGCCTCGGCGACCCGCGCCGCGGTCGTGCCACCGCCAACATCGAGAAAGTTCGCCGGTTCACCGCCTTCGAGCTTGATCAGGTCCATCGTCGCCATCGCCAGCCCGGCGCCGTTGACCATGCAGCCGATATCGCCATCGAGGCGGATGTAGTTGAGATCGTGCTTGCGCGCCTCGACCTCGTGCCCGTCCTCCTGCCGTTCGTCGCGCAGCGCGGCGAGATCGGCGTGACGATACAGCGCGTTGTCGTCGAGATTGAGCTTCGCGTCGAGCGCGATCAGATCGCCGGCTTGCGTCACGACCAGCGGATTGACCTCGACCAGGCTCGCGTCGCTGTCGATGAACAAGCGGTAGAGCCCTTGCAGCAAGGCCGCGAATTGCGTCACCTGCGCCGGCGTCAACCCCATCCGGAACCCAAGGGTGCGCGCGTGATAGCCGAGCACCCCAACTGCCGGATCGATCCAGACCGAGTGTAGTTTTTCCGGCGTTTCCGCCGCGACTTCCTCGATCGACATGCCGCCCGCCTCCGAGGCGATCACCGTCACGCGTTTGCGGGCGCGATCCACCAGCATGCCGAGATACAGTTCGCGCGCGATTGCGGTCAGCGGTTCGACATACACCACATCGATCGGCAAGCCCTCGGCGCCGGACTGATGGGTGCGCAAGCGACCGCCGAGCAGCTTGTCGAACGCCGCCTGCAACGCCGCGTCATCGTGCGCGATGAGCACCCCGCCGGCCTTGCCGCGCCCGCCCGCGTGCACCTGCGCCTTGACGATGCAGCCGCCGGTCGCCACCCACTGCGGAATCTCCGGCCCCACCGTCTGCGCGTTCGCCACCACCTGCCCCGGCGGGACCGGCAACCCATAACGGCGAAACATCGCCTTGGCCTGGTATTCGTGTAGGTTCATGTTGCGTGAATGTTACTGCTCTGAACGAGGGGTGATCGGGTATCGTTGCGACCGCTGGAGCGACCCGGTCACCGGGTGCTCAGTGCTTTAGCGCCTAACTCCCTTTCAGGCGCGTGACGCAGTGCACACTGTGTGAGTAGTCTAGCGCATAAGATTGGGAAAAACGCCCACCGACAGATTACCGAAAAACGGATTGCCCGCCATGCTGCACCACCGCCGCGGCAAACATCGCAGCGAACGCGACTCCTGGCGTTCACTCAAGCTATTCCTGCTCTATCGCCTGGGCGTATCGTTCCTGATCCTGGCGCTGCCCTACTTCGACGCGGTGAGCGGCGACGGCGCCGAACTGTTTCTGCGCATCGCGCAGGCCTATCTCATCGTCAACCTGACGCTGATCTTCCCCACCTTCATGCAGGGGACGAGTTTCCGCCCGCTGGTGAGCGTAATGGTGACGGTCGACATCCTTGCGTTCACCCTGCTCAGTTTCAGTGCGACCAGCCTCGGGCGGGATTTCGGTCTGCTCGTCATTCCGAGCATCGCCGGCGCCAGCCTGCTGTTGCCCGGCATCCGCGCGCCGTTCTACGCCGCGGTGGCCACGCTCGCGATTCTGGGCGAGGTCACCTGGGGCCTCTGGCTCGGGCGCTATACCGCGGCCGATTTTCCGTCGGCCGGTATCCAGGGAATTCTGTACTTCGCGGTCGCCATCCTCGCCGGGCAACTCGCACGCAAGGCGCAGACCAGCGAAGCGCTGGCGGCCCAGCGCGGGCGCGATCTGCGCGACCTCGCCACCCTCAACGCCCACATCATCGAGCGAATGCACGCCGGGGTGCTGGTGGTCGGCGACGACGGTGAAATCCGCCTTGCCAACCAGGCCAGTCTGCGCCTGCTCGGCAAGGACAAACTGCGCGCCGCGGAACCGCTCGGCAAGATCGCGCCGGACCTCGACCAACAGCTGCGCACCTGGTTTGGCGCCGCCGCCGCGGTGTCGCAGTCAACCCCGGTCAATATCGGCGCCGACTACGCCGCGCGCTTCGTGCGTCTCGGCAGCGCCGATCAGGTCTCGACCCTGGTGTTGCTCGACGACCTGCGCGAACACACCCGGCAGTTGCGCGACGCCAAACTCGCCGCGCTCGGCCGCCTCACCGCCAGCATCGCGCACGAAATCCGCAATCCCCTCGGCGCGATGAGCCACGCCGCCCAACTGTTGCTCGAATCGACCGAGTTGCAACCCGCCGACGCCCGCCTGGCGCGGATCATCCAGAACAACGCCGGGCGCATGAACGGGTTGATCCAGAACATCCTCGACCTGACCCAACGCCGCCTGCCCCGCCCCGAACCGATTGCGCTCAGCGCCTGGCTCCACGCCTTCGTCGATGAATACCGCCAGGTTCGCCACCTCGACCCCCACCAGCTCCGGATCAAGCTCCCCGCGGAGACCCCGTCGGTCGTCTTCGATTCCGCACAACTGCACCAGGTCCTGTGGAATCTGGTCAGCAACGCCGAACGCCACGCCCGCATGAGCGGCACCCCGCAGCTGCGGATCGAGGCCGCCAACGTGACCGATCCCCGCCACGTCGCGCTCGACATCGTGGACAACGGCCCCGGTGTGCCCGGAGAATTGGAGGAACGCCTGTTCGAGCCGTTCTTCACCACCGCCGAACGCGGCACCGGGCTTGGTCTGTACGTCGCGCGGGAACTGAGCGAAAGTAACGGCGGCCGGCTCGAATACCGGCCGACGAGCACGGGCGAGAGCTGCTTTCGCCTCACCCTGCCGCGCGTTGATTCAAACTCAGCGTGAAAGAACCCAATTCCGCGGGCGTGCCGCTCCGGGTTGGCCCGGAGCGGCGCCCTCGCCATGAAAGTTCAGACTTCCTGATCCCGCGCTCGTTGGCATGGGCACCCATTTCGTAGGTTGGGCTGACGAAGGAAGCCCAACCTACATGTATGATGCCACCACCCATTCCGGATATCGGCTCCAGAAGCAGGAAGGGATCAGGAAATCTGAAGTTAAATTGTCATGAGCATCAGGAACGTACTCGTCATTGACGACGAACCCGACATTCGGGAACTGCTGGAGATCACGCTGGCGCGCATGGGCCTCCAGGCCACCTGCGCCGAAAACGTGGCCGCGGCCAAGCGCCTGCTCGATCACGGGACCTTCGACCTGTGCCTGAGCGATATGCGCCTGCCCGACGGCAACGGGCTCGAGATCGTCGAACACATCCAGCGCCAACACCCCGGCCTCCCGGTCGCCGTCATCACCGCGCACGGCAACATGGAAACCGCGATCCAGGCGCTCAAGGCCGGCGCCTTCGATTTCGTCTCCAAACCGGTCAACCTCGAAAGCCTGCGCGACCTGATCCAGACCGCGCTCAAACTGGCCACCCCCGCGCGCGAGTCCAAGGCCCTCGACGAACCGCTGCTCGGCAACTCGCTCGAAATGCAGCACCTGCGCGAGACCATCCGCAAGGTCGCGCGCAGCCAGGCCCCGGTCTACATCCACGGCGAATCCGGCACCGGCAAGGAACTCGTCGCACGCCAGATCCATCGCCTCGGCCCGCGCGCCGAACGCCCGTTCGTCGCGGTCAACTGCGGTGCGATTCCCTCGGAACTGATGGAAAGCGAATTCTTCGGCCATCGCAAAGGAAGCTTTACCGGCGCCAGTCGCGACCACGACGGCCTGTTTCGCGCCGCGCACGGCGGCACCCTGTTCCTCGACGAGGTCGCCGATCTGCCGCTGAACATGCAGGTCAAGCTGTTGCGCGCGATCCAGGAGCGCGCCATTCGCCCGATCGGTGAACAACAGGAGCAACCGGTCGATGTCCGCGTGCTGAGCGCCTCGCACAAACAACTCGCCGCCGAGGTCGCCGCCGGCCGGTTTCGGCAGGACCTGTTCTACCGCCTCAACGTAATCGAGATCGCGGTGCCACCGTTGCGCGGACGGATCGCCGACATCGCTGACCTCACCGCGCACTTCCTCGCCGAGATCGCCGCACGCTGGCAGCTCGCCCCCACCCGGCTGACCCCCGCCGCGCTCGACAAACTCACCGCCTACCCGTTTCCCGGCAATGTGCGCGAACTCGAGAACATCCTCGAACGCAGCCTGACCCTGAGCGACGGTGGCCTGATCGATGTCGACGACCTGGTGCTGCCCACCTCCACCACCGACGCGCTACCCCCCGAATCGCTCGCACTGGCGGAACAGGAACGCCGCGCGATCGTCGACGCGCTGGAATCCAACCGCTGGAACCGCACCGCGGCCGCCAAGAAACTCGGCCTCACCCTGCGCCAACTGCGCTACCGGA
>CAZUJU010000015.1:0-64734 GCA_964620675.1 uncultured Thiotrichales bacterium | reverse complement strand
CGAAACGCGTGGTCCATCCGGAGTACAGTGCGGACGGTTCCGAGGTCTGGTTCTCAATCTGGAACGGCAAGGAGCAGAAGTCAGCGATCGTGGTGATGGATGACAAAACGCGCAAGCTCAAGGCGGTCATCGATGATCCCCGGATCATCACGCCAACCGGCAAGTTCAACGTCAAGAACACCCAGCACGACATCTATTGATCCTTCGATAGGGGCTTTCCGGCGGGGCCTGGTCCCCGCCGGACTTTCTCGCCAGCCTCCTTCGAAATGCCGACCTAACCCCTGCGGCGGCATTTCCAAGGCAGTTGTAGCGGACTCACACCACAGAAGTTGGAGGCTAACAGATGGGCAAGGTCACCTTGATTGGCGCCGGACCGGGCGACCCGGAACTCCTCACCCTCAAGGCGGTACGGCGACTCGAAACCGCCGATGCGGTGGTGTACGACCGCCTGGTCTCGGCCGAGATCCTCGACCTACTGCCCCCGGGGTGCGTCCGCGTGTACGCCGGCAAGGCGCGCGGCAACCACCATCTGACCCAGCCCGAGATCAATCTGTTGCTGTTGCGCCTCGCGCGCCGGCATGCGCGGGTGGTCCGCCTGAAAGGCGGCGACCCGTTCCTGTTCGGCCGTGGCGGCGAGGAAATGCTCTACCTGCAACAACGGCAGATCGAGGTCGAAGTCATTCCGGGCATCACCACTGCCGCGGCCACGGCTGGGTACGGCTTTCCACTGACTCACCGCGGGCTCGCCAACAGCGTGACCTTTGTCACCGGCAACGCGCACGACGACCAACTGCCCGATTTCGACTGGCATGCGCTCGCCAACGAGACCACCACGGTGGTTGTTTACATGGGCTTGCGTAACCTCGACCGGATCGCCGCCCGGTTGCGTCGCGCCGGACGCAGCGCCGATACCCCAATCGCACTGCTGCAGAACGCCAGCACGCCGCACCAACGCATTCACGTCACCACGCTCGAACGCATCGAGCACGACCCCTGGGTCGCGACCTTTGAGCCGCCGACCCTGATCGTGATCGGGCGGGTGGTCGAGCTCGCTGCCGCACCCGCTGTGGAATTCGGCGACGTGATTCACCCCGCGCAGGTCAGGGCGCACGTTCATGGCTAGAATTGAAGTAGACGCCGCTGCGGCCCGCAACCGCCACCTCACGGCGTCTTTGGGAGACATAAAGTGAGAGCCTGTGAAAAAATTCCCGATCGTCGCGCGGTCGCCCCATTCGCCTCGGCGCCCCACGCGCCGACCCGCGCGAACCCCGCGCGGCACCACCGACTCGCCGCCGTTCTACCGCCTTTGGCGTTAAGCCTGGCGTTGCTGAGCACCGCGACCGGCGCCTGGGCCGACCTGACCGCAGCGCGCGAGCAGGAACTGCGCAATTTTTTCGTTCAGGACTGCGGCTCCTGCCATGGCCTGACCATGCGCGGCGGACTGGGTACGCCGTTGTTGCCGGAGAATCTCAAAGACAAGCCCGACTTCTACCTCCGCACCGTGATCCTAGAAGGCATTCCCGGCAAACCGATGCCGCCGTGGAAGGCCCTGCTCAACGAGATCGAAGTCGACTTCTTGATTCAATTGATGCGCCAAGGACCTGATCAATGAAACACCTGCTGCGAAACCTGTTCACCGTCGCGGCGCTGCTCGCCGCCACTTCCAGTCCGGCCAACGAATGTCAACTGCGCGGCACCGGCGATCTCGGCATCATCGTTGAGCGCGCCAGCGGCAGCGTGCAAGTCGTGGAATCGAGCACGCACACCCAACTGTTTCGCGTGACCGGACTCGGCGATCTGTCGCACGCCGCCGCCGTGTTCTCGCGTGACGAACGCTATGCCTTCGTCTTCGGCCGCGACGGCGGCCTGTCCAAGGTCGACCTGTTATGCGGCAAGTTGGTGAAACGCGTGGCACAGTCCGGCAACTCGATCGGCGGTGCGATCTCGCAGGACGGGCAACTGATCGCCGTCGGTAACTATGAGCCCGGCGGGGTCAAGATCTTTGACGCCGACACGCTGAACGAGGTCGCCGACCTGCCCGCCACCTATGGCGACGGCACCCAACGCTCCAAGGTCGTCGGCGTCGAGGATACGACCGGGCGGCGTTTCGCCTACAGCCTGTACGACGGCAATGAGATCCACCTCGTCGACCTGGCCGACCCGGCCAACCCGAAAATCACGAAATATAAGGACATAGGCCAGCAACCCTACGACGCGCTGGTGACTACGGACGGTCGCTATTACATTGCCGGCCTGTATGGCGAGGACGGCCTGACCTTGCTCGACCTGTGGGCGCCGGAAAAAGGTCCGCGCCGGATCCTCGATCGCTACGGTCGCGGCACCGAAGCCTTGCCGGTGTACAAGATGCCGCACCTCGAAGGCTGGGCCTCGGTCGGCGACCTGGTATTCCTACCGGCGGTCGGCCACCACCGCGTGCTGGTCGTGGATCGCAAGTCCTGGCAAGAGGTCAAGCAGATCGAGATGCACAGTCAACCGGTATTTGTGATGGCACGCCCGGACGGGCGTCAGGTCTGGTCCAACTTCGCCCACCCCGACAATGACACGATTCAGGTGATCGACACTGAAACCCTCACCGTGGTGCACACCTTCAAACCCGGCAAGGGCGTGATGCACATGGAGTTTACCCCGCGCGGCGAACAGCTCTGGCTCTCGGTGCGCGACGAAGACCGCGTCGACGTCTACGACACCGCGACCTTCAAGAAGATCACCTCGCTCCCGGCCGCAAAACCAAGTGGGATCTTTTTCACCCCGCGCGCCCACCGGATCGGGCTCTAACAGAGGCGCGAACGATGACCTACCGATCCGCCCCGATGCCCGAACTCCCTTCCGCCGGCGACGTAGCCGCGTTGAGTGATCTCGAACGCCGCCTGCTGAATGACTTTCAGCACGACTTCCCGCTGACCCCGGAGCCTTACGCCGCGCTTGCCGCCAAGCTCGGCGTGAGCGAGGCGACCGTCCTCGCCACCCTGCAATCGCTGCACGCGCGCGGCATGGTCAGTCGCGTCGGACCGGTGTTTCAAACCCACCGCGTCGGCGCGAGCACGCTGGCCGCGATGCCGGTGCCGGAGGGGCGCCTGGAAGCGGTCGCGAATCTGGTCAGCCAGTATCCCGAGGTCAACCACAACTACGAACGCGAACACGGGTTCAATTTGTGGTTTGTCGTCACCGCGCCGACCCGCGAACGCGTCACCGCGGTGCTGGAGGAGATCCGCGCCACCACCGGCCTGCAAGTCCTGGACCTGCCGATGGAGGAGAGTTTCCATATCGACCTCGGTTTTCGGCTCTGGGACTGCTGAGTAGCCGAACCCCCTAACCCATGACCCATACGCTCACGATGCCCGACACCGCACTCATCGCCGCCATTCAAGCCGGTCTGCCGCTGGTCCCGCGTCCCTATGCAGCGATCGCGACGCAACTCGGCCTGACCGAAGCCGAGGTCATCGCGCGCATCCAACGCCTCAAGGACGAAGGGCAGATCAAACGCCTGGGCGTCGTGGTCCGCCACCACGAGCTTGGCTACCGTGCCAACGCCATGGTGGTTTGGAACGTGGCGGACGAGACCGTCGGCGCGATCGGCGCCCGGCTCGGCGAGTACGACTGCGTCAGCCTGTGCTACCGCCGCCCGCGACGCCTTCCGCTGTGGCCGTACAATCTGTTCACGATGATTCACGGCCGCGACCGCGTCAGCGTGTTGCAACACCTCCAGGCCATGATCGAGGCGGCCGGACTGGCAGAAATCCCGCATCAGGTGCTGTTCAGCACCCGTCGCTTCAAACAGCGGGGGGCGCGTTATGTCGCGGACGCAAGCTTCTGAACCGATCGCGCTCGACGCGACCGACCGCGCGATCATCAACGCCTTGCAGGGTGGCTTCCCGCTGTGCGATCGGCCGTTCGAAGTCGCCGGCGCCGCGCTCGAGCTCGGAGAAGCGACTCTGATCGAGCGGCTCGCGACGCTGCTCGACCGGGGCGTACTGTCGCGCTTCGGCCCGATGTACAACGCCGATCGCATCGGCGGTGCCTTTAGTCTGTGCGCATTGCAAGTCCCAGCGGAACGCTTCGAAGCAGTTGCCGCGCAGGTCAACGCCTATCCGGAAGTTGCCCACAACTACGCGCGGGAACATCAATTGAATATGTGGTTCGTCGTCGGCACCGAGTCACCTGGGCGTATCGGCGAAGTGCTTGCGGCCATCGAGACGCAGACCGGACTCAAGGTCTACGATTTTCCGAAGTTGCGGGAGTTCTTCGTCGGCTTGAGGTTCGAGGCGTGAGTTCGCGTGACCCGGATCCGCTCGGTGCTACAGCGGTATCGGCACCGAACGCGGCCACCGACGCCGCGACCCAATCAATTCCCGCGCTGCCCGACTCGATCGATCGTGCGCTGATCCGCGCGACCCAGAGTGGCCTGCCGCTGGTGCCCGAACCTTACGCACGAGTTGCCACCGCCCTGGGACTCGAACCCGCCGAGGTGCAACGCCGTCTGCGGCGGATGCTTGAGCACGGCGTCATCCGCCGCATCGGCGCCGTGCCGAATCACTACGCGCTCGGCTACCGCGGCAATGGCATGAGCGTGTGGGACGTCGAAGACGCCGACATCGCCGCCGCGGGTGCGCTGATCGGTGCCCTGCCCTACGTCAGTCACTGCTACGAACGCCCGCGCGCATTGCCGCTGTGGCCCTACAACCTATTTGCGATGGTCCACGGCCGGACCCGTGACGCGGTCACCGCGCAGGTCGACGAAATCGCGCGCCTACTTGGGTCCAGGCTTCGTGCCCATGACGTCCTGTTCAGCACCCGAATCCTGAAAAAAACCGGACTTCGGCTCACCGACTGAGGAGATCAACCCCCATGTTCCGTATTTCCCAATACCTGCGCGAGCTGGTTCATCCAACCCCGCTCAGAGCCTGTGACAATATCCCCGATCGTCGCGAGGGCGATCCTGGGCGTGGTGAACAAGGCGCGAGAGGCCCGAAATCGGGGAGTGTAGCCGGCCTACATGACCCGATTTCGGGCCTCTTGCAACGCAGGACACCGCGTCCAGGGGCGTCCGCAGCAGGCGGCCCGGTGGTGATCTGGAACCTGGTGCGGCGCTGCAATCTCGCCTGCAAACACTGCTACTCGATCTCGGCCGATCATGACTTTCCCGGCGAGTTGGCGACCGACGAGATCTATTCGGTGATGGCCGACCTGAAGACGTTCGGCGTCCCGGTGCTGATTCTGTCGGGTGGCGAGCCGCTGCTGCGGCCGGACATTTTCGCGATTTCGCAACGCGCCAAGGCGAAGGGTTTTTATGTCGGGCTGTCGACCAACGGCACTCTGATCGACGCCAGCAACATTGCCGAGATCGCGGCGGTCGGCTACGACTACGTCGGTATCAGCATCGACGGCATCCGCGAAACCCACGACCGCTTCCGCCACCAGGCCGGTGCGTTCGACGCCTCGCTGCGCGGCCTGCGCCTATGCCGCGCGCATGGGATCAAGGTAGGATTACGCTTTACGATGACCCAGGACAACGCGGCCGAGCTGCCGCAGTTGCTGGAACTGATGGAAAGCGAAGGTGTCGAGAAGTTCTATTTCTCGCACCTCAACTACGCCGGCCGCGGCAACCGCAATCGCAAGAGCGATGTGTTCCTCAACACCACCCGCTGGGCACTCGATCTCCTGTTCGAAACCGCGCTCAAACATGAACGCGATGGCGACCCGCGCGAATTCGTAACCGGGAACAACGATGCCGACGGGGTGTACCTGCTGCACTGGGCCGAACGCCGCTTTCCCGAGCGCGTCGCACATCTGCGCCAGAAACTCACGCAATGGGGCGGCAACAGTTCCGGGGTCAACATCGCCAACATCGATAACCTTGGCAACGTCCACCCCGACACCATGTGGTGGCACTACACCCTCGGCAATGTACGGGAGCGCCCGTTCAGCACGATCTGGACCGATCTGTCCGACCCGATCCTCGCCGGGCTCAAGCAACATCCCCGCCCGGTCGGCGGACGCTGCGGTGCCTGCGCCTACCTCGACATCTGCAACGGCAATACCCGGGTGCGCGCGATGCAGCTGACCGGTGACCCCTGGGCCGAGGACCCCGCCTGCTACCTCGACGACAGAGAAATCGGTCTCGCCGCGCCCAATGCCGCACAGCGCGACGAACCCCATCGCCTGATGGAAAGCCCCCTCGCGCGACCAACCCGGCAAACGCGCACTACGCCGCCGATCGGCCTACCTTGAGACATTCCCCATGAGAACAACTCTGCTACCGCTCCTCCTCGCCAGCCTGGTCACACCGGCCCTCGCCGCGACCCCCTCGCCCGGCGACGTCAAGGACAATTACCTCCAATATTGCGCCGCCTGCCACGGCCCCGAGCGCCTCGGCGGCTGGGGTCCGGTATTGCTCCCCGACAATCTGCACCGGCTGAAGAAAGACGCCGCCTACGCCGCGATCGCCGACGGCCTGCCCGCCACCCAGATGCCGGGCTTCAAGGATAAACTGAGCGAGGCCGAAATGAAGGCGCTCGCCGAGTGGATCTACACCCCGCCGACCCATCCGCCGAAGTGGGACGAGGCCGACATTCGTAGGTCGCATATCGTGCACAAGGAGAATCTGCGACTGCCGCTCAAGCCGGTGTTTGAGGCCGATCCGCTCAATGTCACGCTGGTGGTCGAACACGGCGATAACCACATCACCGTGCTCGACGGGGACAAGATGGAACCCTTTCACCGCTTCGAAACCCGCCATTCGCTCCATGGCGGACCGAAATTCACCCCCGATGGTCACTACGTCTACTGGGCCTCGCGCGACGGCTGGATCACCAAATACGACCTGTTGAACCTCAAGGTCGTGGCCGAAATCCGCGCCGGCATCAACACCCGCAATCTCGCCGTTTCATCCGACGGCAAGGTCGTGATGGTCGCGAACTACCTGCCCAACGCGCTGGTCGCGCTAGACGCCGACGACCTCTCGTTAGTCAAGGTCATCCCGGTGCAGGACAAGAATGGCAAGGGCTCGCGGGTCTCCGCGGTCTACGACGCCCGCCCCCGCGGCAGCTTCATCGCCGCGCTCAAGGACATTCCCGAAGTCTGGGAAATCGTCTATGACAAGGAAAAAGGCGGCCCGGTCTACACCGGCCTGGTGCACGACCACCAGTACAAGGAAGCGATTGAAGCACCCGGTCCGCTCCCGATCCGCAAGACCGAACTGGAGGACTACCTGGACGATTTCTTCTTTGACCAGAGCTACACCTACCTGCTGGGCGCCTCGCGCAGCAGCCCGAAAGGTCAGGTTGTGTTCCTGCCAGGCCGGCGCAAACTGGCCGATCTCGAACTGACCGGAATGCCACACCTCGGCTCCGGCATCACTTTTGACTACGACGGCAAGCGCGTGATGGCCAGCCCGAACCTCAAGGATAACCAGATCACGGTGATCGACCTCAAGACCTGGAAGACGGTTAAAACCATCCCGACGCTGGGGCCTGGATTCTTCCTGCGCAGTCACGAGGAAACGCCCTACGCCTGGGCCGACGTGTTCTCGGGTCCGGAAAAAGACGCGATGCTGGTGATCGACAAACGTACGCTGGAAGTGGTCAAGGTGCTCCGCCCGGAGCCCGGCAAGACGTCGACCCACGTCGAATTCGACCGCTATGGCAAATACGCGCTGGTATCGATCTGGGAACACGACGGCGCGCTGGTGATCTACGACGCCAAAACGTTGGAAGAGGTCAAACGGCTACCGATGAAGCGCCCGGTGGGTAAATACAACGTCTGGAACAAAACACGGCTGTCGGAGGGCACGAGCCACTGATCTTGGCGCGGCGACAACCGTTGGGGCGCGCCGGGGCCGGCGGTCGTCGCGTTGCGACTTAAACCATCTGGCCGAATCGTTTGAGTCGATCGAGGTCCAGGATCGTGATCTCCTTACCGGTCGACTTGATCAATCCTTCCTCGGCCAGTTCGTGCAAGGCGCGCGAGAAGGTCTCGGGGGTCAGATTGAGTCGTGACGCGATCAGGTTTTTGTTCGCCGGCAGGTGTACCGTGCGGCGCACACCAGCGCCCGGTTGATCCTGTGTCTCGCTCAATAGTACGCCGATCACCCGCTGGGTCGACGATTGAAGGCAAAACGCCTCCATATCGGCGATCACGTGATGCAACCTCGCCGAGAGCCCCGCGAGCATGCGCCGGGTGAACTGATCGGAGCGATTAATCTCCCCCAGAATCACGCGCGCCGGAATAAACGCAAGCAGCGATTTTTTGACCGCCTGCGCCGTGACTGGACTTGGTCGATCGTAGAACATCAGCGCCTCGGCGAAACTGGTCCCCACACCCATGATATCGACGATCTTTTCCGCACCGCTCGGACTGGTCAATGACAATTTGACTTGACCGTCGAGGACCAGATACATCCCGTCCGGCTTCTCGCCGCTCAGAAACAAGATCTCATTGCGCTCGGCCTCGCGTATGTGGGCCGCTTGCGTAACGGTATCCAGGTCTTCCGCAGGCAATTCCGAGAACAATGGGATACGCGGCAGATACTCGCGCAACTTGAAATGGGGCATCTCGATCTCCTGGCTGGGGGACATCGGCAAGGCGATTACCAGGCTCCTGGATATGTCGCCCGCCATGCGGAACATGTCCACGCGGGCGGTCAATACTCCAACTCCCCTTAGACATATGCACCAGAGCGCGGCATGCACCCGCCCCCGGTTATCGCATTGACCGCACCTAGCCGTCCAATCGACGATCTCACGATTTTAGCTGGAATTCGTCACATAATCACTCACTGACACCGGGAGTTTCGAGAAATCATGGACATATAAGGCGTGTTTGGCCACCCAACGACCCGCGCGTCGGCTGGTTCGTTCCACTCTACGGCCAGTCAATACCCTCGATCGCCCACGACTTTCTTACATCGTCGCAAGCGATCGCCAACCCGAACGCTTTGGCGCCAACACTACGTTAAAGAGCGGCCGAACAGGCCGTCATTTTTTACTTCAGCACTGTAATGCCCACGTATTCTTCATGCGCGCGCCTCTACCCCTCCGGCCGCATATGCGGAAACAGCAATACATCGCGGATTGACGGCGAGTCGGTCAGCAACATCACCAGCCGGTCGATCCCAATGCCCTCGCCCGCGGTCGGCGGCATGCCATGTTCCAGCGCGCGGACGTAATCCGCGTCGAAGTGCATCGCCTCCTCGTCACCTGCCTCCTTTTCCGCAACCTGCCGGCGAAAGCGTTCAGCCTGGTCCTCGTAATCGTTCAGCTCCGAAAAGCCGTTCGCGATTTCGCGCCCGCCGACGAAAAACTCGAAGCGGTCGGTGACGAACGGATCGGCATCGTTACGTCGCGCCAATGGCGAGACTTCGGCCGGATAGGCGGTAATGAAGGTCGGGTCCAGCAAGCGTGGTTCGACGGTTTTTTCAAAGATCTCGATCTGCACCTTGCCGAGTCCATAAGCGGGCTTGAGCGGGATGCCGAGACGCGCTGCCAACGCCCGCGCATGATCGAGGTCGTCGAGTTCATCCGCGCGCACATCAGGATTGAAGTGCAGGATCGAGTCCCTGACGCTCATCCGGGCGAAGGGTTTGGCGAAATCGTACTCGCGGCCTTGATAACTCACGGTCATCGTACCGATCACCGCCTGGGTCAGCTTGCGCAGCAGATCCTCGGTCAGATCCATCAGGTCGAAGTACGTGGCATAGGCCTCGTAGAATTCGAGCATCGTGAACTCGGGATTGTGCCGGGTGGACAGACCCTCATTCCGAAAATTGCGATTGATCTCATAGACCCGCTCAAAACCGCCGACCACCAAGCGCTTGAGATAAAGCTCCGGCGCGACGCGCAGGTAGAGCGCCATATCCAGCGCGTTGTGGAAGGTGACGAACGGCCGTGCCGTGGCGCCGCCAGGAATCACTTGCATCATCGGCGTTTCGACTTCGAGAAATCCGCGTTCGTTCAGATAGTCGCGGATGAAGTTGACGACCCGGGTCCGGACCCGGAAGGTCTCGCGCACCGGCTCGTTCATGATGAGATCAAGGTAACGTTGCCGATAACGTTGCTCAGTATCGGTCAGACCGTGAAACTTCTCCGGCAGCGGCCGCAGCGATTTGGTCAACAAGCGTAAACCGTCGACATGGACGCTCAACTCGCCTTTCTGCGTTCGGAACAGCGTGCCCTCGGCGCCCAAAATGTCGCCGACATCCCAGGTCTTGAACTCGGCGTAAACACCCTCGGGCAACGCATCGCGCTGAACATAGATTTGGATTCGGCCGGACATATCGAGCAACGACGCGAAACTCGCCTTGCCCATCACGCGCTTGGCCATCATCCGTCCGGCCACGGCGACCCGAACCGGCGCGCCCGTGAAGAATTCAGCGGGCTTCTCCGCGTATTCCGCCTGGAGTTCGCCCGCCATCACGTTACGCCGAAAGTCGTTCGGGAACGCGACGCCGTTTTCGCGCAGGCGCTTGAGTTTATCGCGCCGCTCCGCAAGCAGCTTGTGCTCCTCTTGCGCTGGGACGTCCGGTTGATCGTTCATAACTGCTCGCTGGTTTCCTTGAGGTTTACGCCACACTGTTCGGTAGTCGCTTACAGGCCGCTTTTGAGGCTGGCCTCGATGAATTGATCCAGATCACCATCCAGCACCGCGCGCGTGTTCGCGGTTTCAACCCCGGTACGCAGATCTTTGATCCGCGACTGATCGAGCACATAGGAGCGAATCTGGCTGCCCCAGCCGATGTCGGATTTGGTGTCCTCGATCGCCTGCTGGCTGGCATTGCGCTTTTGCACCTCCAGTTCGTAGAGCTTGGCCTTGAGCTGCTTCATTGCCGTGTCGCGGTTCTTGTGCTGCGAGCGGTCATTTTGGCATTGGGTGACGACGCCGGACGGGAGGTGGGTAATCCGCACCGCCGATTCGGTCCGGTTGACGTGCTGCCCGCCGGCGCCGCTGGCACGATAGACATCCACCCGCAGATCGGCAGGGTTGATGTCAATCTCGATGTCATCGTCGATTTCCGGCGAAACAAATACCGCGGCGAACGAGGTATGGCGGCGGTTACCGGAGTCGTAGGGCGATTTACGCACCAGGCGGTGGACGCCGGTTTCGGTGCGCATCCAGCCGAAGGCGTACTCGCCCGAGAACAGGATGGTTGCGCTCTTGATTCCGGCGACCTCGCCCGGCGAGACCTCGATCAACTCGGTGTGGAAACCGTGCGCCTCGCCCCAGCGCAGATACATGCGCAACAACATCTCCGCCCAGTCCTGCGCCTCGGTGCCACCGGAGCCGGCCTGTACGTCAACATACGCGTTGTGGGCGTCCATCTCGCCGGCGAACATGCGGCGAAACTCCAATTTCTCGACCTCGGCCTGGAATTTATCGAGATCGGTCTGGACCGCCTGAACTCCGGCCTCATCGGCTTCTGCCTCCGATAGTTCGAGCAGCTCGCGCGTGTCGCGCAATCCGGTATCTAGTCGCAGGATCACGTTGACAACCGCCTCAAGCTTGGCGCGTTGCTGTCCGAGCGACTGCGCCCGCTCGGGGTTGTTCCAGAGATCCGGCGCCTCAAGTTCGCGCGAGACCTCCTCTAGTTGTTCGACCTTGCTATCGAAGTCAAAGATACCCCCTCAGGGACGCGATTCGCCCCTGCAGGTCTTCGATTTGGTTGTATAGCGGATTAAGTTCCATGGTCACGCCCGAAAAAGTGCCGATATTACCTGATTCTCAGCCCTGATTGCCGTTGACCCGACAAGTTAAGGCCGATCTTCGTGCCGCCTACATTGTGAGCACCGCGGTTCAATCAAAGCGGTGCTGGATCATCAGTTGCAAACTGCTGGAATCGTTGAAGCGATTGACCTCTAGCCGATAGGCGATATGCATCGTTTCTCCGGGGTCGGGCCACGCCGACGGCTCGACGTTGAATATGATCGCATCGAGTTCGAGCGTCTGTTGCGCCGGCCGCAAAACGTACTTCAGGTGGCGCTCTTTCAGCACCCGGCGCTGCCGAATTTCGAACACTCCGTCGAACACCGGGGGCGGAAACGCCTGCCCCCACGGCCCCGCCCGCGCCAGCAACTCGGCCGAATCCAGCGTCAACTCCGTCGGTGCCAGGATCCCGTCCGACCAGACCTCCGGTTGCAGCAGCTCTTCCGGGAGCAAAGTTCGTACCGCATGATCGAACGCCGCGGTGAACCTACCGAGCTGCACCGCGTCGAGCGCCAGACCGGCCGCCATCGCGTGTCCGCCGAACCGCGTGATGACGCCGGGATAATGCGTGGCAACCCAATCCAGCGCATCGCGGATATGCAGCCCCGGCACCGAGCGGGCCGAGCCCTTGAGTTGTCCGTCACCCGCATCGGCGAACGCAATCACCGGGCGATGCACGTGCTCGCGTATCCGCGCGGCGAGGATGCCGATCACCCCCTGATGCCAATCCGCACCGTACAACGTCAACCCCCAGGGCAGCTCGGCCGCGTCGAAATGGATCCGGTCGAGAATCTCCAGCGCCTGCGCTTGCATCTCGGCTTCGATCTCACGTCGCTGCTGATTGAGATCGTCGAGCCGGGCCGCCAGAGTACGCGCCACCGCGGCGTCGTCGGTCAACAGGCACTCGATGCCGAGCGACATATCCTCGAGCCGGCCCGCGGCATTCAGTCGCGGCGCAACGGCAAACCCGAGATCCGCCGCCGCGAGGTAACGGCAATCCCGGTTCGCGCCGGCCAGCAAGGCCTGGATACCGGCGACCGCACGCCCGGAACGGATGCGCCGCAACCCTTGCTCGACTAGCACGCGGTTATTGAAATCGAGCGGCACCACGTCGGCCACCGTGCCCAGCGCAACGATATCGAGCCATTGCGCCAGGTTCGGTTCCGCCCCCGCGCCAAACCAGCCGCGCACGCGCAACGCCTGTCGCAGCGCGATCAGTACATAAAAGATCACCCCCACGCCCGCCAGCGCCTTGCTCGGAAACCCATCCCCCGGCTGATTCGGGTTGACGATCGCGACCGCCGCCGGCAACGCCTCTCCCGGCAGATGGTGGTCGGTGATCACGACATCGATCCCGGCGGTATTGGCCGCGGCCACGCCGTCGATGCTGGCAATGCCGTTATCAACCGTCACGATCAGATGCGGGCCGCGGCGGCGGGCCACCGCGACGATCTCCGGCGTCAAGCCATACCCGTATTCGAAACGATTGGGCACCAAATAATCGACCTGGCGCAGTCCGAGCGCCCGCAACCCGCGCAGCGCAAGTGCGGTACTGGTCGCGCCATCGGCGTCAAAATCGCCCACAACCAGCACGCGCTCGTCGCGCTCCAGCGCCCGCACCAAGCGCTCAACGGCAGCGTCAACGCCCGTGAGCAAGGTTACCGTGGCGAGGCGAGCGAGGGTGTAATCGAGGTCGTCGGCGCCGCTCACGCCGCGCGCATGCAACACCCGCTCAAGCAGACCCGGCGGCGCGCCGTTCGTTACCAGCGGCGAGCGCCGTCGCAGCCGATACCGGGCCGGCGTCATTCCGGCTGACTCAGCGCGGCCAGGGTCGTCGGCGCGCGCCACCGCAACCAGCGGTCCCAACGGCCAAGCCGAAACACCGCGCCATTGCAGGGCAGAATCCTCAGCTCGCCGCATGCGCCACGACCCAAGAGTCGGCGCAAGAGCGGTAGCCACCGCGTCTCAAAAATCCGCATTGTTTCGAGCCATTGATTCAGATCGTCGTTCCAGATTGGCGTGAGTAACGCATCCCACACCAGCAACAGGTGACCGCCAGGCAGATTCGGTCGCGCCAACCAGTCCGCCAGCGGGATTGTCGCGCCTTCCGCCAGACCGGCCACCAAGCCATCGTCGGCGATGATCGTGGTGTAGTCATGCTGCGCCGGGGCCGGATGCGTCCCGCAACCCCACAACCACAGTGTATTCGCAGGGGGTGCGCCGCGCTGCTCGCGCGCCCGATTGAAATCGGCCCCGTGCAAGGCCATTTGTATCTCGTTCAGCAGCGCAAGCAGCGACCGGCCGCCTACGACCGCCTCCGGCAGGTGACGCCGCACCGAGCGACCCCACGCCTGCGAGGGCGGCACCGTGCGCAACGCCAGCGGGTCGGGAAGCGCCAGATAACCCCCGCCTGCGGCGTCGAGCCGGAACGACCCGCGTGCGCCGAGTTGCGCGTTGACCCGATCGGCGCAGGCCTGGCGCTCCGCAGCGTCGAGCGGTGCTGATCCGAGTCCGTACGCAATCAAATCCGAGACGCCGGCGCGCAGATAGGCCGGATCAGCCCGGCATATCGTGGCTCCGTTCATTCCGCTCAATGCGCGCGCCACCGACAATTCCTCGCCCCCCGCGAGCGGGGCGCGCAACAGCGACCAGAGCGTCGCTTCGTAGCCAACGGCTGCGATCGCCGCACCTTTACCTCGGCCCCACCACCCGGCCACCCGCGCGAAATCAGGTAAGCCGGTGTAGTCACCGCGCCATTCCGACCAGCGGTCGAACACACCGGGAATGACGAGATCGATTCGAACGCTGGGCATCTGAGCTGGAATCCTCCATCGCAAGCGCGAGCCGCAAGCGGACGCAAGGCACCTGTCGGTTGGTTACCGCAGCGGGGCGATACCTGCATCCGCGCCCCCATGAGGCCAACGACCGATAAACCCATCCGACCCGCGGCCGTCACGGCAAGCGTGCGAGTCTACCCCAGTGCGTAGCGACGACGTAATCGCCCCCATCCCCCGCGGGAATGGAAATCGGCCGTTCAAGCCACGCATTCCAGCGACCCCGTGAGGCGTTTCGCGACCACTCGGCAGGATTCTGTGATCGATTTCACAAGCACTCCGATAAACGGTAGCATTTAATAGATCAGGACATTCCAAAAACAAATAGTTAGGGCCTAAAATAACACCCGTACATTCATTGGATGTGACTCCTCCTGAGTTATTTAGCCGTCCCACTGGACGGCTTTTTTTTTGCGTACGTCCGCGCGATCCGCGCTCGGAAGCACCACTACGCAACCTGCCGCGCTGCTTTGTCGATCCGACCCGCCCGAACTCCCTGACTCAAGATCCCGAAAACGCCGTTAGTCTCAATTCCGAACGTCGCAACAGCGCAGAACTCGCGACCGCTTATCCAGGTCCAACCCACCCTGCCACCCGGACTAGGAATGGGCGCCTCGTTCATGCCGCGCCTCATTTGATACAACCGGCCACTCCGAAGGTGTAACGGAAAGTCACCCCAGCAAAGAGAGACCCGGGGAAGCTTTCGTGCCGACACGCGATGATGACCTGAATAGCTTGCCAATCGCGCCCGCCAAAGCACGGCCCTTACCATTCGCGGCCGGACTTATGCCGTTGATGCACTCGCGCGACGAAATTGGCGGTTCACCGCTAAAGCTCTGACGGAGCCGACCGATAACCCGGGTGAGGACGCAAGGTCACATAGGCAAGGCGCCCAGGGAAGTAAACGGAACGAGGATCAGCTGCCAGGTAAGGCGGAAATCGATGGAAGCGAGAAAGCATAACCCAACGACGTAACTAGAAGCCCTCACTTGATAATAACAATAATATCGTCCACTCCTTATTCGGGGCCTCGGGCCCCGAATCTTTCCTGACGGACGGTGTCGGCACTTACGGCCTTGGGCGGTCCAAACAATAGCGGCCGAAGCCCTTGCGTGAGCCATCGCTCCGCGACCTCGGGCCCAGGCCGACAGGGGAGAGCACAAACATGACAGCATCCGATCCGAACCTTAAAATTAGTGCCACCGATGCGTTGCATACGCATTTTACGAGTCCGCGCGGGGCACCTGCTGCCACGCCATCGGAACCGTTGGAACACGGAGCGAGCGCAAAGACCGAACCGCCACCGGACCTGCAGAAGATTGCCGCGTCGATCCGGCAACTGTCCGTGGATTTGCCGTGGTCGATGGAGCTTTCGTTCGATGCCGACGTCAAGGACAGCGTAATCGTCGTACGCAATCAAGCGACGGGCGAGGTTGTGCGCCAGATTCCGTCGGAACAGGCCGTCGCCTTACAGCGTTTTGTGGAGGGGGGCAATCCAAAAGATGAACCGCCGCTCGGTCTATTGCTGGATACCCTGACCTGACGCCGAACGGGCACGAACCATGCATATACGAGCCAAAATAATACTCAGGAGCGACACATGCCAACTTTAACCGCGGCCGGCGTCGGTTCGGGCCTCGACATCAACTCGATGATCTCCGGCCTGATGCAGGTCGAACGCCAACCGCTGACCAAGCTACAGAAACAGAAAAGCACGATCGACGTGCAGGTCAGCGCCTACGGTCGATTGAAAACGGCAATCTCGGACTTGGTCTCCGCGGCGAAAAAACTTGGCGACAAGGATCAGTTTTCCAAGTACACCGTCTCGACCAGCGACGCGAAGGTCGCAACCGTCAGCGCGAGCGCGGGCGCCGCCGCCGAAAACCACACGGTCGTCGTGACGGAACTCGCCCAGGCACACCGCATGGCCTCCCAGGCATACACCGACGCCGACACGGCGGTGGGCGAAGGCACCCATACCTTTACCGCGGGCGCGTCGAGCTTCGATATCACCATCGACGCCGGCAACAATTCGCTGAAAGGGCTCCGCGACGCGATCAATAACGCCAGTGGCAATACCGGCATGAGCGCAAGCATCGTCAACGCGACCGGCGGCAGCTACCTCGTGCTGACAGCGAAGAATACCGGCTTGGCGAACGAGATCACCGCCCCCGCAGGGTTTGGGTTCACCGAATCGCAGCCAGCGAAGGATGCCGAACTCAGCGTCAACGGTTTTGGCGTCACCAGCGCCTCGAATACGATCACCGGCGTCGTCGACGGGCTGACCCTTACCCTCACCGGCAAAGGCACCACCGAAATCACCTCCGCGGCCGACAACGGCGCGATGACGAAATCGATGCAGGACTTCACCAGCGCTTACAACACCTTGATCAACCGTATCAAGAGCCTGCGCACGGACGACCTCAAAGGCGAGGGGATGCTGGTCGGGATCGAGTCATCGCTGCGTAGCCAGATGTTCGGCAACTTTACCAACGCGGCAGGCGCCAACGTGTCCGCGATCGACTTCGGCATGACCTATAGCAAGGAAGGCGTGATGAGCGTCAACACCACCAAGGCCAATGATCAGATCAAGGACAACCTCGCCAATGTGGTCGCGTTCTTCACCGACAAAGACAACGGCTTCGCGAAGCGGATCGCCGACGCGTTCGAGCGCTACACCCAAAGTGACGGTTTCATCCAGACTCGCACCGACGGCCTCGGCAACCGCAAAAAATCGATCGATTTACAGATGGAGCGCTTCGAGGCACGAATGGTGAGTGTCGAGGCACGCATGCGCAAACAGTTCGGCGCCATGGACTCGCTGGTCGCCAAACTGAACCAGACCAGTTCATTTCTTGCACAACGATTCAAGTCGTCGTGATGAGCAGCCGAGTGCGGCCGAGGTTCGGCGCCAGAACCCCAGCGCGACGCCAGGTGCGGTCAAGCATCGGCGCCTGACCGCCCACAAGCGTTTGCTCGCTATCAGATACCGGAAAATCCAACAACAAGCTCAGGAGCACAGTCAATGAATCGCTACGCCACCGCGGCAAACGCCTACCAGCAGGTCGGAAACTACAGCAACGCACTGGCCTCGGATCCCCACAAGCTGGTGGACATGTTGTACGGCGGCGCCCTGGAGAAAATCGCCCGCGCCAAAGGGCACCTCGCACGCAACGAAATCGCCGCCAAAGGCCGCTGCATCACCCAGGCGATCGATATCGTGGTCGAATTGAAGGCCGGACTACGCCCTGCCGGCGGCGAGATCTCGCAGAATCTTGACGCGCTCTATGACTACATGCAACGCCGGCTGTTCGAAGCCAACCGAACCAGCGACGTCACGCTGCTGGAGGAAGTCGCCGGGTTGATCGACGGCCTGCGCGGCGCCTGGAACAACATTCCGCCGGAACAACGGGTGCAGAGCGGAGCGGCGGCATGACCACCTACGAGACCTTGTGTGCCTTGTCCGACACCTGTGAGGCGATGCTGCAAGCGGCGCAACAAGAGGACTGGGACCGCGTGCGCACGCTCGACGACGAACGCGGACACCTCCTCGCGCTGCTCGGCGACGCAACGGTCGACGCCACCCAGGCACACCTCGCTCCGCTGCGCCAGCGCATCCTGCAAATGGACGCCGCCATCGTGAACTACGTGACCAACGCGATGACCCGGACCCGCGAAGAATTCGCCGGAGCACAAAGAAATCTGCACGGCATGCGCGCTTACTCCGCAACCCTGAGCTGACCGAAGCCACCGCGAACACCGACCAGCGGTGGGAAATCGGAAACCCGGCCCGCCACCTCGGCGGCAACGCCTGCAGGCCACACGGCGGCAGACCTTGTCGCCGCCCTGGCAACATTCGGGCGTGCCCGGCAAGAATCGAAGTCATTAAATATATTTGTTTAAAAACAATAATATAGATCCATTTATGAGTTTTTCGCCGCACGCACTGATGAGACCCAGTTCTGATCATGCGCAAGAGGCGTTATTTTTTTGACGGATGCAACGAGCATTCTGTTAACGCGTTCATACTCCCTCCCGCGCCGCCGTCCTACTATTGCGCCAAGAGCACGGCGTTATATTGCAGCCCCCGGCAAATTGACCCGATTCACACGGATACGACTTGTGACCGTCGCCCCGGACCGCCCGCCCGCGCCGTTCCTCCGGAACGAGTGAGGAAGGGGCACGGAATACGGCCACGGCTCCAAGCTCGAAACCTTCAACCAGCCGCGAGCGAACCCTCGCTGTCTGGACCAGTTGGCGCCACGGAAGAGAGCACAAGGATAGAGACAATGGCAGAACAACGCGCACTCGTGTTAGGCAACAACGCCGGACTGTCCCGGCGCGTCGCCGAGATGCTCGAGTTTCTCGATTTCGCGGTGGATACGCAGGCGATCTCTGCGCCCGAGGCGGTCGCGATAGGCACCGAGCACTACGTTGCGATCTGTGCCGCGGTCGACACACCCGCAGAACTGACACGCATTCGGGAAACCTGCGCCGTCGCGCCCGCAGGCACCGCATTGGTGCTGTTTATTTCCGGCATGTCCTCACCCAACGCCTACGACAGCACCGGTTTCGATTCGGTCCTGCCGCTGCCGTGCACTTATCGTCAACTTCAGGAGACGCTCGCGCGCACGCAACCCGCCGCGCCACCGGCCCCCCGGCGGCGCCAGAACATAACGCCGCAGTCGCTCGAAGGCGACAGCGTTGCCATTCGGCGCGTGCGCGACCTGATCGAGAAAGTAGCGCACACCGATGCAAGCGTTTTGATCCTGGGCGAGTCGGGCACCGGCAAGGAAATCGTCGCACGGATGATTCACCGCACCTCGGCGCGCTCGGAACGTCCGTTCGTGCCGGTGAACTGCGGCGCGATTCCCGGAGAATTGCTGGAAAGTGAACTGTTCGGACACGAAAAAGGCGCGTTCACCGGCGCAATCACCGCCCGCGCCGGGCGTTTCGAACTGGCGGACGGCGGCTCGCTGTTTCTCGACGAGATCGGCGATATGAACTTCAGTATGCAAGTGAAGTTATTGCGCGTTCTGCAGGAACGCAGCTACGAGCGCGTCGGCAGCAACCGCTCGCTGCAGGCCGATGTCAGGATTGTTGCGGCGACCCACCAGAACCTCGAATCGAGCATCGCGGAAGGCAAATTCCGCGAGGACCTGTTCTACCGCTTGAACGTTTTTCCGATCGAAATGCCCCCGCTGCGCGCGCGGCGCGAGGACATCCCGGCCCTGGTGGAATCGATGATCAGTCGCATGGCCCCCGAGAAAGGTGCATTTCGGCTTGACCGCCATGCGCTCGAGGTGCTGATGGCGTATCCCTGGCCCGGTAACGTGCGCGAACTCGCCAACCTGATCGAGCGCCTGCGGATCCTGTACCCGAACATGAGCGTCACCGCGGCCGACCTGCCGGAGAAGTATCGTGGCGGTCGTCCGATCGCCGTGCAACCGGCGGATCCCGAAGAGTGGTTGAGCGATGAGGCCGCCGAACTCGATCTCAACAATGGCGAGTTCGACCTCAAGAACCACTTGAATGATCTGGAACTCAAGTACATCCGCCAAGCCTTGACCAAAGCCGATGGCGTCGTCGCGCAGGCCGCGAAACTGCTCAATTTGCGCCGAACCACCCTGGTCGAGAAAATGCGCAAATTCCAGCTCGAGCGCGAGGAGCTGACCTACTGAACCGAACCACCCACCCGGCCGAGCCTCAATCGCTCAACCGAAAACAACGATACTCAAAAACACGCTGACAAGGAGTTAGAAAGCTGATGCAAGGACGCATCCCCACCCGCGGCCGGCGGTTTCACGCCGCACGTTCCAGCCGCTTGAACGTGCTGTTCAGGAAGAACATGCGGCGATCGAGCGCGCCAATGATCGAATTCGCCCAGCCCAATGCCGAGCCGGGTCAGAGCAACAGGAAAGGAGTTCCCGCGAATGAGCGATAGACATGTACTGATCGTGACCCCCGACGCACCGCTTGCGAACGCACTGCGCGACGTGCTTCAGGAACAGGGCTTCACCGTCACCCTTCAGACCTCGCCGGAACACACGCTGCAACTGGTGGAACAACTGGCTCCGAACCTGTTGGTGGTAGAGGAAGCGATGGAGCCGATCGATGGTCATGCTTTACTCGCGAAGCTCAAGGCCGTGCGCCCTGATTTACCGGTCGTGCTGATCACTTATGTCGGCGCGATCGAAAAGGCCGTTCAAGCTATGCGCGAGGGCGCCGCCGACTATCTGTTGCGGCCGCTCAAGATCGATCAGTTGCTCGCGACCTGCAAGCGCCTGCTCCCGAACATCGAGGCGGGCGACGACGCCTTCATCGCGAAGGACCCCTATTCGCGCGAATTGCTGCAGTTGGCGCGCAAGGTTGCGGTCACCGATGTGTCGGTGTTGATCTCCGGCGAAAGTGGCACCGGCAAGGAAGTCCTGGCGCGTTTCGTCCACGCCAATTCGCTGCGCCACAACAAACCGTTCATCGCGATCAACTGTGCGGCAATTCCGGTCAACATGCTGGAGGCGGTGCTGTTCGGTCACGAAAAAGGCTCGTTTACTGGCGCGTTGAACTCAAATCCGGGCAAGTTCGAACTCGCCCAGGGTGGCACCCTGCTGCTCGACGAAATCTCGGAAATGGATCTCGGGCTGCAAGCCAAGCTGTTGCGGGTGCTGCAGGAGCGCGAGGTGGAACGGATCGGCGGGCGCAAGACCATCGTCCTCGACGTGCGCGTGCTCGCCACCACCAACCGCAATCTGATCGAGGAAGTTCGCGCCGGGCGCTTCCGTGAGGATCTGTTCTATCGGCTCAATGTGTTCCCGTTGCGTCTGGCGCCGCTACGCGAGCGCCCCGCCGATGTGGTCGCACTGGCGAATCACCTGATTCGGCGTCACAGCGCGCTCGGCCAACGCGTACCGGTGCTGACCGCCGCCGCGTCGATGCGCCTCGAGGACTACGACTGGCCGGGAAATATCCGCGAACTTGGCAATGTGGTTCAGCGCGCCCTGGTGCTCTGCAACGGCATCCATATCGATGTGAACGACCTGCACTTCGAAGCCGCGCGGGATGAGCCGCGAGCACTGCCGGTGCTCGACCCCGACGCACCGTTGAACTCCGATCTCAGGTCGCATGAGTACCAGATCATCCTCAAGGCCTTGCAGGCAGGGCACGGCAGCCGCAAGTACGCAGCCGAAAAGCTCGGTATCAGTCCGCGCACCCTGCGTTACAAATTGGCGCGGATGCGTGAGGCCGGCATCCCAGTGCCCGACGCGTGAATGACGAACTGTGACATAAACGAGACAAAGGGAGACTGTCGCGATGGAACCCATCAGCTCACAACAAGTATTGTCGCAACTGCGCGCGCTGGCTCAGCAAGCCGGTCTGCAAGGCGCCCGCAGCGGCACCCCGGGGACGACACCGGGCGCCGAATTCAGCGGTCTATTGCAGGAATCGATCCGCAACGTCAATCGCCGGCAACAGGTCAGCGGGCGTTTGCGCGAGGCCTTCGAACTCGGTGAGCCCGGGGTCGATTTGCCGCAGGTGATGCTCGAATCGCAAAAATCGCGCATCGCCTTCGAGACGCTGCTGCGCGTGCGTAACAAGCTGATCGACGCCTACAAAGAAATCATGAACATGCCGGTCTGACGCGACCCAACGACGCCAGCGACTGTGACCAGGTAATACCCGAGTAAGCACATGAACGAGACCACATTGAGTAAGTCCTTGCCGCCGACCGGTGGCACGCCCGGCGGCGAACAGCCGTTCTGGCGGCAACTGCTGGAAAGCGGCACGCTCTACCAGCAGCTGGGCACGCTGGCCTCGCTCGCCGCGGCGGCCACGCTCGGCATCGGCCTGATCATGTGGGCCTCCAAGCCGAGCATGGTACCGGTGTTCGATCGCGTCGCGCGGGACGATATTCAGCGCATCACCGATGTGCTGCGCGCCGACAATATTCCGTATCAAATCGAGAGCGGCAGCGGCCTGGTTCTGATTCCACAGGATCGACTCGACGCGGCGCGGATCAAGCTCTCCGCCGAGGGTCTGCCACAGAGCGCCAACGTCGGGCTCGAAATGCTGCGCCAGGATCAAGCCCTCGGCACCAGCCGCTTTGTTGAAAACGCACGCTACCAGCACGCGCTGGAGACCGAGCTCTCGCGCACCATTTCCAGCATGCGCAACGTCGAAACCGCGCGGGTGCATCTGGCCTTACCCAAGCAATCCGTGTTCATCCGCGAGCGCGCCAAGCCCTCCGCGTCGGTGATGGTCAAACTCCAGTCCGGTCGCACGTTGGAAGACGGCCAGGTTGCCGCGATCGTGCACCTCGTGGCGTCGAGCATTTCGTACATGGAGTCGTCCGATGTCACGATTGTCGATCAATGGGGTCGGCTGCTCTCCAGCGGCGACGGCGCCAACGGCGCGCAGGCCTCGCGCAAGCAACTTGCCTACGTCGCCGAACTCGAAAACCGCTTCGTCGCGCGGGTGGAGGAATTGCTGACGGCGGTCGTGGGCCCGGGCAAGGTCCGCGCCAAGGTCAATGTCGATGCCGATTTTTCCGAGAACGAACAGACCCAGGAGCTGTACGAGCCGAGCGAAGGCAAGGTGCGCAGTGAGCAGGTTCAGGATCAGGAGACCAAAGGCTCGATCGCCGCGCTGGGGATTCCCGGTGCCCTGACCAACCAGCCACCCGATGCCGGCGAAACCGATCCCAATGCGGCGCAGCAGAATGGCGAGAACAAGACGCCGACCTCGACCAGCAAACAGGCCACCCGCAACTACGAGCTCGATCGCACCATCACCCATACCCGTCGCTCACAGGGCGGGATCAAGCGGGTCTCGGTCGCGGTCCTGGTAGACGACAAGACCGTCATCGACAACGGTCAGGCCACCACCAAGGCACTCGACGCCGGCGAGCTCGACAATCTCACCCGGCTGGTCAAGGAAGCGGTCGGCTTCAACGAGCAACGCGGCGACAGCGTGTTCGTGATCAACCAGAGCTTCCAGCCGGTCGCCGCGATCGAACCGATCGCACCGCCGCCGTTGTGGGAGCAACCCTGGGTGTGGGGCCTCGGCAAGCAGGTGCTCGCGGGGATCGGTGTATTGCTGCTGATCCTGATGGTGTTTCGCCCGGCGCTGCGCAACCTGAAACAGGCCACACCTATTGCACCCGCAGCCGCTGCCCTGCCGACACTGGAGGCGACCTTGGAAGAAAAAGAACTGGCCGCGCGCGAACGCGAACTTGAAGCGGATCGTCTGACCCTGTCGCATGACGCGCACGGCGTACCGATGTTGCCGCCACCGCAAGTGGCCTACGAAGACATGCTCGACATGGCGCGCACAATGGCGGCGGAAGACCCGAAGCGGGTTGCGCAACTGATCAAGAACTGGGTGACCGAACGTGGCTAAGACCCCCAAGAACGAACCCGCCAAGGCCGCCGAGGCCGCCACACCCGCCAAACCGGTCAGCCATCTGACCGGGCCGGAACGCGCCGCCGTCCTCCTGATGGCGCTCGGCGAGGACGAAGCGTCGCGCATCCTGCGCCACATGGAACCCGGCGAGGTGCAATCGCTAGGCTCTGCCATGACCGCGTTACAAAAGGTGTCACGCGAGGACATCCGCCACGTACTCGATCATTTTGTCGACCGCATCGGCCATGAATCGTCGATCAGCATCGGCTCGCAGGAATATCTGCGCAAAATCCTGGTCAGCGCGCTGGGCCGCGACAAGGCGAACAACGTGCTGGCGCAGGTGATGATCAGCTCATCGCCGCGCGGGCTCGCGGAACTGAAATGGATGACACCGCGGGCGATCGCCAACGTGATCAAGCACGAGCATCCGCAGATCATCGCGATCGTGCTGACCCACCTCGACTTCCACAAGGCCGGCCAGGTACTCGACCTGCTGCCTGCGGCGGTGCAACCGGAGGTCGTAGTGCGGGTCGCGACCCTGAACAATATTCATCCGGACGCGCTGACCGAGCTCGACGCCGTCCTGCAGCGCCGGTTCGCCGAGGAGCCGGATGTCGAGTACACCGGGGTCGGCGGCATCAAGATCGCAGCCGAGATCCTGAACTCCACACCATCGAAGACCGAGGCCAAGATCATCGAGGAGCTGCGCCGCGTCGATCAGGACATGAGCGACAAGCTGCAGGAGAACATGTTCGCCTTCGAAAGCCTGCTCTCGCTCAACGACAAAGGGATGCAGATCCTACTGCGCCACATTCAACAGGACAAGCTGGTGCTCTCGCTCAAGGCGGCATCGGAAGACCTGCGCGACCTGTTCCTGCGCAATATGTCGCGGCGCCAGGCCGAGACCCTGCGCGAAGACCTCGATGCGATGGGACCGATCAAGCTCAAGGACGCCGAGCGCTCGCAGAAGGAAATCATGGCGGTGGCGGAACGTCTGGCAGAAGAAGGCCAGATCCAGCTCGGCGACGAGGAAGAGGAATATGTCTAAGGTCATCCGTGGCGAACGCGCCCAGAATGCCCGCCGCTGGCCGTTGCCACGGGTGGGCGGCGCGACCACGCGCGGCGCTGACGGTGGCCATTCCGAACTGCCGCTGCCGGTACATCAGGAAACACTCGATGCCTCACTGGAGGCGCTATCGATACGCGAACAGGCTCACCGCGAAGGGTTTAACGAAGGTTACGAGGAAGGCATGCAGGCCGCGCGCGCCGAAACCACCGCGGTCACCGCCCGCTTGCGCGAGTTACTCGGCTTCCTGGAACGACCGGTCGAAGCACTCGATCACCGGGTCGAGGAAGAGATGCTCGAACTCGCGCTGGCGGTCTCCAAACAAATCCTGCGGCGTGAGATTCGCACTGATCCGCGCCACATCATCGGTCTGATCCGCGAGGCGGTGAAGCAACTCCCGGCCAATCTGCAAGACATCTCAGTGCATCTGCACCCGGACGACGCCAGCGTCATTCGTGACACCTTGCACGAACACCCGGGCAAGCGGCGCTGGAAGATCGTCGACGATCCCGGCGTCTCAACCGGCGACTGCAAAATCACCACCGAAACCTCCTACGTCGATGCCGGCATCGATGGCCTCATTGCCCGACTCGCGGCGGAACTGCTCGGCGGCCATCGCACCAGCGACGGCTCCGAACGCGCCAGCGTCAGCGGCGACCGCCATCATGTCGACTGAGCACGACGCCGATTCACTCGGATCGGACCCGCCGGATTCGCCCAACACCTTCATCCACCCCCACGGCGAACGCTGGGCGGGCTATCTCGCCGAGGTCCGGCGGAATCTGCGCCTGCCGAAGCCAGTCGTCGAGGGTCGCCTGACCCGCATGGCCGGCCTGACGCTGGAGGCGATTGGATGCCAGGCCGCGGTGGGGGAACGCTGTCTGATCATCTCGCCCAACAGCAGCCCGATCGAGAGCGAAGTCGTAGGCTTTTCTCAGGACCGCACCTTCCTGATGCCGACCGGCGACATCCAGGGCATTCTCCCCGGTTCGCGGGTGATCCCAACCGGGCGGGTACTCGAAGTGCCGGTCGGCGAACGCCTGCTCGGGCGGGTGGTGGATGCCACCGGCAAACCGCTGGATGAACGCGGCCCGTTGCGTGCCAGCCAGTTTCAACCGCTGGTTCCGCCGCCGTTCAACCCGTTGCACCGCACCCCGATCACCGAGCCGCTCGATGTCGGCGTGCGTGCGATCAACGCCATGCTCACGGTCGGGCGCGGCCAGCGGATCGGCCTGTTTGCCGGCTCCGGGGTCGGCAAGAGCGTCCTGCTTGGGATGATGACGCGCTATACCCAGGCCGACATCGTCGTGGTTGGACTGATCGGCGAACGCGGCCGCGAAGTCAATGAATTCGTGCGCGATATCCTCGGCGCCGACGGACTCGCCCGATCCGTCGTCGTGGCGGTGCCGGCAGACAACCCACCGCTCAAGCGGCTGCACGGCGCGATGGTCGCCACCAGCATCGCCGAATATTTCCGCGACCAAGGCAAGAACGTGTTGCTGCTGATCGACTCGCTCACGCGCTTTGCTCAGGCCCAACGTGAAATCGCGCTCTCGATCGGAGAACCGCCGGCGACCAAAGGCTATCCACCGTCGGTGTTCGCCAAGCTGCCGGCATTGGTGGAACGCGCCGGCAACGCCGCCAGTCACACCGGCTCGATCACCGCGTTCTACACCGTGCTGGCCGAAGGGGACGATCAGAACGATCCCATCGCCGACGCCGCGCGGGCGGTGCTCGACGGGCACATCGTGCTGACCCGCCAGCTCGCCGAAAGTGGCCACTACCCCGCGATCGACATCGAAGCCTCGGTCAGCCGGCTGATGAACCAGATCGTCAATCCGCCGCACCGCAACGCCGCGCAACGCGTCCGCGCAATGTACAGCCAATACCTCAAGAATCAGGATCTGGTGAACATGGGCATCTACCATCCGGGGACCAACCCGGAACTCGATCAAGCCATCGCTAACTATCCCCAGCTGGTGCGCTTTCTACAGCAGGACTTTCATGACGGCGTCGCGTTCGATCAAAGTGAACGCCAGCTGCATGAGATCATGCGGACCTGAGGCATGCTGACGCGCTTGCTTGCAGTCGCGCGCGCCGTCGTGGATAACTGACGATGATGCACCGCCATCAACGGCTGCGCCCGATTCTCGATATCACCCAAGCCCAGCAGGATTTGGCCGCACGCGAGCTCGCGCGCCTGATGCAGCAGCAGCAGGCGGCGCAACGTCAACTGGATCAACTGCTCGGCTACCTGAACGATTACGACCAAAGCCAAAGCCGCGATGGCACCCGCCTGTATTCGCCGTTGCTGGAGAACAAGCAGGCGTTTCTCGTCAAGCTCAACGACGCCATCGGACAACAACGCGAGAAAGTGCGGCAAACCGAGCGCCGCGTGCAACAACAGATCGAACGCTGGCAACAGACCAAAACCCGAACCGACGCCCTCGAAAAGGTCATTCAGAACTACCTGCACACCTACCAACAAGCCCGCGAGCGCCGCGAACAACGCGAACAAGACGACCTCGCCGGAGCCACGCGAAACAGCAGCGGGCACGAATGACGGCGCAAATGTGCGCAACGCGAGCATCGGCGCTGACGCTCGCGTCTGCGCGCCCTGCGTTCCGACGCATGCTGCCGGCAAATGATGCCGGCGTCCGCAAGGCTCGCGTCGCGCGGCGACGGTGCAAGACGAGCCGGGTTACCCGGCGACTTAGCCGTGGCGCATCGGGCACCGCGCGATCCGATTGGCCCATGAATTGCTAATACTCGTGCAAAGCACACTCAACGAGGGTCTTACATGGATGTAGCAAACTCGATCGCGCCGGTCGCCACGAAACCGGGGACAATCGGTAAGCCGACTGCCCCCCACGCCGCCGATCCGGAAAACGCGCCCGGCGATCCGTTCGTCGCGTTACTGACTGGCTTGCTGGCGCCGGCGCAAGGTATCGCCACCGCGCCGCCGGCCGAGGGTTCCGACGCGGCGGAAACAGCGAACCCGCCGTTCACCGGCAACACCCACGGCAACTCAACTCCGTTCACAAGCGATTTGTTGCAGGCGACTGCCGCGGGCGTCACTGGCGGCAAACTCCCCGAGGGCGGACTCGGCGACGCAAACCAGGCCACCCGCGCACCTTCGGCGCAGCCGGCGCCAAACCCGCTGACGCCGGGCGCGCCGCCATCCCCGGCCGCGCCCGCGCAACCAACCGCGCAAGATCCCGCCGACCGCGACTGGCTGGGTACTACTCAGGGCCTCAAATTACCGACCGCCACAGCCGTGTCGCCAGACACCCTTGCGGCGCCGCGTTCACGCCTGAGCAACACCACACCGACAGTCGCCGCCGCGGACCCGGCCAAGACCGACCAGCCTACCGGCGCCCGACCGCTGACGAGCACCCCCTCGCCGCTGACCGCGACGGCAACGGCAACGGCCGCGCCGACGAGCGCAAGCGAACCGGCCAAATCGGTCCCTGCGGCTCCCCTCGCCCATCCAATTCCGGCGTCGGTGGGCCTAACGCCAAGCGCATCACCCGTGGCCTCAGCCGCCGCGTCGGACCACGCCGGCATACCTGCAACACCACTGCCGGTCGCGCCGGCGCAGAATCCGACCGAAGCCCTGCGCCCAACCTTTGGCAAACGCAGCGTTGCAGCGCAGGCTCAGATCGCCCACGCGAGCAAACTCCCCGGCCTCAAGGCAACAACCACCACACGGGCTACGACGACCACCGCAACGACGGTACTGACCGACAACGCGGCGCCCACCGACTCGGCCACGAGCGTTTCAAATCCACGCGCAACGACATCGACCCACGCCGCGCCGCTGCCAACCCTCGCGTTACAGCGCGCCGACGCGCCCGCGCAACTCGGGGCCCAAGTCAACTGGATGGTGCAGCGCAGCCTGCAGCACGCGACGATTCAACTCGACCCGGTGGAACTCGGTCCGATCCAGATCAAACTCTCAATGACCGGCACGGATCAACTGCAAATCCAGTTTCTGGCACACCACGCGCAAACCCGCGAAACCCTCGAACAGCACCTGCCACGCCTGCGTGAGACTTTGGCCGAAAATGGCTTCGGCAGCGTCGATGTCGACGTTTCCGGGCAACAGAATCCGCAGCGTCAACACGCGGCCGAGCGCGAGTCGCCGTGGCGCACGCCGGGCGCCGCCGAGACGGCTGGAAATGACGATGCCCAACGACTGGGTACGCCTGCGGCATGGCGTCACGGCGGGCGCGAGCGGATCGACCTGTTCGCCTGAACGGATCACCCAATCACACCAGGAGGCTTCTTAAGCACACGCCCGATCACTTGAATCCGTGTCCCGCGTCGCTGCCGTGGATCGCTCGCGCCCCAACGCGTGACGACTTGCCGCGTCGGGACCCAACGGATGCAACCATACGCGGTCGGCCCCCACCGACCCGGCGACCCGACGCGGCCACCAGGACGAGGACCCTGGATCGCTCGCGCCGGCTTCGCGATCTGGAAGTAAATCCATACCACACACAACAGAGGACACGACTGATGGCACCCCCCCATACTGCCACCGGCAAGGAACGCCTGCTCAACGAAGGCGAATTTATCGTTTCGCGCACGGATAGCCGCGGCAAGATCACCTACGTCAATCGCGAATTCGTCGCGATCAGCGGATTCTCGGAAGCCGAACTCATTGGACGGCCGCACAACTTGGTGCGTCACCCCGATATGCCCAAGGCCGCCTTTCAGGATCTTTGGGATACCGTCCGCGCCGGACGGCCATGGACCGGCATCGTCAAGAATCTGTGCAAGAACGGCGATTACTACTGGGTCTTGGCAAACATCAGCCCGATCCATGAGGATGGTCGGATCGTCGGCTTCATCTCGGTCCGGACCAAACCGCGCGCAGCCGACGTACGTGCGGCCGAGCAAGTGTATCGCTCCCTGAACCAAGGTGAACGACGCTGGGTGATCGTCGAAGGCCGCGCCTTGCGCAACAGTCCGTGGCTCGCGCTGCGACGCCGCTTGCCACAGTCGTTACGCACCCGTGCCGCAATCGCTGCGTTGAGTATGGGCTTGCTGCTGTCCGCCGTCGGTGGCGCCGGTTTGGTGGGAATCCAGCAAGCGCGCACAGACCTGGAGGCGGTGTTCACCGCCAACATCATCCCGATCAAGCTACTTAAAACCACCACCGACCAGTATCTGGCCCAAGCGCCGCTGGTGCTTTACCAACTGAATCAAGGCCTACTTACCCCCGCGACAGCTACGCAGGAACTGGAGGCGATCCGAACCATGGGCAATGCCCAGTGGAGCGCGTATCGCGGCATTGTCGCGAGCCACGGTAGCGTCGCCAATTTTCAGGAAACCGAGCAGATGCTGACTGAACTTGACCGGGTCTACGCTGAGGCGGTGCGCGATCCGGCCGGAGCGTCGGACGCACCCACGCCGGCGCACGGGCACGACCCGCGCAGCGTCGTCGCCCTGATCGATCAAACGGCGGCGTTACTGAGCGAGCAGGTCGATCGGCAAATGCATCAGATCGCGCAAGCCTACGGGGAAGCCAACGCGCGCGTCGCCTGGGTGCGCAACACCATCGCACTCGGGCTCTCCGGCCTGTTGGTCCTGATCGCGGTTTCGACGCGGCGGTTCTTTAAGGAAGTCCTGCGGCCGCTGCGCGCCGTGCGCCAACACATGGGTGAAATTCACCGCGGCAACTTTGGTATCGCGGTGGCCAAGCAACGCAACGACGAAATCGGCGAATTGGTTGATGCATTCAAGATCTTGTACACCCAACACGGCTTCGACCTTGCGGAGGCGCGCCGGCAGACCGCGGAGAGTCAGAAAGTCGTCACGGCGCTCGACAACGTCTCGGCGAACGTCATGATGATCGATGAAGCCGGGACGATCAGGTTCATGAATCGGGCCTTGCGACGCCTGATGCAATCGCTCTCACCGCAACTCCGGCAGCAAGCAGCGGACTTCAACGCCGAGGGCTTGTTGGGCACGTCGATCCACCGCTGGTATGCCGGCCAGTCCTTGAATTCGGCTACCCGCGCGCCCAGCAAGGTCACCCTCACCTTGGGGTCGCGCACGCTGGATGTGGTCACCACCCCAATCACGCAAGACGACAGCAAGCCGATTGGCGCCGCACTGGAATGGTCTGAGCGCACCGACGAGCTGCGACTGGAACAGGATATCACCCGAATCGTGACTGCCGCCGCGCGTGGCGATTTCGCACAGCGGCTTGGCACGATCGAAAATCACGCCTTTTTCGCCACGCTCGGCACCGGTCTCAACCAATTGCTCGAAACCACCCAGAGCGGTCTGGGAACCCTGGAAGCGACCCTGAAGGCGCTGGCGCGTGGCGATCTCGGCCATCGTATCGAGGGTCAGTTCGACGGCACCCTGGGCGAGCTGATGACGCACGCGAATACCACGCTGCGCGAACTCGGCGAGCTGGTGACCACGATCTCGGCGGTGAGCGAATCGATCCTGACCGCCGCGCGCGAGATCGCGGTCGGCAACGGCGACCTCGCCACTCGCACCGAAGCGCAATCGCGCTCGATCGAACAGACCGCCACCCGCACGCGAGCCTTGACCGAAACCGTGCAACGCAACGCCGAGCACGCGCAACAGGCCTGCCGTATCACGCTGCAAGCGCGGGAATCGACCGAGTCCGCGGCCGAGGTGGTTGCCCGACTGGTCGACAACATGTCGGCCGTCGGTCAACGCTCCGAACAGATCTCCCGCATCGTCGAGGTGATCGAAGGCATCGCGTTCCAGACCAATATCCTGGCCATCAACGCCGCGGTCGAGGCGGCGCGGGCCGGGGAACACGGCAAGGGCTTCGCGGTGGTTGCGACCGAGGTCCGCAACCTCGCCGGGCGTTCGCGGGAGGCGGCCAAGGAGATCGATGCGTTGGTCCAAGCATCAGTCACCGAGATCGCAAACGGACATGAGCTCGTCACCTCGACCCACGCCTCGATGCATCAGACCACGCGCGCGATTCGCGAGATCGCCGAGCTGATGGCGGGTGTCGCGCGCGCATCGAGCGAGCAGGCCGAGGGAATGTTGAGGATCGATCAGACCCTCGACCAACTCGACGGGCTGACGCAGCAAAATGCCGCGATGGTCGAGCAGGCGGCGGCCGCAGCGCAGTCGCTCGATACCCAAGCGGTCCGCCTGCACGAACTGATCGGCCATTTCAGTCTCGGGAGCCCACGCGGTGGCGATTTGCAGTCGACGAACGCAGCCCCGCGCCGGCGGCTGACGCAACAGGCGGCGTAGCCACCCACGCACCCACGCACCTGCGCACCTGCGCAACCGCCAAGGCGCGATGGTTCATTCGACCCATCGCGCCGTAAAACTGGCACCCACCGCACCAATCGCACCCAAACTCACCGCCGACTTCTTGGCACCCGCCGCACCGACCCCGTGCAAGCCTTTGAAAGCACGCGACTAACCGCCCTGATCTGTTATGGCACGCACATTGCTTATAGCCTTATCGACGAAGCGGTTCCGCGTCAGCGCGCATCTTCCGATGCACGCTGATCACAACGCGCCGTCTACACAGGGATGTTGAACCGACCCGCAAGGGTCAGCTGCTCATGGTGCACTAGGAATATGGCGCAACAAGAGGACCTCATTACTCAGGACGAGATGGATACCTTGCTCAAGCAGGTGTCCGACGGCAGTGTCGCGGCCGAAGGCGGGGCCGCTTCCCTCAAAGGCAAGGTCGTCTATTATGACTTCCGCCACCCCGAGCACCGCATGAAGGGGCGTTTGCCGCTGCTAGAGGTGATCAACGATCGTTTCGCGGAACGGTTTTCCGAAGAACTCTCGTTGATGATTCACCAGACCGTCAAAGTCACGCCGGTGTCGCACGCGGCGCATCGGATGCAGGAATACACCCACTCGCTACCGGAGATCGTCAGCATCAACCGGATCCAGCTCGACCCGCTCCCGGGCAGCGCGCTGATCTGTATGGATGCGTCCCTGATCTTCCGCCTGGTGGACAATTTCTTTGGCGGTTCGGCGCAAGCGCAGGCCAATTTCGCGACCAAGCGCAGCTTTACCCCCTCCGAACGACGGCTGGTCGAGCGCACGTTGGAGCGCGCCTTCACCGCATTGATCGCCGCCTGGGGTCAGATCATGCCAATCACGCCGAAATTCGTGCGCAATGAAATCACCAGCCAGATCACGAGCCCTGCGAATCCCGCCGAAGTGGTGATGGCGAGCAAGTTTCGCATCGAGTTTCCGCTCGGCGGTGGCGAGTTAGATATCGTGATTCCTTACCAGACGTTGGAGCCGGCCCGCTCGTTGCTGACCTCTGCCTTAGACCGCCCAAACCGCAGCGACAAGACTTGGCGGATGGAGTTCATGGAGGCCGTGCTCGACTCGGCGCTTGAGGTCAAGGGCGTGATCGCCGAGGCTGAACTCTCGCTCGGCGAGTTGCTCCACCTGCAACCTGGCGATTTCATCCCGCTGACGCAATCGCAACGGGCGTTGTTCTATTCCGAGGATATTTCGCTGTTCGAAGCCACCATCGGCGCCGCCAACGGCATGCTGTCGGTGCGCGTGAACGAACTGCACCAACCGAAACCCCGCTACATGTCACCGTCTTCCAAGGAGATGTCGTATGAGTGAATCCAACGCCGCGTTTCAGTCCGAAATGCCCGGTAATCCGCCGGCCGGCACCAAACCGCAAGCCCGCCCGCCGCTCGAGGCGGTGGCCGAAGGCGACCAGAATCCACGTAACCTCGATATGGTGTTGGATATTCCAGTGACTCTGTCGATGGAACTGGGACGTACCCGTATCAGCATTCGCGACCTGCTGCGCCTCACCAAGGGCTCGGTCGTCGAGTTGCAGCGGATGGCCGACGAGCCGATGGATGTCCTGGTCAACGGCACGCTGGTCGCACGCGGCGAGGCGGTGGTGATCGACGACAAGTTCGGGATCCGCCTGACCGACGTCGTAAGCCCGATGGAACGGGTCAAGCGCCTGCGTTGAACCTCACCGGATAGACGTTCGTCATGGATCGACCATTTTATTCGCGCGGACTGCTGGCCGTGCTGGCACTCGTCGTCAACGCGTCAAGTCACGCAGCCGACCCCGGCCTGACCCTGCCTGGCCCGGGCACCCCGGAAATCGGCCGGATGATCGTGACCCTACTGCTGATGGTAGCGGCCTTTGCCGGGTTGGCCTGGTGGATGCGCCGTCTCGGCGGCAAGTTCGGCGGGTTGCATCACGCCGCGCTCAAGATCCGCGCCAGCCTCGCGCTGGGGACGCGGGAGCGCTTGGTCGTATTGCAGGTTGGCGAAAGCCATCTGTTACTCGGTATCACCGCGCAACAGATCACCAAGTTGCACGAACTCACCGACGCAGACGTTGCGGCCTTGGGGAGCGACAGCACCGGCGACTTCGCCGCGCGGTTCCGCAAGGCCCTCCACAAGGACGAGTCCACATGAGCCGCTGGCTGGTCATTCTGGCCCTGACTCTGGGCGCAGGTTCGGCCTACGCCCAGGGCGGATTTCCGGCGGTGACGGTGCAATCCACCGGCCCCGGCGAAGAGACCTGGAGCCTCAGCCTGCAGGCCCTGGCGCTGATGACGGCGCTGACGATGCTGCCGGCCTTCATGCTGATGATGACGAGCTTCACCCGAATTATCATCGTCCTGGCGATTCTGCGCACCGCACTCGGCACCGCCCAGACACCCTCGAATCAGATCCTGCTCGGGCTGGCGCTGTTTCTGACCCTGTTTGTGATGCAGCCGGTTTTCGAGCGCGTCTACGGCGAAGCGATCACGCCGTACTTGAACGACGAGATCGGTTTTACCGCGGCGATCGAAAAGGGTTCGATCCCGTTTCGCGAGTTTATGCTGAAGCAGACGCGGGAAGACGATGTCGCGCTGTTCGTCAACCTGTCGGGCACCGACAAACTCACCTCGCCCGACGACGTGTCGATGACCGTGCTGTTGCCGGCGTTCGTCACCAGTGAACTCAAGACCGCGTTCCAGATCGGCTTTCTGCTGTTTCTGCCGTTCCTGATCATCGATCTGGTGGTGGCAAGCGTACTGATGTCGATGGGGATGATGATGCTCTCCCCGATCATGATCTCGCTGCCGTTCAAGCTGATGTTGTTCGTCTTGGTAGACGGCTGGTCGCTGATCCTCGGCACCCTCGCCGGCAGCTTTTATCTGACGACCTGAAACCGCCCGTCAACGGAATGACACCATGACCCCCGATTCGATCATCAACATTGGCCAGGACGCGTTGATCGTCATCGTGCTGCTGGCGGCACCGTTGCTGGCGGCGGCGCTTGCGATCGGTCTCTTCATCGGCATGATCCAGGCGGCGACCTCGATCAACGAAGCAACCCTGAGCTTCGTCCCCAAGCTCGCGGTGATGGTCGTGATGCTGTTCGCCACCGGGCCATGGCTGCTGCAGGTGCTGCTCGACTACACCCGCAAGCTGATCGAGGACATTCCGCATCTGATCGGGTGAGCGGCGCGCCGGGATGCAACCGCTGATCCTTACCACCGCCGAGATCACCGCCTGGGTCGGCGCGTTTGTCTGGCCGCTGTTGCGGGTCAGCGCGATGCTGATGGTGATGCCGGCGATCGGCGGCCGGAATGTGCCGCTGCGCATCCGCGCCGCACTGGCGGTGATGCTAACCGTGGTCATGCTGCCGCAAACCGGCGCCGCGCCGGCGCTCGACCCGTTGTCCGCCGACGGGCTGCTGGTGAGCATTCATCAGGTGCTGATCGGCGCCTTCATGGGATTGATGCTGCAACTGGTGCTGCAGGCCGCAATTATCGCTGGTGAGTTCGTGGCGCTCAGCATGGGGCTCGGATTCGCGCTGATGGCCGATCCGCAGAACGGGGTCCAGGTGCCAATGGTCGGCCAGTTATTCATGATTCTCGCGACCTTGCTCTTTCTGGTACTGAACGGTCATCTCGCGTTGATTCAAATGGTCGCGGACAGCTTTAGTTACCTCCCGCTCGGCGGTGGTGGCCTCCCGTTCGAGGCCTACTGGCTGCTGGTCGAATGGAGCGCGACGATGTTCACCGGGGCGATGTCGATCGCGCTGCCGGCGGTGATCTCCCTGCTCGCGGTCAACCTCTCGTTGGGCGTGATTACCCGCGCGGCACCGCAATTGAACATCTTTTCGGTCGGCTTTCCGCTTACCCTGTTGACCGGCCTGGTGATCCTGATGTCGGTGTTGCCGACCCTGCCGGAGGTCTTCGAAAGCTTGATGGAGCAGGCCTTTGTGAATCTGAACAACTGGTTACGGGGGCGCTTTTAAATGGCCGCGGACCAGAACAGCGGTCAGGAACGCACCGAACAACCGACCGCGAAACGCCTCCAACAGGCGCGGGAGAAGGGTCAGATTGCGCGCTCCAAGGAACTCAACACCTTGATGGTGATGATCTTCGCCGGGATTGCGCTGGTATTCTTTGGCCCCGCCACGGTTGACGCGTTGCGCGAAATCATCCGCCGCGGCCTCCAAATCGAGCGCGAACGAATGTTCGACAAGGCGGCGGTGCTGGATAGTTTATATCGCGTAATCCTCGACGGTCTGTTGCTGGTGGCGCCGGTTTTCGCGCTGATGATCATCGCCGCGATTGCCGGCTCGGTCGCACTCGGCGGCTTCAATTTTTCCTGGCAAGCGCTTGGGTTCAAGTGGAACAAGTTGAACCCGCTGAAAGGACTCAAACGCATCTTCGGCACCCAGGGCCTGGTCGAAATGACCAAGTCATTCTTCAAATTCATGCTGCTGGCGGCGGTCGCGGTGTGGACCCTGCACCAGTTCACGCCGGCCTTGCTCGGTCTGGCGGTTGAGCCGCTCGACCAAGCGGCGGTGCACGCAGCCTCGATGCTTGACGGGCTGCTGCTCGGGCTGGTCGCGGTACTGGTGCTGATTACGGCAGCGGATGTCCCGTTTCAGCTCTGGCAGCACACCAAACAGCTCAAGATGACCCGCCAGGAAATCAAGGAGGAGATGAAAGAGACCGACGGTAATCCTGAGGTCAAGGGTAAGATCCGCGCGCTCCAACGCGAGTGGGCGCAGCGCCGGATGATGCAGGCGATACCGGAGGCCAGCGTGGTCATTACCAACCCGACCCACTACGCGGTTGCGTTGCGTTATGAGGACGGCAAAACCGGCGCACCGACGTTGGTCGCGAGCGGGGTCGATGAGGTCGCCCTCAAAATTCGCGAGATCGCGGCCGCGCATGATGTGCCGATCTTCGCGGCCCCCCCGCTGGCACGGGCGATCTATCACAGCACCGAGCTCAATCAGGAGATTCCGACCGGCCTGTACGTCGCGGTCGCTCGCGTGCTCGCTTACATACACCAGCTGCGCGCCGTGGTGCGTAATGGCGGCATGGTGCCGGAGACGCCGAACGATCTGCCGATCCCGGCTGACATTGAAGCGCTGGCGCGCAAACGGCAGCGCCCAGCGTGAGGTGGATGACCCCCATCATCCCCTCACCCGTAATTTAAGGAGAAAAAGACATGCAAGTCGGAACATTGGGCAATTTCATGGCGAGCGCAAGCCGCAGCGGGCTGGGCGCGCCGCTGGTGTTGATGCTGATGCTGGCCATGATCATTCTGCCGGTGCCGCCGTTCGGGCTGGACGTATTGTTCACGTTCAATATCGCGCTGTCGCTGGTGGTGATGTTAGTGACGATTTACACCCTGCGGCCGCTGAATTTCTCGGCGTTTCCGACCGTGCTGCTGATTGCGACACTCCTGCGGCTGGCACTGAATATCGCCTCCACCCGGGTGGTGCTGCTTGAAGGTCATACCGGTTCGCACGCGGCCGGTCAGGTGATCGAGGCCTTCGGCGCGTTTGTGATTGGCGGCAACTTCGCGGTCGGTATCGTGGTGTTCTCGATTCTGGTGATCATCAACTTTGTGGTCGTCACCAAAGGCGCCGGACGGGTCTCCGAGGTCAGCGCCCGCTTCACCCTCGACGCGATGCCTGGCAAACAGATGGCGGTGGATGCCGACCTCAACGCCGGGCTTTTAACGCAGGACGAGGCCCGCGCCCGGCGCCAGGAAATCACGCAGGAGGCGGATTTCTACGGTTCGATGGACGGCGCCAGTAAATTCGTGCGCGGCGACGCGATCGCCGGATTGCTGATCCTGTTCATCAACATCATCGGCGGCATGGCGATCGGCATGGCGCAACATGGCCTGCCGTTCAGCGCAGCGGGCGAGACCTACATCCTGCTGTCGATCGGTGATGCGCTGGTGGCGCAAATCCCGGCGTTGCTGCTGTCGGCGGCGACCGCGGTCATCGTCACCCGGGTCTCCAACTCGCAGGACATGGGTCAGCTGATGACCCAGCAGATGTTCCAGGATCCGCGCGCGCTGGGCGTGACGGCCGGCATTCTCGGTATCGTCGGGATCGTACCGGGCATGCCGAATCTGGTCTTTCTCGGGCTGTCCGGACTCGCCGGCGCCGCGGCGTGGAAGATTCGAAAAAACCGGATCGACTCGACGCCAGCGCCCACGGCCCAGTCCGCGACGACCGAAAACCCCGAGAACCGCGACCTTGGCTGGGACGACATCAAGCAGGTCGACATCATCGGCCTCGAAGTCGGCTACAAGCTCATCCCGCTGGTCGACAGCCAACAGGACGGCAGCCTACTCGGGCGGATCAAGGGTGTCCGCCGCAAGCTGTCGGAGGAACTCGGTTTCCTGATCCAGCCGGTGCATATCCGCGACAACCTCGATCTGGCACCGACTCATTATCGCGTGACCGTACTTGGCGTACCGGAAGGCGAAGGCGAGGTCCTCGCGGACAAGGAACTCGCGATCAACCCCGGCGAGGTCTATGGCGAGCTGCGTGGCAGCCCGACCCGCGATCCAGCCTTCGGCATGGACGCGGTGTGGATCGACCCCGCCCAGCGCGAACACGCCCAAATGCTCGGCTACACCGTGGTTGACGCCGGCACCGTCGTCGCCACCCATCTCAACAAAGTGTTGCGCGAGCATGCCCACGACTTGCTGGGTCACGAGGAGGCGCAACAGCTGCTGCACCACCTCGGCAAGACCGCGCCCAAGCTGGTCGAATCGCTGGTGCCGAAAGCGTTGCCGCTGAGCACCGTCGCGCGTGTCCTGCAAAACCTGCTGCGCGAAGGCATCCCGGTCCGCGATCTGCGCACGATCGCCGAAGCATTGGCGGAGCACGCCAACACCAGTCAAGATGCCGACGCATTGACGGGGGTGGTCCGGGTCGCGCTGCGCCGGATGATCACTCAACAAATCAACGGCTTGGACGAAGAGCTCCCGGTTGTAACACTCGGCACGGAGCTGGAACAGATATTGCTTAAGTCATTGCAACCCCAGACGGGTCACGCAGTCGTCGTCGAGCCTGGCCTCGCCGAACGCCTGACCGAAGTTCTCGGCGATCAGACTCAGCGCCTCGAAATGAGCGGACATCCGGCAGTACTCCTGGTATCCCCAGCGCTGCGAATGGGGCTGGCACGCTTAGTCAACCGCTCAGTGCCTGGCCTGCGCGTACTGGCTTACAACGAGATCGCAGAGAACAAACGGATTCGCGTCCTGGCGAACATTGGCAACTTGCTGACTCAAGGCAGCATTGAACACGCGGCATAACCCGCGCTTATCAAGGAAGGTAAGGTAAATGAAGATCAGACGGTTTTTCGCTGCCGACACCCGCAAGGCGCTGCTGATGGTGCGCCGGGAGTTGGGCTCGGAAGCAATCATCATGAGCAACCGCCCCACGGCGGACGGCGTGGAAATCATCGCCGCGCTGGACGAGGCCGACGAGTTGCGCGAAAAGGGCGAACTCGAAGCCGACTTGGGTGATCTGCTCCAGCAACGCGATGCGAATATGAACACCGCGCGGCCCGCGAGCGCCGACCCCTGGGCCACCCAAGCCGCCCCGGCGCGCGACAGCGCATCGATCTACCCGAATGGCGGTGGCACCGAGCCGCGCGGCTACTCGATCCCGCAACCGCCCGCGCAAAATCCCGCGGCGCAGCCCTGGTCGTTCGCGGCCCGCGCGCGCAACGGCGCGGCGCCGGACTCGCCTTATCGATTCAACGAACCGGCACCCGACGCATCAAAGCAGCCGCCACCGCGCGAAACCTTGTTCGGCGCCAATCGTGCCGGCGGCGCAGCGCCGGACATGCCGCCGCAGTCCACCGCCCAACCCGCGCCTCACGCAAAACCCGCCGCGCCATCAGTTGCGCGTAACGGCAGCGATCCCGATGCGTCGATCAACTCGGTACGAAACGAAATCAACCAGTTGCGCGGTCTGCTCGAAAGCCAGTTCAACACCCTGCAAACGCGCGAATGGGCCGCCTTCAGCCCCAACCGCACCAAGCTGTTGCGCCATTTGACCCGGCTCGGTCTAAATCGCGGACTCGCCTCGCAGGTCATCTCCGCGCTGCCGAATGTCGACGCCCAGGACGTACGCAGCGCGACCAAACAGGCGCTCGAACTCCTCGTCCGCCACATCCCGGTCGGCGAGGACGAGATCTTGCGCGATGGCGGCCAGATTGTTTTGCTCGGTCCGGCCGGCGCGGGCAAGACCACAACGATCGCAAAACTCACGGCCCAATTTCTACAGCGCTACACCGCGCGCGACATCATGTACGTGAGCACCGACTACAAGCGCATCGGCGCCCACGAACAATTACTGACGTTTGCGCGGCTGTTCAACGTGCCGATCCTATGGGCCAAACGCCCCGAGGAGATTCAGCAAATCCTGTCTCTTACGACGGATAAACGTCTGGTACTGGTCGATACCCCGAGTATGAACACCGAGGATATCGCCAATCCGCGCCGCCTCGCGACACTCTGGATGGATCTGCCAAAGCTGCGCAATTATCTGGTACTGCCGACGCACATGCAGCCCTACACGCTCGACCGCGTGGTTGCCGCGTTTACCGGCACCCCGATGAAATCCTGCATTCTGACTAAGGTGGATGAGGCCAACACTCTGGGCGGCGCGCTCTCCGCCGTAATCCGTCACCGCGTGCCAGTGTCCTACTGGTGCGACGGTCCGCGAATTACTGAAGACCTGCACGTCGCGACCCCGCAACACCTGGTGGCCAAGGCCGTCGCACTCGCCAAACTACACGACCCCGAGTCGGTGGAACGCGCGCAGGGGAATTTTCTTCCCCGCGCCGATGAATTGGCGTTCCCGCAAAAGAGCCTTCCGCAACAGTAACCGCAGGCAAAATAGATACCACGCTCATGGAACCCAAACCGATCAAGGTCATCGCCGTCACCAGCGGCAAAGGCGGCGTTGGCAAGACCACCCTCTCCGCGAATCTCGCCGCCCAACTCGCGCTGCGCGACCACCAGGTGATGCTGCTCGACGCCGATCTCGGCCTCGCAAACATTGACGTCTTGTTAGGCCTGCGCCCCCGCTACAACCTGTTTCACGTGTTGAGCGGCGAACGCACGCTCGACGAGGTTGTCATCCACGGTCCGGGCGGGCTGCTGATCGTACCCGCCGCGTCCGGGGTACAACGGATGTCGGATCTCAGTAAGGCGGAACATGTCGGGCTGATCCGGGCCTTCAGCACGCTGACCCACCCGGTCGACACCCTGATCATCGACACCGCGGCCGGCATCAGCGACAGCGTCATGAGCTTTTGCAACGCCGCGCACGAGGTCATCGTGGTGGCCTGCGAAGACCCCTCTTCGCTCGCAGACAGCTACGCACTGATCAAGGTCTTGAACCGCGACTACGGCGTACGCAAGTTTCAGGTGCTCGCGAACATGGTGGAAACCGAACAGGCCGGACTCGCGGTTTACCGGCGGATCACCGACACCACCGATCGCTTTCTCGACGTCAACGTCGCGTTTCTCGGCAGCGTGCCGCAGGATGAATTCATCCGCCGCGCCAACCAGCAGCGCAAACTGCTGACGCAAAGCTATCCGCACAGTCGCGGCGCGCGCGCGCTCGAGCGTATTGCCGCGCGCATCGAGGCATTGGCCGCGCCCGAAGTGCCCACCGGCCGCCTCGAATTTTTCTTTGAACGACTGTTGGCGCAGGAAGCCGTATGACATACGCCGTAAGCCAGAAAACCCCTTGGGGTCAGGTCGAGCAGACCCCGCTGGAGGACATGATCGAGCGGCACGCGCCGCTGGTAAAGCGCATCGCGCACCATTTGTCCGGGCGCCTGCCCGACAATGTTCAAGTCGCGGACCTGATTCAGGCCGGGATGATCGGATTGATGGAAGCAGTACGCCAGTTCGATCCCACCCAAGGCGCAAGCTTTGAGACCTACGCCGGGATTCGGGTTCGCGGCGCGATGCTCGACGAAGTCCGCGGTTCCGATTGGACCCCGCGCTCGGTCAGTCGCAATCTGCGCGAGATCAGCGACGCCGTAAGACGCGTCGAGGCGCGCCTGCACCGCCGCGCCAGCGAAGGTGAAATCGCCGCTGAAATGAAACTGCCGCTGGCGGAGTATCAAAAAATCGTGCGGGAAGCGTCGTTCGCGCAACTGTTGTCGATGGACGAACAGGACGAGGGCGATGACGAAGGCAACTCGCGCGTTTTCGACATCGCCTCGACCGACGCGACACCCCAGCAGCTGTTACAAAGCGAAGAGGTTCATCGCGTGGTCGCCGACGCGATCGAGCGCCTGCCGGAGCGCGAAAAGCTGGTCATGGCGCTGTATTACACCGAGGACATGAACTTGAAGGAAATCGGCGCGGTACTCGGGGTGAGTGAATCGCGCGTCAGCCAAATTCACGGCCAGGCGATCGCGCGCATCCGTGCCGGTCTCGGCGACTGGTCGGATTGATTCCACCACAAATTCGCCTCGCACTTGCCCTGCCACATTGAATACCTTGAATCAACGCTAGGAGATCGCTGATATGTTTTCGCCATTGAGTCAACTCAATCCGCTCGATGTTGTGATGGCACTTTCGCTTGCCATCGTCGCCTTGATCGTGGTTCAGACCATGGTCATCCTGCGCGGGCGGAAGCTTGCGACCCGCTTGAACGCGATGGCCGCGGAAATCAGCGAAGCCCGTAACGCCGCCGCCGCGCTGCAAACCTCGCTCGACCAGACCCGCCAGGAATTCCACGTGCGCGAACTCTACGGCAATTACAACAACAATTACCTGCAAGCGATCGAAACCGCCCGCCGTGGGGCCAATGTGGAAGAGCTGATGTTCCGCCACGGGCTCGGCGAGGCGGAAGCCAAGCTCATTATGCAAAGTCACCGCCCGCAAGGCGTCGGCGCACACTGATACATCTGCAAGCTTACGCGGCGAGACGCCGATCCACACGGCATTCGCCGCGGATCAGCGCTTGCCTCCGCCGGAGCTGGCCAACAAGACCCGGTCAAGCCACCGGGTCGGCAACAGGCGCCGCAAGGTGCCGAACACGTAAGTGGGCACGGTGACGTAATAGCGCGGCTTCGGCCGCGGCGCTTCGAGTGCCTGAATCAGTTTTTTCAGTACCGCCGCCGCGGGCAAGGTGAACGGCGCCGCGGGTCCGGGTTTTTCGAGCCGGTGGAGTTGCGCGAGGTAGGCTTCCCGGTGCGCGCTGCCCTCGATATCGATATTGCGACGAAACGCCGCCAGCGCATTCAAGCGAAAACGGCTTTCAATCGGGCCCGGCTCGATCAGCACAATCTCGATACCTGTCCCCATGAGTTCTAGCCGCAAGGTGTCCGAGATTCCCTCAAGCGCGAATTTCGTAGCCACATAGGCGCCGCGATACGGAAACGCCGCCAATCCCAGCACGGAACTGTTTTGCACGATACGCCCGTGGCCCTGGCGCCTCATGACCGCGACCACCCGATTGGTGAGTTCGACGGTCCCAAACAAATTGGTCTCGAACTGCTCGCGTAGCGTGGAACGGGTCAAATCCTCCACCGCCCCAGGTTGGCCGTAGGCGCCATTATTGAACAGCGCATCGAGCGTACCGCCGGTATGGGTGAGCACCTCATTGACCGCCTGCGCGATCGTCCCGCTGGAGGCGAGGTCGAGGTGTACAGCAGCAAAGCCCTCACGCTCAAGCCGCTCGACGTCTTCCGGTTGACGCGCGCTCGCGAAGACACGGTAGCCGCGCGCGCGCAGACCCTCGGCCACGCACAACCCAATGCCGCTGGAACATCCGGTGATTAAGATCGATCGGTTCGACATGACGCCCGCAATTCCAAGGGGAAGGCTCCATTCTAGCGCGGCTCTTGGCCTACGACGCGCCACTTGCTGAAATCGGGCACGCCCCGAGCGGCAAGTCTGATTTGCCCAACCTAACACGTAAGACTAAGGGCAGATTGATTCCCAGCGCAGCCAGCGCCTGCTGTAGGTGGCCTGCAACCGGACGAAAGGCAACGACATGCGGTAGCCCACGACCGTCTTATCTACCCGCTCGGCCCGCACGCCCACGACCGCATAGAGCATACACTTTCGGTTTGCGCCCGCGATCGCCTATCATGGCGGCGAATCCACCGCCGCTTGTGCCATGACTGACGAGACGATCCGCGACAACAAATTGGTCGAGTTCACCTACAGCATCCGCGACGAACAAGGGCAGGTGCTGGAGCAGATCGATCTACCGATCAATTACATTCAGGGACGCAATAGCGGATTGCACCAGAAGATCGAGCACGCGCTGGCAGGTCACCGAACGGGCGATACGGTCGCGGTCAAACTGGGCCCAAATGAGGGCTTCGGCGAGCCCGACCCGAACCTCACGTTCACTGACGATATCGACAATGTGCCGGAGGAGTTTCGCTGGGTCGGTGCCGAGGTGGAGTTTCAGAATGACCAGGGCGACGTCAAAACGTTTCGCGTCAGCGCCATCGAAAACGGCCTGCTCACGCTCGACGGCAACCACCCGCTGGCCGGAAAGCCGATTGTATTCGTTCTGAATATTCTGCAGGTGCGCGACGCGACTCGCGACGAACTCTCCGGCCGGATCCCCACTGGGCAGGCCATCGCGCTCGGGCCGCCGACTTCGCGCACGCTCAATTGACGCTCGCGTCCCTTGACCCAATCTCAACCCAAGGAATCCCCAGCATGTGTGACCCAGCAGCCCTGAATGACAAATTTGGCATCCCCGGTGTGGTCGAGTTCAAGCTCGGTGCGCATGGCGCCGTAGTCGCCGAAATCAGCAACGGCGGCGCGACCGCCGCGATTGCGCGTCAAGGCGCGCAGCTCCTGCACTGGACCCCCGCCGGTCAGGCGCCGGTGGTTTGGCTCTCACCCGCCGCAAAGTTCGCGGTCGGCAAATCGCTGCGCGGGGGCGTGCCGGTGTGCTGGCCGTGGTTCGGCGCGCATCCGACCGATCCCGGCAAACCGGCGCATGGATTCGCGCGCAACCTCGACTGGAAGTTTGTCGAGACTGCCGCGCTCGGCAACGCCACCCGCGTCGTGTTGCGGTTTGAACCCGAGGCGGCGCAGCAGATCCTATGGCCGCACGCAGCCACCTTGACCTTGGCCGTCACCATCGGCACCCGGCTGCGATTGGAACTCACCACCCAAAATACCGGCACCACGCCCTTCACGCTGACGCAGGCCTTGCACACGTATTTTCAGATCGGTGATGTTGAGACGGTCAGTGTCGAAGGGCTCGATGGCAAGTCCTATGTCGATCGCGTCCGCGGCGATGCCCGCGTGGTGCAACAAGGCCCAGTTATAATTGACGGTGAAGTCGATCGGGTCTACCTCGCCACACCGGGCGAAGTAGCGATCGCGGACCCTGCGCTCAAGCGCCGCATCCTGATCGGCAAGCAAAACAGCTCAAGCTATGTGGTATGGAATCCCGGGGCAGAGAAAGGCGCCAAATTCGGCGACATGGGCGACGATGGCTACCGCCACATGCTGTGCGTCGAAACCACCAACGCCTGGGACGACACGGTTACCGTGGCGCCGGACGCAACCGTAACCCTGAGTACCGAATACCGGCTCGAAGCTATGACCTAAGGGTGAATAGGCGGGACGTCGACGGACTGAGCCACGCGGCGACGGAACAGCGTGGCGAGCCGATCGACGTTTTTCGCCAGGTCGTACTGCTCCAACACCCGTTGACGCCCGCTTTTCGCCAAACGCTCGCGCAGTTCCGGATCGTCCATCAAGCGCGCGATCGCGGCGGCGAGCTCATCGCTGGCGGACGGCGCGACCAACAGGCCGTCGACGCCATCGCGAATCAACTCGGGAATCCCAGTGATGCGAGTGGTGACGCACGGGATCTCCATCGCCATCGCCTCCATCAACACCACCGGAATGCCCTCGGCAAAGCTCGGAATCGAGAACGCATCGGCCTGGGCATAGAGTTCGCGGATTCGATCCTGGTTGACCGCACCTTCGAAAACGACCTGCTCCCCGAGTCCGAGGCTTTTGACCTGGCGTTCGAGCGAGGCGCGGTCGGTGCCGTCGCCGACGATCCGCAGCCGCACCCGGCGCCCCGCGGCCACCAGCGCGCCGATCGCGGCTACCAGAATATGCTGGCCCTTGGCCGGCGTCAGCCGCCCGACACAAATCACCTCGAACACCTCGGGGTCAGATTTGAACGGCTTGGGTGTGAACACCTGCGGATCGACCCCGAGCCGTGAAACTTCCAGCTTGTGCCAGTGCTCGTAGGGCGAAAGCTTCATTAACTGACTCCGGGCGAAGTGGCTGATGCAGACGATGAAGTCCGCTGCGATCACCTTCTCCGTGAGGTACTGTCCCGGGGCGTTGTAGAACTCGTCCGGGCCATGCACGGTGATGGAAAACCCGTACCCGAAGATCTCCTTGACATACATCGCGACCGTCGCTGCCTGACTGCCAAGATGGGCGTGGAGGTGGCGCTGATCCTTTTGCCGCATCCACCGCCCGACCATCAGCGCCTCGGTGAAATACATGAGATTGTAGAACCACTTACCCAAATCAAGCGCACCGAGACGAAACACCATCCGCCACCCGCGCCAGTAACCGCCCGGGTGGCTGCGCAGCGTTTCGAAGTGCGACCCGACGGCGCTCTTGGCGCCGTCGGGTTTGATGTAATACGTGACATTCGCCTCATTTGCCTCGTCCGCGGTCAATCCCTGGGCGCCGCGATCCGGCGCATTGATTGACGCCACGTCGACCCGAAACCCCAACCGCTTGAGTTGCAGGACTTCACGGATGATGAAAATCATCGAAAGCATCGGATACTGGCTGACGATATACGCCAAAGCGCGCGGGGTACTGTCGGAAGCGGCAGTCATGTCCGGGTCACGTCCATAGTTGATCAATCGGATAGGCGCGGCAAGCTTAAAGGACTCGACTGGCGCGATTCAAAGCCCTTCAACGGGTTCTGTGAACCGATCCGGTAATTATTTCACTCACCGGGATACACCAACCCCCACTGACCGCGAATCGCATCCATGATCTGCATGATCGCAACCGTCTCGTCGAGCGGCATGATCGGGCTTTCCCGCAATCCTTCCCGCAGGCACCGGCCAACCTCCGCGATCTCGAACTGGTAACCGTTGCCAGGAAAAGCGAACGTCGCACTGCCGCGACCCAGAAGTCCACGTAACGGATCGAGGCGACGGCTGAGCTGATGCATGGCTGGGTGCTGCTTGAGCGTTGCCTTGATGCGGGTCTTGATTCCGCCCTCTGCGGCCTCGGAACGCAACGGCGCCGGACCGGGCGGCTCAACCTGTTGCATGCTCAAGCGGTGGGCGCGATAGAACGGCGCGTGCAGCCGAAGCTGGCCCCGCTCACCCATGATCACCGCCTCATTACGCCCCAGTACGCGCAGACTAGCCGAGAGGTCGGCGAGCACACCGCCTTCGAACGCAAGTTGGTAGGTGGATTGATCATCCACGCCCGTGCTGCCAATCGCCGCGCTGCTCGATATGGAGAGCGGCAATCCAAGCAGATAGCAGGCCAGAGAAATCGTATACACCCCACGATCGAGCAACGCGCCGCCGCCCTGTTCGAGATTGAACAAACGATGATGAGGATCAAAATAGTCCGGGTATGCGAAATTGGCGGTGATAAAGCGCACCGCGCCAAGTTCTCCGGCCGCAACCCTTCGCTTGGCTTCGACGACCGCGGGCACAAAGCGCATCCACATCGCCTCCATGCAGAACAGGTCCTGCTCGCGCGCCGCGTCAACGACCTGGGCCGCCTGCATCGCATTCAGCGTGAAGGGTTTTTCGCTTACCACCGGCTTGCCGGCGGAGAGACAGTCGAGGCAATCCTCCAGGTGCCGCTCATGCGGGGTCGAGACGTAGATCACGTCAACCGCGGGGTCGTCCAACAAATCCTCGAGATTGCTACTGTACTTGTTCACGCCATGGCGGGCCGCGAATCTTTCCGCGTGGGCCAGCGTTCGTGAGGCCACGGCGTAGAGCTCCACCTCGGGCACGAGTGGAAAATCCGCTGCGACATCGTTAGCGACCGCACCCGTTCCCCAAAAACCCCAGCGAATTCTGCGTGCCATCAGGCTACTCCTATCGTACTTATCGAGATGCGCGCGCGGCGGCGAGCGGTTCACTGCGCGTCATTTTGCCCAGTCCAGCGGCTCGACCGGATCGAACGTGGTGGTCATACGGTAGCTCGCGCCCTGTTCGCGCGCATAGTGTATCGCCAAGGCCATCTCGTTGACATGCAAAGAAAAGCGCGCGGAAAGGCGAGGCTCGCGCCGCTCCCGCACGGCGGCCGCGAGCTCGGCGGGTCCGCGGGCGAAGTCCATACTCTGCGAACCCTTGGTCTTCGCTTGGCCGTATGGGGCCTTGAGCAACGGGTGGCGAGTCTTGATCGGATTCAGAAATGTCTTGCGCCGAATCCGCAGCATTCGCCGGCTGAAAACGGGCGACCGGTATTTCCAGCTGTCCTGGGTGTACAGCACCCCCGCATCGCCAACGATCTTCAAGGTGTGATCATGCGGCGCGAGAATGCTGCATGTCAGCCGGGCGACCACGCCGTTGGCGAACTGGATACACGCAACCGAAAAATCCGGGGATTCCAGGTTGAGCGGCTCGGCCGTCAATTTGTCGCCAACTTGTACCGAGGCGAATGAAGTCACGCTCGTCGCCGGGCCAAACCATGCCGCGAACCAGGACAGATAGTAACCGGCATGTTCGAGGGTACAACCGATCTCGAACTCATCCTTCCACGGCCATGGCACGCCGGCGTCGCTCAACCATTTCTGATAAGGCATCAGATGCACCATACCATCGTCCATTTCAGCGTAAACCACCCGGACCTTGCCGACTGCTTCCTCACGCAGCGCCCTCCACAAGGTTTGCGCAGTTTCGCCGAGCAGGCTGCACGGCGCCGAGGCAATCAACAAACTGTGGCGTTCGGCCAGCTCGACGAGTTCGATTGCCTGGGACATCTCCATTGCGAGGGGTTTTTCCGAGTAGACGTGCTTGCCGGCGTCAAGCGCAGCTTTGGAAACCTCGTAATGGTCACGCGGATTGGTCAGATTCAGAACCATTTCGACGCGCTCATCGGCCAAGAGTTCCGCCAACGAGGCGTATTTCGGTACCGAATGAAAGGCCGCGAGGTGCTCGACCCGATCGGGAACACGATCGGTCACCCCCAGCAGCTTCAACTCGGGGTGCAGCGGCAACGTGCCTAAATAGTAATCCGCGACAAATCCACAGCCTACGATAGCGATATTCATTTCGATCCTCTCTCCCTAAGTGGCCACCGGCCGAACGAGCGCGCGAGTTTACACCGAAAGCCGCTGGCGCTCTCGTGACCTGCGCCACGCATCGCAATCCCGGCGACTCACGCACCGGCCGATTGACGATTTTCATTTATAATCCCGCCAAGCTTCGATAAATTTGCCAGTCCACCCTGCAACCCTCTACCGTGACACCTCGTTGTGAGCGCGCCCATTCGAAATGACTGAGTTCCTGCTGATTCTGGTGTCGACGATCCTGGTGAACAACTTCGTCCTGGTGAAGTTTCTCGGCCTGTGCCCGTTCATGGGCGTATCGCGCAAACTGGAAACGGCGCTCGGGATGGGGCTCGCGACAACCTTTGTCCTCACCCTGGCATCGATCTCGAGCTACCTGATCAATGCCTACCTGCTGGTGCCGTTGGAGTTGGCTTACCTCCGCACGATTACCTTCATCCTGGTGATCGCCGCGATCGTGGGCTTCACCGAAATGGTGGTCCGCAAGACCAGTCCGCTGCTGTACCGCGTGCTCGGTATCTATCTGCCGCTGATCACGACCAACTGTGCCGTGCTCGGGGTGGCGCTGTTGAATGTCAAGGAGGATCACAACTTCATCTCGTCGGCGCTATACGGCTTTGGCGCTGCGGTCGGCTTCACCTTGGTGCTGGTGCTGTTCGCCGCGATGCGGGAACGGGTCACGGTGGCGGACGTGCCGGTGGCCTTCAAGGGCAACGCCATCGCCCTGATCACGGCGGGATTGATGTCACTTGCCTTCATGGGCTTCGCCGGTCTGGTCAAGGGCTGACGGGATGCTTGCCGCCATCGCCAGTATCAGCCTGCTTGCAGCGTTCTTCGGTCTGGTCCTCGGGTATTCGTCGATCCGCTTTCGCGTCGAGGGCAATCCGATCGTCACGCAGATCGACGCAATCCTGCCGCAAACACAATGCGGTCAATGCGGTTATCCGGGCTGCCATCCTTACGCGGAAGCCATCGCCCGGGGCGAGGCGGACATCAATCGCTGCCCGCCCGGCGGTCAAATGGTGATCGGCTCGCTGGCCGACCTGCTCGGGATGGATCCGAAGCCGCTCGACGAAGCGGTCGGCGAGGCGATTGACGTGCCGCAGGTCGCGGTCATCCTGGAGCAATGGTGCGTGGGGTGTACGCTGTGCATCCAGGCCTGCCCGGTCGATGCGATCGTCGGCGCGGCGAAGCAGATGCACACCGTGATTGCGGCGGAGTGCACCGGATGCAAGCTCTGCCTCCCGGCCTGCCCGGTCGACTGCATCGTGATGGAGACCGAAGCGACGCCGATCGAGCATTGGGTCTGGCCCGACCCGGCGCAGCGACAGCTCGTAACACCCACGCTCGCTGCCGAGCCCAGTCCCGACCGCGCGGCATGATGGTGCCGCGCAAACTCTGGCATTTCCACGGCGGCCTGCGCCTGCCGGGGCACAAGGCGCCATCGAACCTGGCCCCGATCGATACCGCGCCGCTGCCGCGACAACTCGTGTTGCCACTCCACCAGCACATTGGTCGCGCCGCGGAAGCGCTGGTGAAGATCGGCGATCAAGTCGGCAAGGGGCAACGCATCGCCCGCGCCGAGGGTTATATCAGCGCCTCGATTCACGCCAGCACCTCGGGCACGGTGAGCGCCATCGAACCGCGCGCGGTTCCCCATCCTTCCGGTTTGAGCGCACCGTGCATCGTGATCGACACCGACGGCCGCGACCAATGGGCGCCCGGCCTGCCCAATCCGATTCCGGATTTCCGCGCGCTGTCGGCAATCGAGCTGCGCACAGTGATTCGCGAGGCCGGAATCGTCGGCTTGGGCGGCGCGGCGTTTCCGACCGCGGTCAAACTCAACCCCCCGGCGATGGACAGTATCGCGACGCTGATCATCAACGGCGCCGAGTGCGAACCCTACATCACCTGCGACGACCGCCTGATGCGCGAGCGGGCCGACGCCATCGTCCTCGGGGTCGCGATTCTGCAGCACATCGTCAAACCCCACGAAACGCTGATCGCGATCGAGGACAACAAACCCGAGGCCATCGCCGCCATGGGCGAGGCCCTGGCGCGGGCGGCGATGCCGGCGACCGAGGTGGTCGTGATACCCACGCTGTACCCAACCGGCAGCGAGAAGCAACTCATTAAGGTGCTGACTGGACGCGAGGTGCCAGTGGCGGGGTTGCCGGTCGACCTTGGAATCCTCTGCCAAAATGTCGGTACCGCGTTCGCGGTTCATCAGGCCGTGATCGAGGGTCAACCGCTGATTGAACGCGTGGTCACGATCACCGGGCAAGGCGTCGCCGCACCGCGCAATCTGCGGGTGCGCCTGGGCACTCCGCTCGCCGAACTGATCGCCTACGCCGGCGGCTACACCGACGCGGTCGAGCGCTTGATTCTCGGCGGCCCGATGATGGGGTTCGCGCTCGCCTCGGATCAGGTGCCGCTGATCAAGGGCGGCAATTGCGTGTGGGTCGCAAGCGCGGCGGAACTGGCGCCGGAACACGCGGCGCAACCGTGCATCCGCTGCGGCCAATGTGTCGCCGTTTGCCCGGCCCAGCTTCTGCCGCAGCAACTCTATTGGTACGCCCGCAGCGAGGATTTCGACAAAATCCAGGATCACAATCTCTTTGACTGCATCGAATGCGGTTGCTGCGCCGAGGTTTGCCCGAGCCATCTCCCGTTGGTACATTACTACCGCCACGCCAAGACCGAGATCTGGCAGCTCGAACGCGATAAACGCAAGGCCGATATCGCCCGCGAGCGCCATCAATTCCGCTTGCAACGTCTAGAGCACGAAGAGCAGGAAAAGGCGGCGCGCCATGCGCAAAGGAAGGCCGGCCTCGCCTCGCCCGCCAGCACCGATCCAACCGCCAGCGCGCAAACGCCCGCGGTGCCAGATCCCAAACAGGCGGCGATCGAGGCCGCGTTGGAACGCGCGCGCGCCAAAAAGGCCGCACGCGCCGAGGTGGCGCCTACGCCCCCAGCCACACCTGACACCACGCCGACCGCCGCCGACTGAACCCGATGCACTTCAATACCGTCAGTTCTCCGCATTTTGCTGCCGCGCAACAGGTCGGCGGCGTGATGCGCCAGGTGCTCTATGCTTTGGTACCGGGCACCGCGGCGGCCGTGTGGTTCTTCGGTTGGGGCGTGCTCGTCAACGTCATTCTCGCGATCGCATTCGCGCTGGCCCTGGAGTCCGCGATGCTGCGTGCGCGGGCGCGCCCGGTCCGCCCGGCGCTAAATGACTACAGTGCAGTGGTCACGGCGTGGTTGCTGGCGCTGGCGCTACCGCCGCTGGCGCCGTGGTGGCTGGTATTAATGGGAATGTTCTGGGCCATCGTAGTCGCCAAACATCTCTACGGCGGGCTAGGCTACAACCCGTTCAACCCGGCCATGGTCGGTTATGTCGCGTTGTTGATCTCGATGCCGGTTTACATGACCCGCTGGCTGCCCCCGGGCCTGCTCGCGCAACACCCCCTTGATCTGTTGCAAACGCTGCAAGTGGTCTTTTCCGGCAACCTTCCCGCCTCCCTGACCTGGGACATGGTGACGATGGCGACCCCGCTCGACACGGTCAAGACCCAGGTCGGGCTGCATCAGACCATCAGCGAGATTCGCGCCAGCCCACTGTTCGGCGATTTCTCCGGCAAGGGCTGGGAGTGGGTCGCGAATTTTTATGCCCTCGGTGGCCTCTGGTTGATCTACAAGCGCGTCATTCCGTGGCAGATCCCACTCGCGGTGCTGTTGGGGCTCGGTCTTCCGGCCGGGGTGTTTTACCTCTCCAACCCCGACTACTTCGCCTCGCCGGCATTTCATATTTTTAGCGGTGGCGCGATGCTCGGCGCGTTCTTTATCGCAACCGATCCGGTGTCCGGCAGCGCGACCCCGCTCGGGCGGATCCTGTTCGGCGTCGGCGTGGGGTTGCTCGCGTTCGTGATCCGTACCTGGGGCGGCTACCCCGACGGCATCGCCTTCGCGGTGCTGTTGATGAACATGACCGTACCGTTGCTGGACCAATACACCCAGCCGCGCGTGTTCGGGCGGGAGCGCTAAGGTGGCGCACTCGCCGTTTGTCCACGTGATCACCTCGTCGATCATGCTCGGCCTATTCGGCGTGGTGGGTGCCGGCATCGTCGCCGGGGTGCATGAGCTCACCGCCGAACGGGTACTCGAAAACGAGCGCCTCGCGCGCCTCAAGGTCTTGAACGAAGTGTTGCCGGCGGACCGATACGACAATTCGATCCTCGAAGACACCGTGGTTTTACGCGATCCGGCGCTTGCCGGCGGCCGCTACCCGGTCACGGTGTATCGCGCCCGCCGCGGCGGCGCACCCGTCGCCGCGGTGTTCGAAACCGTCGCGCCAGATGGCTACAGCGGCGCAATCCACCTGCTCATCGGCATCGACACCGACGGCCGCGTGACCGGCGCGCGGGTACTCAAGCACGCCGAGACCCCGGGGCTCGGCGATCCAATCGAACAAAATCATAGCGACTGGATCCACCGTTTCACCGGCAAGTCGCTCCATGCGCCGGGACTTCCGCGCTGGGCCGTCAAACGCGACGGCGGCGACTTCGACCAGTTTACCGGCGCGACCATCTCGCCGCGCGCCGTGGTCAAGGCCATTCGCCAGACCCTGGTGTATTTCGACGCGCACCAAGTCACGCTCCTGACACCCGAGGCACCGCCCAATGAATGAACCGAGCATCCGCCAGCTCCTCGCGGACGGGCTGTGGCACAACAACACCGGCCTGGTTCAACTGCTCGGCTTGTGCCCCCTCCTCGCGGTGACGAGTAACATCGTCAATGGCCTGGGGCTCGGACTGGCGACCTTGCTTACGCTGGTGGTCAGCAATGTCAGCGTCTCGCTGGCGCGTAACCTGATTCGGCCGGAGGTCAGAATTCCGGTTTTCGTGCTGCTGATCGCGTCGATCGTGACCGCGATCGAATTATTGATGAGCGCGTATTTTCACGAGTTGTACAACATCCTGGGCATCTTCATTCCCCTGATCGTGACCAACTGCGCGGTGATCGGCCGCGCCGAGGCGTTTGCCTCAAAACACGGCGTGCGGCACGCGCTGGCCGATGGCTTCGCGGTTGGCGGCGGCTTCGCGCTGGTGCTGGTGACCCTCGGGGCGCTCCGCGAGCTGGTCGGCAAAGGCACCCTGTTCGAGCAGGCGCATCTGATGTTCGGCCCCGCCGCGGTGAACCTCAAATTCGTCGTCGTCGAAGACTACGCCGGCCTGCTGATCGCGGTGCTGCCGCCGGGGGCGTTCTTCGCGCTTGGCGCTCTCATCGCACTCAAAAACGTTATCGACGGCCGCCGTGCCCGCAAGCCGCGCCTGCTTGCCGACAACCCACCGCAAGCGGTTCTCGACGGAGCACACTGATTCCCCGGCGAGCGGAGCGAACGATCACGCAAACCGTGTTTAAATTAGCGCGATCGATCATCCTCCGCCCCGCGGACAAGCCCAGGAGGCTCAATGCTACAGGACCCGCCCTTCGACCAACCGGGTTACAGCACCCTCGATTTCTTTGTCGAACACCGTTACACCCCGGAGCAATGCGAGGCCTTTTACCGCTGGTGGTTCGACTGGAGCAAACACTTCGTCGAACAGGATGGCGAACTGCGTGCCGCACAATTGGCCGAGTTCGATCGCTTCCCGCTGCTGGGTTTAGACGTCCCGTTTGGCGCGCGCGACGCCGGATACTGGGCGCGGGAGATGGACGCGCTCGGCGCGCGGATCAATGCCCAGTTTCGCCCCAAGCTCGACGAGTACGGTCGCTTCGCACTGAGCGTGGGTTACCGCAAAGCGGTAGCGGAGGTCGAAGCCCTGTGCGGCGAAGCGCCGGTGCTGGCGCTCGTGGGTTGACCCCCGCGCACGCGCGACCGTGAATCCCGCGCAACGCCGCGCGCTGTTCGAACGCTTGCGCGCCGCTAATCCCAACCCCGCCACCGAACTCAACTACGACTCGGTGTTTGAATTGTTGGTCGCCGTGGTGCTATCGGCACAAGCCACCGACAAGGGGGTCAACCGAGCGACCGCGCGACTGTTTCCGGTTGCGAACACCCCGGGCGCGATCCTCGCCCTCGGTCTGGATGGGCTCACCGGGTATATCCAGTCGATCGGGCTGTACCGCACCAAGGCCGCGAATCTGATCAAGACCTGTCAACGCCTGCGCGACGAATACGGCGGCGAGGTCCCTCGCGATCGCGCCGCGTTGGAATCGCTGCCGGGCGTCGGTCGCAAAACGACGAACGTCGTTCTCAACACCGCCTTTGGTGAACCCACCATCGCGGTCGATACCCATATCTTCCGCGTCAGCAATCGCACCGGCCTCGCACCCGGTAAAACGCCGCTGGCGGTCGAGCAACGCCTGCTTCGGGCAGTCCCTGCCGAGTTCAAGCGCGACGCCCACCACTGGTTGATCCTGCATGGTCGCTACACCTGCCTCGCGCGCAAACCCAAATGTGGCGAATGCATCCTCTGCGATCTCTGTGATTACCGCGAAAAAACCGCTGCTTGCGCGCAATGCGAACCGGCGGCGGACCGTTGATTCGGCTCGGCCGAGGGTTTTCAAGGGAAACGCTTAGATCCTTCGACAAGCTCAAGATAAACGGCAACCTTCTGCTTCCGGTGGCGGTGAACCTGCCGAACCAGGGGCGAAATCAAATCAATCGGCGCCACCTCGTTCGGGGAGCATCACCCGACGCGGCGGCAGGACCGAACGCTCATTCGCGCAACCGACCTCGTTAGAATTTCACAAACCGTAGCGGGTGCGGTTACCTCGCCGTGGCGCGTTGCGATCGCTTAGAATCGCGGCGATGTTCAGCCAAAATCGAGACACCTTCCGCCGGATCTTTTGCGATGTGTACGCCAAGTGGCAGCGCGCCGACGCCTTGCAACCACTGGAACAACAGATCGTCGAAGTCCTGCGTGAACACCCGGAATACCACGCCCTGCTCGCGGCGCCGGAGGCGAGTCTGCACGCCGATTTCACCCCCGAGGACGGGCAGGTCAATCCGTTTTTGCATCTTGCGCTGCACCTCTCGATTCAGGAACAGGTCAGCACCGATCGCCCGCCTGGCATTCGCGACCAGTGGCTGCGACTCGCACGCCATCACGGCCCGCATCAGGCCGAGCACGCCATGCTCGAATGTCTCGGGCAGCGTTTGTGGGAAGCCCAACGCAACGGCACCGCGCCCGACGCGCAATGTTACCTCGAATGCGTGCGCCTACTGCCCTGACCATTCCACCGCGAGACTCCAACCCAGACGCAGAATCAAGGCGATACATAGCAGGAAAAACAACTGACGCACCAACGCCGCGCCACCCTTGAGCGCGATCCGGGTGCCGACCTGGGCCCCGGCGATATTGAAGGCGGTCATCGCAAAACCGAGCAGCCAGAGAACATGGCCGGTCGCGGCGAAGTAGATCAACGCGCCGAGATTGGTGCTGGCATTGACGACCTTGGCATGCGCGCTGGCGTGGAGAAAATCCTGTCCCAGCCAGCGCACGAACACAAAGATCAGAAAACTCCCGGTGCCGGGGCCGAAGAATCCGTCGTAAAACCCGATGCCACCGCCGGCCGCTACCGCGACCACTTGCGGTCGTGCGCGCACAGGGGTCGCGCTCAACCCGCGTTGACGGTCACGCCAGGTCCGCACCAGGATCACGATCAATAGCAGCAGCACGAGTGGCCGCACCCAGGCGACCGGAAGCCAGGCCACAACACTGGCCCCGGCAAGTGCGCCGAGCAGCGCCACCGGGGCGGCGATGCGGAGAAATCGCCAATCGAAGCGCAGCGATCGCGCGTAGTGCGCCACCGCGCTAAGGGTGCCGAAAATGCTGGCGAGTTTGTTGGTGCCGAGCAACGCGGCCGGCGGTACTTGCGGCAACACGGCGAAGAGCGCCGGGACCTGAATCAGGCCACCACCGCCGACCGCCGCGTCGAACAGTCCGGCGAGAAATGCGGCGGCGAGCAACCAAGCCAAATCCGCCGCATCGGGTAAAAACCCAGCCATCCCGCCCCCTGATTTTCGAATGAATTCAAGGTGGTGTCGGGATCTCCGATGCCACCGGATATTGCTTCGCGACCAGTTCCGCGAAATAGCCGCCTTGCTGCGCAAGTTGCTGGAACCCGCCGCGTTCAATGATACGCCCCTGGCGGAATACCAGAATTTCATCGGCATCGCGGATGGTCGCGAGACGATGCGCGATGACGAATGTGGTGCGCCCCCGCATCAGCGCCTTGAGCGCCAGTTGCACTTGGGCCTCGGTGGCCGTGTCGAGCGCGCTCGTGGCCTCGTCGAGGATCAGGATCGGGGGATTTTTCAGTAACACGCGCGCGATCGCAAGCCGCTGGCGCTCACCGCCACTCAGGTTCGAGCCGCGTTCGCCGATGCGGGTCTGATAGCCGTTGGGCTGCGCCAGGATGAACTCATGGGCCTGCGCCAGACGCGCCGCCTGCTCCAGTTCGGCGTCACTCGCGGCGGGATTGCCGACCCGCAGATTGTCCGCGATGCTGCGGTAAAACAGCAGATTCTCCTGAAACACGACCCCAATCTGGTGCCGCAGTGCATCCAGTTTGATCTCGCGGATATCGCTCCCGTCGAGCAGGATCGCGCCGGTTTGCGGGTCGTACTGGCGGTGCAGCAGATTCATCGCGGTTGACTTGCCCGCACCGGTTTCGCCAACCAGCGCGATGGTTCGACCCGGTTCGGCGACAAAACTGATATCGCTCAGCGCCTGGCGGCCATTGCCGTAGGCGAAGCCGACCTGAGCGAATTCGATGCGTCCGTTCACCTGTGCCAAGTCGCGCGCATTGGGGGCATCGCGCACCGCCGATTGCGTATCCAACACCTCGAAGAACTCAGCCAGCGACGGCGCCTGATGGAACAGTCGGTTGAAAAAGCCGATGACTTGGTCCAGACGCCCAATCAGGTGGTTCGCAAAGCCCATAAAGGTGACGATCTCGCCCACCGTGACCTCGCCTTGCAGACTGAGCCACGCGCCAAGCGCAAAGATCGTGATCACCGTGATCGAGGCCGCGGCACCGTTCAGCACGTTGACCAGCGCCCACCAGTTGAGCACCGGAAACTGCGCCGCGAGCAGGCGGCTCATCATGTCGCGCATCGTACGGGTCTCCTCCACGCGGCGGACAAAACTCTGCACCAACACGACGTTGCCGAGCGCGTCCACTGCATGCTCAGCCACCGCCGAGTGGTAAGACTCGACCTCGCGCTGCGCGGCATGGGTGCGCCGGCTGACGAGCACGGTAAGCGTGACCGAAAGCAGTATCAACAGGATCAGTACCAACGCCAGCTTCCAATTCAAGAACAAGGTCATCGGCAACAGCACCAGCAGCGCGACGACGCTCGACAGATGCTCGCGAAAGATCGCCAACCACAGCCCAAACAGATGATCGGCGCTACGCATCATGATCTTCAACAGTCGCCCGGAATGGCCGTCGCGATGGAACCCGAGGTGCAAATCGAGCACGTGCTCAAAAAAGTACGCCGAGGTATTCAAACGCAGACGATGCGCGAGTCGATCGGCATGCAGCGCCACCAAGATCCCGGCGCCGATCCCGAACAGGCTGATCAATAGCCACAGGCCGAACACCCGCGCACCGTCGTGAAACGTTGCATCGGCACCGCGCGTTGGTGCCGCGGTCAGCAGGTCGATGGCCTTGCCGAAGAGAATCGGCTCGGCAAACGGCACCGCCGCCAACGCCAGGTTGGCGGCGGTCAGCAGAATGGCGAGGCCCCGCACTGGCCGCAAAAGCGCCAGTACGCGCCCGTAAGTATGCACAATACCTGATCGGGTCAATGTCGTTCTCGGGTAAAGGTGGGGGAGAAGTATCCGCGCGCGGGCTCATCGTCAGCCGACAAGTTGGCCATGATGGTAGCGCAGGATCGTTCGCCGACGGCATCAACAGACCTCAAGATTTACATTTTTTCATAGATCCCCACCGTCACGCCGCCACCGGCCGAGCGGGCTAGAATTCGCGTCGAGGCGTGCTTTTTTTCGGCGCCCGGCTATAACTTAACAAACATTAAAAACATGACCATCCGGCGATCTCGGGAGTGAGCAGGAACTCAAGTCGAACGGTCATACGCTCATCGTTTGAAGAATCGGTAGAATCAGGTGCATCCAAACTCAAACGCAGCGCGTAAGGGTAAGCGTAATCGAAACGAGTTACGCTTAACCCCGGGTCCGGCCGACAACCGGCCCGTCTACCATCAAGCTTGAAGGAGCACACGACATGGCAATGAAAAACACTCTGAGTCCTTTTGCTTTGGCCCTCGGCGCTTCGCTCGTCGGCATGAGCGTCGCATCCGCGCAGGCGAATCCGTTTAGCCTGACCGATCTCGGCAACGGCTATCAAATCGCCGACACCCAGGCCGGTGACAAGAAGGCCGACGGCAAATGCGGTGGCGCTAAAAAGGCCGACGGCAAGTGCGGTGAAGGCAAGTGCGGCGGCGATGCCAAAAAGGCCGTGGAAGGCAAGTGCGGTGAAGGCAAGTGCGGCGGCGATGCCAAAAAGGCCATGGAAGGCAAATGCGGCGGCGATGCCAAAAAGGCCGTGGAAGGCAAATGCGGCGAAGGTAAGTGCGGCGGGAGCAAAAAGTAATTCCCCCACACGCGAGGCAAACTCGCGTGACCGTCGGCGGGCGCAAGCCCGCCGCTCTTTAACCGCAGACAGGTTCGTCACGATGTTTACCGCACTGTTATCGTTGCCGAGTCCGTTCGTACGGCACGAGTCCGCGACGTGTCGCCATCGCTTGGGAGCCTAACGTGACCCCAAAATCCTCCAATCACATCGCGGGCACCGGCCTCGGGCTACGCCGCGAATTCCTCGCGTCGCTGCGCGAGCAACCCGATACCGCCGTTGGATTCTGGGAAATCGCCCCGGAAAACTGGATCCACATCGGTGGCGCGCTGGGCAAATCCCTGCGCCATTTCACCGAGCGCTGGCCGTTTGTCTGCCACGGGCTTTCGCTGTCCTTGGGGGGGCCGACACCGCTCGACGAGGATTTCGTCCGCGAGGTCAAGCGGTTCCTCGATCAGCACCAGATTCGCGGTTACAGCGAACACCTCAGTTACTGTTCGGACGAAGGTCATCTCTATGACCTGCTGCCGATTCCCTTCACCGATGAGGCCGTGCGCTATGTCGCGGCGCGGATTCGGCGGGTCCAGGACATCCTGGAACAGCGTATCGCGATCGAAAACGTGTCCTACTACGCCGCCCCGAACCCGGCGATGACCGAGATCGAGTTCATCACCGCGGTGCTCGCGGAGGCCGATTGCGACCTGTTACTCGACGTCAACAATATCTACGTCAATTCGGTGAATCACCGCTACGACGCGCGCGATTTCCTCACCGCACTGCCCGGTGAACGCATCGCCTATGCGCACATCGCCGGGCACTTTAACGAGGCCGAAGACCTCATCATCGACACCCATGGGGCAGATGTTATTGAGCCCGTGTGGGGGTTGCTCGACGCCGCTTACGCCGAGTTTGGCGTATTTCCGACCCTGCTGGAGCGCGATTTCAACATCCCGCCGCTCGCCGATTTGCTGCGCGAGATCACACGCATCGAAGCCATGCAGACGCGCCATCTGGCACCGCGCCGCCTTGGAGGCGCGCATGCCTGAGACGCCCGAGTTTCAGCAAGCGCAGTTCGCCTTCGCCGCGCATATCCGCAACCCCGCCGACAACCCACGTCCCGTGGATGTCGAGGAGCGGCGGATGAGGATTTACCGCGAGCTGTTGCTCAACAACGTCAGCGGCTTCCTCGAAAAAGGTTTTCCGGTACTGCGGTCGCTTTATCCAGCGGATCGTTGGGAAGCGCGGCTGGCACGGCCGTTCTTCGCCCAACATCGGTGTCGGAGCCCCTATTTCGCCGATGTCCCGCGTGAGTTTTTGAGCTATCTCGAACAGCGCTTTGAACCCGACCCGGACGATCCGCCGTTCTTGCTGGAGTTGGCACACTACGAGTGGGTCGAACTGGGTTTAATGATCGCCGAGACGCCCGCCGACTCGCCCGCCTGGATCGGCCATGGCGACCTGTTACGCGGCGTTCCGGTGCTTTCGCCGTTATGCTGGAACCTCACCTATCGCTGGCCGGTGCATCGTCTGTCGCCAGGCTATCGGCCCACGACACCACCGCCGCAGCCCACACATTTGTTGGTCTATCGCGACGGCAACGACGAGGTTCGATTCATGGAGGCCAATCCGGTGAGTGCGCGTTTGGTCGCGTTGTTGGCCGACAACGGCACGCGTTCCGGGCTGGCGCTACTCCAGCAGATCGCGACGGAACTCGCCCATCCAGATCCGGATTTGGTGATTCAAGGCGGCCATCAGACCCTGGTACGATTGCACCACGCCGGGATCGTGCTGGGTATCCGCGACGCGGCGAGCGAGGCGACGCCAAGCCCGGCAATCGCGTAGCATAGTGCGGTCCCCCTAACCGCACCGGGCCACGCCGATGCCAATCCGTCGACCGATCCTCGCTTGGGCGCTCTATGACTGGGCCAACTCCGCGTTTGCCACGGTCATGCTGGCAGGGTTCTTTCCGATTTTCTTCCGCGAGTTCTGGGCCCACGGCGCCGAGTCCGCCCGCATCACCTTCACCCTCGGCACCGCCAATTCGCTCGCCAGCCTTGGCATCGTCATGCTGGCGCCGATCCTGGGCGCGATCGCCGATCAGGGTGGCTACAAGAAGCGCCTGCTCTGGCTCTTTGCCACCCTCGGTGCGGTGTTGACCGGCAGCCTGTTCTGGATCGCCCAAGGCGACTGGCACCTCGCGATCCTGCTCTATGTGCTGGCAAGCATCGGTTTCATGGGCGGTAATGTGTTTTACGATGCGTTACTCGTCAATGTGACCACCGCGGCGCGTTACGACCGGGTGTCTGCATTCGGGTTCGCGCTCGGGTACTTGGGCGGCGGCTTGCTGTTCGCATTCTGCGTGGTCATGACCTTGCAACCGCAATGGTTTGGCCTCGCCGACGCGGCGGCAGCCGTGCAATTGTCGTTCCTGCTAACCGCGATCTGGTGGCTGACCTTCAGTATACCGTTGCTGATGTTCGTCCACGAGCCAAGACCCGCGGCGCCCCTCGGCATCCGCCGCGCAACACAGGCCGGCTTCAGCCAGCTCCGCGACACCTTTCGCGAAGTGCGAAAGCTGCGGGCGGTGTGGGTGTTCTTACTCGCGTACTGGCTGTATATCGACGGCGTCGACACCGTCATCGTCATGGCGGTGGACTACGGCAAGGCACTCGGCTTTGAGACCAAACAGCTCATCACCGCGCTGTTGATCACGCAGTTTATCGGTTTTCCGGCGGCGGTCGCGTTCGGCCGCCTGGGCGAGCGCCTCGGCACCCGCAATGGCATCTTGCTCGCGATTGGCGGCTATTGTCTGGTCACGCTGTGGGCGTCGCAGATTCAGGAAAGCTGGGAATTTTTCGCCCTGGCAACCTGTATCGGCTTGATTCAGGGCGGAATTCAGGCGCTCAGTCGCTCGTACTATGCGCGCCTGATTCCACCTGAGCGTGCCGCCGAGTTCTTCGGGTTTTATAACATGCTTGGCAAGTTCGCCGCGGTGCTGGGTCCGCTGCTGGTCGGAGGCATCGGGCTCGCAACCGGTAATCCGCGGATAGGACTGCTATCGCTACTGGTACTGTTTGTGGGCGGTGCGCTCGTGTTGTGGTGTGTGCCCGACGAGTCGCGAGGCCACCGCGGGGTGTCGCCCTGAGCACACAATCCGTGCGCGAATCGCTTACCGTAGCGAGGGCAAGGATGACCACCACGGCAGCGTTTCAGCTTCCGGCACGCTTCTGATATAGGTGACGAGAGCCTTCGAATCTTCCGGCGAGAGGTACTTTAGACGACCGTCGATGACCTCCGCCATCGCCCCACCAACGTCCTTGCCTTCGGGACGCTGTCCGGTCTGAAAAAACTGCTTAAGATCGGCGGCACCCCACTTGCCGATGCCACCTTTGAACGCACGGGTGATATTCGGAACCGCCTTGCCATCCAGCACCGGCGACGCCGTCACGCCCGCCAAATGGTAACTTCGTTTCAGCGCGCCGAATGTATTGCGCGGCGTGTGACACTCGCCGCAGTGCGCGACTGACTTGGCCAGATACTCCCCCCGACCGAGCAGGGTGTCGGTGGAGTGCGTAAACTGGCCCCTTCCAGGACGGAAAAAGGCCATTTGCCAAGCGCGCGCGGTGGCGCGGGTGAGATACCACGGCAATACGTGCGCCTTGCTGACGCGACTGACTGGCGTCACCGTCATCAGATAAGCGTAAATGGCGCCAAGATCGTCGTCGCTCAGGTCGGTGTACGCGGTGTAGGGGAAAACCGGGTAGTACGCGTGCCCGCCCGGAGCGATGCCGTACCGCAATGCGCGACCAAGATCCTCCTCGCTCCATCGCCCGATTCCGGTCGCAGGATCGGGGGTGATGTTAGGGGCGTAAAATGTGCCGTATGCCGTGGGAAACGCGCTTCCACCGGCGAATGGCTGGCCGCCCGTCTTGTTGTCGGTATGGCACGCCGCACATCCCGCGAGTCTGACTAGATACTCGCCCGCGGCCACTTCCGCGGCGGGTGACCGCTCAACCTCATCGTGCAAGACAACGCGCGGCGGCGTCGCAGCGAAAAAGAGTACCGCGCTCGTCACCGCGGCGAGGACCAGGAATATCAACAACCAGGGCGTGCGTTTCATAACCGTCACGGCACCACGTCATGCGGCCTGCGAGGCTCGGCACCCCAGCATCCTAACGGTGCATCCGGGTCCGGATCGCGGCGGTCATCCAGAGACCATGCGTGGCGCGATGAATCACTCCGAATCAGATTTCAAACCCCAAGATTCCCGCGGGGATACTACGTTGAAGTCCATTATTAACCCGGCAAATTCAGAAACCGACGCGCAACCCCAGGGCGATCGCACGAGCGGCCATTCGAATCGGCATCCCGCAGCTTCAGATTTTCCTGGGACGGCGCCCCGTCTAGCGCTGCAACAACGGAATGCGGTAGTGCTCCGACGGTCGCTTGAGGACAGATCACGCGCTTTAAAGCATACGAGAAACCCTCAATTTCTCAAGAATTTATTG
>CAZUJU010000014.1:0-65851 GCA_964620675.1 uncultured Thiotrichales bacterium | reverse complement strand
GCCGCAGCCACAGCCACAGCCACAGCCGCAGCCACAGCCGCAGCCGCAGCCGCAGCCGATCGCATTGTCGTCCGGGCAACAGCAGGTGTTGGCCGGGACGTATCTCACCGATGCGCGCGGCACGGCGATACCGGGTCGCTCGCTCAGTGTCCTCGACGGGCGAAACGCCGACGGCCGTCTCAATGTCGGCGACACGTTGCAAATCCGGGACTCGAGCGGCACGCTGCTGTCCGCGACCACCTTGACCGCATCGGACGTCTACGCCATCCGGTTCCGCGAGAACCTGCTTGCGACCGTTCAGCAAGCTCAATTCGGTGGCGGCTGGGCCTTCACAGAACGCAATGTCGACCTGAGATCGGGGGCACTGAATCCGCCCCAAACCCGCAACTACACTGCAGCCAACGGGGCTCAACGCAGCGAGACGGTCCTCAAACGCAATGATCTGTGGGAGGTCGTCGAGCGCCAGGGCCAGCGCTACCTGGTCATGCGTGAAACCGACGCTCAAGGCAATCCGGTCAAGGCCTCCGACGCCATCCGCGACATCTTCGCCAATCCGGATAAGTACGCCTTCGATTGCGCCACGCCGATGCGGCTCCTCAATCTTAAGGCGACCCTCGACACCATCGGCGAGGATGACTTCAATCGTGGCGCGGGGCGTCTACTGATCAATTCCTGGTACGACCAGCACGACAACTCCACCTTCGACGGTGGCTACAACCTCACCACCCGGACCGCGCGCGCTGGGGCGATTACGGTCGACGGTCGCAGTAACCTCAATGGCGAGTTCGCCCTGTTCGATCCCGCGCGCGGCGATCGTTTGATCCCGGGCAACGCCTATTATTTTGACTTGCCTGGCGACAACACCACCTCGCTGCAAGGGTGGAATGCGATTTATCTCGGCCGTAACGACGATGGTTCGTACCGTTTCTGGAGTTCCGAAATCGGCGAGCAGCGGGTCGAGTTCCGCGCCGACAGCTGGATACCGACGAGCGCTTTCAACGGCTATTACCTCGGTGCGTCCGTCGCCAATCCCAATACGGGGCGGCTTGCCGTGTGGGATCGCGACGGGTCCGGGATCGCCTGAGCCGTGGCGGATTCCGCTTAAGTCCTGCACCGACGCCCGGCGGATCCGCCTCGCTTGGGGGCGGACGAATACCGAGCGGCGGCCAAGAATGTCGCTCACCTTCTGCGAACGGCCCCCGATGCGGTGCGCCGTGCCGCGTATCGAAGGCCATACGAGCGGGTCAGCCAAGTCCGCTCCGGCGCCTGCAACCGAGGCAAGCAGGGTCATCGTTTGCGCTTTGAGCCCCCGCGCTTGGCGTCCGCCTTGGGATCGGCGGGTTCGGTCGGTGCCTCGGGGTCGCTGGACTCCGGCTCATCCGCGCCGGTCGGGTTTGCGCAATGCCCCGGAACGAGGTGATTCGCCACCCGTTCCAGGCAGGCGGCGTTACGGAGCGCGCCGCGGCGGCCCTTCGCGGTGCTTGCGGCCTGCGCCTTGACCCGGAAGAACAACGCAATCAAGCACAGTTGGGTGACGGTGGAATCGACCTCGCGGGGGCGGGCATGCACCCCGGTTCGGGTCTGGTCGTAGGCGTCGATCAGCGTCGCGCAGGCCTTCCGCGCGGCGTCGTCGGTGGTGGCGAGGCGCTCATCGAGCAGATATTCGACGACCAGGGCGTCGGCGGGCATCACCGCGTTCCAGTAATTCGGGTTGTCGCGATACGCGGCCTGGGCGGTGCTTGCGCACTGACGGGCGATGTCGATCAGGGTTTGTCGCAATTTCGCATCGACGACTTCGAGCACGGCCTGTAACGCGAGACGGTTGAGCGCACAGTTCGGGTCGAACGGTGCCGGGCCGGTGGTGCCGTCGGCCTGCTGGTACCAAAACGCACTTTGCGCCAGCGCGGTTTCGAAGGCCTTCGTTGCCTCGGGGTCGGCATCGTTATCGAGAGCTTGCCGCGCGCGCAGGCTGGCAAGCCGTTTGTAGGCGCTGCCGAGCAGGGCACAGCGTTCCGCGTTGGGTGGCGAGGCGTCATCGGCGCCGCTTAGCTGATTCAGTCCAAGCAGCCGCTTGAGCGCGATTTCGATTAGATCCGCGCGCTGTTGGCTCGCGCCGAGACGGGCCTCCAGGTTAGCCAGTTGCTCGATCACCTTGATCGGGACGGCGTCGGAATCGCGTGACCGAATCGCGTTGCGGTAGTGGTCGCAGGCGCGTTCGAGCCAGTGCGAGCCGAGGTCGGCATAGAGCTGGCCGAGCGCGGTTTCGATGCGGGCTTGGGTTCGCCACGGCCGTGGGCAATCGTCGAGGAGACGCGCGACCTGATCGGCAATGAGCTGCGCCTGTTCCGACGTCAGCAAGGTATCGCGGCGGGCAATTTCGTTGCGCTGAAGTTCGACGCGGTCGAGCAGTTCTTCGACCGCGACCAGCCGCTCCGGCTCGCTCGCGGACGCGGAACGTGCCGGACGCGCCGGATCGATCCGGTAACCCGGCTCCCCGTAGGCCTGATAGGCGCCCCAGGTGTTGCTGTGCGGATAGTGTTCGAAGGTGGCCCGGCGGGCATCGAACACCGCTTCACCAAAGGGGCGATTCTCGCGTATCAGCCGGGTGTAGAAGGTCTCGGCGAACAGATTGGCGGCCTGGTCATGCACCGCCCAACCCGCGACCACGACCGCGCGCACACCAATCTCGATCAGTTCGCGGGCAACGCTGTAGGCGAGCCGGTTGAACGCGATCGCGCCGCGGTCGACCTGGCCGAGGTGACAGCAATTGAGGAACGCGACCTCGGGCACGGTCTCCATCGCACCGATCTCGGCGGCGGTCAGCAATAAGCCATCCGAAAGCACCACCCCGCTGCGCAGCGATCCGTCGGGCAGGCGCGCTTCGAAGATGCCGTGCGCGGCGATGTGCAGGATGCGGTAGGGGTGTTGATAGAGCTTGTTGATGACGTCCTGCGCCTGTTGATCGTCGCCGATGGCCTCCAACACGCGGTAATTCTCCCCGCGCAACAGCTCCGCCACGGTGTAGGCTTCGGCCTCGGCGCCCGGGAGCGGATCCGGGTCGCGCGGCTGCGGGCGCGCGGGATCGGCGAAACGCCGGGCGAAGCCCGCGGTCGATGGATTGCCGACGACGTAAGCGATCTGCCCGGTGGCGAGGCGCACGTGGTGGCGAAACCGCTGCGTGCTCAATTGCCGCACCATCGCGGTCTGGATCGAGAGCGGCAACGCATCCGCCATCATCAACTCCCACGGCAGGTTGGCGGAGTAGCCGTCGACCACCAGCAGCATTTGCGAAAGTTGGCGCGCGGCCTCCTTGAAGTCGTAGGGTACCACCAACTGGAACAGGGTGCGGGCGAGTTCCGGGTTGAAGTTCTGTCGCGTAACCGACTGCGCGACCAGGGTTTCGACCAGATCGGGCTGGCGCTGATGAAACACGGTCTCGGCGCGGGCGCGTTGCCCGAGGTAGACGAAACGCAGGCGCTGCGCGAGGGCCGTGCCGGGCACGGCGGGCGCGTCAGCGTCGGCGTTGGTCACGATCAGGCGTGGCCAGTAGCTCGGCACATCTTCCATCCGCAGCCGTTCGCGGACACCGTCGCAGCGCAGCAAGCCGCGGACCGGAGTGACCGTGGCGCCATCGCCGCGGTAACGTGCCGCGATCCGATGGATGGCATGGGTGATGGTGATGGCAGTGTCGAGATACAGCTCAACGAATTCCAACCGGCTGACGCGGATCGGGCGCGGCATCACCTCGCCAAAACGTCGGTTGGCCTCCAGTACGCCCTGGACGATCGCGCCGACTGCGCCTTCGATGGTGAGGTTGGCGGTCGAGTTGAAGCCGATCAGCAAGGTTGCGAGCCGCACCTCGGTGGCGCTGGTGCGCATGCCCTCCACCAGTTGCAACAGGTAGCGCAGGGTCGCGGCCTGGACTGCCTCGGTCAGGGTTTGCCCGGTGAGCTTGCCGTATTCGCCAAGCCCGGCGACGATCGCGCCGCGACAGGCCCCGCGTTGCAGCTCCTGGGCGTTAGGCGGCTGCAGCACCACCGTCGTGCTTCCCAGTGGCCCGGCATAAAGGCCGAGGTGCTGGCGGCGCGAGAGTTCGCCGCCGACGAGGTCGCGATCGATCAGGGCCTCGGCACCCGCGATCACATCCCCTTCGTAGTGTCCGACCAGCAGGGGTTGGCTGACATAGCGCAGGTCCATCGCGGCGCAACTGACTTCGAGTTGCTGGGTTGGACGCGCTTCAAGACATTGCGGAGGGCTCGCGTCGAGCAAGTCGTCGATGAATTCGGCGGCGGTCGGGGGCGGGGTCGGGCCGGCGTCGTAAACAAAGACCTGACCGCTGTCGCGGACCACGGCCGGCGCGGTTGGGAGCGCGTCGGTCGCGCCTTCCAGCAGCAGCTCGGTGATGGCGGGGAAATGCGCCGCGGTGGCGCAGAGGTCGCCATGTTTGACCGGGGCGTAGTAAACCGAACCGATGCCCGGGATCAGCCCCGAGTCCCAGGTCACCGCGCCGTCCCCGCGCGAGGTGCCGAGCATCTTGATCCGGCCACCCGCGTCGCTGATGCCGCACGGGGTGACGTCGGCCTGACCACACACGTAGAGGATGCGCCGACGCTGCGCTTCGGGGAGGGATTCGAGCTCGGCACCGGGTTGTTGCCATAACCACCGACCGGCGTTCAACGCGGCTTCGCTCGGGGTCGCGCAAACGCGGTTGCCGAACCAGACATCGCGCAAGCGCGGTTTGAGGGTGTCGCGCCAGAAGGCCGGATCGTAGGCGTTGCGCTCGGCGGCCACGCGCGAGCCGGGGCAGGGCAGTAGTTGCAGCGCGCCGGGGAAGGCGCCGATCAGGTCGAGGACTTCCTGGAGGTCATGCCTGAGGTCGAGGCGGGCCAGATTGCGCACCATCGAGGCCTTGCCGATGAGGGTCTCCACCATCTTGTACGAGCCGAGGTTCGGTGTGCCCAACATAATGAACCGCGCCCCGTTACGTTCGATCAAGCGCGCCCAGGTGGCGGGGTGGCGCGCGATCATGGCGCGTGTCACCAGGCCACCCATGCTGTGGGCGAGCAGGCGGATGGGGTGCGGGGTCGTATCGAGCAGCACGCCGATGCGGGCGGCGAGGTGGTCGCCGAGGACGTCGAGTGGTTGGCGCCAGTCGTACGGGGCGCGCACCACGTTGTGAGTGGCTTCAAGATGCGTCGCGAGATCGCCGTAGTAACGTTGCAAGACCGCATCGGCCGCCACTGCGTCGGCGCCGTCAACCCAGCGCAACTTGCCAAACCCGCCGACGATCAAGTCGTCCGGATCGAGCCAGACCCGATCGCGCCCGCCGCGCCGAGACAAATGCGAACCCATGATCCCGGGCAGTACGACCACCACCGGCTTTTCCGGATCGAGCGCAGCGGGTGCGCCGCGCGTGCCCGGGATCAGTTCCGATACCGGGCCGGAGAGGGTGCGAAACTCGGCGATTTGGGCCGGATCGTCGGCGGTTAGCCAGTGTCGCAGCGCGGCGCGCGAGGCCTCGTTGGCGAAATAGCGAAAATGACTGACGTCGGCACCCTGCTCGAACCGCCAGCGCGCCGTATCGGGGCGGGCAAGGCCGGCAAACATCGAATCGGTATCGACCACGAGGTCGTTGTTGAGGCGGTCGAACAGGATCAGATCGGTGAAGAACACCCCGAGCCGCTTCAGGATGCCGCCCCCCTCGATGTCGCCGGCGATGACCGCGAGCTGCATCCCGGGTTGGGTCGGGGCTTTCAATAAGAGCGACCCCAGCGGCGCCTCCGGCAGCATCGCCTCGATACCGGGGATGCGGCTGGGATGGGTGCGATTGCGCGCGATTTCGAGCACCACGCGCTTGAACGCGGCATAGATCGGTTGTCCGGCCAGCAGCGGGACGAGTCCGATCAGGGACAACAGGCCGCCGAGAAAGGCGTCGAAATTGGCGCTGGCCAGACGCGTGCCGCGTGCCGGGCAGGCGACCCGGACATAGCGCTCGATCGTGAACTGCTTGTCGCGCAGGATTGCGGCCAGTTCGTGCAATTGCTGCTGCTGCTCGGCATCGGCGTCGGCCAAGGCCGGATCGTCGCGCCGGTAGGTCTCGATTTCACGCGCGCTGAGCGTTCCGAGACTGAGCAGATCGCCCACCAGGCCGCCGCGCGAATGGGTGACGAGGTTGATGCGCGCGCGTTCCGGCAAGGCGCGCGCGAGCGCGAGCGCATTCTCGATCGGGCTTTCGGACAGGGTGCGGTGTTCGTAGGCGAACACACGCTCGCCAAACCGCGCCGTGAGGCGGCGCCAGTCGTCGCGGGCGGCGCGGGATTCCGCGAGTAGATCGCCAAAACTGCCAACCGTGCTCGATCCGGTGCCGTGAATGAAGATCAGCAGCGGGCCTTGTTCCGCCGCGCGCTTGAGGGCGGCCGCATCGACCGGCAGGAGGTCGCTGGCCGTTCCGCGCGCGCCGACCCATCGGTACAAGCCCGGTTCGCGCGCGAGTTGCGATTCGATCGCCCACATCAGGGCGCGGGTGCCGAGCCAGGAGACGCCAAGGGCCGCCGCCTGTTCAATGGCTTCGCTGGTGGCGTCGCCGAGTTTCGCGCGCGCCCAATCGATCGCCTTTTCGCGCGCCCGACGCAGGATTTCGTCGTGGCCCAGGTCGAGCACGAACAGCCGCCGTACCACGTCGCCGAGTAGACCTCGGCTGGTCGCGCCACGGTCGCGCAGGGCGTCGAGTTCGAGTGCATCGCCCAGGGTGGGATCGAGTTCACGCAGGTCGTCGCGCAGTTTGTCGGCGCGGACGAAGATCGTCACGCCGTCGTCGAGTTCCAGCGCGAGTACTTGCGCTGGAGCGACCGCTTCGATCAGCTCCGGCGCGGTGGTGCGGGTGAGTACGAGGCCGTACGCCGCGCGTAAGCTGACCAGGCCGTCCGGCAGGAAGTGTTGCTCGGCGTCGGGCATGCCGCGTGTGCCACTCTGCAACACCCGCGGCGGGGTGGGGTGGCGCAGGCGTTCGCCGTTCAGTTTGAGCGCGATACTGGCTTCGGTGGGTTCTGCCATGAAAATCTCCCTGTCGTTAACGGATGTGGGGTCGCTGCGCTTCGCCGCTGCCAGGTGGACGCGCGCAAAGCCGCGACGTCGCGACCGGCGCCGGACCCGCGCTCGCCTCTTCCCGGTTCAGCCCAGAACCGGAAACGCGCGTGCGTTGCGACTGCCGAGAATCTGCGGCGTTTGCGGGTAGCTCGCGCCGGGCAGATGGTTGCGGATGGCGCCGTACCAGTCGGCATAGGTCGCGCGCGGGCCGAGCCGTTGCAGCGTCCGCCGCGCGTAGTAGGTGAAGGCGCCGTTGGGCCGGCCGCGAAAGCGCGCGTCATAGCTGTATTCATTGTCCTTACAGCCGGACAGCAACAGATCTCCACCACTCAGCGACAACCCGCCAATCCACGCCGAAAGCAGTCCGCGCCCGGACTCGACCGTTGCCGGCACCTGTCCCGCCGCGTTGTGCGGCAAGCGCGCCTCGGGTAGCCAGGCCGCCGGCGGTAAGAACCGCGCGCGCGGCGCATCGCTATCGGGATCGGGTTGCGCCCAGCGGATCACGGAGCCGGAGTGGCAACTGTCCGAGAGCAGAACCACGCGAACCCCGGCGGCACGGCGTTTGAACAGCAGGTGAATTTCGTCGTCGAGCAGCACCGAGCCGTGATGGATGTCGTAAGGACAGAGGGCCTCGTCCTGACCGTCAGGCTCATCGCCGCTGGTGTCGGGGACGAAGGTGCCGTGGCCGGAAAAGGTGATGACGAGGCTGTCGCCGGACTCCGCGGCGTCGATCAGGCCGCCGATCGCCGCCACCATCGCGGCCTTGGTCGCCTCGGCGTCGAGCAGGGTGGCCACGGCGAAGCCGCGTTCGGTGAGCGTCTCCGACCAGTCGTGAGCGTCGTTGACGCAGCCCGAGAGATCGTTTTCGGTGCCGGGATAATCATTGATGCCGATGCAAAGCGCGCGTTTGGTCATCGTCGGGTTACTCCTGGTCGGGCGCGCCGGTGGGCGCGGGAATCGATTCAAGCGGGAAGGTCGGCGTCGCCGATCCTATGAATCTAGACCCCAGGACACAATTTGACAAAGTTTTAGTCTGCATCGCGCCGCTCACGCGTTGGGTCGATTGGTGTCGGCGTGACTCGGCTTTCGAAGTGCGTCAACAGGATTCCGCTCAGAATCAAGCCGAGCGCGTAGAGGTGGTTCGGCTGCGGGCGTTCGCCCAAAAAGGCGATTCCAAGCGCGACCGCCCAGAGTGGAATCAGATAGTTGAGTTGCGAAACGAACGACGGCCCGGCCGAGTGGATCAACCGAAAATAGACCACCGCGGCCACCGCGGTCGAAAAGACGCCCAGCGCCGCGACCGCCAGCACCGCATCAAGCGGTAGATCGGCGCCCGCGAGCGCGGCATCAAAACGGGTCAGCGGCAGCATCATCAGCGTTGCGAGCGCGGTGGTGGCCGCCGCGGCGTGGACTGCCTCGCTGGCCGGACGCAGGCGCGAGAGAATGGCGGAAACCGCGTAACACACTGCGCCCCCCAGTACGGCGAGCATTGCGAGCAGTTCGGCCGAGCGGCCAGTGCTACGCGTCAGCGCCTCGGGTCCGGTCAGCACCACGATGCCGGCGAAACCCAGCGCGAAGCCGCCGACTCGGTAGCGCGTGAGGCGTTCATTCGGGACGAAGAAGTGCGCCAAGCCCAAGGTGAACAGCGGCATCACGGCCATCAGGATTCCCGCCAGACCGCTGTCGATGCGTTGTTGCCCCCAGGTAATCAACGAAAACGGCAGTGCGTTGCCGAACAAGGCGATCAAGACCAGAAATACCCACAGTCGGGCACCGCCGCGCCCGGTCTGCGCCCACCACAGCGCGGCTGGCAGTAGCAACACGCTCGCGATCGCCAGGCGCCCGAACACGACCCAATCCGGCGGCAGCGCCGTCACTGCCACCTTGGTGAGTAAGAAGGCGGTGCCCCACATGGCGGTCAGGGCAAGGAGCATGACCCAGTCGGTCGGGCGGTGGCGCATAGTGTGTGGTGCGTGGTCGAAGGGCGGATCGGGATAACACTATAGTCAGCGGGCGCGACTCGACAAAGTTCACCGGCCGGGCGAGGCTTGCGCGGCTGCGGTGCACGCGGGTGATTTTCAGCGAGCGGATATGAAATGTCTTTGATCGAACTACGGAATGTCAGCAAGGCGTATCGCGAGGGCGAGATTCGGCGCCAAATCCTGGTCGGGGTCGACTTGGTGATCGAGCCCGGTGAGCGTTTGGCCTTGCTGGGGCGTAGCGGGTCAGGCAAGTCGACCTTGTTGAACCTGCTGGGCGGCTTGGAGGTACCCGATCACGGCGAGGTGCGGCTGCGGGGGGTGGCGCTAGAGCGGCTCGACGAGCGCGCGCGGACCTTGTTGCGGCGGCGCGAAGTGGGGTTCATCTACCAGTTTTTCAATTTGATTCCGACCTTGACTGTGGCCGAAAACGTGGCGCTGCCGCTGGAGTTGAACGGCGTTGCGGTGGGCGAGCGTCGCGAGCGGGTTATGGCGGCGCTGGTTGCGGTGGCGCTCGCCGCGCGGGCCGGCAGTTTTCCTGATCGATTGTCCGGCGGTGAACAGCAACGCGTCGCCATCGCGCGCGCGTTGGTGCATCGCCCGGCGCTGGTGTTGGCCGATGAACCCACCGGCAATCTTGACGCCGAAACCGGGAACGCGGTGCTCGCGCGGCTTGATGAGCGCGTGCGCGAGGCGGGGACCACGCTGGTGCTGGTGACGCACAGCCGCGAGGTGGCGCGGCACGCCGATCGGGTGTTGGTGCTCGCTCAGGGACGGATAAGCGCGCAGGGCAGCGAGGTGGCGTGGTGACGCCGACGCTGCACCGCGCCGGGTGGCGACATCAACAGCGGCATCCCTGGCAGGCGGTGTTGGCGGTGCTCGGAATCGCGCTCGGAGTGGCGGTGGTGTTCGCCGTCGACCTCGCGAATCAGAGCGCCCGCTGGGCGATGGCGCATTCGATCGAGCGCCTGGCCGGGCGCGCGACCGACCAATTGATCGGTGGTCCGGCCGGCATCGATGAAACGTTTTATCCCGAGCTGCGGCGCGCGCTGGGTTTGCGCGCGGTGGCGCCGGTGATCGAGGGCTTGGTGCGGATCGAGGGCGAGACCTTTCATTTGCTCGGACTCGATCCGTTCGCCGAGGGACCGTTTCGAGCGCATGTCGTGGGCGTTGCCGGTTCCGTTTTGAGCGCGCTGCTGACCCAACCGGCGACCGTGCTGATCCCGGCGCAAACGGCGGCGCGGCTGGGATTGGCGGCCGGTGGGCCGATCGCGGTCGAGGTCGGCGGGGTGACGCAAACGCTGACCGTCGTCGCGTTCGCGGAGTCGCCGGCAGATGCACCCGCCGCGCTCGACGGGCTGCTGGTTGCCGATATCGCGACTGCGCAGGAGGTGTTCGGTCGCGTGGGGCGCCTCGATCGCATCGATCTGATTCTGACCGATGCGGAACGGGCGCGACTGGTGGCGGCATTACCATCCGGTGTGACCCTGCAATCCGCTGAGTCGCGCAATCGCGTGTTGCTGGAGTTGACGCGCGCGTTTCACACCAATCTCACCGCGCTCAGCCTGCTCGCGCTCGTTGTCGGCGGGTTTCTGATCTACAACACCATGACCTTCTCGGTGTTGCAACGGCGCCCGGTGTTGGCGAATCTGCGCCTACTCGGGGCGACGCGCGCGGAGATTCTTCAGGTCGTGATGCTGGAGGCGCTGGTGCTCGGGGTGGTCGGGACGCTGCTCGGACTTGCGGCGGGTTATCTCATTGCGCAGGGGTTGTTGCAGCTCGTCACGCGTACGATCAACGACCTGTATTTCGTATTGACTGTTACCGCGTTGCAGCCGGGCTGGCTGGAGTGGCTGAAGGGTTTGGTGTTGGGTCTCGGTGCGACCTTGCTCGCGGCCTTGGGGCCGGCGTTCGAAGCGGCGCGGACCTCGCCGCTCGCGGCGCAACGACGTTCAGCGCTGGAGGCGGCGGCTTATGCTGCGCTGCCGTGGTTGACCGGGGCCGGTGTCGCGCTCATCGGTGTCGGCTGGTTGCTGGCGCGGATGCCGAGTCCGAGCCTGGTGCTGGGGTTCGCGGCGCTGTTCTTGTTGATCGTGGGATTCAGCCTGCTCGCGCCGCTAGGTCTGGCGGCGTTTGCGCGGCTCGTGACACCGCTGCTCGGGGTGCTGTTCGGCAACCTAGGGCGCCTCGGTGCACGCGGGGTGGTGGCGAATCTGAGCCGCACCGGACTGGCGGTCGCGGCGCTGGCAGTCGCGGTTTCGGCCACGGTTGGGGTCGGGGTGATGATTACGAGTTTTCGCGCAAGCGTCACCGATTGGCTCGACCAGACCTTGCAGGGCGATTTATATGTCTCGGCGCCGTCGCCGGTTTCATCGCGTGCCGCGGGTACGCTCGACGCGAGTGTGGTGGAGCGCTTGCGTGGCACTCCCGGGATCGCTGAGCTCGGCACCGGACGGCGGGTGGCGGTCGAGTCGCGGACGCGCCCGACCGAGCTGTTGGCAATCGCGATGGCGCGCCGGAGTTACGAGGGGTTTACCTTTCTGGGCAGTGACCCGACGCAAGTGTGGCCAAAGTACGACGCCGAACGGGCGGTATTGATCTCGGAGCCGTTGGCAAACCATCGCAGGCTGGGCGTCGGCGACGGGCTTGAACTCCTGACCGATCGCGGCTGGCAGGTATTCGAGATCGCCGGGGTGTTTCGCGACTACGGTTCGACCGATGGCATGGTGGTGCTGCGCCGCGCCTTGTACGAGGCGTTCTGGGACGACCCGGAGATCTCGACCGTCGGGATTTATCTCGCCCCCGACGCCGACGCCGCCTCGACTCGCGCGGCGGTGGTTGAGCGTTTACGCCCGGTTGGCCAGGCGGTGCAGGTGCGCTCGAATCGCGAAATCCACGCGCTGTCGCTGGCGATCTTCGATCGGACCTTTGCGATTACTCATGTGTTGCGGTTGTTGGTGATCGGGGTCGCTTTTGTCGGGGTGCTGAGCGCCTTGCTCGCGCTGCAACTGGAAAAGGCCCGCGAATACGCGGTATTGCGCGCCACCGGCCTCACCCCGCGGCAGTTGTTGGGGTTGGTAACCTTGCAGACCGGGCTGCTCGGTTTTGCCGCGGGCGTGCTCGCGCTCCCACTCGGTGTCACGATGGCGCAGGTGTTGATCGATGTCATCAACCTGCGTGCGTTCGGCTGGAGCATGCAAAGCCTGACGCCGGTTTCGGTGTTGGTGGAGGCGGTGGTGCTGGCGGTCGTCGCGGCTTGGGTGGCCGGTCTCTATCCGGCCTGGCGCATCGCCCGGGTGGCTCCGGCGCAGGCCTTGCGTGAGAGCCTGTGAAAATATCCCGCGATCTACTGCGGACAGCCCTGGACGCGGTGTCCTGCGTTGCAAGAGGCCCGAAATCGGGTCATGTAGGCCCGCTACACTCCCCGATTTCGGGCCTCTTGCGCCTTGTTCACCACGCCCAGGGTCGCCCTCGCGACGATCGGGGATTTTTTCACAGGCTCTGAGGGATGACGATGCGCGGATGGGTGCTGGCAATCGTTTTCGCGGCCGGTGCGGCGGCGTGTTCACAGCCGCCACCCGCGCCATCCGATGCGATCGATGTCGCCAGCGCGCTCGGTGGTGCCGCCGATCCGGGCTTCCTTCGCGCCGAGACGCCGCGGGCGTTCGCGTTTCCGGCGGACCACGCCGCGCACCCCGGCTTTCGTAACGAATGGTGGTATTTCACCGGCAATCTCGCTGGCGCGGATGGGCGGCGATTCGGCTTTCAGCTGACCTTTTTCCGCATCCAGCTATCGCCGTCGCCAACCGTGCGCGCGTCGGCGTGGGCGACCGATACGGTCTGGATGGCGCATTTCGCGCTGAGCGACGGTAAGCGCGCACGCCATCGCGCGTTCGAGCGCTACGCGCGCGGCGCGGCCGGGTTGGCCGGTGCGACGCCGTCGCCGACCGAGGTTTGGCTCGATGACTGGCGGGTGCTCATCCCCACCGATACCACCGCCGAATGGCGGATCGAGGCCGCGGAGCAGGGGGTTGCGCTGCGGCTCGCGCTGACGCCGGAGCGGGCGGTGGTGTTGCAAGGTGAGCGCGGGCTCAGTCAAAAGAGCGCGGAGCCGGGCAACGCGTCCTACTACTACTCGATTCCGCGCTTGCGCGCCCGCGGTGAGATCGAACTCGACGGCGAGCGCCATCCGGTGTCGGGGCTGGCCTGGCTCGACCGCGAATGGAGCACCAGCGCCCTCGGGCCGGATCAAGTCGGCTGGGACTGGTTCGCGTTGCAGCTTGATGACGGCACCGATCTGATGTTCTACCAGTTGCGGCAGCGCGACGGCGGGGTTGATCCGCACAGCAAGGGAAGCATTTCGAACGGCGCCTCGACATTGAGCCTGGCTTCGGACGATTTGGCTGTGCGCGTGACCGAGCACTGGACCAGCCCGAGTGGGGTGCGCTACCCGGCCGCGTGGCGACTACACCTGCCTCGGATCGGAAGGGCGCTCACCGTACGCCCTGTTTTCAACGCTCAGGAAATGGACCTCAGCGTCCGCTATTGGGAAGGCGCGGTCGATGTCTTGGATGAACACGACGCTGTAATCGGGCGCGGGTACGTCGAATTGGCAGGGTATCGAGTGAGGTAAGTAACTTGTTCTGTGGCCAGTTCTAGACCTATGTCGCGATTTCGAACTTAATTCCTTGTCCATGGGGCGTCGACTGCTTAACGTTCCGAGGTCAATGGAACGGTACCCCAAAATTTCCACTCAATCGAAATCGCGCGTTTAACCTGGAGATGATCAATGCTATCCCCTTTTGTTCGACGAGCAGCACGAATATTGCTACCACGAGTCTCGGGTGGTCTCGAAGTTGGTGAGCAAATTGCCCTCGACGCGTTCGGTTTTAACAAAGAGGCCGTGATCAAGGCGTACGTGAATGGGTACTTTCCGATGCCTGATGCCCAAGGGCGGGTCCACTGGCTTGCACCAGCACGACGTTGTCTGATTCCTATCGAGTCCCATAGCGTGCCTAAGAACTTGGCGCGCCTGGTGAGGCAGCGAGTCTTTGAAATTCGCGTCGATACTGCCTTTGATCAGGTCATTCGCGCGTGCGCGGAGCGAAGGGAAACGTGGATAAATGACGAGTTCATTCGAGTGTATAACGAGCTCCATGAAATGGGTGTTGCGCATTCCGTTGAGGCATGGCAGGGCGGAGCACTTGTAGGTGGATTATACGGTGTCGCAATCGGGCGATTTTTCGCGGGGGAAAGTCAATTTCATCGTGTGCGTGATGCGGGTAAGGTGGCGTTTGTGCACACGTTTCAGATACTACGGGATCAAGGCTTCAAGATGCACGATGTTCAGTTTCAGACGGCATTCCTTGAACAGTTCGGATCAGTAGAAATCTCCCTTCAGGAATATCGTCAGCAACTCATGCGGGAAATTGTTCAGAGCGCTACGTTTCGATTGCCGGAAGACCTATCAGAGGAGTCACCTCTCGTCGGTATCGCATCGGCACGGGTAAGCGCCTAAGAGAATTGGGAAGCTGCACATCGAGATTCTGTTGATCGACGCTGTTATCGTACCCGAAGTCCTCTGATTCGCGCCGGGAAATGGAACAACAAATCTGCGTCGTTGTGGGTGGCGAACAGCGGTCAAGGCATTCACCACATGGTGGAACTTCACTGGATAACTCAATAAGATAGCCAACTTCATGATTTATCGCATAATCGGAAAAGCCGATTATTGTCGCGATAAAACAGCATCTAAAGCTGCCACTTGAAATTCTGCCCTGGTAACGCGATACCAGCGCGAGCGCTGATAATAGACTTGAGCGCTTACCACCCTGCGGGCTTGGCTTCGGCGGTCAAAAAACGCTTCCCGCGGATTCGTCCCTGCACCCCGAATACCGCGCATTCGGGCGCGTCCAACCGAGGATTCTAGGTTAAACGCTTGATTCGGTTCACTGCGAATTGTCGACAAAAAGGACGAGTCCGGTCGCTCGAAAGCAGTCCGACGGAAATGTATGTAAAAAATCAATGTATTGATTGCGGCGACGCGTAGAATCTGAGCACATCGATCAGATTAGCCACGAAGTTGTTCAATTTCGTTCTGCACCGTTTGAATTTGGGTGCTGTTTGCAATTCTGTCTGTGGTGTCTTCACGTAGACCGCGAGCGTAGCGATGTTGAGCTGGGATCTTGCAACCTTCAATGCGTGGTCGGTGGCGCTGGGGATTGGCTGCATCATTGCGTTCAAGATCTACGTGATCACGATCTTGATGCGCGAGGCGAAAGAGGGGAACCTCGGCGCGCTGGTGCTGGCCGCGGTGCTGGGGTTCGGGCTGTTGAGCGTGATCGCCGGGGTGCTCGTCTGGTGGATTCTGTCGCGCGCGACCTGAGAGCCTGTGAAAATACCCGCCGTGGCGCGGGTTACTCGCGCAGTTCAGGAATTCAGCAGCGTACGGTCGATGGTGTCGAGCACCGCGGCTTGCGGGCCGTCGCAAAAGCGCCGTGCGAACAGGGCGGGTGAACGCTGCAACGCGTCGAGGTTGTCCGCGTCGATGCATTTGAAGTGGTTCGGAAACGGCTCGGGATGGATATGGCGCAGGTTGTCGTTCACGAGCGTGTCTCGCAGCGGGGAGTTCATCAGCAGGGTCTGAAAAAACACCTCGTCGGTCATGTACGCGTTGCGGAAAAAGCGTAGGTAGTCGGGGTGTTCGGCGATGAAGCGCACGCAGTGCTCGACCGCGGCAGGGGTCAGATTCCACCATTGGTAGCCGATGTAACCGATATGACCGCAGGGGATTTTGCGCCGCATCGGCAGGCGCAGGAGCAGGCGCGAGTGCACCACGAGGTGCCAGTGCGCGAGACGGGTAATACCGTTTGACGGTGGACCCCAGTCCGCCCAGACGTGATCCTTGCCGTCGACGCGGGCGTAGTTGATGAAATTCCGACCTTGATGCGCGCGCAGAAAGTCCGCGATGGCGGGGTTGGACTTGATCGGATAATCCTCGTCGGTGAGGAGAATCGCGTACTCGTAATCGATTGCCGCGGCGCTCAACGCGCGCATCGCGGCGAGCACCGCATTGACGTAGTTGATATGCGCCGGCCAGGTTGCATAGCGCTCGCTCACCCAATGGATCTCGTCGCGTCCCGCCAGCGAGGTGCGCGCCTCGTTCAGCAGATCGTCGCGACGTTTGTCGACATGGACGAAAAAAGTGCTCTCGTCGGCGGCGATGCGATCGATCAGGCGGGTTAACTGCGCGGCCGTCGTGGTGGCCGTGATGAGGTAGGCGATTCGCATCGGTGGGCTCCTGTCGAGTTTCGGCGCGCCAAAGGGTAGGCGCGGTGTACGGGAAATCGCGCAGAGTATGCCGCCCGGGCACCGCGTGGGCACGGAGCGCAGTCACAGTTTACGTTACCGCCGCACCGGGTTGGGGATCGCGTACGTCACGCGCCTATCCGAGTTTTACCGGTTTGTTTTAAATTGTGAACCTGGTTTAGGAAACAATCGCTCGTACTGAGTAGATTTGCGGACCAGCAGCCCGCAGCCGGTCGAGTTTTCGGCTCCGGCCCGTGCAGGGCGACATTTGATCCTGATCGGTCAGGGTTATTTCCACAGAAGATAAGATTGAAAACTGCGATTCCGCGCCAGGCTACAGTGGCGGCGAACGCAATAACCGGGGTGAATCATGACGACGACCAAACCAGGCACGCGATTTCACGTGATCTCAACGCTGCCGGAACTTGAGGCTTACGAGCCGAGTTATCGCCGGCTGTTCGAGGCGTCGGACGCGTCGCCGTATTACGCCTACGATTGGATCCATGCGTACCTCAAGCACTTTCCGTCGGTTGATGGGGTGTTTATCTGCGTTGCCATCGATGCGCAAGGCCCGATGGCTATCGTTCCGCTGGTGGCTCGGCGCCATGCGTTGGCGACCCAGCTCGAGCTCTTTGGTGACGGTCCCGCCAATGTGAACACCGGTTGTGGTCTACCGCGTGCCAAGGGGGTGCCGATCGTGGCGATGGCGGCGGACTGGGTGCGAGCATACCATCTTCGCTGGGATTACTTGGTCTGTGAAAAGCTGCCAGAGGATTCCTGCCCGCAATGTCGCGGCGGCGCTACAACGGGCGCGTCACGGATCGTCGAGCGGGCAATGGATCCTTCGCTGGTAATTGATTTGCCGGCGAGCTGGGAGGATTACTTGGCGTCGCGGAACCGCAACCACCGCAGCAATATTCGGCGTTGCGTCAAGAACCTGGAGGCATCCGGGGAGGTCGTGATGAGGCGGGTGGGGTTAGATCCCGCGGACGATCCGGTGTTGCTTGAACGCGTCATTGAGGATGCTTTGCGGGTATCGAGCTTGAGCTGGCAGGGTTCGGCCGCGCACGGTCATGCGATCTGTGATGCCGACCAGAGCGGCTTCTTTCGCGAATCCTCACGCGCGTTGGCCGGGCGCGGCATACTTGATCTGGGCGTGCTGTACGTCGACAACCGTCCGGTCGCATTTTCGTGGGGACATGCCCGCGCCGGCAAGTCCTGGATCGCGTCGTCGGGATTCGACAAGGCCCTGCGGGACGCGAGCCCTGGGTTGGCACTGGACGCGTTAATCGTCAAAGACTCCATCGCGCGCGGCCTGCGGCAACTCGACTGGGGTCACCAGTTCCCGGAGTACAAACAGCGCTGGGCGACCAGCGAGACGCCGATGTTCGAGATCTGCCGATATGCGAATTCACACATGAGTCCTCTAAAACGGCGTGCGCAGGCGCGCTGGGATCGATCGGTCGCGCCGCGACTGGCCAACCTGCGCTTCACGCCGGGCTTTTATGTCGGATTGCCGGAATTCGGTATCTGATCGAATCGATCGACGAACGGTATCGCCCAGGGCAGTATGGTTTAGGCGGTGCGAAAAACGTGAGTTCGGCATTCCGGAGCGAATTTGCCAGGAAATGGACCGGGTTTCTGCGCAATGTCCTTGTATATCCCGCTGGGTTTGGTAGCGTAGGGTTGTGATCGCCAGGGCGCGCCGCGCGTTCCGATTAACCGCAAAATGGGGTTATGGTCTCCACCATGGGTGTCCAACATCAGCACCTGCTTGAACCGGTTCTCGATCGCTATGTGGAGCGCATTTGCAGTTCGGGCTGCGCGGCGGTTTATGGGGTGATTGCGGCCATGGAACGCGGCGAACTGCCTCCAGTGGTCGCCGACCTGAATGGAGAAGAGCAGCGGAAAGTGTTGGCGGAACTCAAGTCGATCATGGCCGTTTATGACGCGCGCGAAGGCGGGCCAACCTGCAAGGCGGAATCCACCGCCGATATCGGACAGTCCCGGGATTTTCCGCGGGCTTGGGTCGGGTTAAAATCCTCATTATGATCGATTGGAGTTTCCGGAACGACTGATGACCAAGCACAAAATTGATCCGGCGCGTAAGGCACCGAAGAAAATCGACGCCGGCAAACTCGATCAAGTCGTCCTTGCCGCACGCCGCGCGGCCGAGGAGCGGATCGCGGGTTATCGCGAGCAATCACTGCGTTTGCACCCGTGGGTGTGCGGTCGCTGTGGGCGTGAGTTCACGCGTACCAACCTGCACGAATTGACGGTCCATCACAAGGATCACAATCACGATAATAATCCGCCCGACGGCAGTAATTGGGAGAATCTGTGTCTCTACTGTCATGACTTCGAACACCAGAAGTACGGTGAGTTCGTCAAAGGCGTCGGCGTGGCCGCGGATGATCGTCCGGCCGCGGTGGCAACGCACAATCCGTTTGCCGCGCTGAAGTCTTTGCTCGGTGAACGCGGCGACTAGGCCTCGGTCCCGCTTTCGGACCGGTGTCGCAATGGGTGACGGGCGCGTTGCGTATCTCGAAAGGATTAGTAGTTTTATGCCCGCTGTGGTAGCCTCCGCTCCCAGTTTGAACTGAGCCCCGACTTCGGCGCTTCGAGTACCGCAAGATTCGCAACGCGTTTTCCCGACTGGTATTCGCAAACCGGTCGCGGAGTAACCATTTTCCAGGCCAATCCCCGATACAACCTCCCTGTGGCACCCGGCGCGGGGTTCCGTGGTGTTATGTTTAGCGAGCAATATGAATGAGTTTTGGTTCTCTTGGCCTTGAGGAAAGATTGTTGCGTGCGGTGGCCGAGCAAGGTTACACCGTGCCGACCGCGATCCAAGCCGAGGCGATACCCAGGATTCTTTCAGGTCGAGACCTCTTGGCCAGCGCCCAGACGGGCACCGGCAAGACGGCGGCTTTCACATTACCGATCCTGCACCGGTTGATGGCAAACGCGAACGGCGGCAGTCGCCGGGTGCGCGCGCTGCTGCTGACGCCTACCCGCGAACTCGCTGATCAGGTCGCGGCGAGCGTCGATCGCTATGGTCGCCATCTGCCATTGCGCCTGGCCAGCGTGTTCGGCGGCGTGAGTCTGGCAGAACAAGCCAGGGTCTTGCGCCGCGGGGTCGATATCGTTGTCGCGACTCCGGGGCGACTTGAAGATCATGTTGCGCGGCGCAATATTGACCTCAGTAACGTGGAAATCCTGGTGCTTGATGAGGCAGACCGCATGCTCGACATGGGGTTTTACCCGGTGATCGAACGCATCGTAGCCCTGCTCCCCGCGCAGCGGCAGACGCTGTTGCTTTCGGCGACATTATCGGGTCCGATTCGCGCCCTGGCGAAGCGTTTTTTGAACGCTCCCATTGAAATGGATGTCGCCGCTCAGAATGCCACGCCCGTCAGCGTTCGGCAGGCCGCTTATCTCGTCGACGCCGGAAGTAAGCGCGCGCTGTTGGCGCACCTGATCGACTCGCAATCCTGGTCGCAGGTGTTGGTATTTACCAGCACTCGGCGCGGGGCTGACGTGCTTGCCGGAGAACTCGCGCGCTGCGGCATCTGTGCGACGGCGATCCATGGCGAAAAGACCCAGTTGGCCCGAACGCGCGCGCTCGAAGCGTTCAAATGCAACTCGGTTCGGGCGTTGGTGGCGACGGATGTTGCGGCGCGCGGGATTGACATTCATGAACTCCCGCATGTTGTGAACTATGATCTGCCGAATAACCCGGAAGATTACGTGCACCGCATCGGTCGTACCGGGCGCGGCGGTCGTGCCGGCACTGCAACATCGTTGGTGTGCGCCGAAGATCGTTCGAGATTTCTTGCGATTAAGCGTCTATTGAACACGGATATCCCCACCTCGGTGCGGGATGGATTTGAGCCGAGCCGGCGCGCTGAGGCCACGCGCCATCCACGCGGCATACGTTCGGACGTGCGCCCTGATGGGCAAACCCAATGGCTGGACGGCGGCGGTACGCCGACCCGGTCGCGGGCACGTTCGGAGCGTGCGCGGGGACGTTGAAACCCGAAGATTCACGATTTATCTGGAGAGAAGCCTGTGAAACGAATGCATATCAGAAACCTTGCACCGGAGACCAAAGAAGACGATCTGCTCCAATTATTCAGCCAATACGGCAAGGTGCGGGCTCTGGATCTGTCGCGCGACATCTTTACCGGCCGCTGTCGCGGCTTCGCCACCGTTGACATGGAGGGGCACGAGGCACGGGCGGCGATCGCCGGTCTCGACGGTCAGACCTTCCTCGGGAGCGCGATCCGTGTGAATGAGGACAAACCGAAGATTCGCGGACGCGCGCGCGGACGCTGAGTCAGGCTCGCGACGACCGGAGCGGCCTATCGCCGCTTTCCGGCCGCGAGGAACGGTTGCTGAGCTATACCTTTCCAACTTCGTAGCAGTGTCGTCGCAAGGGCCAACGCGCTGCGCCCTAAGCGTTTGATCGCAGCTAGGCGATTTCCCATCGGTTCGATACGGTTGGGATCTGAAACGACCCCACCACCTGTTCATCGCTTATCCGGCGGCCGTGCCGCGCTCTATTTAAGCGCGTCGCCCGAGGTGACCGCGCGTCGCGGATCGCGAATCCACTCGCTCCAGGACCCCGGGTACAGGCGTGCCCGACCGAGTCTGGCGTGTTCCAGCGCGAGCAGGCCATGGCAAGCCGTGACCCCAGAACCGCACATGAACACGGCATTGGCTGCGCTGTCGTCGCCCAAGATCGGTCGGTAACGTCGGCGCAATTCGGCGGGCGAGTAAAAGCGGCCGTTGTGATCAAGGTGTTCCGCGTACGGCAGGTTGACCGCGCCGGGAATATGCCCGGCGATGGGATCGATGGGTTCCTGTTCGCCGCGAAATCGCATCGCCGTGCGCACATCGATCAGGCGGATCTGATCACACGCTAACGCGCGTTCCAGCGCTGGCGTATCGATCACGCGAGAGGTGTCGCAGTGGGCGCGAAATTCGGCTGGTTGTGGTGTAGGCACCTGCGCGTCGTGCGGGTTGCCCTCGCCAAGCCAGCCTTGCCAACCTCCATCCAGCAGCGCGACCGCCTCGTGTCCGAGCCACTTGAGCATCCACCAGAGCCGTACCGCGATGGCGCCTTGCGCGTCATCGTAGACCACGACCTGGGTATTGGGTCCGACTCCCTGCGCACCCAGCCAACGCGTGAAGTGCGCTGCGGCCGGTAGCGGGTGGCGCCCGCTATCAAGTGCGATCGGACCCGAAAGATCGTGGTCGAGATCGGCGTAAACGGAGCCGGGGATATGGCTTTCCTGATAACTGCGTCGCCCTTTAGCGGGGTCGAAGAGGTCGAAGCGGCAGTCGAAAACGCGCCAATCCGGTGCGTCGAGATGCTGCCGAAGCGGTCGCGATGCAATCAACGTGGTGTGGCTCATCGTGATGAAACGTGGTGGCGGTAGAGGCTGCTGGCGAGCGCCAGTCCGGTCAGTGGGAGCATGAACCCGAGCATCGCAAGCTTGAAAGTCGGCAAGACTGGATGCTGTTGCGCCGAGAGCACGAGTAGCGTGGTATAGGCGACGTAGTAGGCAAGGAAGACCGCGCCTTCCCAGCGGGCGATTTCGCGCCCGGTAAAAAACACCGGCAGACAGGCGACCGCGACTGCAAGCATGACCCAGAGGTCAAAATTGAGCACGCTTGCGGACACCGGTAGCCCCGTATTTGCGACCAAGCCGGTCACGCCAAGTACCGCAAGAATATTGAAAATGTTACTGCCGACCACGTTGCCTACGGCGATATCGCGTTCGCCACGAATCGCAGCGAGCAGCGAGGTCGCGATCTCGGGTAACGACGTACCGACCGCGACCACGGTCAAGCCGATGATCAGATCGCTGACGCCAAACGCCCGCGCGAAGCCCACCGCCGCGTCGACGAGCCACTCCGCGCCTAGCACAAGGAGGCCGAGTCCCGCCGCGACGAGCAGGCCCTGCACCCAGGGCTGGCGATCCCAGGTAGCGCGTGCGGTGGGCATTTCGGCGGTGAATTCGGCGACTGCGGCCGCCGTCGCGCGGCGCGACTGTCGCACGAGGAAAACAGTGTAAAGGATCGCCAATCCCAACATCGCCGCGGCTTCGAAATTGCCGATCCGTCCGTCCCACGCCAGAGCAATCAACAGCAGGCTCGCGCCGATCATGATCGGTACTTCCTGGCGGATGATCTGAGCATTCACGATCAAGGGCGTGATCAACGCCGAAATGCCGAGAATAAGCAATACGTTCGCGATATTGCTGCCGATGACATTGCCGATCGCGAGGTCCGGCTTGCTTTGCAGCGCGGCCCCGACCGATACCGCCATTTCCGGCGCGCTCGTACCGTAGGCGACCACCGTAAGTCCGATGACCAACGGCGAGATTCCGAGCGAAAGCGCGAGGCGCGAGGCGCCTCGAACGAGCGCCTCGGCGCCGACGACGAGGGTAACCAGACCAAGCACAAAAAACGCCAGATGGGTAAACATGAATGTCGCAAAAAAGCCGCGGGGCCAAAGTTTTACGCAACACCGTTGGCGACACAACGCGCCTGGCGTTGCGCGGTGCCTGGCGCGTGTCGTGCACCGCGACGGAACGTTCATCCGCGCGATGTGCGCGCTTATCGGGCGAGTTCACGCGTCTCGCGCCGAATGTGAATTTTGCCTGCCGTAGTCACTTTTTCAGCCTTCATCCGCGCGTACCATTTAGATGAGTCTCCCTAAGAGCGCCTAGAATCAGTAGGACGCCCAAGGAGCGGGAACGGATCGAAAACGGGATCGCGGTGTCCGAGTAGAGTACGTTGAATACTATTTTCCCACACCGCACGCAAAAATTTAGTGCGAAGATCGTGACAACGTGCACCATAAGGGGGCCGAGCAAGCCCCCGCAACCGCTCGATTTGTGGCGTGGCACCGTCTGCACGCGGTGGCATGGGGCTTGCGACGTACTCGATAAAGCATACGCTCAATCAAGAGAGGTTGAATGATGAGTCTGTTTAACCAGTTTGCGTCTAGATATCGCAAGGAGGAGGAGGAGTATTCCCTCGAAGAGTTTCTAAACATCTGCAAGAACGACCGCACCGCCTACGCCAGCGCGGCCGAGCGGATGCTCGCGGCGATCGGTGAACCCGAGTTGATTGATACCCGCCAGGATTCGCGTTTGTCGCGGGTCTTCTCGAACAAAATTATCAAGCGCTACCCTGCGTTCAAGGACTTTTACGGCATGGAGGAGACGGTTGAGCAGATCGTGTCCTACTTCCGGCATGCGGCTCAAGGACTTGAGGAGAAAAAGCAGATTCTCTATCTGCTGGGTCCCGTCGGCGGCGGCAAGTCGTCACTGGCTGAAAAGCTGAAGCATCTGATGGAGAAGGTGCCGTTCTACGCGATCAAGGGTTCGCCGGTGAACGACTCGCCGCTGTCACTGTTCTCGATCGACGAGGATGGAGACATTCTGGAGGGCGAGTACGGTATCGCCCGGCGTTACCTCGGTAAGGTGCTGTCGCCTTGGGCAGTCAAGCGTCTGCACGAATTCAACGGCGACATTACGCGGTTTCGGGTCGTTAAGCGCTGGCCTTCGGTGCTCGGCCAAGTGGCGATCTCCAAGACCGAGCCGGGCGACGAGAACAATCAGGATATTTCCTCGCTGGTCGGCAAGGTGGATATCCGCAAGCTCGAAAAGTTCTCGCAAGACGATCCGGATGCTTACAGTTTTTCCGGCGGATTGTGCCTGTCCAATCAGGGGTTGATGGAGTTCGTCGAGATGTTCAAGGCGCCGATCAAGGTGCTGCATCCATTGCTGACGGCGACCCAGGAAGGTAACTACAAAGGCACCGAGGGTTTCGGCGCGATTCCGTTCGACGGCGTGGTGCTGGCCCACTCCAACGAGTCCGAATGGCAGGCGTTCCGCAACAACAAAAACAACGAGGCGTTTCTCGACCGGATCTACATCGTCAAGGTGCCGTATTGCTTGCGGGTGTCGGACGAGGTCCACATCTACCAGAAACTGCTCCGTGACAGTTCGTTGGCTGAGTCGCCATGCGCGCCCGGGACCCTTCAAATGCTGGCGCAGTTCTCGGTCCTCACTCGAATCAAGCCGCCCGAAAATTCCAGTATTTACTCCAAGATGCGGATCTACGACGGGGAAAATCTGAAGGACACCGACCCCAAGGCGAAGTCGTACCAGGAATATCGCGATTACGCAGGCGTTGACGAGGGGATGAGCGGTATATCGACCCGTTTTGCGTTCAAGATTTTGTCCAAGGTGTTTAACTTCGATCATGTCGAAGTGGCCGCGAATCCGGTGCATCTGCTTTACGTGCTCGAACAGCAGGTTGAGCAGGAGCAATACGCCCCCGAGGTCGAGCAGCGTTACGTTGCTTGCATCAAGGAGTTTCTCGCGCCGCGCTACAAGGAGTTCATCGAGAAGGAGCTGCAAACCGCGTATCTCGAGTCTTACTCCGAATACGGCCAAAACATCTTTGATCGCTACGTGATCTACGCCGATATGTGGATTCAGGATCAGGAGTACCGCGATCCGGATACGGGCGAGATCCTTGATCGGGCGCAGCTCAATTCGGAGCTTGAAAAGATTGAGAAGCCGGCGGGTATCGCGAATCCGAAGGATTTTCGGCACGAGATAGTCAACTTCGTGCTGCGGGCCCGCGCGAACAATGCGGGCAAGAACCCACTCTGGACCAGCTACGAGAAGCTGCGCTCGGTGATCGAGAAGAAGATGTTCTCAAGCACGGAAGACCTTTTGCCGGTCATTTCATTCAATGCCAAGGCGTCGAGTGACGAGCAGAAGAAGCACGAGGATTTCGTGCAGCGGATGGTCGCCCGCGGCTACACTGACAAGCAGGTTCGGTTGCTGGCGGAATGGTACTTGCGGGCGCGCAAGTCGTCCTGATCGTCAGTTTCTCTGGCAGGTGCGCGTCAGGCGGTGTTACGAATGTGAGGGATTGTGAGTCAGATCATTGATCGGCGGGTATCGGGTCGAAACAAGAGTGCGGTCAATCGGCAGCGCTTTCTGCGTCGATTCAAGCAACAAATCCGTAAAGCGGTATCGGATGCCGTATCCCGCCGCGATGTGAAGGATCTCGAGCGTGGCGAGAAGATCTCGATTCCGGCGCGCGACCTCAAGGAACCGACGTTTCAGCATGGCCCCGGCGGCAAGCGCTCGATTGTACATCCCGGTAACAAGGAGTTTGCGACCGGCGATCGGGTGCCGCGGCCCGAGGGCGGGCAGGGGCGTGGCAAAGGCGGGGCGTCGGACGATGGCGAGGGCATGGACGATTTCGTCTTCGAGCTCTCGCGCGAGGAATTCATGAATTTCTTCTTCGAAGATCTCGCATTACCCGATCTCGTGAAGAAACAGCTGGCAGCGGTTCCCGAGACCAAACGGGTGCGGGCGGGGTATAGCTCGGATGGTAATCCGGCCAACCTGCACGTGGTGCGCTCGTTGCGCAGCGCGATCGGGCGCCGTCTCGCGATGTCCGCGGGGCCGCGTGAACGACTCGCCGAGGCGGAGGCCGAACTGACCGAGCTGGAGCAACGCGGCGAAGGCGATGGGGGGCTTGCGATCGAGTTGCGCGAGGAGATCGATCGGCTCAAGGCGCGTATCGCCGCGGTGCCGTTTCTCGATACCTTCGATCTGCGCTATACCAATCGCGTGGATCGGCCACAGCCCACCAGTCAGGCGGTGATGTTTTGCTTGATGGATGTCTCGGGTTCGATGGATCAACCGCGCAAGGATATCGCCAAGCGCTTCTTCATGCTGCTGTATCTGTTTTTGACCCGCAGCTACGAGCGCATCGAGGTGGTTTTCATCCGCCATCACACGATCGCGAAGGAAGTGGGCGAGGACGATTTCTTCAATTCCCGCGAGACCGGTGGGACCGTGGTCTCCAGCGCACTGGAGGTGATGCGCGAAGTGATTCGCGAGCGCTATCCTGCGGAGGCCTGGAATATTTACGCGGCGCAGGCCAGCGATGGTGACAACTGGGAGAATGACTCGCCGCGCTGTCGCGAGTTGTTGCTTGGCTCGATCCTGCCGCTGGTGCAGTACTACGCCTATGTCGAAATCAAAGCCTACAGCCCGCAAAGCCTGTGGTTTGAATACGAGCGCGTACAGGCAGCCGTGCGGCATTTTGCAATGCGCCGGATCGACTCGGTGGAAGAGATCTACCCGGTTTTCCGCGAGCTGTTCAAGAGGAAGCGCGCATGAGCGAGGGGCTGATCTCAACGGGTTCGGAATGGACCTTCGAACTTGTTCAGGCCTACGACCGCGAGATCGCTCGCGTTGCGGCGGGATATGGGCTCGACACCTACCCCAATCAGATTGAGATCATCTCCTCGGAGCAAATGATCGACGCCTATTCCTCAGTCGGCATGCCGGTGGGCTACCACCACTGGTCGTTCGGCAAGGAATTCATGAACATCCGCAAGAGTTACAAGCGCGGCCAGATGGGCCTCGCTTACGAAATCGTGATCAACTCCAACCCCTGCATCGCCTACCTGATGGAAGAAAACACCATCACGATGCAGGCGTTGGTGGTTGCACACGCGAGCTACGGGCACAACTCGTTCTTCAAAGGCAACTACCTATTCCGTACCTGGACCGACGCCGAGGGAATTCTTGATTACTTAGTGTTCGCGCGTAACTACCTGGCGCAGTGTGAAGAGCGCTACGGCGAAGAACGCGTCGAGGAGTTGCTCGATTCATGCCATGCGCTGATGAACCACGGCGTGGATCGCTACAAGCGGCCGAGTCGCTTGTCGATGGTCAAGGAGCAGGCGCGGATGCGCGAGCGCGAGGCTTATCTGCAATCGCGCGTGAATGACTTGTGGCGCACGCTGCCGACACCGGTCGAGGCCGAAGCCACGCGCAAGGCTCGCCGTTTCCCGGCCGAACCACAGGAGAATCTGCTGTATTTCTTCGAGAAACATGCGCCGCGGCTGGAGCCTTGGGAGCGCGAGATTTTGCGTGTCGTGCGGCGGATTGCGCAGTATTTTTACCCTCAGCGCCAAACGCAGGTGATGAACGAGGGGTGGGCGACGTTCTGGCATTTCACCCTGCTGAACCACCTTTACGATGAGGGCAAGGTGGACGATGGCTTCATGCTGGAGTTTCTCCAGAGTCATACCAATGTTGTTTACCAGCCGCCGTTCTTCCATCGCGGTTATAGCGGTATCAATCCTTACGCGCTCGGTTTCGCGATGTTCCGCGATATTCAGCGCATCTGCCAGCAACCAACCGAGGAAGATCGGTACTGGTTTCCTGAACTGGCGGGTAGCGATTGGATTAAGTCGCTCGATTTCGCAATGCGCAATTTCAAGGACGAAAGCTTCATCGCCCAGTATTTGTCGCCGCGCCTGATTCGCGAGTTCCGCCTGTTCGGTGTGGTCGATGACGACGCGGAGGATCAATTGGAGATCGGCCCGATTCATGACGAAGCGGGTTATCGGCGCATTCGCCAGTTGCTGGCCGATCAATACAACCTTGGCAACCGTGAGCCGAATCTCCAGGTCTATGACGTCGATCTCTACGGTGATCGTTCACTGACGCTACGCCACTACGCGTTTGACCGCCGCCCGCTCGGGGAAACCACCGACGAGATGCTAAAACACGTCGCGCGGCTTTGGGGTTACACGGTGCGGCTGGAATCAGTCAACCCGCGCGATGAGGTGGTTCAGACCGCCGAATGCTTAGTCTGAAATAACAACTCGCCAGCATCGACGAGATTCACCCGTCCAAGTGCTCGCCAAGCATTCTTAAATCCGCACACGCGTCCGCCCGACTGCCGTCCGGCCCCCGTGTTAGGCGTTTGTTTCGGGAAGTTCATGAAAACTCAACTTTGGAATGGGCGGTGATTCACAAAATGCTCGCCCGGAAATCGCTATGCTTGAGTCCACATGACAATTGTCAAATGGTGCGACGCAATGTTACCGAACTCACTTAAGCCCCGGCGCGTGCGGGCCGCGGTGGAAGGAATATGAGGCGCTTCCGGCGTGTTGCCGCGATGGCGCTGACGATGTTGCTGGCGCTAGGCGCGCACGCGGATGCCTATCTGGATAGCCTCAAGGCTGCGGCCGAAGGAATCGCAGTCGATCCAAAAACATCCTCGGGTCGTGTGGGTGAGGGAAAAGGGTTGGATGGCGTGCCGGGGACCGCGATTCCAACCGGCCTGACCCAGCCGGATTTCGAGAATTACCTGCAACAAAGGTACTTCGGCAGCTTTTCATTCTATAAAAAGCTGGATGCGGAACGGCAAAGCCGGATCTTCAAGGCCTATGCGGAGCGACCCGAAGTCGAGCACGTCCGCAACGAAATCAAACAGCAGTACTTGAGTAAATAGGAGATCGCCAAAGCATGAAACGCTGGGTATACGCCGCCTTTTTCGCCCTTGCCTGCGGCTCGGCGCAGGCCTTGGAGGTCAAGCTCGATGACCTGCGGGATCGGATTGAAACCGTGCACAATGGTCAGGTGGTGCGCGTCGAGCGAGTGCAGGACGAGGAGCACTCGATTACCGGTAGCTTCGCCAAGACTTCACGCAAGTGCCCGCCGTTTTGTATTCAGCCCAACGATGCCGCGCCTGGTGTGCGCACCGTATCGGAAGTCGAAATTTTTGATTTTCTCGAAGGGCCGGTTGTTTCCGGCAAAGGCGTTTTGGTCGATGCGCGGTTGCCGTCCTGGTATGAGAAAGGCACGATTCCGGGCTCGGTCAATCTGCCATTTACGGTTTTCGAGTCCTCACCGAGCGATCCCGCCCTGGTCGACACGCTGTATAAGCTAGGGGTACGGCGGCGGGGTGAGGTCAATGTTGTCGTGCGCGCGATCGAGAAGTTGGGTCTGCTGAATGGCAATCTCAAAAATGACGACTGGGATTTTACCCAGGCGAAAGAGATTGTGCTGTGGTGCAATGGCCCGTGGTGTAACCAATCGCCGCGTGCGATCCAGGCGCTGATCAAGCTGGGTTACCCCTTGGATCGCCTGCATTACTATCGCGGTGGCATGCAGCTATGGCAATTGTTGGGGTTGACAACGATCATTCCGTAATCACCCATTGTCTGGATATCGCGATCGCTAGGTTCACACGTCGCGGGCATATACCACGACGTTGTCGGGTTGCACGCGGAAGCGTTTGTAGATCCAGTTGTATTGCTCAGGGCGTTGGCGGACCAGTCGTTCCACGGAGCGATTGAGTTCGGTGCAGGCGGTGTACGGATCGGCGTCGTACAGTCCGGTGCCGATCCAATGGTGGTGGAGTAGAAACCTCCCGTTGGCGAGGCGCTCGGCGAACAGGGCGACGACTGGAACTTGCTGCCGCGAAACCAGCCGCGGTAGAAGTACCATCGTGTAGGCCGGGTGGCTGAAAAAATCCGCGAATACGCCATTGCCGCGCGACGGTTCCTGGTCCGGCAGGATTCCGACGCAATCTCCGCGACTCAGTGCGCGCACCATGGCGCGCACACCGCTCTGGTCAGTCGGTGCCAGTTGCGCGCCGAGGCTTTCCCGACCCGCTTTGATGATCGGGTCCAGTGCCGGTACCCGCGATGGGCGGAATAGCGTGGTCATACGGGTGTGAGCGGCGAACAGACTCCCGATAAATTCCCAGCTTCCGAGATGTGGAGTGGCGACCACCAAGCCATGGCCATTGCGGTAGATCGCCATGATCTCGTCCAGGGCCTCCGGGTTAACCAGCAATGCATCGAGCTCGCGTTGCCCGAGTCGCCATATCCGAGGCATTTCCAGCATCGCCGCACCGAGTTCGCGCAGTGAGGCCTTGGCGATTTCCTCATGCCACGCGGGTGACTGGTCGGGAAAACACCGGCGCAGGTTGATCAGCGCGGTGTGGCGTTCGCGTTTCGCGAACCACCACGCCAAGCGGCCTATGCCACGACCGAGTGATTGATCCAGACGCAGCGGCAGGCGACCGAGCAGGGCCAGCGCGTTGGTCGCAAGCCAGTCACGCATCGTTGCGCGGCGCAGGGTCGGGTAATCCCTCCCGCATCAGCGGCAACAGCGCGGTTTTGAGGGATTTGAACAAGTTTGAGTGGGCGGCTTCCTCGCGCGCCAAGAGTTGTTTCATGTGTTCGCGCTGCGTGGGTATGGCGAAACAAGCCGGGCAGTTTTCAGGAATGACCGGGAATCCGGCGGTCGCAGCGAAATCACGAGTCTGACGTTCCCGAGCGTAAACGAGCGGTCGGATCACACGCAGATCGCCCGCGTCGATCCGGTAGTGCGCTTTCATTGTTTGTAGGCGTCCGCCGTGAAACGCGGACATCAGAAAGCTCTCGGCGAGGTCGTCAAGGTGCTGACCAAGTGCCAGCACGTTGTAGCTGTGCTCGCGGCAGGTGCGGTACATCAAGCCGCGCTTCATCCGCGCGCAAAATGCACAGTAGGAGTCGTTAACCAGGTGCGACTGCGCGAGAGACATGATTGGCTCCTCGACATAATGGTACGTAATGCCGAGTTCGTTGAGGTAGGGCTTGAGTGCTTGCGGAGAAAAGCTGTCGCTGAGGGGGTCGATGGTCACCGCAGCGAGTTCGAACCGTACCGGCGCGTGGTGCTGAAAATGGGTCAGCAGGTGCAGCAACGAAAGTGAGTCCTTGCCGCCCGAGAGCCCAAGCAGCACGCGGTCGCCATCACGGAGCATCTCGAAATCGACCAACGCGTGGCCAACGGCGCCCAGCAAGGACTTGGGCGGTCTGGCAAACTCAATCATAATGGGTCGTAAAAGTGGCCAAGCATTTCCCGGGCTGAGTGCCGTCGCGGGTGCGACCGGCCAGCTTCGGATCATACGGGCAGATGGGCGTGATGCAAGTCCGGGGTAGCCTGTTGTTGTGCCATGATCGAGGTGACGCACTCCGTCGCGGTCGAATTTTCGGAAGGGAATAAAACGTTGTATCCGACGATTGAATCCTATAGCAGCGCGTTTTTGGACGTCGGCGACGGCCATCGGCTTTACCTGGAACAATGCGGAAATCCGCGCGGTGTCCCCGTGGTATTTCTGCACGGCGGCCCAGGCGCCGGGTGCGAACCGACCCATCGCCGGTTTTTTGATCCTGAACGTTATCGCATCGTGCTGTTCGATCAGCGCGGCGCCGGGCGCTCGACGCCACATGCGGCGCTCGATTACAACACGACCGCCCATCTGGTTGCGGACATCGAACGGATTCGCGAGTCGCTCGCAATCGAGCGCTGGATGGTTTTTGGCGGCTCATGGGGGTCAACGCTGGCGCTGGCGTATGCCGAAGCCTATCCGAGGCAGGTGCTTGGACTCGTGCTCCGCGGTATCTTTCTATGCCGTGACGAGGATATCAACTGGTTTTACCAGTCCGGCGCCGACCGTTTGTTTCCGGATTACTGGCAGGATTATCTCGATCCAATTCCCGCAGCGGAGCGCGGCGACCTGTTGCATGCCTATCATCGACGCTTGACCGGTACCGACGAAATCGCGCGGATGCGGGCCGCGCAGGCGTGGTCGTTATGGGAAGGTAGGACTGCGACCTTGCGCGCGAATACTCGTTTAGCGAACCACTTTGCCGAGCCCTTTTTCGCCTTGGCCCTGGCGCGCATCGAGTGTCATTACTTCGTCAATCATAGCTTTATGCGGCCGAATCAGCTGTTGGCGGAAGCCCATCGCCTGAGCGGGATTCCCGGTGTGATCGTGCACGGTCGCTACGACGCGATTTGCCCGGTCGATCAAGCTTGGGCTTTACACCGCGCCTGGCCCGCGGCCGAGCTGCAAATCGTGCCCGATTCCGGCCATTCGGCGACCGAGCCGGGAATCGCCGCGGCGTTGGTGCGCGCCACCGATGCGATGGCGGGGCGATTCTGAATCCCCGCGCCGAAGCAGCATGCCGTTGCCATGATTGGTTTACTACAACGCGTAACGGCGGGGCGGGTCGACATCGCTGCTGTGAGCGTGGCGCGAATCGAGCGTGGACTGGTGGTGCTGATCGGGATTGAACGCGGTGACACTGAAGCCGAAGCGAATCTCCTGCTGGAGCGCCTGCTTCACTATCGGGTATTTCCGGATTCGGAGGGCAAGATGAATCTCTCGCTGCGCGACATCGCTGGCGGGCTGTTGCTGGTGCCGCAGTTCACCCTGCCCGCGGATACCCGCAAGGGGCGGCGGCCGTCGTTCTCTACCGCCGCGCCACCGGACCTTGGGCGGCGACTGTTTACCCACCTCGTCGAGCGAGCCCGGCGGTATCACCCCGACGTGGCTACCGGTGTGTTCGGCGCGGATATGCAAGTTGCGCTGGTCAACGATGGGCCGGTGACGTTCTGGCTGCGATCACCGCCGGGAAAGCAGCAGGATCCGTGATAACATTGAACCCAACGTCGCCGAAACGTATAAAAGCATGCGTCAGATCAACTTGCAGGCCGATTTTTGATGACCGGGTCGCATCCTAGAACCGCGGAGATTATCCGCAATACCCTTGAAACCCAGATCAGGGCCGTGATCAATCTCGATGGCACGGGGCAGTCCCGGCTCGCGGTCGGGATCCCGTTTTTCGAACACATGCTCGATCAGATTGCGCGCCACGGACTGATCGACCTCACGATTGAGGCCCAGGGCGACCTGCATATCGACGACCATCACACGGTGGAGGACGTCGGGATCACGCTCGGGCAAGCGTTCGCCGAGGCATTGGCCGATAAAAAGGGAATCTCGCGCTACGGCCACGCATACGTACCGCTCGACGAGGCATTGTCGCGGGTCGTGATCGATTTTTCCGGACGTCCGGGACTGTTTTACCACGCCACTTACCCTCAAAGCCGGATCGGTCAATTCGATGTCGACCTGATCAGCGAATTTTTCCAAGGGTTCGTCAATCACGCCAAGGCCACGGTGCATATCGACAACCTGCGCGGACGCAACGCGCACCATATCGCCGAGACGCTCTTCAAGGCCTTTGGACGCGCGCTACGCGCCGCGGTGGCGCACGATCCGCGCATGGCCGGTATCATGCCGTCCACCAAAGGCAGCCTGTAACGCAGCGTAACGACAACAACGCATGACGCAACGAATCGTGGTGATCGACTACGGCATGGGCAACCTGCATTCGGTAGTCAAGGCGCTTGAGTACGTGGGCGGGGAGGCCGTCACGGTGGAGTTGTCCGATCGCGCGGAGCACATCTTGAGCGCCGATCGGGTCGTCTTTCCCGGGCAGGGCGCGGCCCGCGATTGTATGCAAGCGATGCGCGCGCACGGCCTGATCGACGTGATCAAGGAAAGTGCGCGAAACAAGCCGTTTCTCGGCATCTGCATGGGTCTGCAGGCGCTGATGGACTGGAGCGAGGAGAACGACGGCACCGAATGTCTGGGCCTTTATCCCGGCAAGGTCGCCCGCTTTCGGAACTCACCCGGTGCGGAGCGACTCAAAATCCCGCACATGGGCTGGAACAGCATTCGTCAGACGCGCCCGCATCCGCTGTTTGACGGGATCGCCGAGGGTGCGTATTTCTATTTTGTTCACAGCTACTATGTCGTGCCTGCCGCGCCCGCGCTTACGGTGGGCGTCACCGATTACGGCGTCGAATTCACGTCGGCGATCGCGCATGAGAACGTGTTCGCGCTGCAATGTCATCCGGAAAAGAGTGCACAGGCCGGGTTGCGGCTGCTACAGAATTTCGTGAACTGGGATGGCAGCATCCGTTAGGGGGTAATGATGGATTTGATTCCGGCAATCGATCTTAAGGACGGTCAGTGCGTACGCCTGCGCCAGGGGCGCATGGACGACGCGACCGTTTTCTCGGCTGATCCGGTCGCGGTGGCGGACCGTTGGGTGAGCGCGGGCGCCAAGCGGCTCCATATCGTCGATCTCGATGGCGCCTTCGCCGGTTCGCCGAAGAATCACGAAGTGATACGCGCGATTGTGCGCAAGCATCCGCAACTGGTGGTTCAGGTTGGTGGCGGTATTCGCGACGAAGAGACTGTCCAGGCCTACCTCGATGACGGCGTGCAATTCGCGATCATCGGCACCAAGGCGGTTAACGAACCGCATTTCGTTAACGACTTGTGCCTCAATTTTCCCGGACACATCATCGTCGGCCTCGACGCGAAGGATGGCAAGGTCGCGACCAACGGCTGGTCGAAGCTGTCCCATCACGACGTAATCGACATGGCGCGGCACTTCGAGCAGGACGGCGTCGCTGCGATCGTCTATACCGATATCAGCAAGGATGGGATGATGCGTGGCGTGAACGTGGAATCCACCGTCGCGCTGGCCCGGGCGATCCGCATTCCCGTCATTGCTTCCGGCGGCGTTACCAACCTGGATGACATTCATCGCTTGCTCGCGGTCCAGGACGAAGGCATCAATGGCGTGATCATCGGGCGAGCGCTTTACGAGGGCACCATCGATCTTGCCGAGGCACTCACACTTGCCCAGCCCGTGGAATAAACGCATGACCCTCGCCAAGCGAATCATTCCCTGTCTCGACGTCGACAATGGACGCGTCGTCAAAGGTGTCAAGTTCGTGGATATCCGCGACGCCGGGGACCCAGTCGAGATCGCCCGGCGTTACGACGCAGAAGGCGCCGACGAGATCACCTTCCTTGACATCACCGCCAGCGCGCACGATCGCGACACCATCGTGCATGTGGTCGAAGCCGTGGCCGAGACGGTTTTCATCCCGCTGACCGTTGGCGGTGGTATCCGCAAGGTCGAGGATATCCGACGCATGTTGAACGCCGGCGCGGATAAGGTTTCGATCAACACCGCCGCGGTGTTCAACCCGGATTTCGTCTCCGAGGCGGCCGACAAGATCGGCTCGCAATGCATTGTCGTCGCGATCGACGCCAAGCGCGTCAGTGGCGCGGGCGAGCCGGGGCGCTGGGAGGTCTTCACTCACGGCGGGCGTAAAACCACCGGTCTGGATGCGGTGGACTGGGCGCGCGAAATGGTCCGGCGCGGCGCTGGCGAAATCCTGCTCACCTCGATGGACCGCGACGGCACCAAGGCCGGATTCGACCTGGAGTTGACCCGCGCGATCAGCGATGCGGTCGAAGTCCCGGTCATCGCCTCTGGCGGGGTGGGGACACTGCAGCATCTGGCCGATGGCGTGACGCTCGGCGGTGCGGACGCGGTGCTTGCGGCGAGCATCTTTCACTTTGCTGAATTCACGATTCACGCGGCCAAGGACTATCTCGCCGCTCAGGGCATCCCGGTGCGCTGAATGCAATCGTCCCGCGCAATCCTGACCGAACTGGCCGATGTGCTCGAAGCGCGCAAGTCCGCCGCGCCGGACGCGTCGTATGTCGCGAGCCTATATGCCAAGGGCCTCGACAAGATCCTCAAGAAGATCGGCGAAGAGGCGACCGAAACCGTAATCGCGGCAAAGGACGGCGCGCCAGAGCAGGTTATTTATGAAACCGCGGATCTGTGGTTTCATAGCATGGTGATGCTTGCGCATCTTGGCCTGCGACCTGAGCAGGTACTGGAGGAGTTGGCCCGACGGTTTGGACTGTCCGGCCTGGAAGAAAAGGCGCGGCGCACCTCGGAGTAGTGCCGCCCACCCACATGTTCGCCGCAGCCTCGCAAGGCTCGGCGACAATCAACGAGGCAAACATGGGAATTGGAAGTATCTGGCACTGGTTGGTGCTGCTGTTGATCGTGATGCTGTTGTTCGGAACCAAGCGTCTGAAAACGTTGGGCGGTGACCTTGGCGAATCGATCAAGAACTTCAAGAAATCGATGGGTGAGGCCGAAAAAGAGCCCGACGCCCCGAAAAAGATCGAAACCGGCACCGAGCGGATCATCGAAGGCGAACTCAAAGAGCGCGACAAGGTCTGAGCCGCGCCGTCGATCCGGCGCGAATCCCGACCGGATGCCGCGTGTGCTCCGACACGCGGCATGCTCCCGCCCACGTGAACGCCTTTTCCGAGTGCGATCAGTCGAACTGCCTAAACCGACACACCGATGTTTGATCTCTCCCTGCCCGAGCTGACTATCATCTTCGTGGTCGTACTGCTGGTCGTCGGTCCGGAGCGGATGCCCGAACTCGCCCGCAAGGCGGGGCTCTGGATCGGCAAGGCGCGCAAGTTCGTAAACAGCGTTCAGCGCGATATCGAACGCGAACTGCGTACCGACGAGTTGCAGCGTTTGCTGAACCAGCAGACCAATGAGATCCAGGAGCTCAAGACCCTGTTGACCGAGACGCGGGCGGATACCGAAAAGGCGCTGCAGGAAACCGAATACCTGGTCAAAGCGATGCCCGGTGAAAGTAAGGCCAGCACCGAAAAACCGGCCGAATTGGCGCCGCCCGGTTCGGAACCGCGTGTGGCCGGCGCTGACGAATCACCGCCTTCCAAGCCAACCTGAAGATGCCCAATACCCCCAGTACCAAAGAACCCGCCAGCGAAATGGGCTTCATTGCCCATCTCGTCGAATTGCGTGATCGGGTCTTGCGCATGTTTTTCGCAGTGCTGGTGGTGTTTTTTGTCCTGGCGCCGTTTGCCAACAAGATCTACACCTTGCTCGCCGGGCCTTTATTGCGGCACCTGCCCGAAGGCAGTTCGATGATCGCGATCGATGTGGCTTCGCCGTTTTTGGCGCCCTTCAAGCTCGCCTTTATTTTGGCGATCGTGCTCGCGATTCCGTATTTGCTCTATCAGATCTGGTCGTTTATCGCGCCCGGGCTATATAAGCACGAGCAGAAGCTGATTTCGCCGCTGGTGATTTCCAGCGCGGCGCTGTTCTATATCGGCATGGCATTCGCCTACTTTATCGTCATGCCGGTCGTGTTCGGCTTTCTGACCAGTACTGCACCCGAAGGCGTGGCGATGATGACCGATATCAATCGCTATCTCGATTTCGTGCTGGTGTTGTTCATTGCGTTTGGGGTGGCGTTCGAGGTGCCGGTAGCAACCTATCTGGTCGTGCTAAGCGGCCTCGCTACCGTCGACGATCTCGCTAAGTCGCGCCGCTACGTCATTGTGGGCGCTTTTTTGATCGGTGCGATATTTACCCCGCCGGACGTCTTCTCGCAGATCATGCTGGCGATTCCGATTTGGGTGTTATTTGAGCTGGGTCTGGTCATTGCGCGCCGTTTGATCGAAGATCGGCGCGAGCCGGCCGCGGTCGGGCAAGCCCTGACACCGGCGACGGTGGCTGCCGCCTCCCCCAGCACTGCCGACTACCCGGATGTTGAACCGTTCAAGCCGTTGTCCGAGGAGGAGCTGCTCGCCGAACTAGATCGCGCGGAGGCTACCGAAAAGGCGCTGGATCGCGATGAAGTCGTCAGCGACGCGGTGGAGCGCGCCACCACGGCCGATTCAACGCCGGAGTCGACCGCGGATACTTCGAACTCGCCCGAGACCCACGCCCCGCCAGCGATCGCGCCGAGCGAGGTGCCGCCGCCGAACGAGCCGCCCTTCGATACGCCGGGCCTACGCCCGATCAAGCCGCCGCGCCCGACCGAGGAGTGACCGCGGGCGCACCGCGCATCGCCATGCCGATCTGGAAATCTTCTAAGCCCGGCCTCCATCGGCTACACTACACACCGATTAAATCGCTTCAAGTGGTTGTAATAAAACCGAAATGCAAGACTCACGCCGCGTTCCAAGACGCAAGACCCTGCTGATCATTCTCGATGGCTTCGGTCTCAATCCAAGCAAGAAAAACAACGCTGTCTACGAAGCGCGTACGCCGCGTCTCGACGAATATTTCTCGCGCTATCCGCATGCCGCGATCGAGGCCTCCGGCCGCGCTGTGGGCTTGCCGGTCGGTCAGATGGGCAATTCCGAGGTCGGGCACCTCACGCTAGGGTGTGGTGCGATCGTGCGGCAGGATCTGGTCCGAATCGATGATGCGATCGCCGATGGCAGCTTTTTCGCCAACAACGTACTACTCGACGCCATCGGCGACGCGCGCAGCCGAAATCGGCCGTTGCATCTGATCGGTCTGGTATCCGATGGTGGCGTTCACAGTCATACCACCCATCTCCAGGCCTTGATTCGGATGTGTCGGGATGCCGCGGTGATCCCGATGGTGCACATGATCACCGACGGCCGCGATACGCCACCAAAATCGGCGATCAACTTTCTCGATGAGCTCGAGCGTAGTTTGCACGCCGCTGGCGGTCGCATCGCAACCATTGCCGGACGCTATTTTTCGATGGATCGCGACCGCCGCTGGGACCGCGTGAAAAAGGGGTTCGACCTGATCGCGCACGGCGTCGGCCGAGCGGTGCCAAACGCTCGCGAGGGAATCTTGAGCGCCTACGCGCTCGGCCAAACCGACGAGTTTCTGGAGCCGATGATCCTGCCGGATGCGGTCACCATCGCGCCGCGCGATGCGCTGGTGTTTTTCAACTTCCGCAATGACCGTCCGCGTGAATTGGCGCTGGCGCTGGGTCAGGAAGGCTTCGAAGAATTCGATCGCGGTGACTACCAGCCGATCACCGTGACCTGCATGACCGCCTATGACTCCAAGCTGTTGTCGCCGATCGTGTTTCCGCCCGAACGGCCGAAAAACACCCTGGCGAAGGTCATCAGCTTTGCCGGCTACAAACAGTTCCACTGCGCCGAAACCGAGAAGTATCCGCATGTGACGTATTTCTTCAACGGTGGTCGCGAGCCGGCGCACGCTGGCGAAGACCGCAAGGTGGTACCGTCGCCAAAGGTCACGACCTACGATCTGGCCCCGGAAATGAGCGCCGCGGAGGTCGCCGATGAGGTCATCAAGGCCATCGAAACCGGCTGCTATGCATTTGTTCTGGTCAATTTCGCGAACGGAGACATGGTGGGGCATGCGGCTTTGCGCGATCCGATCATCCGCGCCGTGGAAACCCTCGATACCCAGGCCGGTCGGGTGCTGGATGCCGCGGTCGCCAACGGCTACACGGTGGTGCTGACCGCCGATCATGGCAATTGCGATGAGTATATCGATCCGCTCACCGGCGAACCCAACACCCAGCATACGACCTATCCGGTACCGTTCCTGGTGGTTGACAGCCACAATTGGCGTTTGGCGACCGGTGGCGGGTTGAGCAATGTCGCGCCGACGGTACTGCAGTTGATGGGCCTGCAAAAGCCCGACGGCATGAACGCAGACTCGATGCTGCTGGAAGATCTCGGTCCGGTGCGTGATTTTCCGCGCCGACTGTGAGTACCCCTTTCGCGCCGACGCGGGCGTCAATCGGATGTCTTGACCGCGCCGCGGCTATGAAACTGCTTGGGTAGATCTGCGTCGGCGCGTGCCAACGCGCCGACATCGGCGAGCAAGGCGGTATGTTCGCCGCGGCGTTGGTCCCGGACCTGGCTGAAGCGCTCCCAAAGTGCCTGATATTCCCGCGCAAGGCGCTCCACACCTTGTCCGGTGCCTGCGCTCAGTGCCGCCTGCACGCTTTGCACCAGCGACGGCCGGGTCGCACGGCGTAACAACCACGGTATCAGCCACGCCAAGCCGATCAGCAGCGCACTGTGTACCGCATAGTCGATACCCAGGAAGGATTGTTCGCCGCGCGTGCCCGCCGCGAATCCATTCACCACGACATACACTACCCACAGCGATGCCAGCAGCGGCAAGAACCAAGTCGCGGCTTCGGCAACCCGGTGCACACTGCGTTGCAACGCGGTACCCGGTTTGGCGAAGGCCTCCGCCATGCGCGTCTGGAGCGTGGCGCGCAGGGTTTCGCGCGCGTGAGCGACGAATCCGCGCAGCAATTCGAACGCGGGATGTTGGGTCATACCGGATTGTTGGATCCGATTGACCAGGGCCAGATTGAGGTCTGTTAGACGGGTGTCGTTGCGCGGTTGCCAGAGGTGTTCGAGGATGCCCTGGTTCAGCTCGCCGCCAGTTTGGCTGTCGCGCAAGTAGCGCTGAAGCGCGGCGTCGTCGATCAGGTAGCGTTGTGCCAGAGTGGTACGTTGCAGCTGCAATTGGTCGTCGAGCGCGTGCAGTCCGTCGCGGACAATGCCTGCCCAGTCCCGCGCGAGTGTTCGCCAAGCTTCCGGTTCACCGAGCCGACCGGAAACCCCTTGCAGGTAGTGCTCGAGGTCGCTGGCACGGGCATGTGCGCCGACGCGTTGGAGGACTTCCAAACCGAACTCCTTGAGCGCGTCGCGAATCGTGGTTTCGAGCGCGACGAAATCGTCCGGCACGCGCGGCTCGATGCAGCTTGTGCGCAGGACGATCGGATTTTCGAAGCCCTCATCGCGCAGCCGCGCCTTGAAATCATCGAGTTGCGCAGGCACCCCTTGATCCCACTGATTCATAACGAACAGCCAACTGTGGCGCTGCCCGCGTTCGCGCAAAAAACGCCAGCCGAGGTCATCCTGATAGCGTTCCGGGCTGACGACGTAGATCAGCCAGTCCACATACGGCAGCCAGGCCACGACCTGGTCGCGATGCGTAAGCTCGGTGCTGTCGAAATCCGGCATGTCGAGCCAGGCCACCAGACGCCGCGTTTCATCATGATGCCATGCGATTTGAGTGCCGGTGGTCGGCAATTCATCCGGCATCAGGTTGCCGCGAAAATCCTGGTGGAGGTACAGCGTGACGGTCTGTGAAGTCGGGCGCTCCACCCCGACCCGTGCGATGGCCTCGCCGGCGAGTCGGTTCAGCAGGGAACTTTTACCCACCCCGGTGCCACCGAACAGTGCCACGATCAATGGCCTGACCGATTGAGTGCGGAACAAGTGTTCAACCTGGCGATGCTCGATGTTCTCCAGTGCCGTCGCGTCGGCGGCCGCGATCCAGCCGCTCTTGAGCAGTTCGTCGGCCCACTCGTAGGTCCGCTGATAGAGTTTCGCGATCGCGGGTTGCATCAGTCGATTTGCTCCAGCGCGCGCTCGGCGGCGGCCAGCTTGTCGGGAGGGATGGCGTAGAGGCCATGCCCGTTGAGTCCGGTCGCCATTGCCGTCAGACGTTGGCGCAAGGGTTCCAGGACATGAGTGCGCACCGAGTCGCGTTGTTTCTCGCGCAACTCTTCCGCGAGTTTCGACATGTAACGGCCCACTGCGCTTTCGGTCAGGAGCGAGGTGAACGCAAGCATGGCTGGCGCGACCACGAGATCCGCGGGGCCGAAACCGCCGGTCTTGATGGCGAGCCCGATCGCCGCGGCGTCAACCGTGATGCGGGTGGCGCGCAGGCTGTGCAGGGTTGCCGGGTGTGCCCGAAGGTGATCGTAGAGACTCGCCGCCGCGGCCTTGATTTCGGGGGCGAAAGCGGCGTGATAATTCCCGATCGCGCGCTGAATATCGGTCCGTACTGCGGGTTCTTGCTGACGCAGGCGTTGTTGGAGCAATTGCCACCAGGTGCGGGAAAACTCGCCGATCGCGTTTTCTCCCGCCGAGTTCTGTAACGCCAACAGGACATGGCGCGCGAGTTCGTCGATGATCTGCGATTCCTGGGTGATGTTCGCGGCGCCCGGCGTTGCGGATGGCCCGGTGCGCCGAACCAGCCCCCACAGCGTGCGCGCCGGCCAGGTGACGGTTTGGCGCACCCGCGCCAGCGCGGTCGCCAACCCCGGAATCTCGAGCAGTTCAAGCAGGCGGGCGATCGCGCGCTGTAAGGTCTCGTCGTAGATTGGCTGGCGCAGGTACTCGTGCTCGTAAAGTCTGAGCGCCTCCTGAATCTGCTCGTTGACCAGGATTTCCCAGCGCGCCGCGGTGGCGTGTTCCTCCCGCAGGGGCACGACCCATTCGTTCCAATGCCGGCGCAGCAGGGCGGATGACACCCGGTTTTGATCGGAGGTGACCTGCGGTTCAACCAATGCCGCGAGCGCGGTGCGCAAGGCCCCCGCGTCGGGGTGATGGATGAGGGCTTCGCCGTCCTTACCGGAGAGCCATGGCAGACTCGCGAAGTACCTGAATCCAATGCCTTCCTGCTCGAACTTGCGTTTGATTGCGTCGCGCAGGGTCGTTTCGACATCGGGCATGCTTTTGTTGAGACACACCAACAACGGCTTTTCGAGTGGTGCGATCAACCGCAGCAGCTCCCACACCGATTGATCGGCGTATTTTTCCCGGCTCACGACCAGTACGATCGCATCCGCCAGGCTACACATCATCGGAACTGTGTAGCGGTAGCTGCGTGAGGTGACCGAGTCGAAATCGGGGGTGTCCCACACGATGCACGGTTCTGTGACGAGTGGATGAGCGATCGGCACGCTCAATAGCGTGTAGGCATTGGGTTCGTTGGCGTCCAGTTCCTCGGCGCGCCGGAAGTGTAACGACGGCAGCAGGTTGTCCAGCGCCGCTTGCAAAGCCAGCGTGACATCTTGCCGGGTAAAACCCTGCGGATGGCGCGTGAAGCCCGCCAGCGGACTGGCGACGGCCACTTCCTGCCCGAGCAACGCATTGACGACGGTGCTCTTACCGGTCTGCGTCGGCCCGACGACCACGATTTGGCGTGGAAAATGCTCGAGAAACGGACGCACTAACGCGTGCAGCAGCAACGTATCCGCCAGCACCAGCGAGAGGGATGCGTCGACGCCGCCGCTCACGTCGCGATGCCGAACGCGAAGCTCGGCGACAAACGGCTGAAGAACCTCAAGCGGTGGTATCGTCATCGCGTGACTCTATTTAAGCGTCCATGGGTACGCAATGGCGAAAATAACGCAGTCACAAGTTATTAACGCTCGACGCTGCCGCCCTTTCTTGGCCACTCTGAATCGATCCTCGCACCAAGCGCCCGAAGCCTGGTTCATCCCATGGCTCCGAAACGTGTTTGGCGAGACCATTTTCCCTTGGCTCAATCACTTATCCTAAAATGCTAGCGTGTGCATGCGAGCTGAGTATCGGGGCATCCTTTAGGCCGCTCGTGGCAGGATCAAGCAAGGACTTGCCGCAGTTCATTTTCGATCAGCTCGAAGTCGTCGCCGGGTTGGACGTTCAGGCCGACTCGTTTACAGGTTTGACTGAGCGAGAACACGCCGCAGACCTCATCATCGCCGGTGCTTGCAGGCGTGCAGCACACCAGGGCGTGGCGCCGCCGTTTACTGAGCAGAGTGGCGAGAATGTCGCCGACCCGCGCGGTTTCGACATCGACCAGATTCAATACCTCGATACGACCGCGCAGCGTCATGATGTCCTGCACCTGAAGATCGTCGGCGCGCTCGCCGGTTTTCTCCGCGATTCGGCGTGGCCGGTCGCTGTCGAGATCGGTCAGCGTTACGACGCCCATCACCGCACCGGTCGAATTCGTAACCAGCAGCATCCTGACCCCGAGCTTTTTCATTCGCTCACGGGTGGCCAGCAAGGTATTGGAGCGCTCGACGGTGAGCGCCGTGATCCGGCGCAGGTCAGTCATCGCCTGAACCGCCTGATCATCGCTCGCAAGCCGCTCGGGCATTTCGAATTTCGGCCGGGAATAAGAAGCACCGACCGGAAGTTCGCGGAACGGCAGGGCGTGATAGGTGTGGGTCGACATCCAAAGCTCCATTGGCAGGGTTGACGAAAGGGTTCCAAGGCGCGGAACGGGCCGGGCGTAGCGCCCACTGGCGAGATTCCGCGCGGGATCGACAGGCGCTCAAGCCGCCAGCGATCCCAATGATTGTAGCAACCGCAGCGAATCCCGGCACCCGCGCCTGGCATCGCCGGGTCAGGCGTACTTAATCGGCCTTGAGCGCGCGCGGCTCGATTTTCAGTTGGCGCTGAGTCTGCTCCAGGATCCGGTAACTGATCGGCACCAACAACAGCGTGATGAACGTCGCGAACAGAATACCGAAACCGAGCGATATCGCCATCGGGATCAGGAACTGCGCCTGGGTGCTTTTTTCCAGAATCAGCGGAATCAACCCGCCGAAGGTGGTTAACGAGGTCAGCCAGATGGCGCGGAAGCGCGCGACGCCGGCGGTCTTGATGGCTTCGTCGAGCGGCATTCCGGCGCGCCGGGCGCGGTTGATAAATTCCACCATCACCAGACTGTCGTTCACCGCGACGCCGGCTAGCGCGAGCATGCCCATGATGCTCATGATACTAAGGCCCATGCCCATGATCAGGTGCCCGAGGATCGCGCCAGCGACCGCGAATGGAATCACCGCCATGACGATGAATGGCAGGGCGTACGAGCGAAACGGGATGGCAAGCAGCGCATAGATCATGAACAGCACGAAGCCGATCCCCCAGAGCAGGCTGCCGAACGATTCCTGTTGCTCGCGCATTTCGCCTTCGAGGGAGTAGCGTATGCCCGGATAGCGCAGCATCAACTCCGGCAGATACGCGGCGAGATCGGCGTTGATGGCAGGCATATTGACGGTATTTTTATCCGCGTCCGCGGTGACATTGACCGTGCGATCGCGATTGACGCGCTTGATCGTCGAAAACCCACGGCCGAGTTCTACGTCCGCGACCTCGCCGATCGGGATCACCGCGCCGTCAGCGGCCCGGATGTGCATCCGCTCCAGGCTGCCGAGCGATTGCCGTTCCGCGGCCGGGTAGCGCACCATCACCCGCACATCGTCGCGATCGCGCTGGATACGTTGCGCCTCGAACCCGAAGAACGCATGGCGCACTTGGTCGCCGAGATCCTTCAGTGATAACCCCAACCCCTCGGCACCGGGCTTGAGGGCGAGACGCACTTCTTCCTTGCCCTCGTCAAAGCTGTCCTGGATGTCGAACAAACCGGAAAACTCATTGATATGGCTTTTGATTTCGGCGGCAGCCGCGCGTAGCTGTTCGAAATCCTGGCCAATCAGCTGGATGTTGACCGGTTCGCCGGCGCGGCCGATTTCGGCGCGAAACGCAAGCTCCCTGGCGCCAGGGATGGGGCCGATCAGGGCGCGCCACTCATCCACCAATTCGGAACTGGTGATCTTGAGCGTGCGATCTTCGGGTGGACTGATCTCGAAGCGGACCTGGCCCACGTGCGAGCGACCGCCACCGGTACCCTGACTGGATCCGCTCGAGCCGACCGTGGTCAGGATGTCGATAATCACGCTCGCGCCCGTGGTCGGGTCGACGTGGCGTCGCTGCAGTTCGCGCGCCTGTGCCTCGATGTGCGCGATGTGACGTTCGGTGATCTCGACTGGCGTGCCCTGCGCCAGCGTCAGCGATGCCGCGGCAATTTCGGATTGTACCCGGGGAAAGAATGTAAACCCCATCCGACCGCTTTTCGGGATGCTGAAGATAATCAGGGCCACGGCCACGAATACCGCGACTGTCAGCCCCGGGCGTCGCAACAGTCGCCCGAGCAGTGGCTGGTAGAGGTGCGACGCGGTGTATTCCATGCCATTGGCGAACTTACGCTGGACCCGCTGGAAGGCGTTCAGCCGGTCGCTTGCGCGCTGATTGCGCACATGCTTCATATGCGCCGGCAAAATCAGCTTGGTTTCGACCAGTGAGAACAGCAACACCGGGATCACCACCAGCGGGATCTGCGCGAACAAGGCGCCGCGGTCGCCGGCAATCGCCAGCAGCGGGATGAACGCGGCGACCGTAGTCAGGACGCCAAAGGTCACCGGCACCGAGATCTCCTGGGTGCCGCGGATCGCCGCATCGAGCGGCGCCTCGCCCTTGCGCAGCCGCTTGAAGATGCTGTCGCCGGTGACGATCGCGTCATCGACGACGATCCCCAGCACCAGAATGAAGGCGAACAGGCTGACCAGGTTCAGGGTCACACCGAGATCCGCAATCACCGCCAAAGCCCCGAGAAACGCGACCGGAATTCCCAACATCACCCAGAACGCCACCACCGGTTGCAGAAACAGGCCGAGCAGGAGGAACACGATCAGGCCGCCCTGGAGCGCATTGCGCAGCAGCAGATCGACACGATTTTTTACGGTTTGCGAGCGATCGCGCCAGTAGCTGAGTTCGATTCCGCCCGGCATCGTCGCTTGTTTCGTCGTGAGATAGTCCTTGACCGTCGCCGCCACCTCGATCGCGCTTTGATCGCCGACCCGATACACATCGAGCGTGACCGCCGGGCGACCGTTGAAACGCGCATAGAGGGGATCTTCGGTGAAGCCGTCGCGGATCGTCGCGATTTCGCCGAGGTTGATCCGGCTACCGTCGTTGCGGCTGACGATGGGAATCCGGCCAAACTCATCGGCGCGGTAGGCCTGCCCAAGGCTCCGCAGCAGGATCTCGCCACCGGCGGTGCGCAACGTACCGGCGGGCACGTCCTGCGAGCTGTTGCGAATCGCCTGGCCGATTTGCGCCAGGGTAAGGCCGAGCGCGTTCAGCGTCGCCTCGTGAATCTCAATCGCGAGTTCGTAGGGCCGCACTCCGGTCATCTCGACCTGGGTGACCCCGGACAACTGAGTCAACTCATCGCGCACCTGTTCCGCCAGACGCCGCAGTTCGCGTTCTTCGAGCTCGCCGGCGACCACCACGCTGATCACCTCGCGGCGAATTTCGAGCAGGCTCACCACCGGGCGCTCGACGTCGGTGGGGAAGGTCGAGATCGCCTCGATCCGAGCCTTGATGTCATCGAGCGCGTCGCGCGGTTGGACGTCGCGGGTCAGTTCCACCCGCAGCCGGGCGCTGCCCTCGAGCGCGTCGGAGTAGATCTTGTCGATCCCGGTCAGGTCCGCGATCGCTTCTTCCATACGCAGCACCACGGCCTGTTCCACCTCGGCCGGCGTAGCGCCGCGATAGGTCGCGCCGATGGTGACGACATTGCGCTCGATGTCCGGAAAGACCTCCAGGATCAGGCGCTGGTCGAGCGAATAAAAGCCCAGCACCACGATCACCAGCATCAGCAGATTGGCGGCGACCTCGTTGCGGGCGAACCATTCGATGACTCCGTTCATGGTTTAACCGCCGGTGTCCTTGGGAGGCGCGGTAGCCGCGCCGGGTGAGTCACCTTCGATCCTGATCGCGGCGCCGTCGACCGCAAAACTGACTGCGGTGGTGATGAGTCGTTCGCCCGGCGCCAGCCCGGCGCGGATCACCGCTTCGCGTTCATTGCTCCAGATTACGTCGATGGCGCGACGTCGTAGCTTGCCATCGTCGGCGATCAGCACCTCGCGGCCCTCGCGCACCGCGGTGCGCGGAATCACGAACACGTTGCGCCAGGTTTCGCCGTCGATCTCGGCACTGACGAAGCTGCCGACCTTGAGCGGCGAACGGCCGTCGGTGCGCTCGCCGTAGGGGTCGTCAATCTGGGCGACGACGAAGAGCTGGCGGGTCTTGGGGTCAAACGCACCCGAGCTGCGCACAATGCGGCCTTCCCAGGCTTGCGCTTCGGTACCGCGTGGGCGCAGCGTGACCCGGGGGGCGGCGGCGAGTTCGGCGGTTTGACCGCGAAACTGCTCCGGCAGCCGCAGCACCGCAAGCTGCTCGGCGGTGAGCGGCAGTCGCACCTCGGCGTAGTCGATCGCATACAAGGTTGCGAGCGCGCCGCCCTTGCTGACGAACTGGCCGACATCGGCCTTTTTCTCCAGCACCCGGCCCGCGAACGGGGCGACGACGCGGGTGCGTTCGAGGTCGAGGCGGGCCTGGGTGAGACGCGCCCGTGCCGCGGCCGCGGCGGCCTCGGCACTTGCCAATTGCGGCTTGCGCAGGACCAGATCGCTCGGCTTGCCGGCCTCGCCGAGCTGGTTCCAATCGCGCCGGGCCTGCTCGGAACGGGCCTTTTCCTGCGCCAGGTTGAGCTGTTGCTGGGCGTATTCGGCCTCGGCGATGGTGACCAGATTGGTATAGTCGCGCGGGTCGACGCGCAACAGCGTGGCGCCGTGCTCGAAAAATCCGCCCTCGACGAACTGCAGCGAGATTTCCGTGATCCGACCCGAGACCTCGGCCACCAGCGCGGTCTGGGTGCGCGCCGCCACACTCCCCTGCGAACTGAGGCGAACGGTGTAATCCTGCGGTTGCAGGGTAACCACTTCCACCAGCGGAACCGGTGCTGCCGGCGTTTCGCGCTTCGCTTTGGGTCCAGTTGCCACCAACGTCCAGGCGACGCCGAATCCGAGTCCGATCACAACGAGAGGAAGCAATTTACGGCTGATCGACATGCGTGATGCCCAGTTCGGTATTCAAATGCGGTGACTCATCGTGCGGCAAATCCAGTTCAATTCGAGGCGCGTGCGGCGGGTTGCGGTCACTACGATCGCGCCCTGCACGGCCGATGCGGCGATGGAAATGCGGCGCATCTGTCGCGTCGACGAAACGGGTCGGGCACGCGCGGAGTGGTTCATGGCTTATTCGTCGTTACAAGCGGCGCGTGATCGAAATCGCCGCCGAGCGCGCGGTAGAGCTCAATGCGGTTTTGCAGTCGCCGCAGTCGGGTTTCGATGCGGGTGCTCTCGGTGTTGAAGGCGCGCCGCTGGGTGTCGAGTAGGGTAATGATCTCGGTCAACCCGGCGCGGTAGCGTTCCAGCGCGAGGGCCGCAGCCGCGCTCGCTTCCTGCGCCGCGTCGCCTTGACTGGCGACTTGCGCAGTCAATAGAGGCTCGGCGGCGAGCGCGGTTTCCACTTCGCGGAACGCCGTCAACACGGTGCGGGCGTAGTTGGCGAGCGCCTCGCGATCGTTGGCGTGGGCGAGTGCTTCCTCAGCCTTGAGCCGACCGCCCTGGAACAGCGGCTGGACGATACCCGCGGCCAGGCTCCACACCAGGTGGTCCCAGTTGAGCAGGTCGAGCAACCGGTCGCTGGCAGTGCCACCGCTTGCGGTCAGCGAAAAGCCCGGCAAGCGATTGCGGCTGGCGTCGGTGTGGCGTGCCGCCGCGGCCTCGACCCGCAGCGATGCGGCGAGAATGTCGGGGCGGCGCTCAAGCAGTGCGCTGGGTAACCCCGCCGGCACCGCGCGCCGGGGCTCCGGTAGATCCGCGAGTACCGCAAGCGTCCCCGCCGGGTAGCGTCCGAGCAGTGTCTCCAGGCCGCGCCGCGCTGCGTCGAGACTGCGCTGTCGGGCGCTCAGACCGGCCTCGGCGGTGGCCAGGTTTTCCCGCGCCAGGCGGACGTCGAGGGCTTCGACCAGACCCTCGCGATAGCGTTCGGTGATGACTGCGAGGGTATCGCGAAAGCTGCTCACACGTTGCGCGGCAAGGCGCAGCTGTAAGTGCGACTCGGCCGCGGTGTACCAGGCGTCGGCGACGTCCGCGGCGAGGAGCAGGCGCGTGGCGCGCCAGTCTTGCTCGGTTGCGGCGGCATCGGCGACCGCGGCGTGGGTGCGCGCCGCCAGTCGTTGCCAGAGATCCACCTCCCAGCTTGCGCCGAGATTGAGATCGAAGGTGTTTCCGGTCAGTTCGAGCCCGTTAGTATTGCGTTGGCTGCGGGCCGCGCGCAGGTTGAGTGTGGTGCTGGGGAGTTCCCCCGCACCGGCGATTACAGCCCGGGCACGGCCTGCCGCGACACGGGCGAGCGCCGCCTCGGCGCTTGGATTCGCGGTCAGCGCTTCGTGCACCAACGCGGTCAGGGTTCCGTCGTCGAGGTCGTTGAGCCAAGGCTGCGGTGGCGCTACATCCGCCATGGCTGCGCGGCTCTGCCATTGCGGTGGAACAACCACGGTTGGCAACAGCGCGCGGGGTTCGTCGCGGCTGACGCAACCGGCTAGCAGGCAACTCAAGGTCAACGCGATCAGCAAAGGTGGTGAGGGCATGGACGCGGATTCTAAATCAATTCGTGGTCGCGGACCGCAGAGTCCGTGCGCGTGGAGGGCCTGTTGCACCCGCCGCGGGGCGCGGTTGCGGGCGAAGATCGGAAACGGCTCGCGGGATTGTGACGGCGTGCCAGCAGCGGACCCTTGAAAACCGGGCGCCGCGTCCTCAAAGGGTGTGCAACTTCGCGAGATGGCGCCACGCCGCCGTGCGGAATAGAATGAAACGCTAATATTCAAACACCGTCCGGGAGACCCACGATATGCCGATATACGAGTACCAATGCACCCGCTGCGGACACGACATGGAAGTGATGCACAAAATGAGCGATCCCGACCTGACCGACTGCCCAGCCTGTGGCGAGCCCAGCTTAAAGAAGCTGATCTCGGCGGCCGGTTTCCGGCTCTCGGGCGGCGGCTGGTACGAAACCGATTTTAAAAGCGGCGGCAAGAAGAACGTGACCGAGAAAGGCTCCGCGTCGGAATCCGGGGGCGGACACAGCTGCGGTAGCGGCGGTTGCGGCAGCTGTAGCTGACGCAACCTGCGCGGCTCGAATGGCGGCACGCGCATGCCGCCATTCCGGTGGCGGAGGCGTTTTCGCGCGGCGCGCGCGTAAGCGCTTTGGGGTCGATCCACGCGGCTCGTGACCAATCAGGTCGGGTTTGCGGAGTGACCGAGGTTTGCGATTTATCAACGCAATATTAAAATATTAACATATCCTGATATAGATTAATTCTACTTCAGGAGCTTTTATGTTACCGAGAGAACTTCTGGGCGAGCGCTTCAGCCCGCTGTTTTTCCTCGCCGCACTCGGGGCGGGTGGCCTGTCGGTGTCGTTCTTTATGTATCCGATGTTTCTTGTTGCTCACCCGGATACGCCGATGGTGACCTTCAATCATCTGTGGCCGATTCTGACCGGCGATAATCTTGGCGCCGCTGCCGTGTTGGCCGCCATCCTCGCGCTGATCGTGGTGTTCGCGCTGCTGCACTTCTGGCTACTGGCGTGGAATCTGCGTCAATACGCGGCATTTCGCCGCAGCGAGGCCTTTCGCAAGCTGTGTCAATCCAATGCCGAAGTGACCTTGATGGCCATTCCGCTGACCTTGGCGATGACAATCAACGTCGTGTTTGTTCTCGGTGCGGTGTTCGTGCCGAATCTGTGGACGATCGTCGAGTATTTATTCCCGTTGGCGCTGCTGGCGTTCTTCGCGGTCGGCGTGATGGCGCTGCGGATTCTCGGTGACTATTTCTATCGCATCATCGTGCATGGCGATTTCAGCTTCGAGACCAATAACAACTTTGGGCAGATGATCGCCATTTTTGCGTTGAGCATGATCGCCGTGGGTCTGGCCGGGCCGGGCGCGATGAGTCAACACGTGGGTGTCAACGCGATCGGGATTTTTCTATCGATTTTCTTCCTGTCGCTGGCGTTGGTGCTGGCGGTGCTGAAACTGGTACTGGGGTTTAAATCGATCCTGCGCCACGGTATCGCGGTCAAGACCAGTTCGAGTCTGTGGATCATGATTCCGATCCTGACCCTGGTTGGCATTACGGTCATTCGACTCAATATGGGGCTGCATCATGGCTTGAACGCGGAGCTGGATAATTCGAGTTTCTTTGTACTGGCCTCGGTCATTCTGTCGCTCCAGATCTTGGTCGGTTTGCTTGGCTACAAGGTGATGAAGCGCCTGGGTTTTTTTCGCGACTACGTGTCGGGTTCCAAGGGCGATGCCAGCACCTTTTCTCTGATCTGTCCCGGCGTGGCGATGACGGTGTTCGGGATCTTTTTCATTCACTTTGCGCTCGTGAAGAACGGCTTGATCGCGCACCTGAGTCTGGCGCACCTGATGCTGCTGGTGCCGTTTCTGCTGATCCAGCTGAAGACGATCCAGGTGTTTATGCGGTTGTCTTGTCAGCACCTTTCGCTCGGTTATGGTCGCTGCCGTCTCACGCCGCAGCCGGCTTGATATTGCGTACTTTGTAAGGTAGTGACCCGCCGCGTGGCGGGTCACTACATTGGGCGGCGCCTACGCTCTGACGTCGGCAACCCGCGCCGATTTCAGTCCACACGCAGCGCAACATCGGGCCATTCCGCGCGGTTCTCCGCGGGCCACATATACTCGGGTGATGAGTCGAACCCAGTCCACGCGACATATCGAACGCCATCGCTCGCACCACAGCGGATGGTTGCGCGCGGCCGTGCTGGGCGCCAATGACGGTATTGTCTCCAACGCCAGCCTCGTCCTGGGCGTTACGGCGGCGGGACTGGAAACGTCGACGATCCTCCTCACCGGAACGGCCGGGCTGGTCGCTGGTGCGCTGTCGATGGCGGCGGGCGAGTACGTCTCGGTAAGTTCGCAGGCCGATACCGAGCGCGCGGACCTGGAGCGCGAGCGTGCCGAGTTGGCGGCTGATCCGGAATTCGAGCGGGCGGAAATGGCTGCGATCTATGTCGCGCGCGGACTCGAACCCGAGCTTGCCGCCAAGGTTGCTACTCAGCTCATGGCGTTCGATGCCTTGGGCGCCCATGCGCGGGACGAACTCGGTATCACCGAGACCCTGACGGCGCGGCCGCTGCAGGCGGCCTGGGCGTCGGCGGGCAGCTTCATGCTCGGCGCGGCGTTGCCGCTGCTGGCGATCACTCTGGCGCCGGCTGGGCTGCAGCTGGGGGCGGTTGCGGTCAGTGCGTCAGTGTTTCTCGCCGCGTTAGGGGCTGCCGCGGCGCACATCGGTGGCGCGCCAGTACCCGCTGCCGTTTTTCGGGTAACCGCGTGGGGCGCGTTGGCGATGGCGTTGACGACGGCGGTCGGCGCTGCATTCGGTGGGTGGGTTTGAATTCACCCGCGGATCGCCGGCTTACCAGCGCACGATCTTGCCGCTGTCGAAGATCCGACCGGACTTGGCCGGCTGCTGGGCGATAAAGATGTTCTCAACCCGAATTCCGGCGTGGCGCGCAATGGCCTGGGCCAGACTTTCGATCATGGTGGTGATCTGGTCGTTGGTATTGAAGTCGGGCGTGAGCAGATTGACCAATACCGGGTGGGACGCGCGCGGCTGGGTCGGTTGGGTGACGGCGGCGACGGCATAGCTGTGCGGGGGCAGGAGTTCCCAGGTCACCGAGACGTACTTGAGCGCGATCTCGGCGTCGCGGGCGAAATCCGCGCTCACCGCTTCGACCAGCTTGCCGAGGTCTTTCGGTTCGGCAAAGGGGAGTGACTTGATCTGGATAACGGGCATGTTCTGCGCTCCTGGATGGGTTCGTGATCCGCGTCGGCCTCGGCGTGCATCGCGCCTGATCCCAATCATAATCGATCCGGCCGGTGAGTCGGCAGTTGTTGACCGCGCTCGCTGGCTCCGGCGCGGCGCGCCGGGATCCGCCACTCGGGCGGTTGCGCCATATCCGACGACTCCGTAACATCGCCGGTTTACTCACGATCCTCGTATTGGGCACGGACTGGACAAATGCGTAGCGTTTATTGCGGCTTGGTGGATGAATCTCTCCTGGAACAATCGGTCACCCTGTGTGGGTGGGTGAATCGTCGGCGCGATCACGGTGGCGTGATCTTTATCGATCTGCGTGATCGCGAAGGTCTGGTGCAGGTGGTTTTCGATCCGGACGATCCAGCGATGTTCGAACAGGCGGAGCGCATCCGCAATGAATACGTGTTGAGCGTGATCGGGGTCGTGCGCCGCCGCCCGGCGGGGACCGAGAACAGCAATCTCAGGAGCGGCGCGATCGAGATCTCCGCGCGCCACCTCGCGGTGCTGAATGCGGCGGAGACGCCTCCGTTTCAGCTCGATGAAGAGGTTAACGAAGAGACCCGCCTCAAGTACCGCTACATCGATATACGGCGTCCGGAAATGCAACAGCGTTTGCGCATCCGGGCTCGGGTCAGCGGATTCTTCCGGCGCTTTCTCGATGCACACGGTTTTCTCGACGTCGAGACCCCGATGCTGACCCGCGCCACGCCCGAAGGCGCGCGCGATTATCTGGTGCCGAGCCGGACCTTCCCCGGTAAGTTTTTTGCGTTGCCGCAATCGCCGCAGTTGTTCAAACAGCTCTTGATGATGGGTGGCATGGACCGCTACTACCAGATTGTGCGCTGTTTTCGCGACGAGGACCTGCGCGCCGATCGCCAACCCGAGTTCACCCAGCTTGATATCGAAACCTCGTTCATGGACGAGGGCGACATCACCGAGTTGATGGAAGACATGATCCGGCGTTTGTTCGCCGAAGTGCTGGAGGAGCCATTGCCACGGCCGTTTCCGCGGATGACTTATGCCGAGGCGATGCGCGATTACGGATCCGACAAGCCGGACCTGCGCATCCCCCTGAAACTGATTGACCTTGGCGACGTCATGAAGAACGTCGATTTCAAGGTCTTCAGCGGGCCGGCCAATGATCCGAACGGCCGCATCGCCGCGTTGTGCGTGCCGAAGGGCGGTGAGATTTCGCGCAAGGACATCGACGACTATACCGCCTACGTCGCGCGTTATGGCGCCAAAGGGCTCGCCTACATCAAGGTGAACGAGATCGCGCGCGGGCGGGAAGGCTTGCAATCGCCCATTCTCAAGTTTCTCCCCGACGAGGTCATCCAGACCTTGCTTGACCGCACCGCCGCGCGCGACGGCGACGTGATCTTTTTCGGTGCCGATAAGGCGAACGTCGTCAACGAATCCCTCGGCGCGCTTCGGCTCAAGGTCGGACAGGATCGCGGCCTGGCCGAGCGCGGCTGGAAGCCGCTCTGGGTGGTGGATTTCCCGATGTTCGAGCGTGACGAGAAGAGCGACCGCTGGGTCGCGCTGCATCATCCATTCACCTCGCCGCGAATTTCCAATCCCGACGACCTCCACGGTAACCCCGGCGCGGTGCTCTCGCGAGCCTACGACATGGTCCTGAACGGGACCGAGGTTGGCGGCGGTTCGGTGCGGATTCACAACCCCGATATGCAGCGCGAGGTGTTCAAGCTACTCGGCATTACCGACGAGGAGGCGGAAGAGAAATTCGGCTTCCTGATTACCGCGCTGAAGTACGGCTGTCCGCCGCATGGCGGGATTGCGTTCGGACTTGATCGGCTGGTCATGCTGATGACCGGAAGCCAGTCGATCCGCGACGTGATGGCCTTCCCGAAAACGCAATCGGCGCACTGCCCGCTGACCAATGCGCCGGGCAGTGTCGATGAAGCGCAGTTGCGCGAACTCGGGGTGCGTTTGCGCCAGTCGCCCGCGGCAACCTGAGCGCCTGCCAGCCGCTGTGCCAGACGCGCGGGTCTGGAAGCGACCGGAATCGGTGCTGGTGGTGGTCCATACCGTGGCCGGCGAGGTCTTGTTACTGCGCCGGCGTGAGCCGGCCGATTTCTGGCAATCAGTCACCGGCAGTCTCGAATGGGGCGAAACCGCGGCGGATGCCGCGCGGCGCGAGCTACTTGAGGAGACCGGCATCGCCCCCGTCGTGCTGGAGGACTGCCATATCTGGCGGCAATTTCCGATCATCCCGCCCTGGCGGGCGCGTTACGCGCCTGATGCCAATGAAAACCGCGAACACTGGTTCCGCGTCTGCCTCCCGGCACGCCTGACGCCACGGCTCGATCCCACCGAGCACACGGAATTCATCTGGCTGCCGCGCGCCGCGGCCGCCGCGCAGGTCTGGTCTTGGACCAATCGCGATGCCATTCTGGCATACGTTTCCGCGCCTCCGGGCCCTGGCGACTAAGGCGCTCGCCCTCGGCAAGCACCCGGTTATCGTGAAATACCCGATGCTCAGGGGATGCCGCTTCGGGCCGGGTAGGCGGGTGCGTCGTCCGCAGGGGCGGTTTCCTCGTCGTGAAAGCTAACCCCGGTTTCACCGAGGGTGACAACTTGAAATTCTGTCATCAGTCAATTCGGGCCGTCGCTCGGGCGAGCCATTCTGCCCATGGATTACATCGTGATGTGATACTTACCCTATCGAGTTGTCGCCACGGTGCCCGAGGCGCGGCAATGACGAGATCGCAAGCCTCGCTTGCACCCGTTGTCGAGCAAGGTATTACCGCCACCTTCACGCATTGAGCAGCATATGAACCCACCGCCCCCGCGTTTCTGGCAGATTTTCTTCGAAGTCTATGAATCCCTGCCGCGTCAGGGGCCGGGCAATCGTTCCAGCACCGTCAAGGCGCTGGGTTTGTGCCGCGCGCTTCGACCCACCCCCGCGATCCTCGATCTGGGCTGTGGCGTGGGCGGGCAGACCCTCCAGCTCGCCGAGCTAACCGCCGGTTCTATTGTGGCGATGGATCTTCATGCGCCGAGTATCGAACGCTTGCGAGCGGCGATCGCCGCGCGTGGGCTTGCGCCACGCGTCACTGCCCAGGTTGGCGATATGGCCCACCCGGACCTGCCTCTTGAGCATTTCGACCTCATCTGGTCGGAGGGTGCGCTCTACAACATCGGTCTACGGAACGCCCAGCGCGTCTGTCGTGGATTGCTGCGCCGCGGCGCTTACCTCGCGTTCACTGATGCGGTTTGGCGCAAAGAAAATCCGCCCGCCGCGGTCAAGGCCGCCTTCGATTCGGACTACCCGACGATGGGGTGGGTGCAGGACGATATGGCAGCGATTCAGGCGTCCGGGTTCGAACTGATCGGTCACTTCACCCTACCCGACGAGGCTTGGTGGGACGATTTTTACACCCCAATGGAAAAGCGTATCGCGGAATTGCGCGACGACTACGCCGACGATGGCGAAGCCTTGACCCTACTCGATGGGCTCGCCGAGGAACCGGCGCTGCACCGGCGCTATTCCGATTTCTACGCCTACGAATTTTTCGTGACACGACGCCTGTGATCATCCCTTAGCGAGGAACCCAACATGCTTGGCGCGCTGACGGTTTTACTGGTTTTCCAGCTGGTGGGGGAAGTGGTGGTGCAATGGTTGGGATTGCCCGTGCCGGGGCCGGTATGCGGAATGCTGTTGCTATTTGTTGCACTGACGGTGCTGTGGCTGACCGGTACCCCGTACCAGACGTATTTTGACGGGGCGCAGTTCGTACACTTTCTGCTCGGGCCGGCGACGGTGGCGCTTGCGATTCCGCTGTACGCCCAATTCGCCCGTTTGCGCGCGCTGTTGGCGCCGTTGCTGCTGGCCTGGCTCGGCCCGCCATAGCGCGGGCGGCGCGCGATCCTGAACTCACTCCGCTGACGCGCCTTCCAGCAGACGGTGTTCGATCGCTTTGATCCAAGCTACTGCCTCACCCCGCTTTTGCCGCGCGGCGCGAATCAGGCTCAGGTTGCGTGCGGTCGATTCCGGTTCCCAGCGCTCGCGTACCGCGGCCAGCGCGGTAGTCGTTGCCGTTTGTGCCGCGGCAGGATCGCGGCGCAGGACCGCGAGTTCGATCAGCGTCGCGTGGTCCCAGTAGTCGGGTGCGCCAGCGGCGATGCGGCGTTGGACGGCATAGGTGACGACGGGTAAGAGTTCGGCCTGGCGTGGGTCGGGCGGGGTTTGCAGTTCCATCAGCGTGACCGTGTTGACACCGGGGAAGGCGTCGCGCCAGTCGGCCTCGAAACCCTGCCGATAGGCGTCGATCGCGCGGTTGAGCCAGTGTTCGGCGGTGACGTGCTCGTTCAGTCGCAGGGCCTGCTCCCAGCGGTCCTTGTAAAGGCGACCAAGCAGGCTGTTGGTCTCGCTGCTCGGGCCATAGTCGGCGATCACGGCGGTGAGCATCGCTTCGGCGGCGTCGCGTTGGCCCAGGCGGTTTAACGCGAATCCGCATTGTTCGCGCACCATCCGACTCCGCGCGAGCGGTGCCGGCATCGCAGCGGCCAGTTCGAGCATGCCGCCCCAGTCGCTCACCGCACGCAGCGAAAGCAGCAGGTCGACAAGCACGCCCGCCTCCAGATGATTGGGGGTGCCGAGCGCGCGCGCGACCGCATGGACCGCGGTCTTACCGGCCCCGCGGGCGGCGTCGAGACGTGCGCGTACCTCAGGATCGTAGGCGGCGCGAGCGCGAAAGATATCCGTTTTCAGACGGTCGATGGGCCTCGGGTGGCGGGGTTCCACCAACTGGAATATCGGGTTGAGCGTGACCGGCTCGGTCGGCGAACGTTGCGCTTGCGTCAACCACGCGCTGAGGCGATCGTGCGCTGCTGCGGCATCGGCCAGGCCGCCGTCCGGGGCGAGGGCATAGGCCACGGTCGGTAACGCGGTTGTGGCGAGCGGATTGGGGATCTGCTCGGCAGTGAGGAGCACGGTAGTCGTGGGTTCCAGACCGTCGCGCAGCCCCAGTGCGAACAGCGCAGCGGGGCTCGCGCTGGAGGCGTCAACAAGCGCGAATTCGCAAAGAATGAGGCGTTCCGAGAGAAGGGTGAAGTCGGCTTCCGACGTGAAATCGGTGTCCGCGCGCAGCGGCTTGAGCCCAGCCGCGGTGATTGCCGGGTGAATCACCTGCGCGTAGAGACCGTCGTAATCGACAGTCACGCCCGCGACAATTTTGCGGCCTGGCGGGATCAGTACGAAACATAACGCGGACATAGACTTCTCCGGGGCTTCCAGTCGATCGGACACTGATATCGCACGATGGCAGACGCGGCGGTGTTACCGCGAATCGTTCGCCCGGTCGGCGCGGCTGTGAAAATATCCCGCCAACCGCGTGAAAGCGGCGAGTTGCGTTGCAAAGACCATTCAATCGGGTCCCGCGGGTGCGCCTCCCGTCCAGATATTCTAGCGCTCGCGCCTTGACCACCACGTCCAGCGGCGCGCTCGCTACGACGGGGTATTGTTTCACAACCTCTGTGTGCGTCGACCGGTTGTTGTTCGTGATTTGTGCTGGCGGATGGGGGATTTACCTTGGGCGTCGTCGTTGCGTGACGTTTGGTCGCGCCTGCATTAACCGATGGACAACTCGGCTCCGCGAGCGTCCACGGCGTCGCGTTAGATTGCCGGGTATTGGGTTCGACAATATCATTGAACGCGAGTCGCGAGACTTACGGCGCCGGGGTCATCCGGGATCGCGTGCCGCCGCGGCGTAAAATCCACCCCAGCGTTGCCCGCGCCAAAAGCGAATATCAGCATGAACAGTAAGCCGATTGTTTTGGTCACCCGCCGTTTACCCGAGGCGGTTGAGTGCCGCCTGCAACGCGAATACGCGCCGCGCCTGAACCTTGCCGATGTCGTCTACGGCCGGGACGAACTGCTGGCTCGCGCGGACGGTGCGGTCGCGATCATCCCCTGCCACACCGAGTGTCTTGACGCGGATGTTATCGCCCGGCTCCCCGCGAGCGTGCGGGCGGTTTGTAGCTATTCGGTCGGTTACGATCATATCGATCTGGCGGCAGCCAAGGCGCGCGGGATCGTCGTAACCAATACCCCTGATGTGCTCAGCAACGCCACCGCAGAGGTTGCGATGCTGTTGCTGCTGGCGGCGGCGAGACGTGCGTACGAAAGCGCGGCGTTATTGCGCAACAACGCCTGGGCCGATTGGAGTGCGATTGGACAACTCGGTATTGAAGTGACTGGAAAGCGCCTTGGCATCCTCGGCATGGGGCGGGTCGGGCAGGTGATGGCGCGGCGTGCGCGCGGATTCGACATGCGGATTCACTATTACAATCGACGCCGGCTGGATCCGACGCTCGAGTACGGCGCCCAATTTCACCCGGCGCTGGAGACCTTGCTGGGCGAGAGCGATTTTTTCTCGATCCATTGTCCGGCAACACCGGAGACCCATCACCTGTTGAACGCCGAGCGCATCGCCTTGCTGCCCGACGGTGCGGTCGTGGTCAACACCGCGCGCGGGGCAGTGATCGACGACGATGCACTGATCGCTGCGCTCAACTCCGGCAAGCTGTTCGCGGCGGGGCTCGACGTATTCAACCACGAGCCGAATATCGACCCGCGCTATCGCAGTCTCGATAACGCCTTCCTGCTCCCGCACATCGGCAGCGCGACCCGCGAAACGCGCGATGCAATGGGAATGCGCGCGCTCGACAATCTCGCTGCGATCATGGCCGGGAACGAACCGCGCGATCGGCTGGTATAGGGGCCGCGTTGCGCCCCTTCGCCCATCCAGTATCCCGCGATTGATTTCGTTGCAGCGCCGTCGACCCGGCAGCCGCGCGAACGCGGTGCCCGGTTGCGGTTCGAAAACTTACCGCAAAACCCAGTAACTCACTGCTTGAGCCGCAAGAAAAACCTCGGCGTCGGCGCCTTGGAGTGATCCCAGTGTGGCCAACATGCCGGCCTCGATCGCGGTCGGCGCCGCGACCGTGACCGAGCGCGGCGCGTTTTCGACCGGCCAGCCGCTACCTGGGTCGAGAATATGGCTGTAGCGTTTGCCATCGACCTGCAAGAAGCGTCGGCTGTCGCCGCTGGTGGCGAGGGCTCCAGCGGAAATGCGAATCGCCGCCAGTGCCGTGCCACCTAGGGTGTAGGGATTTTCCACGCCAACGGACCACGACGCACCATCTCGACGCGCACCGCTCGCGCGCAGGTCACCGCCAAAATTGATCAGGAACGGCACGTCGCAAACCGCGGTCAGGCTTTCGAATGCGCGGTCGACGGCGTATTCCTTGCCGATGCCGCCAAAATCCAGTTCCATACCGGCGGGCAGTATCAATTCCGGGTTACGCCACGAGAGCTTGTGCCAACCCAGATAAGGCAGCAGTACCGCGACGTCTTCGGCGGCGGGGAGGCGGTTGCCACCATCAAAGCGCCAGGTTTTGCGCAGAACGCCCGAGGTGATGTCGAACAGACCGTCGCTCAGCGCGTGGCATTGCGCCGCAAAATCCATCAGCAAGGCCGTTTCGGCGTCCAGTCGCAGCGGTTTTCCGGCGCTTTGGTTAATGGCGTGGACGATATTGTCATTGCGGTAGCGGCTGAACTTCCGTTCGATACGCAGCGCCTCGGCGTACACCCGCGCGGTGAGGCGTTCCGCAGTGTCTCGATCGGCCACCTCGATCAACAGTTCGCAGGGACTGGCCATGGCCTCAAAGCGGCCACACCAGTGGCCGTCTGCTTGTTTCAGCTCGAATCCGTCTGACGACGAAGGCACGTGCGGAGCCTACCACCGAAAGCTGTAATTGAGTTGCAGTATATAGGCGTCAACGTCCGGGAACAGATCCTGGGTTTTCTGGATACCGATGGCGCTGTCCGGATGACTGTCGCCGCTTTGCAGATAATATTCCGCGCGCACGCTGAATTCGCTGCCATTAGCGAAACCGAAGCCGTATTTTAATCCGACGGTCGACGCGTCATATTCGCCGAGGCGATAGTCGGCGGTAGCCAGTTTCGGCAGGGGGGCGGCGTCGCTCAGGCTGTGCCGATAAAAATCGGCGGCCGATTGCGAATAATAACGCAGGTGCGGTTGCAGATAGTGTTTATCGGCGAACTGCCAGCGATACGCCAAATCCAGGGTATGCGAGTCGACGCCCCAATCGTCGGTGTAATAACGATAACTGGCGCTGAGAATATCGCCATCCAAATAATGCTTGAGCGCGCCGTAGAGGCTGGACTTTTGCCGTGAATCGGGGCGATTCTCGTACACATAGTCGCGAGTGATGCCACTTGCGCCATCCACGACGCTGAGTATCTTGAATGGATCGGTGAGATAACCGTCCGACTGGCTGAACGACAGATTGGCCTGCGCGATGGTGTTCTTACCCAGCACTTGGGTGATCCCCAGCAGCAGGTCAAGCGTGGTTTTGTCGTCGGATGAGTCGGTACGCGGTTGCTCGGCGCCGGGCGCCACCATCGACGCAAACGGTTTTGGAATACCGCCCTCCGGCTCGATCGCGTCGAGGGCGTAGGCGAGTCCGGCGGACACGGTGGTGTTGCGGTTGTTCAGGTCGCGGCTGAATTGGCCGCTCAGTCCCAGCGAGGTGTAATCGTATTCCTTCGAAACGTTCGCACCGAGGTTGTAGCGTGACAGGCGATTTAGCGGGCGATCCCAGTTGGCGGACAGGGCAACGCGGGTGTCGCGAAAGGTGTCGTCGAGCGGGGTTTCGCCAGGGGCTGTGGTGTAACTGCCTTTGCCCGACGGTCGGGTGAAGGTTTGCACCGTGTTGGTCGCCGTCGCACCGTTGGCCGAGGCGCCGGTGAGCGTATCGACGGTTGCCTTGACGGTTAGAAATTCGTCCGGCGCGATTTCCTTGCGTGCGCTGACCACCGGCTCGACTGCCGAAACCCGGTCGGGTTCCGAGTAAAACAGCACCGCACTGTCGACTTCCCAGCCATGCTCCGCTTGCGCCGTATTCAGCAGCGCACAGGCGGCCGCGCCGAGCGCTACACGTATGGGTTTGCGATTATTCAGTTGCATCCGCAACCTCCGCCGGCGAAGCTGCGGCCGCCACTGGCGCCTTCCTTGCTGAAATAGATGTGATCATCGATCGCGAAATCGAGTTTGGCCGCTTCGAGCGCCATCTCCGGTTTTGCCAGGACCCCGCGCTGCCATGGCTCAACGCCGTGCGCGGCGCATGCGCTGAGCGTCAGCACCAATAGCACCATCACTGAATTTTTCATTTGCTCGAGTCTGCCAGAGGGTTAGGTACGGCGCGGCCGAGTTGCGCCGCGATGCCCGCCTCATACTCCGCGGCACTCGCGGCATTGAAACCGACATGGCGCGCGACGACGGTGCCGTTACGGTCCAGCAGGAAACTCGACGGCATGCCGACCAGCGCATAACTCTGCGCCAGGGTGCCTTTCGGGTCATGCACCACAGCGAAATCGACCGCTTGGGTCGCGAGGAACTTTTTCATGTCCGCCTCGCTTTCGTCCACCGATACGGCGACCACCTGTAAGCCTTGGTTACCATATCGCGACTGCATTTCTTGCATCCATGGAAAGGATTTCTTGCACGGGCTACACCACGATGCCCAAAAATCCAGGTACACCACTTTTCCCTGGTACTGCTCCAGCGTTGTGGCGAGATCAGCCGCTGGTAGCGGCGAACAGGCCAACCCGAACAGCAGGGCGGCGATTGGTTTAAGTCTCATTTGTTTTACCCGTGGGATTTCAGTTAATTCGTAGTTCGGCAGCAGGGCGGCCCAATTTTTTTCAAGCGCGGGTGATCGCTTCCGGTGCCTTTTATGCAGGCAACTGGATTCGGTCTGCCCGGGTCGCAGGTGTTCGACAAGCCCGTTGCGGTGGCCGCCTTCCCGCGACCGACGTTCCCGCCTGACCGACCTGGAGTGGTGCACCTGGGAATCAGGCATTTCACGTTGGGCGCTACGCTAACACTCGCCGCGTCAAAAACTTGTGAAGAAGGGGTGTGTCCAGGCTCACCGGTCGGTGGCTGGTGTTTACGTCGGACGCATGCAGCAGTGGGAGTGGTACCCGGCCAGATAACCCGCCGAGTACATTTCCCACTCCCTTGTTCGACCTATAGGCCGAAGGTCTCCTTGACCTTCCGCTCAAACGCCGCATCGCTCAGGCTTTTTCTGAGCGGCATAAAGGTCTCCGCCTCCGCGCCAACGGGCACGGCAATCGGCGCGTTTTCGTCTTCGATAATCATGCGCACAGCTTCGGCGATCGGCATCGGCGAGGGTCCCTCGTTGATCGCCTTGGCCACCATCGGCGCGAAATGCGAGACCAGGGCGGCGTAGGGTGAATCCGGAGCGGTCGTCGCCGCATTGGCGGCGAGGCCCGAGCGCACGAAGTTGGTGCCGAACAAACCGGACTGGATGGCATGCACCCGGATATTGAACGGCGCGACTTCGAAACGCAGCGAATCGGTAATGCCCTCCACCGCGTACTTGCTCGCGTTGTAGTGCGCCAGCAGCGGCAGGCCCATCCGTCCCAGAAATGAACTGATATTGATGATGACGCCGCCGTGTTGCGCGCGCATGATCGGCAGCACCTCGCGCGTCATGCGCAACACCCCGAATACATTGACATCGAACTGGCGGATCATTTCGTCATCGGTGCCGTCCTCCACCGTCGCGAGCAGACCATAGCCGGCATTGTTGACCAGCACGTCGATCCGACCCTCGCGCCGCAACACCTCGGCGACCGCGTGTTTCACCGATGCCGTGTCCTGTACGTCCAGCGGCACGGTGTTCACCGACACATTCAGCTCCGACGCCTCGTGCAGCAGCGCCTCGCCGTTCGCGCGCCGCAACCCGGCGTATACGCGATAACCCTGTTGCGCCAGATAGATCGCGGTGGCCTTGCCCATGCCCGACGCGGCCCCGGTAATCAGTACGATTTTTTCCATCAACCTGTCCTCGAATCAGCGTGAATCAAACCAGGCGAATCCGCGTATATCGCCGTCGATCCGCCCGACTGCGCGGCCTAAAACGACGCGAATGCACCCTCTCGAATACCCGAGTAACAAGTTAAGGTATTAAGGCGGGAAAGTGATTTGACCGAAATCAAGACCCGTGACGGCGTATGTTGCAAACTATGCTTTTGGCCTCCTTTCTGAGAAGTCGTCTCTATTCGGTACAAAACGATTGAAATTGGCATTCGGTCAACGTAATTTGTAAGAGTTAATTTGCGGCACTGTGTCCGGATTTCGGGTTTCCCGGAGACCTTCGGGCTTTTACCGAAAACATGATGAACGAAGGACGAAGGCTATGGATGAGAGATGGCTGACGGTCGATGACATTTGCAAATATCTGAATGTAAGCAACGAGACGGTCTACAAGTGGATCGAGCAACGGGCTATGCCCGGTCATCGTGTCGGCCGTCGCTGGATGTTCAAACAAGACGAAGTGGACGAATGGGTCCGCTCCGGCGGTGCGGCTGATAAATCCGATAAGCCGGACACCGAGCAATAAGGAGCGACCATGGCCGAGCCGATTCACGACAAGATAAAACGATCCCTGCAGGCAGCCGAAGGCTTGTATCACCGCCTGGTGTTGCTGGTGGGTGAGACCGGTTCTGGCAAGACCGGCGTTCTTCGGGATGTCGCTGAAGAGTTCGGGGCATCCGTCATCAACGTCAATCTGGCGCTTTCAAGTGAACTCCTGGAATTGACAGCGAAGCAGCGGTCACTTCGGTTGCCGGGCATCCTCGACCAGATCGCCGACGAGGCTCAAGGATTAGTGGTGCTGGATAATCTCGAGATCCTATTCGACAAGGACCTCCAGCAGGACCCTTTGCGCCTGTTGCAGGGCCTTTCGAGAAACCGGGCCGTGGTGGCTTCATGGAACGGAACCATGACCTCCGGGAGGCTTTTATACGCCGAAATCGGCCATCCCGAGTACCGCAGCTATGACTCGGTTGATGCGCTGATCGTGGGCATGGATGGCAAGGCCACGGTCGATGAGGCACAAATCCGCAGGACGGCGGATTTGGCCGTGCAAAGCGCGCCCGAAGGGGGGCAGGCCACGGACGGCCTGGCATCAATAAACAATAGAGAGGCAGGACAAGCATGACAAATTCACAGGACAGGGAATTTGGACGCACCGCAGGTGCGCCCATAGGGGGAGCCCCAGGGACGGGCCGACTCAAATACGGAGACCTTATCCAATTCGACCCGATTGAGTCGGTCGTTCAGTTGCGTGACGCGGACAAATCGAGCGCCGCGCACACCCTCGTGAACACCTATGTCATTTCCGAGGAAATGGCGGAACGGCTCACGCAGCTTGTCATTCCTCAGATGCAGTTCGACCAGCCGGTCGACAACAAGGGCCTGCTGGTGGTCGGTAACTACGGCACCGGTAAGTCGCACTTGATGTCGGTGGTCTCCAGCCTTGCCGCAGACGCCTCCCTGCTGGAAGGGCTGAAGAACGATGGTGTCCGCGACGCAGCCGCTCAGATCGCCGGGCGCTTCAAGGTCATCCGTACCGAAATCGGAGCCACCACCATGTCCCTGCGCGACATCCTGGTGGCCGAGCTGGAAGAGCACCTCGAAAAACTCGGCGTGGAGTATGTGTTCCCCGAAGCCGGAACTATCACCAGCCACAAGCGGGCCTTCGAAGACATGATGGCCAAGTTCGGCGAGGTCTTCCCCGAGCACGGCCTGCTGCTGGTGGTCGACGAGCTGCTCGACTACCTGCGCACCCGCAAGG
>CAZUJU010000013.1:0-66073 GCA_964620675.1 uncultured Thiotrichales bacterium | reverse complement strand
CCCATCCCCAGCGAACGGCTGGCTGCGGCTGCGGCTGCGGCTGCGGCTGCGGCTGCGGCTGCGGCTGCGGCTGCGGCTGTGGCTGTGGCTGCGGCTGTGGCTGCGGCTGCGCGAGCAACGCGAGTATTTGCTGTAACAACGCGAGTAGCTGTTGTTGCACCGCCTGCCATTGAGTTGCGCTCGCGGTATCGAACGCGACACGGCTCGTTTGCGGCTGGGTCGCATTTCGCGCCGAAGCCTGACGGCAGTGCCAAGAATCACAGCTGGTCGTAGTCGAAATCGAAACCGGCATATTCATCTCCCCGTTTTTATGGTTCGGCGCCTTCGCTCCGGTTTGGCGCCAGCTAACCGTCATTGCGGTCAACCGGGGCGCTCCAGAGGCGCAGCGCAAAGTGAATTGGATCCGTTGTGACAGCGCTCCAGCGAGTACCGCACCTCCACTAGACTACCGGTCCCGCGGGACCGGGAAAATACGACGGTTGCACTAGCACGAAGGTTATAGATCCGCCCCGAAAAAACGTCAGGTAGGCGGCGCAAGGCGCTCCAGCACCAACCGTTGGCGCTCATCGAACAGGCGTCTGGCGCCGAAGCGCACCGCGATCAAGGTCGCGAGTCCACTCGCGGCAGCGATCAGAAACAAGATCAAGATCTGGTATTTGACTGCCTCAAGCGGCGGCGAGCCCGCAAGGATCTGACCGGTCATCATGCCCGGCAGGCTGACGACCCCGGCCGCGGCCATGGCATTGATGATCGGCATCAAACCGCTCCGCAAAGCCTCGGTCCGCACACTCGCGATCGCGTCACCCGCGGCGTGTCCCAACATCAGCCGGGCCTCGATTTGCTCGCGCTGGCGCCAGGTCCCTTCGGTGAGGCGGTCGAGCGCGAGTGCGGTACCGGTCATGCTGTTGCCGAGCAGCATGCCGAGCAGCGGGATGGCGTATTGCGGCTGATACCAGGGCTGCGGCTGCACCAACACGAGCAATGCCAACGCCATCACACAGAAGGTGGAAATGAACATCGACGCGGTCCCCAGGCCATAGCCCCAGCGCCCACGAAAGCGTCGCTTTTGCCGCGCAGTGACCTCGTACCCCGCCATCAGCAGCATCCCTGCCATCAACAGCAGCACCCAGACCAGCCGCGCATGGGCAAACAAGACCTCCAGCACCAGACCGACCAGTAACAACTGGACTACCGTTCGCAGCGCCGCCACGAGCAGCGGTCGCGCCTGCCCGGTGCCGAGACGCCAACTGAACAGCGCGACCAAACCGACCAGCACCGCCGCCAGCGCGAGATCGAGGGGCGACAACGGAATCACGGGCATGGCACGATCTCCCAATGGCGCGGCGTCAACGCCAGCACCCGCACCCCCAGACGCCAGCGTTGTTCCGCCGAGTGGGTGACCCAAAGCACCGCCGCCTGATGGGTGTCGAGATAGCCGTGCACGTAGCGTTCGACATGCCCGGTATTGGCTTCATCCAGGTTGGCGGTCGGCTCATCCAGCAGCAGAACGCGCGGCCGCGTGGCCATTGCCCGCAGCAATCCCAGGCGTTGCCGTTCACCGCTCGACAGCCGGCTGATCGTCCAGTGTAATACCTCGGGTTCGAACCCCAGCGCGGCGAGCGCCACCTCGTCAAGCCAATCCGGCGGAAAATGCTCGCTCACCGTATCGCCCCACCACGCTGTCTCGGCCGGCACGAACGCCACCCGCCGGCGCCATTCGGGCGGCGCGATGGTCTCACGCCGTATTCCGTCCAGCGCGATGTCCGCGGCATTCGATTCCAGATCCGCGATCCCGCGCAGCAAACGGGTCTTGCCCGCGCCGGAAGCACCCGTGACGCAGACGATTTCGCATCGCGTAAGACTCAAGCTTAGCGGCGTATCAAACAGGTGCGGGAAACCCGCGAGCTCGATGACGGCGAGCGCGCCAAGCGCCGCGCCACTGTCAAACGCAAGCGCCGGCGACGCCGCATCACTCATGTCCGGCCACCCGCGTGTAACGCCGGGGCGAGCCGGTAGGGAATTCTCGAATACTTCACGAACGCCGAGTCTCCCCTTTGCATTGGCGCGATCGCGTCAGTATAAATCCGTCCAACCATGCAACCTCTGCGCGTTTTCGTGGTCTTGAGGTAGCTATCAACCGAAATCCGCGGACCATACAGGGATCTACTCATGTCGCGCACCGCCACGCTCCTGATTCATTGCCCGGACCAAAAGGGCATCGTCGTCTCCGTAACGGAATTCATCTACAACAACGGCGGCAACATCGTCCAGCTGGCTCAGCATGTCGATCCCGAGCGCGGGGTGTTTTTCATGCGCATCGAGTGGGATCTCGACGGCTTTGCGATCCCGCCAGACAAGGTCGGAGAGTACTTTCAGACCCTGATCGGCGCGCGCTTCACCATGCAGTGGCAACTGTCGTTCTCCGATGAGCGCGCGCGCATGGCATTGTTCGTATCGCGCCAGGCACACTGCTTCTACGACATTCTAGCCCGCCACGAGTCCGGCGAGTGGAACGTGGACATCCCGCTGATCATTTCCAACCATACGGACATGGCGCCGGTCGCCGAACGCCATGGCATCCCGTACTTCCATATTCCGGTCAACGCCGGCAACAAGGCGGAGCAGGAACGGCGCCAGTTCGAACTGCTGGCGGATCACCGTATCGATTTCGTCGTGCTCGCGCGCTATATGCAGATCCTGAGCCCTGAGTTCATCGAACGCTACCCGCAACGGATCATCAACATCCATCACTCGTTTCTGCCGGCCTTCCCCGGCGCCAAGCCCTACCATTCCGCCAATGCGCGCGGGGTAAAGATCATCGGCGCGACCAGTCATTACGTGACCGCCGACCTCGACGCCGGCCCGATCATCGAGCAGGACGTGGCGCGGGTCAGCCACGAGGACACGGTCGACGACATGGTGCGCAAGGGCCGCGATCTCGAAAAGATCGTGCTCTCGCGCGCGATCTGGCATCACGTCCGACGCAATTTGCTAGTGTACGAGAACCGTACCGTCGTGTTTGCGTGAGGTTCAGTCGCGCTCGCGCGGACGCCATTCGAACTGCACCAACACGGTGCCGAGCAGCGGCAGGTCGTTCGCATCGCTAACCATTAGATATCGGTCGTCGCGAAACCGCGTCAGACCTTCGAAGTTGTCGGCCCGGAACGAATCGATCCGGTGCCACAGCGCCACGGTTTCATAACGGCAATCGGCGGTGGCCGGCGCCGCGCAGTCCGGCGCGAGCCAGATCCGTTTCAAAGCCAGCCGTAACGGCTGCCAATAGGAGACAAAGGCGCGTTCGAGCATGAGCACGCTGCCGTCGTCGAGCGCTTCGAGCGCGACCACGCCCGAGTGCGCCGGATCGAGACGCGGAACCCGCCAGGTCTCGCCGCTCAGAGCGTAGAGCGTAACCACCGCCTGCGGATCCGCGCGCAAGGGCCGCTCGGGCGTGGTGAGAACGCCATAGCGCGGGTGCACAGTGACCGCCTCCAGGGCATCGTTTGGCCGACTGTAAGCAGACTTGCGCCGCAACGGTTGCGGCAACGTGAGCTTGCCAAGCTGACGGCCTTCCGCGTTGAAACGCGCAATCCGTGGCTGGATTTCAAACGCGATCAGCAACTCGGTATCGCCGCGCCGGCCATTGTCGGCATTGCGCAGCGCGAGCCCCTCGGCATCCCCGCGCTCGCCCTTGAGCACCCGGCCGTCGCTGTCGTGCAGCGCGAACCCGCGTAACACCTGAACGTCCTCCAGCTCACCCGACGGCGACAAGATCGGTCGCAGCCAGAACAGCACGCCGCGATCGGACAACGCATAGAGTACCGCCTCGTCTTCGTCCCAGCCCAGCGCCGACAGCTCTACGACCGGAAAGCCGTCGACCGGAGTCGCCGGCACCGTGATCGCGCCGCGTAACGCGACCCGATTGCCGTCCGCGCCAACCTCCGGCTGATCGCTCAAGTCCAGCCGAACCACCGGCCCCGCGCAAGCCGATACGCTGCTTAGCGCGAAAATGGTCAGCAGCAGGCCCACCTGATACCAGCGCGCAAACGCGGCGATGCGGGACGCGATGCGCTTGCGCGCGCATTCCGGCGCTTTGATTGCGGTTGAAAGCCTGAAAAAAAATCGCCGATTGTCGCCAGGGCGACCCTGGGTGTGGCGAACAAGGCGCAAATCCGCAGCCTCAATCGCCGCCGTGCCGCGAACTGGTGACCTATGCGCGGGTTCAAAGGAAAACGCCACCTTCCGAACAATATTCAACCTACGTCCTCCACCCTCATGATCTTGCTCAGCCGCGTCGACGCGGCGCCCCTGCTCAATACGTATAGAATTCGCGGCGGATGACACCCGCGACCGCCCGCCGCTTCGAACCGATCCCGCGACCCCACAACAGGAATCGACCGATGCAATCGCCCGGGGTTGTGATTTAATAGGCGCCTTCGATCGAGAGTCAACGCATGGCAAAAAAAGCACCCTCGCCGGATCCGCAGCTCGCGCCCAAGCCGGCGGATCGCAACCCCGACCGCGAATCGGACGCCGCCGAACGCGCCCGTACCCGGCAGGATCCCTGGGTCACCGCGCTCGCTGTGTTCGCGGTGGGCCTGATCGTCTGGGCGCTGTTTCTTGGCAGTCAGGACACCCCGACCTCCAGCGCCGGCGCCTCGCGGCAGCAACAGATTACCTCCGCACCGCCCAGCCTCGACTTCTCGCTGGAGGGCAGCGAAGCGCGCGACCTGATTCGGCGGGCCGCCGACGACAAGAGCCTTGACCTCGAAACCCTTTTCCAGCGCGCCGAAGTGCTGCGCAAGCACGGCAAGCACACCGACGCCTATCTGCTATTTTTCCATGCGGCACGGAATGGCCACGGCCGTTCCGCGTTCAACCTGGCGGAAATGTCGGACCCCGAGCATTTCAACCGCGGCAACACCGCGCTTACGCAGTCCGACCCCTACCAGGCCTACAAGTGGTATCGGGCCGCCGAGAAGTTCGGCATCAGTGACGCCAAGGATCGACTCCGTAAACTCGAAAAGAACCTGCGCACGGCGGCTACGGCGGATGATCCGCAAGCGCAACGCCTGCTGCTGCTCTGGCGCTAGACAACCGGGGACCGAGATAGATCATGCGAATCATTAAGTTACTCGTACTCACCGTGATTGCCCTGGGGGGCTGGGTCACCTCACCCAGCGCCATTGCGGCGGACGACCGACCGCTGCTGATGGAGGGCAAGCGCGCCTTGTTCCAGCGCGTGCTCGCTAAGCCCGGGGCCACCCTGCGCGCCGCACCCGAGAGCACCGCCGATGGTAAACCCGTCGTTCCGTTCGCCGCGCTTTACGTCTACGCACGCAAGAGCACACCAGGCACCGCGTGGCTCCAGGTTGGCGCGGACAGCCACGGCACCCGCATCGGCTGGGTCGCCGCGACCGACGTGATCGAATGGAACCAGGGGTTGACGTTGTCGTTTCGGGATCCGGGCAAACACAACCGAGTCCTGCTGTTCCGCGACCGCGAGAGTCTCAAGGCCATGACCGAGGACCCAGACCGCAAACGCTACGAGCAGCTCTACAACGCCGCAGTCAAAGGGAATCTGCCCGACGACGCGGCGGTCGTCGCGATCCAACCCGCCGAGCACGTCGACATCCTGAAGGACTTCTATCTGGTGCCGATCAGCGCCCACGAGGACGTCTTCATCGGTGCCGAGCAAGGGCGCATGCTCAAGGTCTCGACCGTGCCGCTGCGTGACGATGCCACCGCCCCGCCCGCGGCGGCGGACGCACCGGCTACGGGAACGCCTATGAACACCGGCGTCGCGTTCGTCATCGACACCACCCGCTCGATGCAACCCTATATTGAGCGAACCCGCGAGGCGGTGCGAAAGATACTCGGCGGTGTGACCGAGCGCGACACCCGCGGCAGCGCGCGCTTCGCCCTGGTCGCCTACCGTGACGAACCCGCCGCGGTGCCGGGCGTCGAGTATCTGACCCGGACCTACGCCCCGTTCGCCGACGGCGCCAGCGCCGCGACCTTTCTCCCCCGCATCGCCGACGTCAGAGCGTCGCGCGTGTCGACCCGCGAGTTCAACGAAGACGTCTACGCCGGGTTGAAACACGCGATCGACACCCTCGACTGGCACGATCTGGTCGGCAAACACATCGTTTTGATCACCGACGCCGGCGCGCGCGATCCGGGCAACCCGAACGCGACCACCGGCCTCGACGCGGTCGGCATCCGCAAGCTGGCGCAGGAAAAGGGCATCACGGTCACGGTGCTGCATCTGTTGACGCCGCAAGGACAGGACAATCATGTCGGCGCATCGCAGCAATACAAGACACTCGCCACCATCCCCGACGTCGGCGAGCTGTACTACGGTGTCGACACCGGCGACGTCGACGCATTCGGCAAGGCGCTCGATGGTCTGACCGCGCAACTGAGCAGCCTGCTGCAACAGGATATCGGCAAGGCCGAGCTGGCCGCGCAACCAGCGGCGGACCCGCAATTGGCGCAGTTGCAGAGCCGCATCGCCAAGCTTGGTCATGCGTTGCGCCTGCAATACCTGCAAAAACCGCAGGACGGGCAGATCCCGGCCTTGTTTGACGCCTGGTTGCTCGACCGCGACCTGCGCAAGCCCGAACGGCGTAGCGTCGATGTGCGGGTACTGCTCACCCGCGATCAGTTGAGCGACCTCCACGACATGATGCGGCGCCTGCTGCAAACCTTCGAGGACGGCCTGATTTCGCCCCGTGGTTTTTTGGAAGAACTCAAAACCCTGGCGGCCACGGTCAGCCGCGATCCGCAACGTCTTGCGGAAATTCAGGAGGCGCGACTGTCCGGCCTCGGTTTCATGCAAGAGTACGTCGAGGATCTCCCGTATCGCGGCGAGATCATGGACGTCGCGCTCGAGGATTGGGAAAGCTGGCCGCCAGCGCGGCAACTCGAACTCATCCACCGGCTGGAGGAAAAGATCGCGTATTACAAAGCGGTGCACGATCATACGGACCTCTGGATCGCGCTTGATGGCGGCGCCGTAGGCGGCAGCTCGGTGTTTCCGATTGAGCTGGAAATGCTGCCCTGATGGCAAATGGATACTACGCCGGTGGTCCAACGGCCACCGGCGGTAATCGCGTGCTCATCTATCACCTGCGCGAGGTCACCAAAACCCGCCAGGCCGAAGGCGCCTCGTTTCGACTCACAGTGCCCACGCTCCAGATCGCGATCGGTGAAAAGATCGCGCTGATCGGCGAGAGCGGCTGCGGCAAGAGTACCCTGCTGGATATGCTCGCCTTTTTGTCGCAACCCACCAGTACCGCCGCATTCCGCTTTCGGCCCGATGTCGGCCGCGACGCGCTCGACATCTCAGCCCACTGGGATCGCCACCAGTTGAACGCGCTCGGTGATCTACGCAAGGCACGTATCGGCTACGTGATGCAGACCGGCGGCCTGTTGCCCTACCTCTCGGTGGCGGAGAACCTGGCCTTGTCGCGCCGGCTGCTGGGAATGGAGGCCGACGAAACGGTCGATGAACTGGCGCGCAATCTCGGTATCCACCGCCACCTGCACAAGTATCCGGCCCAGCTCTCGACCGGCGAGCGGCAACGCGTCGCGATCGGACGCGCGTTGGCACATCACCCGTCGATCGTGATCGCAGACGAACCCACCGCCTCGCTTGATCCGATCGCGGCAAAAAAAATCATGGCGCTGTTCATTGAGTTGGTCGAGTCACTCAACATCACCGTGATCGTCGCCAGCCACGCCTGGCACCATGTGGAAAAACTCGGCTTACGCCGGCTCGCCCTGCACACCCGCGCGAGTGACGAAGAAGGCGTGTCGGAAACGGTGGTGAGTGGCTGATGCGCACCACGATCGGCAACCTGCTCTGGCTCGCGCGCCGCGATTATCAGCATGAGTGGCATATGTCGGGATTCGCCGTGCTCGCACTCGCGGCGGTGCTCGGACCGATGTTGATCCTGTTTGGGCTCAAATCCGGCATCGTCGCCGGAATGCTCGACAAGTTACTTCTGAACCCGGCCAACCTCGAGATCATTACGGTGCAGAGCGGACGCTACAGCGAGGCCTGGCTCAGCGACCTCGCCGCACGCGACGATGTCGGTTTCCTAGTACCGCGACCGCGCAGCCTTTCAGCCTCGCTCGATCTGCAAAGCCCGAAAGCTACCCGCATCATCCCGGTGGAACTGGTCCCGACCGGCCCCAACGACCCTCTGCTCGGGCCTCACACCCGGCAACCGGAGGGATTGCGGCAGGCGGTGTTGTCGGCCGCAGCGGCGGAAAAGCTCAACGTCAAGGCCGGCGACCGGATCGACGGCTCGGTGACCCGCCAGTTCCGCGGCGAGCGCCAGCGTGCGCATGTCGAACTCGAAGTCGTCTCGGTCGCCCCGAAAAGTGCCCATGGCCGCGATGCCGCATTCGTCCCGCTCACCTTGACCGAGGCCACCGCCGATTACCACGACGGCCGCGCGGTACCGACGCTCGGCTGGATCGGCGAGTCCGCCGCCGTGGCGCGGACCTATCCCGGATTTCGCCTCTACGCGCGCTCACTCTACGACGTCGCCAGCCTGCAGGATTACCTGACCGGCGCCGGCATCGAGGTTCGCACCCGCGCCCAGGACATCGATCTGGTCAAGTCGATCGACCGCAATCTGAGCGTCTTGTTCTGGATCGTCGCGCTGATCGGTCTGATCGGTTTCACGCTGTCACTCAGCGCCAACCTATGGGCCAGCATTGAACGCAAACGCCGCGAACTGAGCGTGCTGCGGCTGGTCGGATTCCGCACCGGCGACATCGTGCTGGTACCGATGGTGCAGGCGGTGTTCACGGCGTTCTTCGGCTGGCTGATCGCGGCATTGATCTACCGCGCAGTGGCAATGGCCATTAACCGCCTACTCGCGGATCAACTCGAACCGGGACAATCGGTGTGCGTGCTCGCCCCGCAACATCTGGTCTACGCCCTGCTGTTGACCCTGGCCGCGGCGGTGATCGCGGCGGCGCTCGCGGGCTATCGCGCGGCGAAGATTGAACCCGCGGAGGGGCTGCGCGAGTTGTAACCACGTTAGCCACAGGCAACCGAGGATTTTCAAGTGCCGAGCGCCGCGTCTGTTCAACCTTGCTAGAATCGCCCTTATGTCAGGAAATACTTACGGCAAACTGTTCACCGTCACAAGCTTTGGCGAAAGCCACGGACCGGCCATCGGTTGCATCGTCGATGGTTGCCCACCGGGGATGGCGCTGACCGAGGCGGATCTTCAGCACGATCTGGAGCGGCGGCGGCCGGGCAAGACCCGCCATACCACCCAGCGGCGCGAACCGGATCAGGTCAAGATCCTGTCCGGGGTTTTCGCGGGTGTCACCACCGGCACGCCGATCGCTTTGTTGATCGAGAACATCGACCAGCGATCGAAGGACTACTCCGACATCCTCGATCGGTTCCGCCCCGGCCACGCGGACTACACCTATTACAAGAAGTTCGGCTTGCGCGACTATCGCGGGGGCGGGCGCTCGTCGGCGCGCGAGACCGCGATGCGGGTCGCCGCCGGTGCCATTGCCAAGAAATACCTGCGGGAACATTTCGGGGTCGAAATCCGAGGTTACATGAAACAGCTCGGCCCGATCGCACTCGATTTCAAACACTGGGACGCGGTTGAGGACAACCCGTTTTTCTGCCCCGATCCAGCGCGCGTGCCGGAATTGGAGGCGTACATGGACAAGTTGCGTAAAGCCGGCGATTCGGTCGGCGCCCGGATCAACGTCGTCGCCACTGGCGCACCACCCGGCTGGGGCGAACCGATCTTTGACCGCCTTGATGCCGATATCGCCCATGCGATGATGTGCATCAACGCGGTCAAGGGGGTTGAGATCGGCGCCGGATTCGATTGCGTGGCCCAAAAAGGGACGCAGCATCGCGACGAGATGACCCCGGCTGGCTTCCTGTCGAACCACGCCGGCGGCGTCCTCGGGGGGATTTCGAGCGGTCAGGACATCCTGGTCAGCATCGCGCTGAAGCCCACTTCGAGCATCCGTTTACCAGGGCGCACGGTCAACCTCGACGGCGCGCCGGTCGAGGTGGTCACAACCGGACGTCACGACCCCTGTGTCGGCATCCGCGCAACGCCGATCGCCGAGGCGATGCTCGCGATCGTTCTGCTCGACCACGCGTTGCGGCATCGCGGCCAGAATGCGGATGTGACCACTGCCCTGCCGGATCTGCCGGCACAGGTACGCTGAAGCCGGTGAACCGGAGTGACCGCGCCTCGCTCGCCCGGCGCGGCTTGCGCGCTCCGGGGCGATGTCATCGCCATTAATGTGAAAAAACGCGGTTTCGAGGGCTGCCGCTCCGGGTTGGCCAGGCGAGAGCGTCAGCCGCAGGGAGGTGGCTGCCGAGCCTCCATGGATGGATTCACGGCGTCTCCCACCTGGCCAACCCGGAGCGGCTTTCATCCTCGGAGGCGGCTTACTCGCCATGACAGTTAGCGTTAGCCTCAGGAACTACCATCACAACGACCCCGATCGGGTTGTTAAGGGATTGCCGCGTTTGTGAACCCCGCTACGCCTTACTACCGCCTGTCGTCGTTCTATCTGTTTTACTTCGGCAGCCTGGGCGCGTTCGTACCCTATTGGAGCGTCTACCTCACGGATCTCGGTTACGCTCCGGCTCAGATCGGCGAGCTGATCGCGGTAACGATGGTGACCAAGGTATTCGCCCCCTATCTGTGGGGCTGGATCGCGGACCATACCGGGCGACGCCTCGGCATCATCCGGCTGGCCACGTTCGGCGCGGCGCTTGCGTTTGCCGCGGTGATGTGGCGCCAGGACTACCTGTGGTTGATGGTCGTCATGATCGTGTTCAGTTTTTTCTGGCACGCCGCGCTGCCGCAGTTCGAGGCCTGCACCTTTAATCACCTCGGCGAGCACCGGGCACGCTACAGCCACATACGTCTATGGGGTTCGGTTGGGTTCATCGTCGCGGTGGTCGGGCTCGGCTACTGGTTCGAGTCACGGCCGCTCGCCGATCTCCCCTGGATCGTGACGCTGCTGCTCGGGTTGATCTTCGTCAGCACCCTGTGGCTACGGTCGGCAGCGGAGGCATTGCACCCGGACCCGGCGCAGTCGATTGCCCGCGCCTTGCGCCAGCCGGCGGTGATTTCGCTGCTGCTTGCCGGCTTTCTGATGCAGGCGAGCCACGGTCCGTATTACACGTTCTTCAGTGTGTACCTTGAACAGCACGGCTATCCGCGCGGCAGCGTCGGGCAATTCTGGGCCATCGGTGTCATCGCGGAGATCGGGGTGTTCCTGGTGATGCACCGACTGTTGCCGCGGTTTGGCGCAGTGCGGCTCTTTCAACTCGCCATCCTGGTCACGAGTGTGCGTTGGGTACTGACCGCCACGCTGGTCGACTCAGCGCCGGTTTTGATCTTCGCGCAAACGCTTCACGCCGCAAGTTACGGGCTCTATCACGCCTCGGCTATCGATCTGATTAATCGCTATTTTCCGGGCAAACTTCAGGGTCGCGGCCAAGCGCTCTACGCCAGTCTGTGCTTTGGCGTCGGGCACGCGGTGGGCAGCCTCGGCAGCGGCTATCTCTGGACCGGACTGAGCCCCGAGGGGTCCTACCTGGTCGCGGCTGCGATCGCCGCGCTGGCAGTGGGCGTCAGCCTGTTTGGGTTGTCGCGCGCGACAATACCGCCACAGTCCAGTTGACGCGAAACACCCGAATCTCAGCGGAGGCCGCTCCGGGCAAACGTTGGTAGAAACGTCGGCCGTAGGGATAGGGATGCAGCCGGCCCCCGGGTATGGATTCACGGCGTCTCCCGCCTACCCGGCACGGCGTTCGTCTTCCGGGGCGATGTCCTTACCCTGTCAGAGGGTGTGGCCGAAATGATTAGTTGGCCCGGCAACGACGGCGCCACCACCAAACCCCGTAGAGCGCGGCGTTGACAGTCAACACGATCGCGCCGAACAGCCATTGCATCGCCCGCGTGAGTTCATGCGGATAGATCAGCGGCAGCAAGTAGTGCTCGATAAAGCCGCCATCGTATCCCGCCAGACCAGCGAGGTTGCGAAAATGATTCTCCAACGGAGTCAGCGGGCAGATGCCACCGCTGAACTCGATCCATGCCCCCCATGCCACCGCGGGCAGGTGTAACCAGATCAGCCGCGGCCAGCGCAGCACGGCCAGGGCGCCTAATACCGCAAATACGATGAAGGCGAGATGCAACACCAGTACCCCGTCGGCCAGCAAGCGGTAGAGCATTGCAATTTCAGCCGTGGCGCAGTTTCAGCAGCAACACCATCCCGGCGAGCACCACCGTGATGCCGTTGGCGATGATCACCGGCCATAGTGCCAACACGACCCCGTACAGCAACCACAGGAACACCCCGAGCGTAAACAACAGATACATCGACAGCGAAATCGCACGCGTGTCGCGGGTACGCAAGGTGTGCAAGACCTGAGGTAGAAAGCTCACAGTGGTCAACACGGCCGCAGCCATGCCGAGCGTAGTCACGATGCTTGAACTCATAGCGGAGGTGGGTGGTCAGGGTGGCCGATTCCGGCGAGTCTAGCACCACGCCCGCGGCGCGGCCCCGCTCATGCGCGTTCGAACGGAAATGCCAACACTTGGTCGATGTGACGTGCGCCGGTGAGCTTCATCAGCAGGCGATCGAGGCCGAGCGCGACGCCGGCGCAATCGGGCAAGCCGTGGCGCAAGGCCGCGAGGAGGCGGGTATCGGCCGGCGGCTCCGCACGCCCATCGCGACGCCGCTCCGCGCAATCGGATTCGAAGCGCCGGAGTTGTTCTGCGGCATCGGTCAGCTCGTGAAAGCCGTTCGCGAGTTCGAGTTCGCCCCAGTAGACTTCGAAACGGGCAGCGGTCAGCGCGTCGGGGTTCAGTCGGGCCAGCGCGGCCTGGCTCGCCGGATAGTCATACACAAGCGTGAGTTGATCAGGCGCTAAGCGCGGCTGCACCCACTGCGCCAGCAAGAGGTCGAGCCAGCCGTCCCGCTCCAGCGCTCCCGCGGGCGCCACGCCGTGAACACGCGCGCACTGCTCAAGCGCGGCGGTCGGTGCACGCAACGGATCGATCCCGAGACCTTCTTCGAACAACGCCCGATAGCTGATCCGCCGCGGTCGCGGCAGCGTTTGGCCGGCGGGCACCAGGACATGGATCAGCGTTACCACCTCCGCCATCAGCCGCTCAGCGTCGTAGTCGTGCCGATACCATTCCAGCAGGGTGAATTCCGGATTGTGATGCCGGCCACGCTCCCCGCCCCGAAACACCCGCGCGATCTGAAAGCAGTCTCCGCACCCCGCCGCGAGCAAGCGCTTCATCGCAAACTCCGGCGAAGTATGAAGATAGGCCGACACACCGTTGACCACGGTGGCAAGGCTTTCGATCGCGGGATCGGTGACGGCGGCGTGCGCCAGATACGGCGTCTCAACCTCAAGCACGTCGCGGGACGCAAAAAAGGCGCGGATACCGTGCAGCATCCGCGCCCTTGCGAGTAGCGCAGCGTGGGCGGCCGCAGGCCGCCAGACTTCAGACATCAGCCTTTCACGCGCGACAGATACTCGCCGGTTCGGGTGTCGATCTTGAGCACGTCACCTTCCTGGACGAACAACGGAACCTTGACCACCGCACCCGTCTCGACCGTCGCCGGCTTGGTCGCACCTTGCGCGGTGTCGCCCTTGATGCCCGGTTCGCATTGCGTCACCTTCAACTCGACGTGGGGCGGCGCGGTGACAGAAATCGGCACCCCGTTCCACAGGGTCAGCAGGCAGGTTTCCTGTTCGCGGATCCACTTCAGTGCATCGGCCATGGCGGTCGCGCCAGCGGCGAGTTGCTCGAAGGTCTCGGGATGCATGAAGTAGTAAAGGTCGCCATCGGCATACAGGTATTGCATGTCGATATCGACAACGTCGGCGGCCTCGACGGTATCCCCGGACTTGAAGGTCTTCTCGATCACCCGCCCGGATTTTAGATTGCGCACCTTGACACGGTTGAAAGCCTGACCTTTGCCGGGCTTGACGAACTCGTTCTCCACTACGGCATACGGATCGCCATCGAGCATAATCTTGATGCCGGATTTGAACTCGCTGGTGCTGTAAGTCGCCATGTCTTCTGTCGCCTGGATTTGCGGGGTAAGATCGAAGCCGCACATGATACCCGCAATCGCTTTTGAAACAACACCCGCTTGGCAACGCGAACTCGCCGCCAGCATCACCGATCCGGGCGAGCTTTGCCGCCTGTTGCGCCTCGATCCGGAAGTGCTCGAATCCGCGCGAGCGGCGCAACGTGGCTTCGGTTTGCGCGTCACCCAGAGTTATCTGCGCCGCATCCGTCCCGGCGATCCGCAGGATCCGCTGTTGTTGCAGGTGCTTCCGACCGACCTCGAATTGCAACCGCAACCGCCGGAGTTTGCGCTTGATCCGGTCGGCGATCGGTCGGCCAGCGCGCGCCCGGGGGTCTTGCACAAATATTATGGCCGTGCCTTGCTGATCGCCACCGGCGCCTGCGCGATTCACTGCCGTTACTGCTTCCGGCGCCATTTTCCTTACGCCGAAGCCCACGCCGGACGCGATGACTGGCAACCCGCGCTCGACTACCTGCGACGCGACCCCTCACTTAACGAGGTCATTCTGAGCGGCGGTGATCCCTTGGTTCTGCGTGACGACAAACTCGCCGCGCTGGCGCAATCCCTGTCCGCCATCCCACAGCTACGGCGCCTGCGCATCCATAGCCGGGTGCCTGTGGTGCTGCCGTCCCGTGTCGATGCCCGCTTGCTGGACTGGATCAGCCGCTCCCGCTTGCGGATCGTGCTGGTGCTGCACGTCAACCATGCCCGCGAACTCGCCGCCGACGTGCTGGAGGCCCTGACGCAATTGCGCCAGTCCGGCGCGCTTTTACTGAATCAGAGCGTATTGCTGCGCGGCGTAAACGACTCCGCCGCAACCCTCGCCGAATTGAGTGAAACCCTGTTCGACGCCGGCGTCCAACCCTATTACCTACATCTGCTGGACCGCGTGCGCGGCGCCGCGCACTTCGATCTCCCGCAGGCCGAAGCCGAAGCGCTGTATCGCGAACTGCGCGCGCGCTTACCCGGCTTTCTGGTCCCACGCCTCGTCCGCGAAGTTGCTGGCGAACCCTACAAGTCGTTGGTATAAACCTCTTGAACCGCCTCTCACCCGCGCTTACGCGCGACGGTGGCGCGAGCAGCCTACGCCCAGGGTACCCAAACGTAGCCACATCCCGCGCTCCAGCGGCTAAACTGCGAGTTGTATCGTGATTTAGCGACAACTCGCGACGATCTCGGCGTATAACTGTGATTCGCTCTAGGCTATTGCCGGGATTTATCCGATATTCTTGACCGCCTCACGGAGTGATGCGCACCGTCACCATGAATTTGCACTTGCCACAACTTTCGGCGCGAGAGGAGGAACTGAGTCACTCGCCCAACCACCCCAAGGCCATGCGTCGCTGGCTGAAGGATCTGCCGTTGGTGAATATGGGTGAATCGACCAAGCTTCTGTTCACGACCCTGAAACTGCTGAACCGGCAAACGATCGACTACCGCACCCGCTTTGAACTCATGGAGCTGCTGCGCCCGACTGCGCGCATGATCCTCAAGCATCTGCAACGCCACTTCGCCGCGATCACCCTGCCCATCTCGGGGCGCAATCGCCAGATCGACCGTCTCACCGACGCCTTGCTGCAGGAACTCTCGGTCGGTTACAAACACATCGTGCACGACGTCGCGACCAGCAAGGACAAGCTCGATCGCAAGCTCCTTGCCACTGCCATCCACCGCGCGATGCGCTATCTCAACGAACTCCTGCTGCGCGGCGCCGCGCTCTACAAGCCCGACCCGCGCAACGCTTGGCACGACCTTCACCGCCTCCAGGGCCTCGCGGAACTGCATAAGCTCGCGAACCTGGAGGTGCCCGACGAGGACTATCGCACGATTGAAGCCGCCTCGATCGATGACGTTTACAAGCAGGCCTGTTTGCTCGCGATCTCCGGCCCGCTGCGGTTACGCACCGGCGAGGCGGAACGGCTTGCGGCGTATTTCGAAACCGCCTGTCACCTGTGTGACATGAAACGCACGCTCTCACCCGACAGCAAAGGCCTGGTGCATGTCGCGAGCTTGAAGTCCTCCGAACCGCCGGCTTTCATTCCCCTCGCCGACATCACCACGTTCTCGAATTTGCGCGGCTTCGATCTCACCCGTCTGATCAGTACCCTCAAGGACATCCTGAGCGAGATCCAGGCCGACCAGAGCATGGGTCCGAGCGGCTTCAGCAAGGTACCGCTCGACAAACGCCTGCTCGAACGCCTGTTGACCTCGTGGACCACGCGCGAAAAACGCCGCTTCAGCCGCGTCACCACGAATCGCACCATCGTCACCGCGCTGGGCCTCAACAACATCATTCAGGCAATCAACGCCGACTCCAATCCGTACCTCAATAAGGCAGAACTGTTCTACGACAAACAGGAAGCCGAAGCGATTCAACCGCAAAAGGCGACGTTCGCCGGGCTGAGTCCGGCCTACTCGATGACCGGCGAATTCGAGTTGGTCGACGGCAACTATTATGACCATCACGCGACCGACCAGATGCTGCGGCCGCACCCGGTGGAAAAGCGGCCGTTACCGGAATCATGGTTGGAGTGGACCGTGATGAATACCGGCGCCGGCGGCTACGGCCTGCTCTGGGATGCCGACACCCCGATCAACCTTCACGTCGGCGAACTGATCGCCCTGCGCGACAAGGAATACGATGAATATCAGTGGCGCGTGGGCATCGTCCGCTGGCTGCGGCATCGCGCCGAGTCCGGAGTCGAGGTTGGCGTCCAACTCATTTCTCCACGCGGCACCGTGGTTCAGATCGACGATATTCGCAATCGAACCCACCCCGACATCCTCCCGATCGAGGGCTTGATGCTTCCGGGGATGAAAACCATCAAGCAGATGCCGAGCTTGCTCGTTCCGGCACGCAGTTTTATGTCGGAAGACGTGCTGGAGCTCAGCGCGCTCGGCAAAAAACTCTGCCTACAATTGAAAAGCACGGGCGAGTATTCGAGTTACTACACACAGTTTTTTTATCGTTCCACCGAGGTCAAGGCGCAGGTTGATGCGCGCGAGGAGTTCGAGGACCTCTGGAACCGGCTATAAACGGGGAGTGATGGGGCGTGATTCGGGCACAATATGGGCAAGTTCAATCCACGGGGTCCGGCGCGGCCAGCGACCACTGTTGCGCGTTCAACGGCGGCGGAACGACCTCGCATGATCATCCGTGTTTCAGCGCGCGCCCAGCGGCCAAGCCGGTAAGGGCATGAAGATGACCATCACCGGGCCGATCGATGCAACCACCTCGCCCGCGTTCAAGGACACCTTACGGGTACTCATCATCGTACCCGATGGACATGAGGCCGACGCCCTTTCCAAAACCGTGCGCGAGGCGGGCTACAGCATCCGCGCAACCCACCTCGCGAGCCCCACCGACCTCGCTGGGGTATTGCTAACCCAGGCACCCGAGCTGATCCTACAGCGGATCGAATACGCGCCGCTCACGCTTGAGCACACCCTGCACGAGCTACGCACCCTGCGCCGTGCCACGCCCGTGATCGCGCTATCCAGCAACCCCAAGCTCGACCCCGCGGTCTATATGGCCCACGGCGCGGAAGACCTGGTCATCCTGCCGAACTTCAAACACCTCAAGCTGGTCATCCGCCGGGTCGCCAATGCGTTGCGGCATCAGCGCGATCTGGCCGCGCTACGCGACACCAATCATGATCTCGGCCACCGCTACACCTCGCTGCTCGACCAGACCGAGTTGCCACTCGCCTACCTCAGCGACGGCATCCACGTCTATGCCAATCCGGCCTACCTGGAGTTCTTTCGCATCGACCGGGACGACTTGATCTGCCTACCGTTTCTCGACCTGATCCCGGTCGAGGAACGCGACAAGTTCAAGCTCTTCATGCAGCGGTTTCGCCACAGCGACGGCAGCCGCGACACGCTTGAGGGCAAGATCGTCCAGGACGAACAAGCGATTCGCTGCACCTTCGAGGTCGCCAATGCCTCGTTTGAGGGCGAGCGCTGCTTACAGATCACCATCCGCGCATTTCGCAATAATTCAGTCATCACGCGCGAATTATCCTACCTGTCGATTTATGACGTCAGCAGCGGCTTGTACACCCGCACCCACCTGCTCAATCAGCTTGAAAAAGCGGTTGAGCAATCGCGCGTATTGGGCGAACACAGCGCCTTCGTATTGATGACGATCGACAACCACGGTGAACTCGAAGAGCGCCTCGGCGCGATTCCGATGGACGTGCTATACGCGGATATCGGCGCCACACTCAAGTCCCGCATCAGCCTGGACGACATGCTGTGTCGGTTCGACGCGTTCAGCTACGGTCTCCTGACCACCTTGACTGATCCGGCGCAGCTGGAGCAGTTCGTGACCCGGCTGCTGCATAGCGTCAACGACCAGCTTTTCGAACTCGATGGGCGGGTGGTCCCGTGCCAGATCAACGCCGGTATCGCGATCCTCGATCTCACCCTGAACTCGGCCCATGAAGTGGTCGAGCAGGCGACGATCGCGCTGCAATGCGCGGTACGTAAATCCACCGGAGTCGAGCGCTATCGTGTCAGCGCCAGCGACAAGCCGCAAAAAGTGATCGACGACGAATGGATGGAACAGCTGCGCCTCGCCTTCAAGGAGAACCGGCTGCGCCTCACGTTTCAGCCGATCGTGCGCCTGCACGCCGATCAACTGCAACGCTACAGCGTGTTGCTCCGCATCGCGCGCCCTGACGGCGGCTACATCTTCCCGGCCGAGTTCATGCCGAGCGCCGAGCGCAGCGGCTACGCCAAGGGACTCGACCGTTGGGTCATCATCAATACCTTGCGCGAATGCACCCAACGCAAGAACACCGACCACCGACTGTTCATCAAGTTGACCGAGAACACCCTCAAACAGGAGGAGGACTTTCTCTGGATCCACAACCAGATCCGCGAGCATGAGGTCGATCCGAGCCAGCTGGTGTTCGAACTGAAGGCAAACTCGCTGCTGGTGTGCCTGCAACAGGTCAAACGCTTGCTCGAATACCTGCGCCCGCTCGGCGCTCGCTTTGCCGTCAGTGATTTCGGCAACTCACTCAATCCGTTCCAGGTGTTGCGCCACCTGCATGTCGACTACCTCAAGCTGGATCCTTTTTTTACCGAATCGATCGAGCGTGACCAGGATCGGCAAAAGGCGCTGCAACGCCTGACTCGCGAGGCACGCGTTCTGGGCAAAGAGGTGATCGCGCAGCAAGTCGAACGTGAGGAGCAATTTCTCACTCTGAAGCGTCTCGGGGTGGATTACGTGCAGGGGTTTTATCTCCGGCAACCCGCCGAGGACCTCGAGTTCGACTTCTCCGCGAACGCCCAGCTTCTGAGCTGATCGTCCGCGCATTCACCGCGGCGGGCGGCGGCGCGGCACTTCGAACGCAACCACGCCGCGGACCAGGGTCGCATACGGAAATTCGGCGACGGCGCCGAAACGAATCACGGCGCGGTCCAACACCTGGTAAATATCGTAGACCTCGACAGCCGTCGCCTGATCGGGAAACAGCTCGGCCTGCAACGCGAGTAAACCACCAGCTTGCACCCGTAGTTCAAGACTGTGCGGCAGCGGACCTTCGATACGTTTGATGCCGAGCGAAAAGCGCGAGCCGTGACGTATGGCATCGAGATAGTCGGCACAAACCGTCAACGCCCGCGCGTTCGTGCACGACACGCCCTCGCGCCCCGCCAACATGAAGCGATGCTTGAGTCGGCAATCGCAGCGTCGGGCATTGATGGCCTTCTCGAATACGCAGCGGCACGGGTTGACGTCACGATAGATCGCGCGAAAGCTGTCTTCGTCCATGGTTGCGCGGCCCCCGGCGATTATCCTGGGCCGGCGTCTACTTTTCCCACTCCTGCAGGATTGGCGCCTCACGCGAGGTGTTCAGGCTTTCCTCCGCTTCCAGCAAGTCATTGGCCATCACCATCTTGATTCCGGCATCGCCCGGCGCTCCGATCGCGGCGCGTTGTGCCCGCGCGAAGTCGCGCGCCTCGGGGTATTTTTCGAACGACTGCAGCAACTCGAGGTTCTTGACCAGACTCGTCGGACCCGCATCAATCTTGAACACGTAATACGGCATAGTGACCTCCCCAGCTCGCAAGGAGCGGTTAAATTAGATTTCGAAGCCGCGAATTGTACCGCAGCGCGAACGCGGCGCGGAGATTGCCCCGCGGCGATCGCGCTTGTCGCGCCGTTGCCTACCGCGAGCCGACGCGAGATTTATTTGGCCTAAAACCGCTGGGGTTTTTCGCCATCATCGCCACCCCCCGCTAACTTGGCGCGCAAACACCCAGCGGCGGACACCAGCATGAATGACCCTCAATCCAGCGGCGACATCGCCGTCGACTTCAGTCCCGACGACGCCCAAGCCGAATATGCGGCGCTGCTGCGCGAAGCCGAGCAGCGTCTCGCAGGTCTCCCGCGCGATGCCAGCGCGATCGACCGCGCGCGCCTTCACCTCGACATCGCCACGGCGAAGACCGGCATGGCCGAGGTCGACACGGCGTGGGCGCTCGCCCGGCGCGCGCTCGACACCTTTATCGATGCCGAATCCTGGCAGGACGCAGTTGAGGCTTGCGAAGTGCTCTACAAGACGGAGCAACCAGCCGCAGTGGCGGCACTGGCGCACGGCGTGTGGCTGGCCGTCACCTACCCGATCCAGCCCATCACCACGATTACCATGCTGTTCCACGTCGTCGAGGAGACCCCTTCCAACTCCGATGGCGGCGCCGTCGCCGCCGCGGTTGCACACTATATCGCCGGTGTCCGTGCGGCTACGGACGGAGAATTCGAAAGTCTCTCATTCCTCACCCGCAACGAACTGGCCAAGGTCGCGGAGCGTCACAGCCAGGTCACCACGCAAGCCCAACTCGAGTTCTGGCTGGGCAAACTCGAACTCAATGACCCTGCCAAGTTCCTGCCCCGCTTGGGCCGGGTGCTCGACTTGATCGTCGGCGACCAATGGTGGTTCGACCGCGATGCGCTGCGTCAGCGCTTGCCAGTCAATTGAACATCGGTGCGCGCAGGGTTTCGCCGTCCGCCTCCGACCGGCTATCATCCCCGCTCCCGTCCAATTCGTAGCCAGGAGTGGTGAATGAGCGCCAGGCACATAGCCTTGATTTTTATATCGTTTTTTTTGATTTCAACCGGATGTAATGCCATGGACCAAAGCAAAAACCCCATCGTTACCCTCGCAACCAACAAGGGTACAATCACGATCGAACTTTATCCGGAGAAAGCGCCCAAGTCGGTCGCCAACTTCGTCGCCTATGCTGAAAAGGGCTACTTCGACGGCCTGATCTTCCATCGCGTCATTCCCGGTTTCATGATCCAGGGCGGCGGCTTTACCCCCGACCTGGTTCAGAAGCCCTCGGATACGCCGATCCAGAATGAGGCCGACAACGGGCTCAAAAATGACGCCGGCACCATTGCCATGGCGCGCACCAACGACCCGCACTCCGCCACCGCGCAGTTTTTCATCAACGCCAAGGACAACGGTTTTCTGAACCATAGTGCCAAGACCGCGCAAGGTTGGGGCTACACGGTGTTCGGAAAAGTCACCGCCGGCATGGATGTCGTCCAGGCAATCGAAAAGGTACCGACCGGGCGTAGCGGTTTTCACGACGACGTACCGAAGGATCCGGTCATCATGAACAAGGTGACCGTCGCCAAATGAACGGCGTCACGCTGTTCGTCTCCGACCTCCATCTCGCGGCCGAACGGCCACGCATCGTCGAACTGTTCGCCGACTTTCTGCGGGACGAAGCGGCGAACGCCGCGACGCTTTTTATCCTGGGCGACTTGTTCGAATATTGGATCGGAGACGACCAGCCCACCGCAGGGCTCGAACCGGTGCTCGCCGGTTTCGAGTCGCTTGCAGCGTGCGAGGTACCTTGCCGTTTTGTGCATGGCAACCGCGACTTTCTCCTCGGTGCTGAATTCGCGCGGCGCTTTAACTGGCAATTGCTGCCGGAATCGACCACGATCGATCTGTATGGCGTCCCGACCCTGCTCCTACATGGCGACACGCTCTGCACCGACGATCACGAATACCAGAAGATGCGCCTGATGCTGCGCGATCAGTCGTGGCAGCAAACGTTTCTCGCCTTACCGTTGGCCGAGCGGGTGCGACAGGCACTCGCCTTGCGCGAGCGCAGCATGAACGAGACCCTGGAGAAATCCGAATCGATCATGGATGTGAATGCAACGGCGGTCGAAGCGGCGATGCGACGCGCAGGTGTCAACCACCTGATCCACGGCCATACCCACCGACCCGGCACACACGAATGGATTGCCGCTAATGGCGAAACGCTGCACCGCGCCGTCCTAGGTGATTGGTACCAGCACGGTAGCGTGTTGCGGGTTAGCGCCGCTGGTAGCGAACTCGCAACCTTGTCTTAAAGCGCTCCTGCTGCTGCAAGCCGCGCCGACAGTTCGCTCCGGGAACGCGGGCTGTTCCGCCGGCACGGTCGGGGATCAAAACAGGGTGTAAATAAACGGCGCGACCGCCGATCCCTGCGCGAACACCAGCAACGCGCCGAGCACGACCAGCAGCAGCATGATCGGCAGCAGCCAGAACTTCTTGCGTTCACGCATAAAGTCCCACAGGTCTTTGAGTAGATCCCACATCAGAACGGTCTCCGCAGATGGTCGCGCGGCCGCGGCTGGCTCGGCACGCGATAGCTGGTTGCGCCGGGCGTCCAAGCACGCCGCAGCGGGTCGTGGCGAAAGAGCCGGAGCAACCATCCGATCGGCGTCAGTACCAGAAAAAAAACCGCGGACAGTATGAGCCGGGCGTTGAGCCACCCTAACCCCGCGCCGAGCCGCATCCAGCCGCGGTAGAGCGGGCGCAAGCTGCGCGGCGCGATAGCGCCCCATAGCGCCAGCGCAAGGCCGGTTACAAATGGCCACCACGGAATCGCAAACGCCCACAACCACGGCAAGAGCAGGCCAAAACAACCCGCGATCAGTGCGCCCGTCACCCAGGCGAAACGGCGCAAGTCGGCCGGCGTTGGTTCATTTAATGGAGTTACGGACATTGCGCGGAGAACGCTACGGTAGTTGCAACTGGGGACGCATTTTCAAGCATGGGAACGACCGTTGCCAATACCGGCGCTGGCGGCAAAGAATCGCGCCGCGCGCGAGCTGCTGCGCTTCGCGGCGAGACGATCGGCCCGGCTCGCAGCGGCGTTCATCCTCCGGGGCGGTCGCCTCGCCATGAAAGTTCGTACGCTGAGCATCTAACGATCGTCATAGCGCGGGCAGGCCGATTCCAAGGGCGGATCGCGCAAGCCCCAACGCTGCAAGCGGTCCGCATGCGGGTCGGCATCAAGCCGGTTCTGTTGCACGATGCGCCACAAATCGATCAGATCGATCGCGGTCGTCTCGTTCAGCACCAGGGCGCAGCGCCCGGCGATCGCCGCGCGCTCCTTCGGCGAGGCCTCATAAGGGTCGAAGATCGCGCGCAGCAGGCGCAAGGTAGACGAATCCTCGCCTAGACTCGACAGCGATCGATACAAACCGCGCAACTGCCACCACAGCGTGGTCAGGCGTTGGTCGCGGTTAAACGTCGAGTATTGGCGGTACTCGGACTCGCTCAGGCAACGCCGCCCCTGGGCGCGGATCGTTTGCAGGTAGCGCACGCCGTCGTCGACGTAGCGCAGGCGCTGTCGGCTCATCTCGCAGACTTCATCGATCAGGCGCTCACCGCGTTGCGGACGCGTTTCGGGTTCCGCGCCGAGCAACTGCGCCAAGGTCTGGTTGAACTGTTCAAACTCGTAGCCGGCGTCCCTGGCGACGCTGTACTGCTGGTCGCTGAAGCGCGCGATCTGCGCGTAAGTCAGACCGAGTTCGTCCGGACGTCGGAAGCGGCGATACCCGTCGCGCATCGTGATGTCGTCGGTCGGCACATAGGCCGGAAACGTGCGCTGGCGGATCAGGTTTTGCGCGGCGGTGGGCGTGGTCGAGTAAACGTATTCGATCACACCGTTGTCGCGCACGCCGGTAACGAAATAGGCATGTTCGCCCGGCGCGAGATAGAGGTCGCCCGGGCGAATCTCGGCCAGCGCGATCGGATAGGTATCGTCCGGAAGGGTCTGGGTACTGACGGCCTTCGTCACGTGATTCATGAATGCCCGCAGCCGTGCGGCGCCAGCGGGGAGCGCATCGAAACGCTTGCTCTGGTGGGTCAATCGGCCGCCCGCCGCATCGTGAATCGCGAATGGCAGGCCATTTTCGTAGGCGAAAATGAGCCGCGCAAGCGCCGGAATGTCGGCGCAATCGTGCGCGATGCCCGCGTAAGCGGGACGTTTCGGATCAAGCAGAAAGTCGTCCGTCCACTCGGCCGCTACCCACGCCGAGTAGCGGGCTTCCCAGGCGTCGTCCCAGGTATGGCGTTCCGTCCATACCGCGGCTTGCACCGGTAACCACGCCATCACGGCACCCAGCGCCAGGGTCGTCAGCAGCCAAGTCAGGCGCGGCCGCGTGGGCACACCGTCCGCGATCATTGGTGGATCCTCGTCACGTGTCCTTGACGCGGCTCCGCGAGCGCCCAGAGGAATTGCGGCGCGCGGGTGCGGTCGCTCCACGCCGGGGCTCACCACTTAATGAAACCGCGGATTTCGAGTCGCCGCGTCATCGTTAATCGAGACCAAATTCCGCCTGCCAGCCGTCGTCGCGGTCGGCGGCGGGTTGCCGGCGTTTTTCGAGCACGAAGTCCTCGATGATCAGGTAGTCCATTTCGGTACGCATGAAACAACGATACGCATCCGTCGGGGTGCAAACAACCGGTTCGCCGCGCACATTGAATGAGGTGTTCACCAATACCGCGCAGCCAGTCTCCGCGGCGTAGTCCTGCAGCAGGCGGTGGAAGCGCGGGTGGGTTTCGGCGTGCACGGTTTGCACCCGTGCGGAGTAGTCCACATGCGTGATCGCGGGCAAGGTCGAACGCCGCGAACCGAGTCTGGCAATCCCGGCAAGGGCCTGCTCGGCGTCGGTCATCGGCAGACGCAGCGCCGGCTGGAGCGGCGCCACGATCAGCATGTACGGGCTAGCGCGGTCGAGTTCGAAGTAGTCGCCAACGCGCTCGGCAAGTACGGCCGGTGCGAACGGCCGAAACGATTCGCGGTATTTGATTTTCAGATTCATGACCGATTGCATCCGCAGGCTGCGCGGATCGCCGATGATCGAGCGCGCCCCGAGCGCACGCGGGCCAAACTCCATCCGCCCCTGAAACCAGCCGACCACCGCCTCCTGGTCCAACCATTCGACCAGACGCGCGCGCCAGTGGTGTTCGGGCATTTCGTCATACACCGCGCCGAGGGCATCGAGTTCGCGCCGAATCGCCTCAGGCGCATAGCGCGGGCCGAGGTAAGCGCCTTGCATCGCGTCGCAGCCTGCGCGGGGCGGCGGGCGCGGATGGTCGGCATGCCACGCGACCCATGCGGCTCCCAGCGCGCCCCCGGCGTCGCCCGCGGCGGGTTGAATCCAGAGGTCACGAAACGGCCCTTCCCGCAGCAGCCGGCCGTTGGCGACGCAATTCAACGCAACGCCTCCAGCCAGGCAAAGGTATTCCGCACCGGTCTCGCGCTGGACCGTGCGCGCCAAGCGCAGTACGACCTCCTCGGTCACCTGCTGAATCGACGCGGCCAAGTCCATTTCACGCTGCGTGAGCGGGCCTTCGGGCACCCGTGGCGGACCGCCAAACAGGCGATCGAAGCGGGCGTTGGTCATCCGCAACCCGGTGCAGTAGTCGAAATAGGATTGATCGAGGCGGAAGGTGCCATCGTCCTTGAGATCGATCAGGTGCTCCAGAATACGGTCGGCATAACGTGGGGTGCCATACGGCGCCAAACCCATCAGTTTGTATTCGCCGGAGTTCACCTTGAATCCGCAATAATAGGTGAACGCCGAATACAGCAATCCGAGCGAATGCGGGAACTCGATCTGCCACAACGGCGTCAACCGTTCGTCCTCGCCGAGCCAGACGCTGGTGGTCGCCCACTCGCCGACCCCATCGAGGCATAGCACTGCGGCGCGCGCGAACGGGCTGGGGTAAAACGCCGAGGCGGCATGCGATTCGTGGTGCTCCGCGAACAGCAGCGGTGGCAGCGCTTTTTGCGGGCATTGCGCCAGCGCCGCCAAGGCCTGTTTCAAGGTGGCTTTCAGATAGAGCTTGTCGGTCAACCAGATCGGCATCGCCGCAAGAAACGACCGCACCCCGCGCGGCGCGAAGCTGAGGTAGGTCTCCAGCAGACGCTCGAACTTAAGCAGTGGTTTGTCGTAGAACACCACGCTGGCCAGATCCGACATCCCGATCCCGGCCTCCGCGAGACAATAGGCGGCGGCCTCGTGCGGAAATCCGGCATCGTGTTTCTTGCGCGAAAACCGCTCCTGCTGCGCCGCCGCGACGATCTCGCCGTCGCGCAATAACGCCGCCGCACTGTCGTGGTAGTAGCCCGAAAGGCCGAGGATGTAGGTCGGGCCGGCCATCGTCAGGACGCAATACCCGTGTGGAACCGCTCGCACCGTAGCAGCAGGCTCCCTGTGCGGGAGGGCCCGCCCGTGCTCGGTCTCCGTTTAACGATCATGGCGAGGATACCGCCCCGGCGGATGAAACCCGCTCCGGGCCGGCCAGGCGGGAGACGCCGTGAACCCATCCCTAGGGGGCTCGATAGCCGGCGCCCTGCGGGGCCGACGCTCGCGCCTGGCCAAACCCGGAGCAACACCCCTGAGAGCCTGTGAAAATCTCCCACAATCTACTGCGGACGCCCCTGGACGCGGTGTCCTGCGTTGCAAGAGGCCCGAAATCGGGTCATGTAGGCCGGCTACACTCCCCGATTTCGGGCCTCTTGCGCCTTGTTCACCACGCCCAGGGTCGCCCTCGCGACAATCGGGGATTTTTTCACAGGCTCTGAGAATCGGACATTTCACGTGTTTAATCGCCATCTTGCGTTGCCAATGCCTGTAATTCCTGGGCGGTAAACCCGGCGGCGAGGCGTGCCTCGACGTTGAACGGGCCGCGCACCTCGCCTTTGAGGTAAGTACGCACCCAGGCGCGAAACGTCGCTTCCGGTGGCAGATTGAGGCGTGCGCAGCCCCACCGGAACCAGCGATCACCGGCCGCGACATGACCTACTTCATCGCGCAGGATCACTTCGAGCACCGCGACCGAGGCCTGGTCCCCGATCCCGCGAAACTTCGCGATGATGCTCGGCGTCACGTCCAGACCGCGCGCCTCGAACACCCGTGGTACCAACGCCATGCGTCGGGTCATGTCGTCGCTGCTCGCAAGCGCAGCCTCCCAGAGGCCATTGTGAGCCGGAAAGTCACCATAATCGAACCCAAGCGTGCGCAGCCGACCGCGCACCAAACCAAAGTGTTCCGCCTCCTCCGCTGCAATACCGAGCCAGTCGCGGTAATACTCCGTCGGCAGCCCGCGAAATCGATACACCGCATCGAGCGCCAGATTGATCGCGTTGAATTCGATGTGGGCGATTGCATGGAGCATCGCCGCTTGCCCCTCGCGGGTGTTCAGCTTGCGCGGCTTGAGCGCGCCCGGACGCACCAGTTCCGGCCGCGCCGGCCGCCCGGGATCGACGACCGGCGCGACCGGAAACTCGGCATCGACGCGCAGCTCGCCGGCTTGCCACTGTTGCCACAAGCCGCGTACCGCACTCACCTTCTCGTCCGGATCGAGCGTCAGCAACGCGGCGTAGCTGGCCTCGAACACACCGACGGCGGCGGTCATCGCGCCACCTCGCCAGCCGCATGCATCGGGCGTGACCGGCCGGGTGCGCTATGCGTCGCGCCGCGCATCGACCAACGCGGATCGATCGCGAGCTTGGTCACGCGGCAGTTGACCATCATCGCCAAAGCACCGCCCGGAGGATGAAAGCCGCCCCAGGCCGGGTATGAACCCATCCCTGGTGGGGGCTCGCCAGCCGCCTCCCTGCAGCCGACATGCCCGTCTGGCCAACCCGGGGCGGCACCCCTGAGTATCGGGTGATTCACGTTAACTTTCATGCGGACGGTGTCGGCACCCCTGATGATGAAAACAACAAGATATCGAGTTACTTCACGTTAACCCGTGCGCAAGATCGTGTTGCAGATCGACCAAGGCTTCGAGGCCCACCGCGATCCGGACCAGGCCGTCACTAATGCCAGCTTCCGCCTTTTGCTCGGCGGTCAGGCGACCGTGGGTGGTGGTCGCCGGATGGGTGATCGTGGTCTTGGTATCCCCAAGATTAGCGGTAATCGACACCATTCGGGTCGCATCGATCAGCCGCCACGCGGCCGCCTGCCCGCCAACGACTTCGAATGCCACGATCCCGCCGAAACCGCTTTGTTGGCGCGCCGCGAGCGCGTGCTGCGGGTGACTTTCGAGGCCCGGGTAGTACACCCGCGCGATCTCGGGGCGCTGCTCCAACCAGCGCGCCAAAGCCAGCGCTCGCTGTGAATGTGCCTCCATCCGCAATGCCAGCGTCTCCAGTCCCTTGAGAAACACCCACGCGTTAAACGGACTCAAAGTGGGTCCTGCGGAGCGCAGGAAGCTGTAGACATCCTTGCCGACTCGCGTCGCGTCGCCGACCACCGCACCACCGACGCAACGCCCCTGCCCATCAAGATACTTGGTCGCGGAGTGGATGACGATATCGGCGCCAAGGGCCAGCGGACGCTGCAAGGCCGGCGTACAGAGGCAGTTGTCGACCACCAGCAGGCACGCGTGGGCGTGCGCCAGCTCCGCCAGGGCCGGGATGTCGGCCACCTCGGTCAAGGGATTCGACGGCGTTTCGAGAAACAGCATCCGGGTGTTCGGGCGCAGCGCCGCCTCCCAGGCCGAAACCTCGCACAACGGCACGTAGGTCACCTCGACCCCAAATTTCGCGAGAAACTGATTGAACAACACCACCGTCGTACCGAACACCGCACGCGAGCAAACGACATGATCGCCCGCGCGCAATAGCGCCATGCAGGTGGCCAGGATGGCGGACATACCCGATGCGGTCGCGACACAACTCTCGGCGCCTTCGAGCGCGGCGAGACGCTGCTCGAAGGTCCGCACCGTCGGATTGGTGAAACGCGAATAGATGTTGCCCGGCGCGGCACCGCTGAAGCGCGCCGCCGCCTCGGCCGCCGAGGTAAAGGTGAAACTCGAGGTCGCAAAGATCGGTTCGGACTGCTCCCCCTCGCTGGTGCGAATCTGTCCGGCGCGTACCGCCAGTGTTTCGAAGGCCCATTCGTCAGACGCATTCATCCGAGCACCTCGCAATTGATTTCGGATCTTGCCGTGGCCGCTCGCCAGCAACCACGGGACATTGCCTGGCGGGCAAAAAAAAACCCGCGTCAGCCATCACAGCCAAGGCAGGTATTTCACACCTCCCGCTTTAGCTGCATTTATTCAGCGCCCGCAAGCTTTGGACTCAAATCGGCGCGTTCTCGATCAAAGGGTAGGCGCGTTGCTACGAAACTGTCAATCGCCCGGTTCGATCTCGCGGCAAGGCGACCGGGGATGCCGGTCGCCTTGCCGCGCCGATCCATTTACCGCATCAAGCCTTGCGGTCCCTGCTGACGCCCCTGCGCCAGGAAATGCGACCGGTAATAGAGCACCGCGCTACTGCCGTCGGCGGCAACGTCGAACACCTTCCACGACTCGCCGCTCTTGCCGAAGCGAAAGACCAGCCGGCTGGTCGAATTGTCGGCGAAGCGCACCCGCGCGTAGGCGTTCACCTCATCCTCGCTGACCCGGCGCACGGGCAGAAAATCGACCTGCGGCGGCTTCCCGGCATGCCCCGCCAGATTGCCGACGAATGCCGACAGGAACATGCCTTGCAAGCGCCCTTGAAACGCCGCGCGCTGGACTTGGTCAAGCTCACGGTAGACGCGGCCACCCACGAGCTGAGCCATCCGGTCGAAATCAAAATACTGGCTCATCGACTGCGCAACGAAACCCTCGATCGCGCCGCGGTCACGCGCCTGCTCACTGCCAAGGAACTCAACGGTTGCGTCGATACCCTGACGCAGCAGATCGAGCGGGCTCGGCTGCGCCGGTTGCGCTTGCGCTTGTGGCGCGGCGTGCGGCATCGGTGGCCGGGGGTAGTACGGGCGTTGTTGGTGCGGATAACCGGGTCCGGCCTCCGGCATCCCGTAAAGCCCTGGCGGCGCGTAGGGCGTGGCAACCGCGACGGTTGTCAAGGTCAGCAACGCGGTTGCAAACGCAACCCGGGAGAGTTTCATTGTCATAGGGTGACTCCTTGGTGGTCAATCGTGCTCAGTCGAGCTTTTGAGCGAGTGTCGCGCGACGCACCGCCGCACGTGTATCGAAACTGAACGGGGGTACCGGCCTGCCGCAACTGATACTCGGCCCGCAGGCGGCCGCGGTCGACTCCGTGACATCTGGTGATCGACCGCCTCATTCACTCCGGCTTACCCGTTTCCAAAACCGCATCGGCAGGCGCTTCATTCCCGAATCAGGACCAGGGTTTCATCGGGCACCCGGTCGAACAACTCCACGACGTCGGGATTGCGCATCCGCACGCACCCGTGGGAGGCGGGTTGCCCGATCAAACCTTCTTCATGGGTACCGTGGATATAGATGTAACGGGCGTGAGAATCCACGTTTCCACCCAGATTGACGCCGCGCTCAAGCCCCTGCAGCCAGAGGATTCGGGTCGTCACATGGTCGCGGCCGGTGCGCTGGGGGCGCGATTCGATCTCGGCGATTCGCCCGGTATTACGCCGCGCCTCGAAGATGGTGCCAAGCGCGGCATTCTTGCCGAAACGCGATTTTACGCGGTGCCAACCCAGCGGGGTCTGTTCGCTGCCGGCGCGATTGCCGATGCCCTTGCTCGCGGTCGACACCGGCCAGCTCAGCGCGGGTTCGTCGCTCCCATAATAGGTCAGCCGCTGGGCAGCAATATCGACCACGACGAGCCTATCCTGCGGCGCGGAAGCAAAGGCCGCCATACCCGCGCGGAGGTCGGCGGGGATGCTCGCAACGACGGACAACGGCGCGAACATGCTAACGATCAACCCGAGTAGCACAACAACCCGCATCGGGATTCACGCGGTGTTATGCAAATCAACCCCGGCCGTCTGCCGAGTGCGCTGGCTCTTGTTGGCATCGTTACGCCGCCGCCCGAGTTCCTGCAGGTAATCATCCGAGATGGCCGTGATGTAGTGTCCGGTGAATACCGAGCACTCGAACTCCGGGATCGTAGCGTTGTCGCGCTGGACGGCGGCGATCAAGTCGTCGAGGGGCTGGTAGATCAAACGATCCGCGGCGATCGCCTGGCATACCTCGTCATGCGAGCGGTTGTGCGCGATCAGCTCATCCGCCGCGGGCATGTCGATACCGTAAACATTGGGGTAGCGGATCGGCGGCGCGGCGGAGGCGAAATAGACCTTGCGCGCCCCGGCCTCGCGCGCCATCTGCACGATTTCGCGCGAGGTAGTGCCGCGGACGATCGAGTCATCCACCAGCAGCACGTTTTGATCCTGAAATTCCAGACCGATCGCATTGAGCTTCTGTCGGACCGATTTCTTACGCGCCTGCTGCCCGGGCATGATGAAGGTGCGGCCGATATACCGGTTCTTAATGAAACCTTCGCGATACTTGACGCCGAGTTTCAACGCCAGCTCGATTGCCGCGGTGCGGCCGCTGTCGGGCACCGGTATGACGACGTCGATATCATGATCGGGCCAATCGCGCTCGATTTGTTCCGCGAGACGGATCCCCATGCGCATCCGCGCCTTGTGCACCGATATTCCATCGATGATCGAGTCCGGCCGGGCGAAATAGACGTACTCGAAAATACAGGGATTGAGCACCGCGTGCTCGGCGCACGGCTGGCGGTGGACCTCACCGGCCTGCGTGATGTAAACCGCCTCGCCCGGTCCCAGATCGTCGACATACTCAAAACCGAGCGCATCCAGTGCGACGGTCTCGGAAGCGATGATGTATTCATAACCCTCGGCAACCGCGCGGCGGCCGTAGACGATCGGACGGATTCCGTTCGGATCGCGGAAACCAACGATGCCGTGCCCGGCGATCAGTGCCGTTACCGCGTAGGCGCCCTTGCACCGACGATGCACCCCGGCCACCGCGGCGAACACATCCTGCGGCCGCGGCACCAGGCTGTCCTGACGCAACAGTTCCTGCGCAAACACATTCAGCAGCACCTCGGAATCGGAGGTGGTATTGATGTGGCGGCGATCCTGCAGAAACAGCTCGCGCTTGAGTTCATCGGTATTATTCAGGTTGCCATTGTGGCCGAGCGCGATGCCGAACGGCGAATTGACATACATCGGCTGCGACTCGGCCGAGGACGGCGAACCGGCGGTGGGGTAACGGACATGGCCGATCCCCATGCTGCCGATCAAACGCGCCATGTGGCGGGTATGAAACACATCGCGCACCAGACCATTGTCCTTGCGCAGAAACAACTGATTATCCTTGCAGGTTACGATACCGGCGGCGTCCTGACCGCGGTGTTGGAGGACCGTCAAGGCATCGTAGAGTTCCTGATTGACCGCGCCGTGGTGACTGACGATACCGACTATGCCACACATGTTGCGTCACTCTCTTGCATGCGATTAGCCAAAATGCTGCGCCATCGACGGTGGCAGGATGCCTTTCAACCAGGCCGCGACATCGGTAAAGAATGGCAAGGTCAGCGAACTCTGCCACCAAGGTTCACTTGGCATGTTGGTCATCTTGGCGAGCAACACCAAAACCGCCACCAGCAGTCCGCCGCGCGCGAGGCCGAAAACCAGACCGAGCATGCGATCGGTACCACTGAGGCCGGTCTTGTCCACCAACTGCCCTGCGAGGTAATTCACGATCCCCCCGGCGATGAGCACCACTATGAAAACCAGTAAAAACGCGATCGCGCTCTGCACCGTCTGGCTGCCGACCTGAAACGGCAGCACACTCGCGAACGGCGCGGCGAAAACCAGCGCAATCCAGATCGCGGCGACCCAGGTCGCGAGCGAAATCGCTTCCTTGATCAGCCCGCGAAACAACCCGATGATCAACGAAAGACCGATGATCGCGAAAACGACAATATCTACCCAATGCATGAGTTATCTGTGCTAGTGATTGAAGTCGGATCTGGGCGCCGTCACGGGTGCGTGACGATAATGCCTTCCATTTTTTGCGTATCGATCAGCTTTTGGCGCAGATCGTCGGCGGCCTCGCGACTGGGACGCGGACCGACCTTCACGCGGAAGATCTGATTGCCGCTCGCGCCAACGGTCTCGACGAACGCAGGGAAGCCGGCCGCGGCAAGCTTGCTCTTGACCGAATCGGCGTTGTCCTGTTTGCTAAAACTGCCGACCTGCACCACAAATCCGGCGCCGGCACCGGGCGCGCCGGGTTCGGTGCGAGGGGGCGCTTTCGGCGCCGTAGCGATGGCGGGTGCAGGCGCGGACGGCGCGATCGCGGGCGGCGTGGGCGCCGCCGGTGTTGCGGCTGGCGGTGTTGCGGCGGCGGGCTTAGGTGCCTCCGCTTTGGTTGTGGCCGGGCTTGCGACTGTGGGGGACGATTTGCTCGACTCGACCGTCGGCGGTGCACTCGGCGCCGGCGAAGTTGAAGTGCTAGCCGTTGGCGAAGGCGTTGGAGTCGTGGTCTGCTCCACGGCGGGCGGTGAGACGGAATCGATCGGCGCCGTCGGCAATACCGCGGCAACCGGCGGCGGCATTACGGGCTCGAGCCGATTCGGGATCTCGTACACCGGCTTTTGCGGCACTTCGATCTGCATCGTTGCGGGTTCGTCCTTTTTTCCGCCATCCAGCAACATGGGAATAAAGATGACCGCGAGTGCGATCAAGACCGCTGCGCCTACGAGTTTCTGTTTCAATGCCTTATCCATTGTGCTAACCAGCTCTGAGTTTGCATTCGATTATAGGAGTATCCGCCTAGCTTCGGCTACGGTATAGAACGATCCGGTTACGAGCAGACGGTCGCCGTGGCCACACCGGGCAACAAAAAGCTGCCACGCCAGTGTGGTCGTTCCAGCCCGCGTAACAGACGCATCGGGCAGCACCGGTCGCAAACGGCGCGCCAATTCATCCACCCCCATGGCACGATCGACCTCGGGTTGCACCAGGAGCCATTCGTCCACGTAGGGTCCCAGCGCTTCGAACATGACCTCGACCTCTTTATCGCGCATAACGCCGAACAGCGCCACCGTGCGCCCCTCGAACGGGTACGCGTGCAGCGTCGCGGCCAGCGCGCGAGCACTGTCCGGGTTATGTGCGACATCGAAAATGACGGTGTGGGCTGCCGTCCGCACTTGTTCGAATCGTCCCGCCAAGCGCACCGCCGCGAGTGCCTGCCGCCAATGCCGCGGCTCGGGCCTCAAACCTGGGGGCAGCAGCGCCAACACCGTCATGACCCCGGCCGCGTTCTGTACCTGGTGCGCGCCCGGCAATGCCGGCAGTGGAAGCGCCGCCTCAACTTGTCGGCTCCGAGACCAGCCCCAACTCGTCCCATCGCGCCAAAAGTCGTAGTCGACCCCGACCTCCACCAGGGTCGCGCCGAGCGCGCGCGCGGTTTCAAGCAAACCCGCGGGCGCTCGACGCTGGGCGACAACCAACGGCTTGCCGGGGCGGGCGATGCCTGCCTTTTCGCGCCCGATCGAGTCTAGATCCGGGCCCAACCAATCGGTGTGGTCGAGCCCAATTGACGTCACCAATGCGATTTCGGCATCGAGAAGATTGACTGCATCGAGACGACCGCCCAGGCCAACCTCAAGAACCAGGCAATCGGCGTTGAATTCACGCGCCAGCCAGATCGCAGCCAAGGTTCCGAACTCGAAGTAACTCAGGCTGATGTCGCCACGCGCGGCATCGATGGCCGCGAATGCGGCGATGATGGCCGTATCATCGGCGGGAATGAGATTTCGTCTGATCCGCTCGTTATAGGCGTCGAGATGAGGGGAGCTGTAGGCGACGACGCGCTGCCCGGAAAGCACCAGCGCCGTTTCCAGCAACGCGACGGATGAACCCTTGCCGTTGGTACCCCCAACCGTGATGACGTAAGCCTGTGGGTGCAGCAGGTCAAGCCGTGCCGCGACCGCTCGCACCCGTTCGAGCCCGAGATCGATCGCCTTGGGGTGAAACGCGGCCTGCCAGTCGAGCCAGGCCTGGAGCGTGGCGAAACGCACCCAAACTCAAGCCGGCTGCGGCGCGGGTTGTTGCAGCAGAATACTGAGTAACCCGGCCAATTCCTGACGTAACTGACTGCGTTCAACAATGCGGTCGATCGCGCCGTGTTCGAGCAGAAACTCCGAACGCTGAAACCCCTCCGGAAGCTTTTCGCGCACGGTCTGCTCGATTACCCGCGGCCCGGCAAATCCGATCAACGCCTTGGGTTCGGCGATATGGACATCGCCGAGCATCGCGAAGCTGGCCGAGACGCCACCCATGGTCGGGTCGGTCAGCACCGAGATAAAAGGCAGCCCAGCCCCCCGCAGACGCATCAACGCTGCGCTGGTCTTCGCCATTTGCATTAACGAAAACAGCGCCTCCTGCATCCGTGCCCCCCCACTCGCGGTGAACACGACCAAGCCGCAGCCGTGCTCGATGCTGGCGTTCACCGCGCGGACAAACTTCTCGCCGACCGCCGCACCCATCGACCCTCCCATGAACGCGAACTCGAAGGCCACCGCGACCACGGGCACACCCCGCACCCGGCCCCGAATTCCGATCACTGCGTCTTTTTCACCGGTGGTCTTTTGCGCGGTGGCAAGGCGGTCGCGATAACGTTTGCTGTCCTTGAACTTCAGGATATCAATGGGCTCGAGTTCGGTCGCGATCTCCTCGCGCGGCTCGGCATCGAGGAACACGTCGAGACGGCGGCGGGCACCGATCCGATTGTGGTGGCCACACTTGGGGCAAACTTCGAGATTACGTTCGAGTTCAACCCGGTAGAGCACCGCGTCGCACGCATCGCATTTATGCCAAACGCCTTCGGGAACCGCGCGCTTGTCGGTTGCGTCGGTCCGGATACGGGTCGGCATCAATTTGCTGAACCAACTCATAGTTCGTGCTCCTCAATTATCGATCGGTGCAGAGGCGGCTGCATCCATCGCGTCACGCATTTGTCGGACCAGACCGGCGAGCTCCGCGTGAATTCGCGCAGGGTCCGACGCATGCGCGGCGATGCGCGCCACCAGCGCACTCCCAACCACCACCGCATCGGCGACCTTGGCAACCCTGGCGGCGGTAGCCGCATCGCGAATCCCGAAGCCAACGCCGAGCGGAAGATCGACCCACTCCCGCATCGCCGCGAGTTTGGCCGCCACCGCATCGACGTCGAGGGTCGCCGCGCCAGTCACCCCCTTGAGCGAAACGTAATAGACAAAACCCTTACCAGCTGCGGCAATGACGCGCAAGCGATCGGCGTGGGTCGTGGGTGCCGCGAGGAAGATCGGATCGAGCGCGGCCCGCGTCAGCTCGTCCACCAGATCACTTCCCTCTTCAGGCGGCATGTCGACGATCAGCACGCCGTCGACACCCGCCTCCGACGCCGCGGTGGCGAACGCGCGGTAGCCCATGACCTCGATCGGGTTCAGATAACCCATCAACACCACCGGCGTGTCCGGGTCGGCGGCTCGGAATACGCGCACCATTTCAAGCACTTTACGCAGGCTGACGTGGTGTTGCAGCGCGCGTTCACACGCCGCCTGAATGACGGGGCCATCGGCCATCGGATCGGAAAACGGCACCCCGAGTTCGAGCAGATCGGCACCGGCACCCACCAGCGTGTGCAGCAGATCCACCGTAAGATCTGGATGCGGGTCGCCCGCCGTAATGTAAGGAATCAGCGCCTTGCGGCCCTGCGCGCGAAGCGCGGCGAAGCGGGCTGCGATCCTGCTCATAATTGAATGCCCTCCAGGCGCGCGATGGTGTTGATGTCCTTGTCACCACGGCCGGACAGATTGACGATGAGCGTACAATCCCGCCCGAGTTCCGGCGCGAGTTTGGCGGCATAGGCCAAGGCGTGACTGCTTTCCAGGGCCGGAATGATGCCCTCGATGCGAGTCAACTCATGAAAACCCTGCAACGCCTCGGTATCGGTGACAGCGACGTAACGCGCGCGATGAGTATCCTTGAGCCACGCATGTTCCGGTCCGACACCGGGATAATCGAGTCCGGCGGAGACCGAATGGGTCTCGATGATCTGTCCGTCGGCGTCCTCCATCAGGTAGGTACGGTTGCCGTGCAGGACGCCCGGGCGCCCGGCGTTTAGCGGCGCCGCGTGACGCCCCGTTGCAATCCCATCGCCCGCCGCCTCGACGCCGTATAGCGCCACCGATGAATCCTTGAGAAACGGATGAAACAGCCCGATGGCGTTGGAGCCGCCACCCACGCAGGCGACCAGCGCGTCCGGCAAACGCCCTTCCAGTTCCAGGATCTGGCGCCGCGCCTCGCGACCGATGATCGACTGAAAGTCCCGCACCATCATTGGGTAAGGGTGCGGACCTGCGACCGTGCCAATGATGTAAAACGTATCGTCGACGTGGGTCACCCAATCGCGCATCGCCTCGTTGAGCGCGTCCTTGAGCGTGCGTGAACCGGAGGTCACCGGGACGACTTGCGCACCGAGCAGCTTCATGCGGTAGACATTGGGTGCCTGCCGTTGAATATCCTCGGCGCCCATGTACACCACACATTCTAGGCCCAAGCGTGCCGCAACGGTTGCGGTCGCGACGCCATGCTGACCGGCTCCAGTCTCGGCGATAATCCGGGTTTTGCCCATGCGCTGGGCCAGCATGGCCTGGCCGATGGTGTTGTTGACCTTGTGCGCGCCGGTGTGATTGAGATCCTCGCGTTTCAGATAGATCCGCGCACCGCCAAGTTTGCGCGTCCACCGCTCGGCCAGGTAGAGCGGGCTCGGTCGCCCGACATAGTGCGCCAGATCGCGATCGAACTCGGCCATAAAGTCCGGGTCGCCGCGGTAGCGCTCGTAGGCCAGGCGCAGCGCTTCGAGCGGCTCCATCAAGGTCTCGGCGACAAAGCGACCGCCATACGGGCCGAAGTGCCCACGCGAATCAGGAAACGCGTCCCAATCGAGGTTCGGGGTTTGCTCAGCTACAGTTGACACGCATGACCTCATTCATTAACGCCGTGATTTTCTCGTGACTCTTGCGACCCGGCGCGGATTCAACGCCGCTGCTCAGGTCGATTCCCCAGGGCCTGGTTCGCTCGATCGCATCCGCGACATTGACCGGATTCAAGCCACCCGCAAGCACCCACGGTCGACTAAACTGACGCGGCACCAAACCCCAATCGAAACACTCGCCGGTTCCACCCGCGCTGCCTCCGCCGTGGTTGTCGAGTAGAAAACCACAGGCATCCGGGTAACTGTCGGCATAGCGCGCCAGATCGGTGCCCGCTCGCATACTCACCGCCTTTAGATACGGAAGTCCAAAACGCCCACAGTCCGCCGGACATTCATCGCCGTGAAACTGCAACAGTTGCAACGGCACCTGGCGCATGACTTCCTCGATCAGGGTATGAGACGCGTTGACAAACAAACCGACGCTCATCACGAACGGCGGCAACGCGCGCGTGATTACCGCGGCTTGCGCAGGGGTGACGGCACGCGCGCTGCGGGCGTAGAAAACCAGACCGATCGCATCCACACCAGCGTGCGCCGCGGCTTCGGCATCTTCGACACGAGTAATTCCACAGACCTTGACGCGGGTTCGCATTGAGGTAATCCATATTCGAGGGGCCGATTCTAGCAAACGCGACGAGGCGCACAAACGCGAATCGAGCTAACCATACCGCAGCGCTGGCTGAGGGGCGGGTAAACCAAAGTGCTCGGGGTAGCTCACCGCAACCAGGCTGAGCCCTTGTGGACGTGCGGTCGGCGCCGCGAGATCCCGGTTACGCAACGCCAACAACTCCGCGGTCCAGGATTCCGGGCGTTTGCCCATGCCGACCTCAATCAATACCCCGGCGATGTTGCGGACCATGTGATGGAGAAATGCGTTCGCCTCGATATCGAGATAGATGAGATCGCCGCTCCGCCACACCGCAATCCGCCGAACCTCCCGGAACGGGTGTTTGGCCTGGCAACCGGCCGCGCGATAGCTTGAGAAGTCGTGTTCACCCAGGAGCGACTGCGCCGCCGCGTGCATCCGTGCGGCATCAAGCGGTGCCCGTACCCAAGCGACCCGCCGTGCCAGCAGCGCACTGCGGGTGCTGCGATTTAGAATGACGTAACGGTAGCTGCGGGCAAGGGCGGAAAATCGCGCATGAAAATCAGGCGCTACCGGCGTGACCCAGGTCAGGGCGATATCCTCGGGCAGATTCGAGTTTCCACCCATCAGCAAGGCACGCTCGCTGCGCGGCGCTAGGGTTTCGAAGTGAATCACCTGGCCGGACGCGTGCACTCGGGCGTCGGTCCTGCCCGCGCACACCACCCCAAGCGCATGGTCGACCACTCGCCCCAACGCATTTTCCACGGCGGCCTGCACCGTGATGGCGTGGGCCAAACGCTGCCAACCCCTGTAGCCACTGCCGTCGTATTCGACGCCGCACGCAAACCGCGTCATTCGGATCGCGTCCGCCCCGAGGTATCGCGGAGGAAGCCACCCGTCGCCGCGCACCGGTCCGGGGGGAGCGACCCACCGTCAACTAGGTTCAACGCTCGCCGCATGATCATGTTTCAGTCGATAAAAGTGTGGCGACACTAGGAGCCTGTCAGACTTGACGGGATCGCAGCGAAATAGTGGGCGAGTAAGGGCATTCAGGCGCCTAGACTCACTGGGTACTTCATCCCAACAAAAAGCCAGGCGCGAGGCCTGGCTTCTTGTTAACACATAGGCGTTTGGTCGGGTTTAGCTCAACTGCGCCATTAATTTTTCGGCTTCGTCGCGCTGATCGTCGGTCCCTTGATTGATCACCTCCTCGAGGGCCTCACGCGCACCTTCGTCGTCACCCATGTCGATATAGGCTTTGGCGAGGTCTAGTTTGGTACTCATCTCGTCGGCGCCGGTCGTCAAAACGGTAAACTCATCCTCGACGTCCTCAAGCGAGAGGCGATCCTCCGGGCTCAAGGTGTCGATTCGAGTCGAACGGGTGTCCCGTTCGACGTAATCGTCGACGATATCGTCATCGTCGCGCAGAGATAGTTCGTTCAACGACCCCGAACGCTCGATCTGAAGTGAACGGCTGAGCTCGTCGAGGTCGGGCAACCGGAATTCGCCGGCTGGGTCCTTTTCCTCCTCGTAGCTGTCGTCGCGCAGATCCACATCATCAAGCGATATGGTGCTCGCGCCTTCAGGCATCGCGTCTTCGTCAGCCCAGGAATCCTTGCCGGTTCCAAGTTCGTAGTCCGGTGTCAGATTGGTAGGCTGGTCAAAGGACGATGTGCTCGCCCCATCAACTCCCGCGAACATCGCGCTGTTTGAATCGAGATCATTCCCCCACGCGATGATTTTGCGCCACGCGGTCGGATCGGAACTTTGCAGGCGCGACTGTAGCTTCTCCGCCGTGCCGACAAAACCGGACTTGTCACGCAGCGCGTGATAGACCTCCGCGAGCTTCATCAAGTAATCGGTGCGACTTGGATGCGAAGCGGCGGCAGGTTTAAGCACGTCGAGCGCCTGGTCGTGCAAGCCGTAAGCCATGTAGATGTTGGCCTCGGAGATGACTTCGTCTTCCTCCGCCTCTTCGTGCTGGACCTCTTCGGCGAACTCTTCGCCCACGTCGAGATTAGACGTCAGATCGCCGGTGCGAATCTCCATCGTGCGCTCGGGCTCGAGGTCGGCGCCACGCGTCCCGATACGTTCCTCGTCGAGATCGGAATCAGCAATGACCGTTTCCGAGCGCTGTGGCACCGGCCCGCGCGCCGGCTCATGATCGGTAACCACGGTACGAACCCGATCATCCGCGTATTCGTACTCCGGTTCTTCCTTGCGACGGAAGACCAGCCACGCAAGCGCGAGTAACAACAACGCCGCGAGGCCACCCCCCATCAACAGGTTCGGGTCATTCCGCAAGCGCTCCATCAGGCTCATTTCGCCACTGGGCTGCGGATCCGCCTTGACCGGCGACACCTGGGCCGCTGGCTTCGGCGCTTCGCGGGGCGCCTCGGCAATCGGCGGCGGTGCGGTCTCGGTTACAGGATCTTCGACCCGCGGCAACAAACCCTTGCCCTGATCGGGCGCCACGACGGACTCCGCGGGCTGCGCCGAGCTGGGTAGTGGTTGAGTGACATCAACTGCGCCTGCGCCTAACTGCTTCTGAAGATCCGTTAGCTGCACATCTTTCAACTGGATCAGGCGGTCTTTCGCCGATACCAGTGCCTCGAGTTCGGCGACGCGGGAACGTAACTCCTCGTTTTCGCGCGTCAGCGACTCGGTCTTTTCACGCGCCAGCGACACCGCCTTGTCGTCGACAACCGGTTTGGCCTCAGCCACTTGCCGCCCTTCGGCGCTCTCACCGGCCTTGCCGGGCACGATGATTTCCAGGCCCGAGGGTGCTGGTGTAGTGACCGCCGCCCGGCCGGTTGCCGGTAGGTCGGTGATGCCACCAACCCCTGCGGGACTGCGTGTCGCCACTTGGGTCTGCGGCACCGCTGCTCCCGCGGCGCGAGCACGGTATTCTTTCCAGGCCGAGGACTGACGATTGACTTGGCGGTTGGCGTCACGCGGCGACACCTGCGCGACCTGAGTCGCATCCGGAATCCGTAAGACATAGCCGGAGCGCAAGCGATTCATGTTGTTACCGACGAACGCGCGCGGGTTTTGCCGATACAGCGAGACCATCATCTGCCGCACGGTAACGCCGGCCGGCCGATTCGCCACCGCGATACCGTGCAAGGTATCGCCACGCCGCACTGTGTAAGCCTCGCCGCCGCCGACATCCGCGCTGCGCGCAGGCGCCTGCGGGGTCGCCACGAAAATCGCGTCGGTGCCGAACGCAGGATCAATAGCACCCACCTGATCGCCGCGCATCACGTCGGTTAACGGTATCTCGTCGGCTCGCGCGAACGTCGGTTCGGAGCGAACAAACTCCTCTACCGAACGCGTCGCTACCTGCGGCGGTTGCGCCCGCTGTGGCGAACTGCCGACAAGTTCCTCGACCGAGTAGGTCTCAATCATCGACACGATGCCGGCCTGACCCTGTAGGGTCGCGCCGTCGGCACGCCGCGAGGGCTCGAACCGCGGCGCGGGCTCAAACGTCGGCGCCGCGGCAATCGGCGCGGCTTGGGTCGTGACGAACGGCGGCAAACCCTCGGGCTCATACAGCGGAGCAGCCGCGAACGGCGCGGCCGCAATGGGTGCGGGCGTAAATGTGGGTGCTTCCGGAATGATCGGCGGCGGCGCGGCAGTCACCACACTGGGCTCGGCCGCGCGTGGGGTCGTAATCGCCGGCGCTGGCTGCATCTCCGAGCCTGCCAGCATGGGCGGATCAAGCAGAACGGTGTATTCCCTGAGCAGCTTGCCTTTCGACCAAACCACCTCGATGACGAAGTTCAGGAAGGGCTCCTGAACTGGGCCACGCGACGAAACCTTGATGACCGGAACGCCGTTGACGATCGTTGGCTTGAACGCGAGTTGATCGACCACCGCGCTGCGCTGGATGCCGACTTGCCGGAAGACCTCATCGGGCGCCACCCGAACCTTGACTTCGTTCACGTCGCCAGGCGCCGCTGACACGAGTTCGATATCGGCATCGAGAGGCTGGTTGAGGGTGGAGTTCGTGGTGATTTCCCCCAGACCCAGTGCGTAGCTAAAGGTCGGTGCGAGTAATCCCGATATTGTCAAGCCCAATTTCAATCTACGCATCTCACATCCTCACAGAAGATTGGTTCCGGCATCTCACTCAACTCGCGGCACGTAGTTCTCGCCTCCAAAACCCCAACGATACCGGGAGCAAAGCGTTGTTTTGCTGATCTCACTCTAAGTATATTACCTAACTTTAGGTTATAGATAGTCTTTTTGCAAAATTTCTGCGATCTGAACGCTATTGAGTGCGGCCCCTTTCCGAACATTGTCCGAAACCACCCATAAATCCAGACCGCGGGGATGCGATACATCTTCCCGGATCCGCCCGACGAAGGTCGGATCGGTTCCCGCAGCCTCCGTGACCGGGGTCGGATAGCCTCCTGCCTTGTGCTCGTCCAGCACCGTCACCCCCGGCGCCCGACGCAACAAATCCCGCGCCTGCGCGGCGGTGATCTTCTCGCGAGTCTCGATGTGCACCGCCTCGGAATGACCGTAGAAAACCGGCACGCGAACGCAGGTCGGATTCACCTCGATGCTGTCATCGCCCATAATCTTGCGGGTCTCCCACACCATCTTCATCTCCTCCTTGGTGTAGCCGTTGTCCATGAACACATCAATCTGCGGCAGCACGTTGAAGGCGATCTGCTTGGGATAGACCTGCGACTCGATCGGCTGCCCGTTCAACAACTGTGCCGTCTGCCGCGCGAGTTCCTCGATCGCCTCCTTGCCGGTGCCGGACACCGCCTGGTAAGTCGCGACGTTGATCCGCTCAATGCCGACGGCATCATAGATCGGCTTCAGCGCGACCAGCATCTGGATCGTCGAACAATTTGGATTGGCGATGATTCCACGATTCTTGTAGTCGGCAATCTTGTGCGGATTGACCTCTGGGACCACCAGCGGAATTTCATCGTCGTAGCGAAACTGCGAGGTGTTATCGATCACCACACAACCCGCCGCCGCAGCCTTCGGTGCGTAGATCGCCGATACGGACGCACCGGGAGAAAACAGCCCGATCCGAACCTTGGAAAAATCGAACGTCTCGAGGTCTTCTACCGCGAGATAGCCGTCGCCAAACGGTACCCGCTTACCGACCGAGCGGACGCTCGCGAGCGCATAGACCTTGCCCACCGGAAAGCCCCGCTCATGCAGGATCGACAACATGGCCTCACCGACCGCGCCGGTTGCGCCAACCACCGCCACATCAAACTTCTTGGACATACATCTCTCTGTCAATCAATTGAATTCCATGCTCGGACGCTTAGGAGCCGAGAAAGAACCACTTGGACAATCGGCCGCTTGCAGACGAGATGCCAGGCAAGGCGCAAGAATGCGCCGTGTGGCTGGCCACACAAGCATTCTTGCAACGCTGCATGGCGCTCGGCTGCAAGATGGACAATGTTCAAGTTGTTCTTTCTCGGCGACATAGGGCAAACGGGTTCAGGCAGTCTGTCTACGCAAGGCGGCGACCACCCCATCGCCCATCTCGGCCGTGCTGACCCACCGCGTACCGGGTGAGTGGATATCGCCGGTACGGAGCCCCTCGCGCAGCACCGCCGCTACCGCCGCCTCGACGCGGTCGGCAAGATCACCGCGCGCCAAGGTGTAGCGCAACATCATCGCAACCGACAAAATCGTCGCCAGCGGATTGGCCTTGTTCTGACTGGCGATATCCGGCGCCGAACCGTGGATCGGCTCATACATCCCCGCCCGCGCGCTGTTGAGCGAGGCCGACGGCAGCATTCCGATCGAACCCGTCAACATCGCCGCGGCGTCGGACAAGATGTCGCCGAACAAATTCGAGGTCACCATCACATCGAACTGCTTCGGCGCGCGCACCAGCTGCATCGCCGCGTTGTCGACATACAGATGCGACAGCGTGACTTCCGGATAGTCCCGACCGACGCGCTCGACCACCTCGCGCCAAAGCTCGGAGACCTCGAGGACGTTGGCCTTGTCTACCGAGCACAGCCGCTTGTCGCGCAGCATCGCCGCCTCGAACGCCACCCGGGCGATGCGCTCGATCTCGGATTCGCTGTAGCGCATGGTATTGAAGCCCTCGCGCTGGCCGTCGTCGCGTGTCTGTATCCCGCGCGGTTGGCCGAAATAGATACCGCCGGTCAATTCGCGCACGATCATCAGATCGAGTCCATCGACGACCTCGGGCCGCAGCGTCGAGGCTGCCACGAGCTGCGGATACATCAACGCTGGGCGCAGATTCGCGAACAATCCCAGCGCCGCGCGAATGCCGAGCAGCCCACGTTCCGGACGCAACTCCCGCGGCAGTGACTCGTATTGCGGCCCGCCGACGGCCCCCAGTAACACCGCGTCCGCCGCGCGCGCGAGTGCGAGCGTGGCCTCGGGCAACGGATGCCCCTGCGCGTCGTATCCGGCACCGCCGATCGGCGCCTGTTCGGCCTCGAACGCAAAACCGAATTCGGCACGTAATACGCCGAGCACCCGAACCGCCTCGGCAACGATTTCCGGTCCGATGCCATCACCGGGAAGGACAAGGATTTTGTGGGTCATCCGTCTAGTACGTCATTGTGATGAGAGACAGTCAGGGCGCTTCAGGCCTGCCCGAACAACCAGGGGGCGGACACGCCGCGACGCGACTCGTAGGCGCGGATTTCGGCGGCGTGCTGAAGCGTGAGTCCGATATCGTCGAGCCCGTTAAGGAGACAATGCTTTCTGAACGCGTCAACCGCGAACCCGTGCACCGCGCCGGCCGGTGTGGTGACATTTTGTGCCGCAAGATCGATCACGAGACGGTAGCCCGGTTGTGCCGCCACTTCATCAAACAACTGACCGACCACAGTCTCGCCCAGAACGATCGGCAACACCCCGTTTTTGAAACAGTTGTTAAAAAATATGTCAGCAAAACTCGGTGCAATCACCGCGCGAATTCCAAACCCTTCGAGCGCCCACACCGCGTGCTCGCGCGATGAGCCGCAACCAAAATTCTCGCGCGCCAGCAAAATCTCTGCGCCTTGGTAGCGTGCCTGATTGAGGACGAAGTCGGGATTGGGTCGGCGCAAGGTGTGATCCATACCGGGTTCACCCGGATCGAGATAACGCCAATCGTCGAACAGATTCGGCCCAAACCCGGACCGCCGGATCGATTTCAGGTACTGCTTCGGAATGATGGCGTCGGTATCGACGTTGGAACGTTCGAGCGGTACAACCAGCCCGTTCACTCGGGTAAACGCTTGCATCGATTTGGCTCCGTGAACTAGGGATCCTTGCGCGGCACCGCGGGTAACGGTGGCACCGGCGTGGGTTGCGCCGCCGGACTTTCGAGCGGGTAGACGTAGGTCTGATCGTCGCCGGCTTTTTTCGGCTGCTCGACTGGCGCCACCGCGGGATTTGGCTCGGCGCTCCCTTGCATGCGCTGACCGAGGCGTTCGAGATCGTGTCCCACCCCTCGATAGGTGTTGCAACCGGCCATGAATACCGAGGTCATGAGCGCCAGCAGGGCGATCGGCGCCATGCGCACGGCGCCCGATCGCGGACTCATGGAGCGTCTATTTTTTCTTGGATGCAGCATCTTCAATTTTCTCACCCGCGGATTGAATATCCTGACCGACCCCCGCCATCGTTCCACAACCGGAAACGAGCCAAAGAAACGCCATGATCAGGGTCGAAATCGCTATTTTCTTCATTGACTACACTCCTCGTGACACATTTTCTTGAGTTTCATGGTTGATCGCGATTTCGATGACATCGAAATCACTGGACAATTCATAGCATCGATCAACGTTCCAATTCAATCCAATCAATACCGATCAGAACGCGCGGGCATCCACGAATCTTCCTGCGATCGCAGCAGCCGCGGCCATCGCCGGGCTCACCAGGTGAGTACGACCTCCTTGCCCCTGACGCCCCTCAAAATTCCGATTCGACGTACTGGCGCAACGCTCGCCCGGCTCAAGCCGATCCGCGTTCATTGCCAGACACATCGAACAGCCCGGCTCGCGCCACTCGAAGCCGGCCGCCTTGAAGATCTGATCAAGGCCCTCCTCCTCCGCCTGTCGCTTAACCAACCCGGACCCCGGCACGACCAGGGCGAGCTTGATCGTCGCGGCGATCCTGCGACCCTTGACCACCGCGGCCGCGGCGCGCAAGTCCTCAATACGGGAATTGGTGCAGGAACCGATAAACACCTTGTCGAGAGCAATGTCGGTGATCGGCGTCCCGGCCCGCAGCGCCATGTACTCGAGCGCGCGCCGCATCCCCTCTGCCTTCGCCCCGGCGGCCAGTTGCGGATCGGGTACGCGCGCGTCGATAGGTACGACCATTTCCGGCGAGGTGCCCCAGGTGACCTGCGGCCGGATCTGGGTCGCGTCCAGGCGCACTACCCGATCGAACACCGCATCGGGATCGGACACGAGTTCGCGCCACGCCACCGCGGCGCGTTCAAATAGCTCACCGCTCGGCGCAAACGGCCGACCCCGGACATATTCGATGGTTTTGTCGTCCGCGGCGACCATGCCGGCCCGCGCACCCGCCTCAATCGCCATGTTACAGACCGTCATTCGCCCTTCCATGGACAAATCACGGATCGCTTCACCGCCGAACTCGATCGCGTAGCCAGTTCCGCCCGCAGTGCCTATCTCGCCGATAATTGCCAGCACGATGTCCTTCGCGGCCACACCCGCGCCGACGTGCCCATCAACGCTGACGAGCATATTGCGGGATTTTTTCTGCAGCAGGCACTGCGTCGCCAGGACGTGCTCGACCTCGGAAGTCCCGATCCCATGCGCCAGCGCGGCGAACGCGCCGTGGGTGGAGGTGTGCGAATCTCCGCAGACGACCGTCATCCCCGGCAGGGTCGCCCCCTGTTCCGGACCGATGACATGGACAATGCCCTGACGCCGGTCGCGCATATCGAACTCAGTGATCCCGAAGTCACGGCAGTTGTTGTCGAGCGTCTCTACCTGTAACCGCGACACCGGATCAGCAATACCATGCGAGCGATCGGTGGTCGGCACATTGTGATCCGCCACCGCGAGCACCGAACTCACCCGCCACGGCGTGCGTCCCGCCAGCCTTAAGCCCTCGAATGCCTGCGGCGAAGTCACCTCATGCACGAGATGGCGATCGATATAGAGCAACGCGGTGCCGTCCGCGTCCTCGCGCACCACATGAACATCCCAAAGCTTGTCGTAGAGCGTTTTCCCAGCCATGTCCCTCGACCTCCGACCACCTAACAATAGGACAAAGCCTACCGAAGCCGCTAATATTATTCAAATTCATAGTTTTCATTATTCGCATGACTTTTTGGAATACAAATGGAGCTAGGCAATCTTCAAGCCTTCGTCGCGGTCATCGAAACGGGATCATTCTCGCTCGCCGCCGACCGTCTGCATTTGACCCAACCCGCCGTTTCAAAACGTATTTCCGCGCTGGAGGCGGAGCTCGGCCTGCGCCTGTTCGACCGTTTGGGTAAACACTTAAGCCTGACCGAGGCAGGCACCGTCCTGCTGACGACCGCACGCCGCGTCATCGCCGAAATCGAAGATGGCAAGCGGCTGCTAAACGCGCTCTCCAGCGAGGTGGGCGGCACGCTGCGTCTAGGCGCCTCGCACCATGTTGGCCTGCATTATTTGCCCCCGATCTTGCGCACCTATCTGCGGGATTTTCCGCAGGTTACGCCGGCGCTGCGATTTCTCGACTCCGAATCCGCCGCGCATGCGGTCGAAACTGGTGAACTCGATCTGGCCTTGATTACGCTGCCACGACCGCTGCCGCCAAAACTCGACGAAATGGCGCTTTGGGACGACCCGCTCGCATTTGTCTGCGCCACCGGTCACGTCCTGCTCGGCTCCGACGCGATCACCTTTGAGACCCTCGCAGCCTTCCCCGCGATCCTGCCGAACCCACGCACCGCCACCCGCCAACTCGTCGAACGCGCCCTGAGCGAGCGCCACCTGGCGCTCAAGATCAGTCTCGAAACCGATTACCTGGAAACGATCAAGAGCATGGTCATCACGGGGCTCGGCTGGAGCGTGCTACCACACACCATGCTCGACGAGCGGCTCCGGGTGCTCCCGGTGCCTTTGTCACTCGTTCGGCGCCTTGGCCTCGTGCGCCATCGCGAGCGCACCCTGAGCAATGCCGCACAAGCGTTTCTCCGCCACTGCGCCGCCGCGGCCTGAACGCGGGGTTCATAACGCCCCCACCTCACTGCGAAAAAGGCGATTTGCGCCACCGCCGTATCCTTCGGATAAAGTCACCCGTCAGCCACACGAAAAACCCCAACGATGCGCACCTTGCTGGTCTGGTTCCGCCAGGACTTACGCCTTGCCGACAACCCCGCCTTGTGGCACGCGCTACAAAACAACGCGCGGATCATCCCAGTCTATATTCACGCCCCCGAGGAGGCCTCCAACTGGACCCCAGGCGGCGCCGCGCGCTGGTGGCTACACCACAGCCTGACCGCCCTAGCGCAGGCGTTCGCGACGCGCGGCGCGCGCCTGATCGTGCGCCGCGGCGCGAGTCTGTCGAGCTTGCTGGATCTATTGCGCGAGAGCGGTGCCGACGGCGTGTACTGGAACCGCCAGTACGAACCGTGGGCAACCGGGCGCGATCGCGCGGTCAAAACGGCATTACGCGAGCAGGGGTTTACGGCGGAGAGCTTCAATGCCGCGCTGCTCCACGAGCCCTGGACCGTGGCCAACAAAGCCGGCGAGCCGTTCCGCGTCTTCACCCCGTTTTGGAAACACTGTCTTGAGAAAGGCATTGATCACACCGTGCTTCCCGCACCCGATGCAATCGCGAGTCCGGAGATCCCACTCGCCTCGCTCGCACCCGAGGCGCTCGGGCTGCTGCCAAAGACTCGCTGGGATGCCGGCTTTCACGACGCCTGGCAACCGGGCGAGACCGGCGCGCACACCCAACTCGCGAAGTTTCTCGACGCCGCAATCCGCACCTACGCCGAGCGGCGCAACTTCCCGGACGAGCCCGGCACCTCGCGCCTCTCGCCCCACCTCCATCTGGGCGAGATCGGTCCGCGCCAAATCGTCCGCGCCGTGCTGCGGACCCTCGGGGAGACTAGCTCCGTCACCGCCGAAGGCGCACGGGTCTTCCTGTCAGAGATCGGCTGGCGTGAGTTCGCCCACCATCTGCTATACCACTTCCCGCATACGGTTTCCGCGCCGCTCGACCGCCGCTTCACCGGCTTCGAATGGTCACCCAACGCCGCGGCGTTGCGGGCTTGGCAACTCGGCCGAACCGGTTTGCCGATCGTCGATGCCGGCATGCGTGAACTCTGGACCACCGGCTGGATGCACAATCGGGTCCGCATGGTGGTGGCGTCGCTGCTGACCAAGAACCTGCTGACGCCCTGGCAGGACGGCGCGCGCTGGTTCTGGGACACCCTGGTCGACGCCGACCTCGCCAGCAACACCCTTGGCTGGCAGTGGACCGCCGGCTGCGGTGCCGATGCCGCGCCGTACTTCCGGGTGTTCAATCCGGTGTTACAAGGCGAGAAATTCGATCCGCAAGGCGACTATGTGCGGCGCTGGGTACCGGAACTGGCGCGGCTGCCGACCCGATACCTCCACCAGCCCTGGACGGCGGATCGCGCAACGCTCAGTGCCGCCGGCATCACGCTCGGGGTCGACTACCCTCGCCCGATCACAGACCTCAAGGCCAGCCGCGAGGCGGCGCTGGCGCGGTTCGAGCGGATCAAGCGCGCTGGGGGCGATGGACCGCCTGGCGAGGGTAATCGCGCGTGAATCCGGCGTTTACCGCGCGCGTTGCATGCGCGTCGTTCCATGCAATACTCCGCGCATCGATCCGCAACCTGCTCACGCGCCTGAAATCATGCCCAAGTACACCCCTACAATCGGCTTCGTCAGCCTCGGCTGCCCCAAGGCGTTGGTCGATTCCGAACGCATTCTGACGCAGCTGCGCGCCGAAGGTTATGGCACCTCGGCCGACTACGCGGGCGCGGATCTCGTGGTCGTCAACACCTGCGGATTTATTGAATCGGCGGTGCAAGAATCGCTGGAGACAATCGGCGAAGCGCTGGAGGAAAACGGTCGGGTGATCGTCACCGGCTGCCTTGGCGCCGAAGCGGACAAAGTCCTCGCCGCCCACCCGGCGGTACTCGCGGTGACCGGCCCACATGCCTACGAAGCGGTCATGTCCGCAGTGCACGAACACCTGCCAGCGCCGCACGATCCGTTTCTCGATCTCGTCCCGCCGCAAGGTATCAAGCTCACCCCGCGCCACTACGCCTACCTCAAGATCTCCGAAGGCTGCAATCACCGCTGCAGCTTCTGCATCATTCCGCATCTGCGCGGTGATCTGGTCAGCCGGCCCATCGGCGAGGTCATGCAGGAAGCCGAAAATCTGGTCAAAGCGGGGGTGAAGGAACTGCTCGTGATCTCACAGGACACCAGCGCCTATGGCATCGACACCAAATACCGCACCGGGTTCTGGCGCGGTCGACCGCTGCGCAGCCACAGTCAGCAACTTGCCGAGGCGCTGGGAGAACTTGGGGTTTGGATACGGTTGCACTATGTGTATCCCTATCCCCACGTCGATGATCTGATCCCGTTGATGGCTGAAGGCCGGATTCTGCCGTATCTCGACGTTCCGTTGCAGCACGCGAGCCCCGCGGTATTGAAAGCCATGCGCCGCCCGGCCCATGCCGAAAAGGTACTGGAACGACTCCATCGCTGGCGGGAAATCTGCCCCGACCTCACCATCCGCAGCACCTTCATCGTCGGTTTTCCCGGCGAAACCGAGCAGGATTTCGAAACCCTACTGTCGTTTATCGAGGCAGCCCAACTCGATCGTGTCGGTTGCTTCACCTACTCCGCGATCGACGGCGCCCCAGCCAATGCCCTGCCCGGCGAGGTGCCGGAAGCCATCAAGCTCGACCGCCAAGAGACCTTCATGGAGCTTCAGGCCGACATCAGCCGCGGCAAGTTGATGGATAAGGTCGGCACGCTCATCACGGTGCTGACCGACGAAATCGAGGGCGCCAACACGATCGCCCGCAGCAGTGCCGATGCGCCCGAGATCGACGGGGTCGTCATTATCGAAGGGGTGCAATTCGCGCCCGGAACCTTCGTCGAGGTGGAGATCGTTGCCAGCGACGAGCACGACCTCTGGGCAAATGCCGTGTGACCCGGGCGCCGCCATCAGGCCGCCCGGCGGCTCGGTTGAACCGTGCCGCTCACCCGCCGTGGTTGAGCCCCGTCCGACGCGCGTGACACGGGCTCCGGCAACGTGGTCGCGGGGTTGACGCGGAACCGCCCTACCTGCTGATCGAGACGAGCCGCTTGCTCCGCCATCGCATGGCTCGCCGCCGAGATCTACTCCACCATCGCGGCGTTCTGCATCGTGGTGGTCTCGATCTGATCAATTGCTCGCTTGAGGTCTTCGATACCGCCGGACTGCTGCATCGCCGAGGCAGCAATCTCGGTAAACACAGAGCTCAGCTGGCCGACCTGGTCCGAAGCCGCATTCAACACCTCGCCGAACCGTTCGACACGGGTCACGCTTTCGCGCACGCGACTGTGACTCTCCTGAATCAAGCTCTTGATTCCCCGCGCCGCTTCCGCGCTCCGCCCGGCCAGCTCGCGCACCGCGTTGGCAACCACCGCGAAACCGCGCCCATGCTCGCCGGCGTGGGCGGCCTCGACCGAGGCGTTGAGCGCCAGCAAATTGGTCTGAAAAGCGATCTCGTCGATGATCACGATGATGTCGCCAATGCGTTCGCTGCTGCCTTCGAGGGTATTCATCGACGCGATCGCATCCGCGGCGATTTGCCGACCCGCGTCGGTCTGCGCGCGCCCCCCGACCAATAGCCGTTTTTCCCGGATTCGCAGCCAACGCACGCCTCAAAGACTAGAATCAAGTTGAACATCAGGGCATGCCACTGCGGTCTGAGTAGGCGGGCGCGTCGGTCGCACGGAAGCGTGCTGTCGGGCCTCCGGGGACGGCTTCATGGTGTCTCCCGCAAAACCGACCTGGAGCGGCTTTCATCCCACAGAGCTACGCCCTCGCCACGAAAGTGAATGAAGTGCTTTTCAACTCAATAGGACAGTCGTGGACGAAATAAAACGCCAGACGATTCTCGATAATCTGCGCGAACGCATCCGCACCCGGATCGCTGACCGTGCCCACCCCGCGCTCGAACGCATCGCCGAACGCTACTACGCCGGGGCCGCGCTAGAAGACCTCGAATCCGTCGCAGCGGAAGATCTTTACGGCGCGCTGCTGTCCCATTGGCACACCGCGGAACGGCGTATGCCCGGCACCCCGGTACTGCGGGTCTACAACCCGGTGTTCGAACAGGATGGTTGGCGGTCGCCGCACACCGTGGTCGAGGTGATCACCGACGACATGCCGTTCCTCGTGGACTCGCTGAGCATGGCCCTCAGCCAGCGCCGCCTGACCCTGCACGCGTTGGTTCACCCGACCTTCGCGGTGCTGCGCGACGGCGATGGTGCGATGCGCGGATTGGCGGAGGAGATCGCCGACGACGCCGCGACCCGGGAAGCCTGGATGCGATTTGAAATCGACCCCCTCGCAAGTGCCGCTGAGCGCGAGGCCTTGCGGGTGGAACTCCTCGCCATCCTCGCGGACATCCGTGCCGTGGTCGATGACTGGCCGCGCCTGCGTACCCGGATGCAAGCGGCGATTACCGAGCTGGAGTCCTTGGCCACCGAGCTGCCGGGGCCACGCACCGAGCTTGACGAAACCCTCGCATTCCTGCGTTGGCTGGACGATCACCACTTTACCTACATCGGGTTTCGCGAGTTCGATCTGAGGCGCGATCAAGACGGCGAGTATCTTGAGCAAACGAAGGCTTCCGCGCTCGGCATCTTTCGCCTGCGGACGGTGAAATCGGTGTTGCGTATTCCACCTCACCTGCGCGCGCTGGCGCTACGGCCCAACCCGCTGGTGCTGACCAAATCGGCGGTGCTGTCGACCGTGCACCGCCCGGTTCAGCTCGATTACGTCGGCGTCAAACGCTTCGACGCGCACGGCGCAGTCCGCGGCGAGTGGCGCTTTCAGGGGCTCTACACCTCGGCCGCGTACGACGCGCGCCCGAGCCAGATCCCGCTCCTGCGGCACAAACTGGCTGGCATCATCGCGCGTGCGGCGTTCGATCCCGCCGGCCACGCCAGCAAGGCGCTGGAACATATCCTGCACACCCTGCCGCGTGACGAGTTGATTCAGTCCGATATCGCCACACTGCACGACACCGCCATCGGCATCCTGAGCCATCAGGGTCGCCAGAAACTCAAGGTCTATGTCCGCCCGGACGCCTACGGCCGGTTTGTCAGCGTACTGGTGTTCGCGCCCCGCGATCGCTACGACACCCAATTGCGCAAGCGCATGCAAGGCATCCTGATCCGGCAATTCGATGGGACCGGTTCCGAATTCAACATTCAATTCACGGAAGGCGTCACGGCCCAGGTTCACTTCATCGTCTGGACCGAACCGGGGCCGCCGCGGGCATTCGATACCCGCGCACTGGAAGCGATCCTTGTCGAGGCGACGCTGGCGTGGGCGGATGTCTTGCGTCAGGAGCTGCGCGAGGTATTCGGCGAAAGCGCGGGGCTGGTACTGTTCGAGCGCTACGGCGAGGCCTTCCCGCTCGGCTACCGCGACGAATGCACGCCGCGCACGGCGGTGCTCGATATCCAACGGATCGAATCCATCACCGCGGACCGGCCACTCGCGATGCACCTGTATCGCCCACCAGAGGCCAGCGCCGACCTGCGCTTCAAGCTCTATGGCCGGGCGCGGGCGCTGCCGCTATCAGATGTGCTGCCGATGCTGGAACGAATGGGGCTCAAGGTGCTCGGTGCCACGCCCTATGAAATCCGGTCCGCGACGACCGGGGATTGCTGGATCCTTAATTTCGACCTGGCGCCGGTGGTCAAGGTCGATATCGACATTCCCGAAGTCAAAGAGCGTTTTCAGGAAGCCTTCGCGCGGATCTGCGCCGGACAAATGGAAAGCGACGGGTTCAATGCGCTGATCCTCCTCGCCGGACTCGATTGGCGTGAAGTCGTGTTGTTGCGGGCCTACTGCAAATACCTGTTACAAACGCGCGTGCCGTTCAGTCAGACGTACATGGAGGACGTTTTACTGCGCAATCCCGGTATCGCCCGGCAGTTGACCGAGTTATTTCACAGCCTGCTCTCGCCACGGGAATCCGCGAGCACCAGCCAACAGCAGGAACGCATCGCGCGCTGCGAACAGGCCATCGACGGCGTCGCCAGTCTCGACGAAGATCGCATCCTGCGGCTGTTTCTCAACACCCTGCGAGCGACGCTGCGCACCAATTATTTTCAGCTCGACACCAACGGCGAACCCAAGCCCCAGCTCGCGCTCAAATTCGACTCGGCGCAAGTGCCGGAACTGCCGCAACCGCGCCCGAAATACGAGATTTTTGTCTACGCGCCCCATGTCGAAGGGGTGCACCTGCGCGGCGGGGTCGTTGCGCGCGGCGGCTTGCGCTGGTCAGACCGACGCGAGGATTTCCGCACCGAGGTGCTCGGATTAATGAAGGCGCAGATGATTAAAAATGCCCTGATCGTACCGGTCGGCGCCAAAGGGGGATTCGTCGCGAAAAAACTGTCCCCGACCGCGGGTCGCGACGAGGTACAGCAGGAAGTCATCCGCTGTTACCGCAGCTTCATTCACGGCCTGCTTGATCTCACCGACAACCGGGTTGGCACCACCGTGGTCCCGCCACCCGAGGTCGTACGGCGCGACGGCGACGACCCCTACCTGGTCGTGGCCGCCGACAAGGGTACGGCGAGTTTCTCGGATCTCGCCAACGAGATCGCTGCGGAATACGGATTCTGGCTCGGTGATGCATTCGCCTCGGGCGGCTCGCGGGGCTACGACCACAAGAAAATGGGGATCACCGCACGCGGTGCCTGGATTTCGGTGCGGCGCCATTTCGCCGAGATGGGCAAGGACGTCCAAACCGCGCCATTCAACGTGATTGCGATCGGTGACATGTCGGGCGACGTGTTTGGCAATGGGATGCTGCAATCGCGCCAGATCCGGTTGCTCGCCGCGTTCAACCACCAACATATTTTTATCGACCCCGACCCCGATCCGGAGGCCACGTTCCGCGAACGCGAGCGCCTGTTCGCGCTGCCGCGGTCGAGCTGGCAGGACTATGACGCCAGCGTGATTTCGGCCGGCGGCGGGGTTTACGCCCGCAGCGCGAAAAGTATCCACTTGAGCGAAGCGGCACGCGCCGCGCTTGCGATCGAAAGCGCCAGACTCAGCCCGCACGACCTGATCCGGGCGCTGCTGCGGGCGCCGGTCGATCTGCTTTGGAACGGCGGCATCGGTACTTATGTCAAGGCCGGTGCCGAGAGCCACGCGGACGTCGGCGACCGCACCAACGATCCGCTGCGCATCAATGCCGACGAATTGCGCTGCGCGGTGATCGGCGAAGGCGGCAATCTGGGATTGACGCAACGCGCACGAATCGAATACGCATTGAACGGCGGCCGCATCAACACCGACGCAATCGACAACTCCGGTGGCGTCGCCTGCTCGGACCACGAGGTCAATATCAAGATCGTGCTCGATCAAACTGTCGCCGACGGTGACCTCACGCTCAAACAGCGCAACCAGTGCCTCCAGGACATGACCGAGGCGGTCGCGCAGTTGGTGTTGCGCGGCAACGAGCGGCAAACCCAAGCCATCAGCCTCGCCGAACGCTACGCCGGTTATTTTTTGTACGATCACTTGCGCATGATCGAACGCATGGAACAAGAAGGGCGAATCGACCGCCAGCTCGAGGCCTTGCCGACCAACGCGGCCCTGATTCAGCGCGAGAGCGACAAACGCGGCCTGTCTCGACCGGAAATCGCGGTGCTGCTCGCCTACAGCAAGATCCGCACCTATCAGGCGCTGGTCGAGTCCGATCTGCAAGGCGACGATTTCCTGCGCCGCGAACTCTACGATTATTTTCCCGCCGGTTTGCAACCTGCGTTTCAACCCGCCATGGAGCAACATTCGCTGCGCCAGGAGATCACCGCAACCCATCTCACCAACCAGGTCATCGATCGAATGGGCGGGACCTTCATCCAGCGCATGGAAGATGAAACCGACGCCGCCATCCCGGCGATCGTGCGTGCCTACCTCATTGCGCGCGAGGTCTTCCGCACCGACGCCCTGTGGGCCGCGATCGATACGCTCGATGCAGTCCGGTTTGCCGATGTGCAGCTCGACATGCAATTCGAGATTCGACGCCTGCTCGACCGCGCGACACGCTGGCTACTGCGACAACACCCCGGCGCGCTCCCGGTGTGCGCCACCGCCACCCAGTTTCAACCCGTGACCGACGAGGTGCTCGGCCTGCTGCCGTATGCCTTATGCGGCGAAGGCCGCCAGCAACTCGAACGCGCCGCGCAGGCGCTCATCGATCGCGGCGCCCCGCCCGAACTCGCTTGGCAGATCGCCAACCTTGACCCGGCGATCGTCGCGCTCGATATCGCGGCGGTTGCTCGCCAAGATGGTCACGCGGTCGAACAAGTCGCGCTGATCCATTACGCCCTCGGTGACTTTCTCGATCTCGCCTGGCTCGGCGAACGCCTGCGCGAACTTCCGCGCGATAATCGCTGGAAACGCGGGGTGCGGACCTCATTGCGCGAGGACGCCAATCGCAGCCGGCGTCGAATCACCGAGCAGGTGCTCCACCGCGGCGACGACGCCGATCCGCTGGACGTGCCGACCCAACTCGCCAATTGGCGCGATGCGCACGCCGTGCCCTTTACGCGCTATCACGCAATCATCACCGAGCTGCGGGCCAGCACCAATGGCAAACCCGATCTCGCGATGCTCACCGTTGCCACCGAAGCGCTTCGCGCCCTGGCGATAGGTGGCTGAGATATCGAGTAGGGGACGGGGTTACCCCCGTCGCCCTCTCACACCACCGGTGTGACGCCGCAGCGGCCGCACTCATCCGGGTTGCCTCACTCGGCAATACCCGACTACAAACCCTGCGCGCGCACTCCATCAACGAAATGAAGGAGATCGTTACACGGGCAACGGGTTAGCGCGAAGGCATCGCGGCGGCGCGAATCACAACCACCTCCGATCGCCACGCCAGATTGCGGCGGGGGTCGGGTTGACTCGGTCGGCGCGGGATCGAAATCACTCATCGAATAGCGGTGCATCGCAAAATCAACAACCTCAGATTTCCTGATCCCTTCCGGCTTCTGGAGCCGATATCCGGAATGGGTGGTGGCATCATACATGTAGGTTGGGCTTCCTTCGTCAGCCCAACCTACGAAATGGGTGCCAATGCCAATGAGCGAGGGATCAGGAAGTCTGAACCTGCCGCATTCACCGTCAACACCCCGCGAACGCGACCCGTTGAATCCGTGCCTCTAGCCAGGATGGTGAATCGTCGCCGCGGCGGCTGAAACCGCGATACGCCGCGCGCGTTTCCCCTTTTCTCCGAGGGGAAACGCGCGTTGTCGATCGTCAGGAACCGCCGCGTTCATCCGCCCCGTCGGCGTCACGCAACTGCGCGTTCTCGCTTCCAGCGGTTTCGCGCCGAGTCGTTTGGCCGCGGCTAAGCCACTTGAAGAACAGCGGAATGAACAAAGTGGCGATAAAGGTCGCGGCGAGCATGCCGAACACCACGCCGGTGCCCATCGAGCGGCGCGCGGCGGCGCCCGCACCGCTGGAGAGTGCGAGCGGCAGCACGCCGAGAATGAACGCGAGTGAGGTCATGATGATCGGGCGGAAGCGCAAGCGTGCGGCTTCGACCGCGGCGTCGTACGCGCTCAGGCCGGCCGCCTGCTTTTGCGCAGCGAACTCGACAATCAGGATCGCGTTTTTCGCCGCGAGGCCGATCAGCACGATCAAGCCGATCTGGAAATAGATGTCGTTCGGCATGCCGCGCAGCAACACGCCGAGCAAGGCGCCGGTGAGCGCGAACGGTACCGCCATGACCACCGCGATCGGTAGCGACCAGCGTTCGTACTGCGCGGCGAGGATCAAGAACACCATCACGATCGCGAAACCGAACGCGAATACCGAGGCGTTGCCGGTGCGCTTTTCCTGGTAGGCCTGACCGGTCCAGTCGAGGTTGAACCCCTCGGGCAGGGTTTCGGCGGCGACTTCCTCGATGATGCGGATCACCGCGCCGGAACTCATGCCGTCGACGCCACTGCCCATGACCTTAGCAGCGACGAATCCGTTATAGCGCTCGACGAACTCCGCACCGTAGACGGTCTTGACCGTCACCACCGAGGCCAGCGGCACCATCTCGCCGGCCGCGTTGCGGACGTACGGCCGGACCACGTCTTCGGGCTGCATGCGATACGGCGCGTCGGCTTGCATCTGCACCCGGTAGGTGCGCCCCGCGCGGTTGAAATCGTTGACGTAGAGCGCGCCCATCGTGCTCTGCAAGGTTTCGTAGATGCTGGTGAGGCTGAGGCCCTGCGCCAGCGCCTTGGCCTCGTCGACTTCGACGAACAATTGCGCGGAATTCGCGCGGAAGAAGCTGTTGACCATCGCCAGCTCAGGCCGCTTTTTCAGCGCAGCGGTAAATTCATCCAGCACCTTCGCCAGCCGCGCCGGATCGCCGTCGGCTCGGTTCTGGACATAGGCCTCGAAGCCCCCAGCATTGCCGATGCCGCGGATCGCCGGCGGGTTGAACACGAGCGCCATCCCGTCCGGCAAACCCATGCCAATGCCGGTAAATTTCTTCGCCAGATCGCCGGCGAAACTGGTGCGCTCATCCCACGGGATGAAGGTGATGAAAGTCGTCCCGGCGCTGCTGCGGTTGTTGCCGGTGATGAAATCGAGCCCGCGCACGACGAACACGTTGGCCACCGCCGGATCCTGCGACACCGCCTGTTGAAAGCGATCACCCGCGGCGCCGGTGCGATCCATCGTCGCGCCGTCGGGCAGCATCAGCATCCCGATCAGCACCCCTTGATCCTCAGCCGGCACGAAACTCCCCGGCACCACCCGCAGCAGCCCGAACGCACCGGCAATCACGCCGATGAAGATCAGCAACCCAAGCACCCCGTGGCGTAGATTGAAGCGCACCACGCCGAGGTAGCCCCGCGTCGCCGCGTCAAAAAACACATTGAACGGATGGAACAGCTTCGACTCCTGATGCGGCTTCAACAACAACGCACAGAGCGCCGGCGTCAATGTAAGTGCGACCAGACCCGAAATCACGACCGAAATCGCAACCGTCACCGCGAATTGCTGATACAGCAAGCCGGCGATGCCGCCGAGAAAGGCCACCGGCACAAACACCGCACACAGGGTCAGCACGATCGCGACCACCGCGGTTGAAACCTCGCGCATCGCCTGGATCGCCGCCGCGCGCGGCGCGAGCTTATCGACCCGCATATGCCGCTCGACGTTCTCCAGCACGATGATCGCATCGTCGACCACAATCCCGATCGACAACACCATCGCGAACAGCGTCAGGGTATTGATCGAAAACCCGAAGGCATACAGCCCGGCAAAGGTCCCGATCAGACTCACCGGCACCGCGATGATCGGAATCAAGGTCGCGCGCCAGTTTTGCAGGAACACAAACACCACCAGCACCACCAGTAATGCTGCCTCGGCGAGGGTGATGATCACCTCCTTGATCGAGGCATCGATAAACAGGGTCGTGTCGTACGGCACCAGGTAGACAACACCGGGCGGAAAGCTCTGTTGCAGCTGATCCAGCCGCGCCTTGACCGCGGCCGCGGTATCCAGCGCATTGGCGCCGGTTTGCAGGAACACCGCCATCGCCACGATCGGTTCGCCGTTCACGGTCGCCTTGCGCACGTAGGCCTCGGCGCCGAGTTCGACCCGGGCGATATCGCGCAAGCGCACCACGCCTTTCGGTCCATCAGCGCGGATCACGATCTGCTCAAATTCCTCCGGTTCGAGCAAGCGCCCTTTCGCCGTCACGGTGTAGGTGAGCTGTTGCGACTCCGGGCTCGGCGCCCCGCCGATGCGCCCGGCGGCGTTTTGCGCGTTCTGCGCGCGCAGCGCGTTGGTCACGTCGCTGGTCGTAATGCCGAGCTGTGCCATCCGATCCGGCTGAATCCAGACCCGCATCGCGTAACCGGAGTCAAACAGCTGCGCATCGCCGACACCGGGGACGCGCTTGAGTTCGTCCAGCACATTGAGCTGGGCGTAATCGGCCAGATAGAGCGTGTCGAACTGGCCATCGGTCGAGTTCAATACCGCGACCATCAAAATATTCGCCGAGCGCTTCTGCACCGTCACGCCGTTGCGCCGAACCTCCTCGGGCAGACGCGGCAGTGCGGTCGAAACCCGGTTGTTCACATCAACCACCGCGGCGTCGGGGTCGGTATCGACCTCGAACGTGAGGGTGATGGTCACGGTGTTGTTCGAGGTCGAGGCCGAGCTGAAATACATCAAGCCCTCGGCGCCTGAGAGTTGTTCCTCGATCGGCGCGGCGACGGTCCGGGCCAGGGTCTCGGCGCTCGCGCCCGGATAAGCGGCGGAGACCACGACGGTCGGCGGCGCGATCTCGGGATACTGCGCGATCGGCAAGGTGAACGACGCCACCAAACCGGCGATAACGATGATGATCGAGATAACCGCCGCGAAGATCGGCCGGCCAATAAAAAAATGTGACATGGCGCGCCCTCGCTGCTAGTTGCCCGCCGCTTTGGCGGACGGGTCGGTGGCCGGCTTCGGCGGCGCACCGGCGGGTGCCTGCTGGCCCTCCCCGGGTGCCACGCCCGGCGTGCGCGGGTTGACCGCCGCGCCCGGACGCAGTTTCATCAAATTGTCGATAATCACCTGATCACCCGCCTGCAAGCCGCCGGTGACAATCCAATCCTTGCCGTACCACGCACCCAGTTCGACCGGCCGCATCTGCGCGGTGTTGTCGGCGCCGACCACGAACACGAAGCGCCCCTTGTCGTTCTCGATCACCGCGTTTTGCGGCACCTGGAAGATCCCGTCGCGCTGCCCGAGGTGCAGGCGCGCACGCACGAACTGGCCCGGCAACAGCTGGCGCTCGGGGTTTGGAAACTCGGCACGCAGCTGGAGGGTACCGAGGCTCGGATCCACGCCCGCGGCCACGAAATCCAATTTCCCCGCTGCGGCGTAAGTGCTGCCGTCGGGCAGGATCAACTCGACCTTTTCCACCCCCTCGGGGCTGACCCGACCACCCGGCAGCTTCGCGATCTCGCTCGGCGCAAGACCGAAGTTCACCCGGATCGGATCGATCTGCACCAGAGTCGTCAACAGGCTGTTGTCGGTGGTGTTGATCAACGCCCCGATCGACGGCGTCGAGCGCCCGGCGATGCCCCGGATCGGCGCCCGCACCTCGCTGTAGTCGAGATTCAGCTCGGCCTCCTTGAGCGCCACCTCGGCGACAAGCACGGTGGCCTTGGCGATATCGAGCGTGGACTGGGCATCGTCGACCTCCTTACGACTCACCGCTTTGGTCGTGACCAGCTCCTGCATCCGCTTGAGGTCACGCTGGGCCTGCGCCGCCTGCGCTTGCGCCTGGACGACACGCGCCTGCGCCTGCTGCTTCACCAAGCGGTAGGTCGCGGGGTCGATCTGGAACAACGGCGCGCCCGCGGCGACCTCCTGACCTTCCCGATAATCCTGCTTGAGCAGAATGCCGCCGACCCGCGCGCGGACCTCGACTTCTTTGGCGCCTTCGGTCTGTGCCACCGCCTCGATCGTCACCGGTACCTCAGTTGGCGCCGCCGCGAGCACCGTCACCGGCAGCGGCGGCATCGCGCCAGGTCCCCCGCCGCCCGCCTTGGGTGCATCTTCACCCGGCCCGGAACACCCGGCGACAGTCAGCAGCGACAACAAGGCAACGCAGCCGAACGAACGGCGAAAACAAGCGCGGACGCGGAACATGGAAAATCTCCGGGGTGATTTTTCCGTGCTAAGGTACATACATTCAAGCTTGTATGTAAATGCAACCCCATGGTACGCAGGACAAAGGCCGCCGCCGACCAGACTCGCGAGGGCATCCTCGACGCCGCCCGGCGCGTGTTCGCACGCGAAGGCGTCGGCCGCGCGACCCTGGAACGGGTCGCCACCGAAGCCGGCGTCACGCGCGGCGCGGTCTACTGGCATTTCGCGAACAAGACGGAACTGTTCTACGCAATGAAGGAACACAGCCTCCGCCCGCTCGCCGACACCGTCGACGCCTGCCTGGCCGATCCCGCGCAATCGGACCCGCTGGACGCAATCGAGACCGCAATGGGCCACGTGATTGAAGTGCTCGAAACCGACTCTGAAGTGCGCGAAACACTCGAAGTCATCACCCTACGCTGCGAGTTCGTAGGCGCATTCGCCCCGCTCGTTGCCGAAATCGTCAGCTCGCACCAATGCCTGCGCGACAACCTCAGCGCCGCCTACACCCGCGCCGCCACCCGCGGCTTGCTGCGCGCCGGCCTGGAACCCAGCCTGCTCGGCACCGACAGCATGGTGTTCCTGCTCGGCCTGGTCCACGAATGGCTGCGCGAAGCGGTGGACGGAAACGTGCGACGCAACGCACGGGCACTGATTCGCAACCACGTCGCCCTGCGCCGGCGCTGATAGGCATTCGGTATGCCGGAATTACTTCTGTCTAAGCCAGAAACGCGACCTCGCGGCTCGGCGCGGACGGTTCAGAACAGCATTTCGACGCTGCCGTCATCGAGTTGCACGGCCGGCAGGCCGTTAAGGATACGCAGGCTTCCCATGCGGATGCCGTCGACGCGCAGATCGCCGGTGAGTTCGTTGGTCAGCGCGGCGATCTCGAGTTCGGCGCCGAGGTCGTTGGCGAACGTGACCGCACCGTCACTGGCGCGGGTCGCCCGCAAACGCACGTCGTTTTGACGCAGACGTACACCGATCTCGCCGCGCGCGAGGCCGGTTCGGGTACCGGCGAGGGTGATGCGTGCGGGGGTCGCGGCGCCGAGTTGGGTGTCGAAGCCGACCGCGAAGCCGAAGTCCGCGCGATGCCGCGGGCGTTCGCCTTCGTAGCGCGTGATGCCCGTTCGCGCGGCAAGCGTCTCGACGTTGCGCAGGGTCGCGCGGACGAGGACCTCGAAGCTGTCGCTGCCGTGACTGACGATTCCCTGCAGGTCGAGGTGCAGCGCCAACAGGTCGGCCGCGGGGCCAAGCGCGGTCTCATATCTGACCGGTGTGATCACGGTCGCCAAGCGACCCAGGAAATTCGCCGGGTTGGCGCCGGTCTGGCGCGAGATCCGTACCGCGCCAGCAAGGTCGATCCGGGCAATCGTCAGCACCGGCGGCTCGCCGGCCACGGTGGACGGTTGCCGCGCGAGCGTCACTGCCATGGGCGTGACGAAATCCATTCTGACATCCGCGCTGGCGATCGACCCAGTCAGACTGAACTGCGCGGCGGTGTCGCCGCCGTTGGGCGTCAAGCCGGGCATAATGCGCAGCGCCGCCGCGGCGCCACGGGTCGCGTTGCCGCGCACATCGATGCCGGCAGCATCGCCGTTCAGGGTGAGCGCGCCGGTGTCGGTTCCCTCGCCCCGCAAATTCAACCCGACCTGGGCCAGGGTCTCGCCCAGATCATCGAGCAGGTCGCCGAAGTCATCCCCGAGCCCCAACGCTGCCTGGAGTTTGCCGGTATAGGCCTCGGCCGGACGCTCCAACGCGCGGATCTGTTGCACCCACGGCCGTAGCCCGTCGAGCAAGCGCCGCGCGCGCGCTTCGGCAGTGCCATCGGCGGCCGGATCGGGTCGCGGGTCGACCCACTCGCCGGGATTGCCGCGTGCGGCCACGCCGGCAAGCTCGTTCAGTAACGCCAGGCTTTCTTGAAACGCCGCGTTGCCGAGCACCTCGGCATTCGCCGCCGCCGCCAGTTCGGCGAGCGAGATCTTGGCGGGATCCGGCGCATGGGGGTCTTCGCGGTTGACGAGCTGGCCAGAGCGGAACGAGCGCGCCAAATCATCCAGCGTGTTCCTGAACGCGGCGGGTTGTCCGCCGCGCTCCGCGGCCAAGCGCGCGACCCCCGCGATCAGCGCTGCGTAGCCGACACCGTTGGACTCCAACTCCGGACTCGGAGCCGGAGCGGTCACGTCCACCGGTGCGACGCGTAACACGTCGATTCCGCCAAGCAGCGCGCCGACCTCGTGATTCGCGGCGCCGGCCAACGCGCGGGTCATCGCCGCGCCGCGCTCCCGTTCGGCGCCCGCACGTGCCACCGCCATCTCGGTAAAGGGCGTGACATGGGCCACCGTGGTCTGACCTGGTTCCGCGTTCGGCACCAACGCGGACATCGTGAACGCCGAATCGGCGTCGAGCCAGGCACCGTAGGCGACGTTGCCGCAGCCCAGCCGGGTATCGCATTGCATTCTTCCGCCGCGAGCGCTGACGAGCAGCGGGCCGCCCGCATCGTTCGCCGCGAGCTCGGCACGATAGGCTCCATCCGCCGCGGTTACCGTTGTGGCAGCCGTGGTGCGCGGCGTACCGTCGGCGTTGAGTGCCTGCACGCGGATCTCGGCCCCGTTCAGCGTCCCCATGGCGGCACGCCCGATCAGCACAGCCGCCCCGTCCGAAGTCGGCGCCGAATCCGCACCCGCCTGCGGGACCAACCGCGCCGCGCCGACCGCCTCACCGCCCCCCGCACCACCCCCGCAGCCGGCGAGCGCCGTCAGTACGCCAAACAGAATCACGCCCTTTTTAGATAACCCCTGCAACGACATTCCTTGTCTCCGTTCTCGACCCTGAGTCAAAACGCCCGGATCTTACCTCGCGCACATGTCGCGCGGCGTCCGCGGCGCCCGACCTGTGGCTTTTACGAGACGAGAACCGGTGAATTCGGAACGAACGGCCCCGACTCCGGCAAGGGCCGCCGGACGCCATCTGGACCCGCGAAATCGAACGTCGTTCGAAGGCTCCGCGCCGATCATCCTGGAATCCGCGGTTGGACTTGCGCGAGTGCGCGGTATTCGGGGTGCGGGGTACAAATCCGCCAGGAGTGGATTTGGACAGCCGTGCGCTGGCCCGAAGGGCGAACGCCATGGAAGGTGTTCGCAACGCGCAACGACGCGGAATAGTTGTTCCATTCCAGGGCGTTGCCACGCAGCCATGCGCCCCCAAGGCCGTGCACTCATTCGCAGGAGCGGATTGAACGGCCAACAGGCCGGCCCCCAGGGCGGAGGGCAGGAGGCCCGGAGTACTCATTCGCAGGAGCGAATTGAACGGCCACAGGCCGGCCCGCAGG